>SVPC01000008.1 GCA_015066095.1 Oscillospiraceae bacterium | reverse complement strand
AACCCCCGTGCAAACGTTTACCGTCGTGACAACGATATTCCTTATTCTTGGGGTACCGCTGTTAACGTACAGATGATGGCTTTCGGTAACATGGGTGATAACTGCGGTACCGGTGTTGCATTTACCCGTGACCCTGCTACCGGTGAACCCGGCCTTATGGGTGAATTCCTTACCAACGCTCAAGGTGAAGACGTTGTTGCAGGTGTTCGTACTCCTATGCCGATTGCTGAAATGGCTGAAAAGTTCCCCGCAGCTTTCGAAGAATTTAATAAAGTTTGCGCTATTCTCGAAGACCACTACCGCGATATGCAGGATATGGAATTCACCGTTGAAGACGGCAAACTCTATATGCTCCAGACCCGTAACGGTAAGCGTACCGCTAAGGCTGCTCTTAAAATTGCTTGTGACCTCGTAGACGAGGGTATGATTGATAAGAAACAGGCTGTTGCTATGATTGACCCCCGTAACCTTGACACCCTTCTCCATCCCCAGTTCGATGTAAAGGCTTTAAAGGCTGCTACTCCTGCAGGTAAAGGTTTGGGTGCATCTCCTGGTGCTGCTTGCGGTAAGGTTGTATTCACTGCTGAAGATGCAGAAGAATGGAACAACCGTGGCGAAAAGGTTATCCTTGTTCGTTTGGAAACTTCACCTGAAGATATTACAGGTATGAAGGCTTCTCAAGGTATCCTCACTGTTCGTGGCGGTATGACCAGTCACGCTGCCGTTGTTGCTCGTGGTATGGGTACTTGCTGCGTATCTGGTTGTGGCGAAATCATCATGGATGAAGAAAACAAGAAGTTTACTCTCGCTGGTAAGACCTACAACGAAGGCGACTACATTTCTATCGATGGTTCAACAGGTAACATCTACGATGGTATCATCCCCACCGTTGATGCTGAAATTGCTGGTGAATTCGGCAGAATCATGGCTTGGGCTGACGAATTCAGAACCCTTAAGGTTCGCACTAATGCTGATACTCCTGTTGACGCTAAGAAAGCTCGTGAACTCGGCGCTGAAGGTATCGGTCTTTGCCGTACCGAGCATATGTTCTTCGAAGCTGACAGAATCGCTGCTTTCCGCGAAATGATTTGTTCAGACACTGCTGAAGAACGCGAAGCTGCTCTCGAAAAAATTCTCCCCTATCAACAGGGCGACTTTGAAAAACTTTACGAAGCTCTTGAAGGTTATCCCGTTTGCATCCGCTTCCTTGACCCGCCTCTCCATGAGTTCGTTCCCACTGAAGAAGCTGACATCAAGGCTTTGGCAGATGCACAGGGCAAAACTGTTGAAGATATTAAGAATATCATCACCTCTCTCCACGAGTTCAACCCCATGATGGGTCACCGTGGTTGCCGTCTTGCAGTTACCTATCCTGAAATTGCAAAGATGCAAACTGCTGCTGTTATCCGCGCAGCTATCAATGTTAAGAAGGCTCATCCTGATTGGAACATGGTTCCCGAAATTATGATTCCTTTGACTGGCGAAGTTAAAGAACTCAAATTCGTTAAGGATGTTGTTGTTGCTACTGCTGATGCTGAAATCGCAGCTGCTGGAGCAGACCTTAAATACGAAGTTGGTACTATGATGGAAATCCCCCGTGCATGTCTCACCGCTGACGACATTGCTAAGGAAGCTGAATTCTTCTGCTTCGGTACTAACGACTTGACACAGATGACCTTCGGCTTCAGCCGTGACGACGCTGGTAAGTTCTTAACTGCTTACTATGATACAAAGATTTACGAAAACGACCCATTTGCTAAACTCGACCAGACAGGCGTTGGCAAACTTATGGATATGGCTGTTACTATGGGTAAAAAGACCCGTCCCGAAATCCACTGCGGTATCTGCGGTGAACACGGCGGTGACCCTGTTTCCGTAGAATTCTGCCACAATATTGGCCTTGATTATGTATCATGCTCACCCTTCCGTGTGCCGATCGCACGTCTTGCCGCTGCACAGGCTGCTATCAAAGAAAGCAAGTAATTATAGAATACTTGTAGGGACAGGCGTCCTCGACTGTCCGTTATAAAACAAAACTATCCGCCCGAAGTAATTCGGGCGGATTTTGTATTTAATGTAAACTTTATAAGTCTAAAAGCTTAGGGTCAACCGGCTCAATAACAAATGTATTTGACCAAAAACCGGGGTTCATATGAACTTTGGTATATGCTATGTTATTTTCGGGTGTGAGGGTCACCTGCATATCCCGACAACGTCTATTCATACCGGCCGCACAATGAATGTTATAAGTGCCGTAATTAAGCGGTAAGCAAAGCAACTCTTTATTACCGATATAGCCGTAGGGTTCGCCATTGATGTAAATACCGAAGCCACCTGCTACTCCAAAAGGTGAACCCTGTCTGTAAATATAAATACAACCGTCAGCAGGTATATCTATTTCTTTTTTACATTCGGGACAAATATTTGTACCAAAATGAATATTTGAAGCTTCTTTGCAAATGGGACATTTAATTCTGATTTTTGCTGCCATAATAATGCTCCTTATTTAATAACCTTTGTTTCAATTTCTTCTACCGCGCGGGCGATAAACTCTTGCGTTTTCATAGCACCAAGGTCACCGTTTTCGCCGCGCATACGTACTGCTACTTCGCCCGCTTCAACTTCGCTGTCACCAATAACAAGCATATAAGGCACCTTTTGAAGACGGGCTTCGCGAATCTTGTAACCAATTTTTTCGTTGCGGTCATCAAGTTCAACACGCATACCTTTGGCTTCCAACTGTTTTTTAACATCGTATGCATAATCAAAATGTCTGTCGGCAATCGGTAAAATCTTAACCTGTGTGGGTGCTAACCACATTGGGAATGCACCTGCATATTTTTCGATAAGAAGTGCCAAAGTACGCTCGTAACAACCAAGAGATGTGCGGTGAATAATGTATGGATTTTTCTTTTGACCGTCGCGGTCTACATATTCCATACCAAACTTTTCGGCAAGCATTTGGTCGATTTGAATTGTAATAAGGGTATCTTCCTTGCCGTAAACATTCTTAATTTGAATATCAAGTTTAGGACCATAGAAAGCCGCTTCACCGATACCAACCTTATAAGGTATTTCAAGATTATCAAGAATTTTAGACATCATATCCTGTGCTTCATTCCATTGTTCAGGAGTGCCAATATACTTTTCGTTGTCGGCGGGGTCCCACTGTGAGAAACGATAAGAAACATCTTCATAAAGACCTAATGTTTTAAGCATATAAATCGCAAGTTCAAGACAAGATTTAAACTCATCTTCTAACTGTTCGGGTGTGCACATCAAGTGACCTTCCGAAATAGTGAACTGACGAACACGGATAAGGCCATGCATTTCGCCCGACTCTTCATTTCTAAAAAGTGTGGAAGTTTCGTCATAACGCAAGGGCAAATCACGATAACTACGGGCGCGGTTAAGATATGCTTGATACTGGAACGGACAAGTCATAGGACGAAGAGCAAAGCACTCTTTAGTATAATCCTCAGGGTCGCCCATAACAAACATACCATCTAAATAATGGTCCCAGTGTCCCGAAAGTTTGAAAAGTTCGCGTTTTGCCATTAAAGGAGTTTTTGTAAGTTGCCAACCGCGTTTTGCTTCTTCATCTTCAACAAAGCGCTGCAAAATTTGAATGATTTTTGCGCCCTTTGGAAGCATAACAGGAAGACCTTGACCGATAACATCAACTGTGGTAAAGAGTTCCAACTCGCGACCGAGTTTATTGTGGTCACGTTTCTTTGCTTCTTCAAGCATTGCAAGATGTTCTTCAAGCATACTCGCTTTCGGGAAAGCAGTACCGTAAACACGGCAAAGCATTTTTTTAGAAGAATCTCCGCGCCAATAAGCACCCGTTGCAGATGTAAGTTTGAAAGCCTTTACAGCACCTGTCGACATAAGATGTGCACCTGCACAAAGGTCGCAAAATTCACCTTGTGAATAGAAACTTACCTCTTCGCCTTCGGGGATACCTTCTGCGAGTTCTACCTTGTAAGGCTCATCCTCTGACTTGAATTTTGCAACTGCCTCTGCCTGCGGTAAGACAAAACGTTCAAGTTTAATATCTTCCTTGACGATTTTCTTCATTTCCGCCTCGATTTTTAATAAATCATCGGGGGTAAATTTTTCATCAATATCAAAATCATAATAAAAGCCATCATCAACAGCAGGACCTATTGCCAACTTTACATTGGGATAAAGCCTTTTAACCGCTTGTGCCAAAATATGCGAAGCAGTATGGCGGAAAGCCCATCTGCCATATTCATCATCAAAAGTTAAAATTTCCAAAGCACAGTCTTTTGTAAGTACGGTACGAAGGTCAGCATTCTCACCATCAATTCTAACAGCACAAGCTGCTTTTGCAAGACCCATACTAATGTCTTTTGCGACATCATATGCAGAAATACCGCTTTGATATTCCTTTACAACATCGCCTTTTAATGTGATTTTAATCATAAAAATCCTCCTAAAAAATAAAAAACTCCGTCCCTCAAGGGACGAAGCATAATTTCTCCGCGGTTCCACCCAAATTCCGTATTTCTACGACTCTTTGTACCTTTAACGCAGGTTTTACGGCTGTGTTGCTACTCACAGCGCTATACGGTGGTATCACTAAAAATTTTGTTTAGCAGACTTTCAGCCGATGGTCCGCACTCTCTGAAAACAAGCATTTAAGTTACTGTCCGTAATCATCACTTTTACAATGCTATTTTACACCTTTTATGAAAGTGTGTCAAGTCTTTTTTACGCAGTTTAATAAGCCCTTGCAAAGTTTTTTGATATATGTTAAAATAGGTGCGGTGATATGATGTTATTTTCAAAAAAATCGGCCTACGATTGGTTAATTGTTGGGCTTGGAAACCCCGGTCTTCAATATGAAAACACGCGCCACAACGCAGGTTTTATGGTTGTTGACCTTTTTATGAAAGACCATAATGGCAATTTTAATAAAAATAAAATGGATGCCGTTTTTGGTGAGTGTAAAATAGGTCAAAACCGCGTACTTGTAGCAAAACCGCAAACCTATATGAATAATTCGGGTGTTGCTGTATCGGCTATTTCAAGGTTTTACAAAATACCGACTGAGCGTATTATCGTTATATGCGATGATGTAAACCTCAATATTGGTAAAATTCGCATACGCCGAAAAGGCAGTGACGGCGGTCAAAAAGGTATGCGTGACATTATTGAACTTTTAGGCACTGATGAAATAACCCGTATAAAGGTGGGGGTCGGCAAAAAACCGCACCCCGAATATGACCTTGTCGATTGGGTTTTATCAAAATTCCCAAAAGAGACCGAAAAAGACTTGGAATTAGCACTCCTGAAATCTTCAAAAGCGATTACAGAAATTGTAAACCGTGGTATAGACTCGGCTATGAACAAGTACAGTAATTAGTATGGAATTTTTAAGAGATATACTAAACTTGGATAGCGACTATTCTTCCCTTTTAAAAAATGTGAAAAATGGTCGTCTGCCACTCGCCTGTACGGGACTATCAAATGTACACAAATCGGCGGTTATATCGGCTTTGTCGAGTGATTTGGACCGAAAAATCGCGATTATAACGCCCCAAGAAAGTACGGCGCTTGAAATTCACACCGACCTTTTAAGTATGGGTAAAAACTGCATAAATCTGCCATCGCGCGATTATTGTATTGGTGAAATTTCAGGCTACTCAAGAGAATATGAACATAAACGTACCGACACCCTGTCTAAACTTTTAGGCGGGGACTTTGACGTGCTTACTTTATCTCTTGATGCGGCTTTGCAACCGACTCTCCCACCCGCTGTTCTAAAAGAGACCAACTTCACTCTAAATACGGGTGACAATATTTCCCCCGCAAAACTTTGCGACCGTCTGCTTGACAGCGGTTATACTCGTTGCGAAATATGTGAAGGCATGGGCACCTTTTCAATTCGTGGCGGTATAGTTGATATATATCCCACTTCTTCCACTACCCCCTATCGCTTAGAGTTTTGGGGTGATGAGATTGACACTATTGCCCCCTTTGATACCGAAACCCAACGGCGTGGCGAAGCGACCGAAAATATACAGATAACCCCCGCTTGTGAAGTAGTTTACAATTCGCAAAACCTTATAGAGAAACTAAACGATTTAGCGGAGAATAAAAAGTTAACCCAAAAACAGATTGACCGCATAAATGCCGATATTACCGCCCTTTGTAACGGCATAACTATACTGCCCGACCGCTATTTACCACTTATATTCGAACAAAACAATACCATTTTCGATTATTTGAAAGATACTATAATCATATTTTGTGAAAGCGGCAATATAAAAGAACGCTTTGAGAGTATACAAACCCAAACCGCCATAGATGTGCAAAACTTTTTGGAAGAAGGTTTTCTAAATTTTGCCACCGCAAAACTATGGCTTACAAAAGAAGAATTTTTAGCCCTTTGTGAAAATGCGATTATTTTAGAGAATTTCCCCCGTTCATCTTATGAACTAAAAATTAAAGACATTATAAATTTCAATTATAAACGCTCTACCCCTTGGAGCGGTGACATAAATGTACTGCTTGAAGATATCACATTTACACTTCGTTCAGGTGGCAGCGCCGTAGTTTTAGCGGGTGAGCAACGCGCCGCCGATGTGCTTACCAAAACTTTAAGGGAAAAGAATGTACGTGCGGTATTTTCGCAATCGGCACAAATTAAAAAAGGTATGGTAACTGTTACCACAGGCGGTCTTTCAAGCGGTTTTGAAATACCAAGCCAAAACTTTATATTAGTAACCCACCGCTATATTGCTGGTGAGAAAAAGCGCAAAAAAGCCAATTATAAAAAAGGTCAGGAAATTGGCTCGCTCGATAGCCTTAAAAAGGGCGATTATGTTGTTCACGAAATTCACGGTATAGGTATTTTTGACGGTATAAACCGCATCACAAACGACCGTGTAACCAAAGACTATATAAAAATCAAATATGCCAAAAGCGATGTTTTGTATGTGCCTGTAACACAGTTAGATTTGGTTTCGCGTTATATAGGCTCTGCAAATGACGGCAACCTTAAAATCAACCGCTTGGGCGGTAGTGAATGGCAAAAAACACGCAAACGGGTTAAAGCGGCAGTGCGCGATATGGCAAAGCAATTAACCGCTTTATATGCAAAGCGTATGGCAATAAAGGGTTATGCCTTCTCACCCGATACCGACCTGCAAAACGATTTTGAACGCAGGTTTGAGTATGAAGAAACCGAAGACCAACTGCGCTCTATAAACGAAATTAAATCCGATATGGAACGCGCGGTACCTATGGACCGTCTTTTGTGCGGTGATGTGGGCTTCGGCAAAACCGAAGTAGCACTCCGCGCCGCCTTTAAATGCATAAGCGAAGGTAAACAATGCGCTTTGCTTGTTCCCACCACTATTTTAGCAATGCAACATTATAATACCATTTTGCGCCGTTTTGGCGAAATGCCTGTAACGGTAGAACTGTTAAATCGTTTTGTAACACCTAAACATCAACAAAAAATCATAACCGATTTAAAATGCGGCAGAACTGATATGGTAGTTGGTACACACCGCCTTATTTCAAATGATGTAAAATTCAAAGATTTAGGGCTTGTGATAATAGATGAAGAACAGCGCTTTGGCGTAGCACAAAAGGAAAAACTAAAAGAAGAATATCCTAATGTAGACATTCTCACCCTTTCGGCAACCCCTATCCCCCGCACCTTAAATATGGCAATGTCGGGGCTTCGCGATATGTCATCTATAGATGAAGCACCGGGCGACCGCCACCCTGTTCAAACCTATGTTTTAGAGTATAATCTCGGCGTTATTACCGATGCCATAAACAAAGAAATCCGCCGCGGCGGTCAGGTTTATTATCTGCACAACCGCGTTGATACTATCGAGCGTTGCGCACTAAAACTCAAACAAAAACTTCCCAATATAAACATCGGTGTAGCGCACGGCAAAATGACCGAAGCCGAACTTTCTCGCGTTTGGAAACAACTATTGGAACACGAAATAGATCTTTTGGTTTGCACAACAATTATTGAAACGGGTGTAGATGTTCCTAATGCCAACACATTGATAATTGAAGATGCCGACCGTATGGGGCTTTCGCAATTACATCAATTGCGAGGTCGAGTAGGACGTTCTCCGCGCCGTGCCTATGCATATTTTTGTTTTTCACAAAACAAGCAATTATCCGATATCGCATCAAAACGCCTTGAAGCTATACGCGAATTTACCGAGTTTGGCTCAGGTTTCCGTATTGCAATGCGCGACCTTGAAATAAGGGGTGCCGGCAGTATTTTGGGCGGTGAACAACACGGCAATATGGAATCGGTGGGCTACGATATGTACCTAAAACTTTTATCCGATGCGGTAAACCAAGAAAACGGTATCGAGGTGCCCGAAGAAACTCCCTGTACTATTGACCTTAATATTTCAGCGCACATTCCCGAAAATTATATTTCTTCCCTACCCGCAAGACTTGGCATTTATAAGCGTATCGCATCTATTAGAACAAGTGACGATGCGAGTGATGTCATAGACGAACTATGCGACCGATTTGGCGAACCGCCAAATGTGGTGCTGGGGCTTATCGATATTGCCTTATTACGCAGTAAAGCCTTTTTATCAGAAATAAACGAAATCACCCAAAAGGGCAATACTGTTATACTAAACATAAACTCCATCAAACCCGAAGTTATGGCTAAACTTTCTGCCGCCTTTGGTAACCGATTTATGCTGTCCGCTACCGAAAAGCCCATATACACTATAAAACTTTTAAAGAACGAAAAAATCACAGATTTTGTTAAAAATTTAGGTCAGATACTGTAATTTGAAATTTTTGTAGACATTCAAACAATTTTGTTATATAATTGATATATTGAATGTATATCACGGAGGATTTAATATGAAAACAATCAAAAAAATCGCCGCTGTAATTTTAGTTTTTATTATGGCGCTTACAGCAGTCGGCTGTCACCCTAAGGATGAGATTGCCGTTACTATAAATGATTATGAGTTTACTTCCGCTTACTATATGTGTGCCCTTATCAACGCATATTCTGACGGTCAAACAGAAGTTTATAACAGCTTAAGCGAAAAAGAACAACAAAGCGGCCAAGAAATCGATTATTTTTCAAAAAAAATCGACGATAAAGACTTTGAGACTTGGGTTAAAGACCACGCTATTGAAATTTTAAAAGAGGTTGCTTACTACAAAACAGTATGTAAAGAAAACAAATTAGAAATCAGCGAAGGCGATATCTCGGCATCAAAATATTATGCTAGCGTTCTTTGGGAAAGTCTTAAAGACTTTTTTGAACCTAACGGCGTATCTCTAACAACATTTACCCAATATGTAACCGATGGTGCCTCCTCTTCCCTTATAGATTATTACCTTTCTTATATGGGTGTTTCTTTAAACGACTATAAAGAACTTTATTTTGGGCACCTTTATGGTGAAGGTGGCAAAAAAGAAATCGCCAAAAAAGATATTAAGAAACAACTCTACGACAACTATATTTTAGCAGATGTGTTGGAAGTAAACTTTGAAAACAATGAATCTGATGAAGAAAGAGCAGAAGTTAAAAAACAGTTTGAAAAGTATGTAAAAGACCTTAAAAAAGGTAAAAAAACCTTTGAAGAAGTTCATAAAGATTATTACAAAGACGAAGAAGAAAGCCACGACCACTCTACTCAAAAAGATGGTCCCAAAGACGCCTATGCCACACTTTTAGACATATCATCCAGCGAGTATTTTTCAAAAATTAAAAAGATGGATATCGATGATGTAAAACTTTTTGAAAACGAGTATAAAACAAATTATACTCTCGTTGTAAAGAAAAATCTCAAAGACGATGATTATTATTTAAAGACACTTGACCTTTCTCTTCGCCACATAATTAAGGATGCGGAACTTAATAAAGAAACCGAATCAAAACTTAAAGATATTAAAGTAGAAATTGATGATTACGCAGTTGACAGATTTGAAGTTGACGAGATAATCGAACCTGAATATTCATAAAACACAAGGGCTTGAAGAAAAATCTTCAAGCCCTTTTTTCTTTACAATATTCTCTTACACTGCAACCGTTTTTTCGTCGAAAACACTGCGAAAAATATGACGGAGAGGAAAAACCTAACGCCTCGGTAATCTCTCGTGATGTTTTACCGGCAAGTAAAAGTTCTCGCGCCTTTTCCATTTTCAAATCAAAGAAATAACTTTGTACGCCTTTACCTGCATATTTAGAAAATGCATCCTTCAAAACGGTAATACAAACGCCGCACTCACGCGCGATTTCTTTAATAATCAATGTTTTTTCTATATTTTCATTCATAAAATTAACCGCATTATGATATGTAACTGCTGACGCATTGGAAAGTGCTTTTGTTTTATGTGTATCACTCTCTGCCCTTAGTATCAAGGCTTCTAAAAGCGCCCTTGCCGCAGGTATAGGAGTTCTTATCATTCTGCGAGTACCAATCTCTTCATCCAAAATCTTAACAATCGCAAGATTACTTCTGGATAAACGATAAAATCTTAAAAAATTATCCGGAAAAGTACCTTCCTCCAAAGAAAAGATTATAGAAATACTTTCGGTGTTTTCTTTCGACACTGCCATATTTTTATGAAACATATTTGCCGAAAAGAAAACCATATCTCCTGCTTTCAAGGCAAATGCATTATCGCCACGAGTCACTTCAAGTTCACCTTTAAGCACAATATTGATTTCATAATCGGCTTTCAAATGGCTGTGCCCCGCAAAAGATTCCGATTCTTTTTTAACCGAATGCCAATATTCAGTAATTTCCTTTACCATAAAATCACCTCTTCTAAAAAAACGGCCGATTTATAAACTTTGGCGGCTAAATACACATTTACATATCTTTTTGATTATATTATACTCAAAGTGGAGTAAATCTTCAAGTAAAACTTTTGAGGTGATTTATTATGATGAGTATGCACGGCGGTGCCGACAAAGAAGCCGAAGCACTAAAAGAAAAAATCCTAAATGCAAAAGACGAACTCGTTATCAAGGGCAAAAAGTACCACATTTCCAACAATGGTAATGACGATAACGACGGTCTTACCCCCGAAACTGCATGGGCTACTTTTGATAAATTTCACGCTATGGGTAACTTTATGGAAGAAGGCGATGCACTTCTTTTAGAGCGTGGCAGTACCTGGCGTGTATACAAAGATATCACAATGCAGACCGGTATCACCTATGCCGCTTACGGCGAAGGTCCAAAGCCCTGTCTTTTGGGTAGTGACAAAAACTACGCCGACCCCGCTTTATGGCACAAATGCGAAAAAGAACACATATGGATGACTCATTTTCCAGAAGACTGCCGCTCTGTAGGCAACATTATTTTTGATATAGATAAATACACAGGTTGGAAGCGCCGCGCCAGCAATCAGTTGGAAGCTGACTTCCACTTCTATGCCGACCGTAACAATCATATTGTTTACCTTTATATGTCAAAAGGTAACCCTGGCGAAGTTTTCGACGATATCGAGTTCTGTCTTCGTTTTGACTTCTTCTCTTGCTGGGACGACTATTCACACGATATTACAATCGATAATATCTGTATGAAATACTGCGGCGGCGGTGCTATTTGCCACTGTGCAGGCGGTAACTATAATACAACCATCACCAACTGCGAAATCGGTTGGATTGGTGGCGACTTCTTGAGCGACGACAATTCAGTTCGTGGTGGTAACTGTATAGGTGTGTGGGCTGACCAGAAAAACACACTTATTAAAAACAACTGGGTTTACCACGATTACGATGCAGGTATCTCACCCCAAGGCAGTCCTTATATGATTAACGAAGATATGCAAGTTATCGGCAACCTTATCGAGTACTGCACCTGGTCTTATGAAGCATGGGTTGGCGGCAGTTACGGCAAATTTATAAGACATATCTTTAAAGATAATATTATGCGTTTTGCAGGTTACAGTTGGTCAGCCGAACAACGAAGTGACCCCGAATATTCTTCACACTTCAACGGTTTCCCCAATCACTTGGCAGAGTGTTGGGTAGACTCGGTTTATGAAAATAACATACTCGATATTTCTTCCTGGAACTTAGTTTCTTGGAACTGGACAGAAGGTCCAAAAGAACACCCTGGTTTCAAGGTTTCAGGCAACACATTCTATCAACGCGAGAATGAGAGACACATGGCTGTGATGTACGGCTTCCATGAAGTGTACGGCGGTACAATTAAAACTGCATACTGCCAAGCCGACTTGGAAGAAGCAGTTAAATGCTTTGACCCCAATCCTAAACTTGTTAAGTGGTTCCCCGCCAATGAAAAGGAGTAAGAGATATGAGTTTAAAAATTGTTAGTTTCAATTTGCACGGTACAGCAATACACGACCGTGACGGCCACATGCCTTGGCAATGCCAACCTCGTATAGCAAAAGCCATTAAGCCTTTAGATGCTGATGTAATTTTCTTACAAGAATGCCCCGGCAAAAGCGGTATGTATAAATTTATCGAAAAAGAATTTAAGGATAAATATATACTTCACAACACCTATTTAGATAAGTATATGGATACTGTGATTTTGTGGGACCGCAAAAAGTTCGAATGTATGCGAACAGGCTATTTCTGGCTTTCAGACACTCCTACAGAATTTTCACGCTCGTGGGATAACTTCCGCCGTTATTGCGACTATGTAAGCCTTAAAGACAAAGCCACGGGAAAATGCTTTACCTGTGTAAATGTTCACGTTGGTCTTGGCGAAGAAGGTCAGCAAAAGAGTGCAAAAGTAATTTGCGATTATGTAAAAGAAATCACTGGCTTCCCCGTAATTATTGCTGGTACATTTAATGCACGCCCCGACTCTGTAGCATACAAAACTATGTGTGAAGAATATGTTGACATCAACGCTGTAACAACTAACGACTGGCGAGTGACCTATCATAAATTTGAGCCACATCTCTGGCCCGAGGACCATGTAGACTATTGCTTCATAAGCAAAAGCATCAAACCAATTTCTTACGCTATGATAGATTACTGCGAAGAACAGCGCCCAGGTAAATACCCCATTAAATACAAATACAGATTCCCATCTGACCACTACGGTTTAGTGTGTGAAATGGAGATTTAAGGTAATAGTATGCTTAATATTATAAGACAACCTGACGATATTCTTGTAAGCACAGATAGTCATCCCCTATCCCGTGATTTTGGCGATATTAAGGTACGCTTCGAGCAAGAAAATCGTTCTTTAAAAACCTTTGTTTATGCCAAAACAGAAAAACCAAAGTTTATATGCCTTAGGTGGAACTATAAAACCCAAGAGCCCGTTCGGGTTATGGGTGATAAATGGGAACGAGCTTATGCCGACCTTTTTTGGAGTTCTATCAATCCCGAACAGTTTATGCCTTGGTATTTCTTTATATCAAACGGCACACAAACCACGGGTATTGGTGTCAAGGTGCGCCCCAATAGCTTTGTAAGCTTTGAATATGACGACCGCGGTGTTACCGCTTGGGTCGATGTTCGTTGCGGTGCTATGGGTGTAGATTTGAATGGTAGAGAACTGCACGCTTGCACCTTTGTGAACGAAAGCTATAGCGGAATTTCTTCTTTCAATGCCGCAGTAGAGTTTTGCAAGGTTATGTCGCCTGACCCCATTCTCCCTAAAGAACCTGTTTACGGCAGTAACAACTGGTACTACGCTTACGGTGAAAGTTCACGCGAGCAAATTTTAAAAGACTCGGAATTTGTAGCATCCTTAGCTGAAGGTCTTTCCAACCGCCCCTATATGGTAATAGACGACGGCTGGACCGAAAAAATGACCGAAGGCCCTTGGATTCCAAGTGACAAATTTGGAAATATGGGTACCTTGGCGCAAGAGATAAAGGCAAAAGGTGTAAAACCGGGTATTTGGGTACGCTTGCTTGCAGACCCCGATTTGAGCCTTAAAAACCCCGAATGGCAACTGAAACGCGATTGTCAAAATTATACTCCACCCATTGACCCATCACATCCCGTTATTAAAGATTATTTGCGGGAAACTCTCCGTCGTATACGCGGTTGGGGTTATGAACTTTTAAAACACGATTACTCTACTTGTGATTTGTTTGAAGGCTTTGGGCTTAACTTTAACGGTATGATTACCAAGGAAGAAAATTGGTCTTTTTACGATAAATGTAAAACGAGTGCCGAAATCACACTCGATTTTTACCGTCTCATCCGTGAAGAAACCGAGGGAATGGTACTTATCGGTTGCGATACTATCCCCCACCTATGTGCAGGGCTTGTTGAAATCAACCGTGTAGGTGACGACACAAGTAGCAAATCTTGGTCACGCACCCGTGCGTTTGGGATAAACTCACTTGCTTTCCGTCTGCCGCAAAACAAGAACTTTTATATGGTAGACGCCGACTGCGTTTGTATATTTGGTGATTATATCCCTTGGGAAATGAACCGCCAATGGCTCGATTTATTGGCAAGAAGCGGTACGCCGTTATTCGTTTCGTGTGACCCTGCTTCTGCTACACATGAAATGATAGACGATATAAAGAAAGCGTTTAAAATCGCGAGTGTAAGCGACGATATTGCAGAGCCACTCGACTGGGAGTATAACAAAAACCCATCCCTTTGGCTTATAAACGACAAAAAAACCGAGTACGACTGGATTAGTAACTGTTACCCCATTTTACTCAAAGGTAAAGTGCCACCCATCGCCTCCCCCGATAATCTATAACACAAAAGGACTTGAGGAAAACTCCCCAAGTCCTTTGATTTTCATTCAACATCTACCCAAGCGTGGATAATATTGGTTTTAGCGATGTAATACGATTCGGAATATTGCATAAGCAACCTTTCTTTTCCATCTGCATCGTGAACAGTTATGTTATTGGAATAATAACAACCGCCTACATGGCCTTCATTTATTTTTGTACCCTCATCCCAATGGATACCATCCTTAGAATAATACGCCACAAAGTTAAAACCGCCCTCACTTCTGCCTTGCAATATATACATACCATTAACATAACCAACCTGTGGGTTACGCGCAATTTTTGCAACCGGCATTTTAAAGGGTTCGCCCCAGGTTTTGCCACCATCCGGACTTATAAGGGCTGTTAGATTATACTCATCTTTTTCGTTATACCCATAAAATACAAGTGAGCCATCCGGTCTGAAAATCATATTACCATAAGCGTGACCTATAGTATTAAAAGGTATTGTAGTATATTCGTAAAAGCTTCGGCCGTTATCATCACTTGCAAAAATTTTATAAAACTTACCTTCTTCGGCACAAATGAAACCTTTTTCGGTGGAATAACAAAATTCAAGCAAATAAATACGGCCGTCGCGATAAATCGCGTCGTACATTCTTCCGCGTTCATCACTTACCGAAATAGGCTCACTCCAAGTTTCGCCGTAGTCGTGGCTCAAAACACAAACGGGTGTGTCGTACGGTTCAAAATATTGACCCAAACTTCTCAAGCAGAACACAACAATTGTTCCGTCATCACAACAAACCGCCTTTTCACAGCCTATTCTATGAACACCTTGCAAAAAAGTTTCATAAGAATATGGTAAAATTTTCGCCTCGCCCCAGGTAAGCCCATGGTCGAAAGAGCGTTTATACTCAACCCAACCAAACATTGAATGTCCGGGGTGTCCCCATTCTATACCGCTTTCACCCGCGCAGTTAGAATAAAAGGCAATAATTGAACCATCGTTGCATTCAACCATGGCGTGTCCCAAATGTCCGCTACGGTTATTTTTTTCATGGTCAACAAAAGTCTCTTTACCTGTAAAAACTATTCTCGGGTTTTCATTTGATAAAATATACATTTTTGTCTCCTTTTAACAATATTCAAACAAAAAACGAATCCCTGCGCTTTAATGTTTAGTCAATCTCTATCCAAGCGTGTATAATATTAGTTTTAGCATAAGCATACGATTCAGAGTATTGCATAAGTAAGCGTTCTTTACCGTCGGCACCTTTAACGGTCATATTATTAGAATAATAACAACCGCCTATACGACCATTGTTTACTATTGTGCCTTGGTCCCAATTGATACCGTCCTTGGAATAATAAACTGCAAAGTTCACACCGCCCTCACTTCTGCCTTGCAATATATACATACCATTAGCATATCCAACCTGTGGATTACGCGCAATTTTTGCAACCGGCATTTTAAAAGGCTCACCCCAGGTTTTGCCACCATCTGGACTTATAAGCGCAGTTAGATTGTACTCATCTTTTTCATTATACCCGTAAAATACAAGTGAACCATCAGGTCTGAAAATCATATTACCGTAAGCGTGGCCAAGCGTATCAAAAGGTATTGTACTATATTCATAAAAGTTTTTGCCGTTATCATCACTTGCAAAAATTTTATAAAACTTACCCTCTTCTTTACAAATAAAACCTTTTTCGGTAGAATAACAAAATTCAAGAACATAAATACGGCCATCACGGTAGATAGCATCATAAATTCTACCGCGTTCATCACTTACCGAAATAGGCTCACTCCAAGTCTCCCCATTATCATGGCTTAAAAGACAAACAGGTGTAACATAGGGTTCAAAATATTTGCCCACGCTTCTCAAACAGAACACAACTATTGTGCCGTCATCACAACAAACCGCCTTTTCACATCCAACTCTGAAAACACCCTGCAAAAATGCTTCGTGAGTATATTCTAAAATCTTGGGTTCGCCCCAAGTGAGTCCTCGGTCATATGAACGCTTATATTCCACCCAACCAAACATTGAATGTCCCGCGATACCCGATAGTCTTCCACACTCACCCGCGCAGTTAGAGTAAAAGGCAATAAGTGAGCCGTCCTTACATTCAACCATAGCGTGTCCTAAATGTCCGCTGCGGTTGTTTTTTTCGTGGTCCACAAAAACCTCTCTTCCTGTAAAGATAATTTCTGGGTTTTGACTTGATAAAATTCTCATTTTCGGTCTCCTTTAAGAAAATTAAGCCTCTTCTATAACTGCCATATATTTTTTGGCAAGTTCTGTAATACCATCCCAATCTTCGATTGCAACCATTTTCTTGTTGATTATATTGGCACCTACACCAAAACCGCAAATCTTTGCCTTTAAATACTCGCCCATATTATTCTCATCAATTCCGCCAACCGCTAAAAACTTAATATGTGATAACGGTGCTTTAATGGCTTTCACATAATCACTACCCATATTTTTCATTGGGAAGAGTTTCACAAAATCGGCTCCGTTTGCTTTGGCTTCACACGCCTCACTTGGAGTAAGAGCGCCGGGAATAGAAATAAGTCCCTGTCTTACTGTAGCTTTGATAACCTTTTTATCGGTATTGGGAGAAATAATAAATAAACCGCCGGCTTTCCTTGTGAGTTTAACCTGTTGTTTAGTAATTACCGTACCTGCGCCTACATACAGTTTATCTTTAAAATGTTCTGACAGCATTTTAATATTACTTGCAGTTTCTGTATCAGAAACACTACCGTCAGCAGAATATGTAAGCTCTAAAATGCGTATGCCGCCTTTGTATAACGCATCGCACAAAGAAATTAACTTTTCCTTTGGTACTCCTCTTATTATAGCTATAATTTTGTTTTTTTCAATTTTTTCAATAATTTGATTTTTTTGTAATTTATTCATAATCATCACCACCTTTATAATACAGTATTGAATTGTCAAAATGAATTGCAAATTTTGCATTTGATATTGATTTTCTTGCAAAATGCTGTATAATATATTTGGTGATTATATGAAGAATCTATTTAAACATTACATAAAGTCAGATAACATTATTTTCAAGTACGCAAGCGGCCCAAGTGAGAAAACCGGCAAAGAATTCCATACCTTTAATGAAATAATATTATTTTTAAAAGGTGACGCTGAACTTATAAGTGAAAATATTCACACAAAAATAAAACCTAATACCATTATATATATTCCAAATGAAACTTACCATCAGGTTATAATCAAAGGTAATTCTGACAATTACTGCCGCTGTACAATAAGTTTTTCCGATTCAAAAGATACCGAAATATTATCAGCAAAATTGTCACAAATAAAACTACTTGAATATGATACCGATTTTAAGTATCTTTTCGAAAAACTTATTAAATACTCGCGAAACGAAAATTTGATTTCAAAAAGCATATTAAAATCGCTGCTGACTGTAATTTTATGTGAAATCTCAGTAAAGCAAAATGTCAACCTAAATGAAGACTCGCAAAACCAACTTATATTATCGGTAATTTCACATATAAATCAAAACTTAAATAAAAACATTTCTTTATCAGAGATTGCAAAATTCGCAAATATTTCAATATCTTCACTTTCACACATTTTTAAAAAAGAAATGAATATACCTATTCATAAATACATAATAAAGAAGCGACTTGTCCTCGCGCACCAAAAAATCAAATCGGGGATACCATCAACAATAGCGTCGCTCGAATGCGGTTTTAACGACTATTCAGGATTTTACAAGCAATATAAAAATATGTTTGGTCACTCCCCTTCACATGAAAGAAAAATGTAACTTTCAAATTTTGAAAATTTATAAAACAACAAGTTGACAATAACAATTATTTATGTTATAACGATTTTACGCTAACACACAAAGAGGTGATTTAATTGAAATTTAATAACATTTTCAGTTCTAATATGGTTCTTGCCGCCGGTAAGCCAATAAAGGTTTATGGTACAGGCTGTGGTGAAGGGGTCATTCATTTTGCAGGGCAAAGCAGAAAAATTTCGTCTGTGGATGATAGCTGGTGTGTTGAATTTGAGCCTATGGATTACAGCGGTCCGCACACAATGCAGCTTGTTTCCGAACAAGATACCATCACTCTGACCGATATTTATATCGGCGAGGTTTTTCTAATGGCTGGTCAATCTAATATGCAATTTAAATTGCGTGCTTCCACAACCCCAAAAGAAAAATATAAAGGCGATGACCGAATCAGATTTTTCTCAACTAAAAATATCGAAGATTCCGATGTTTTCAAGCCTTGGGACGGATGGCAAATATGTGTCCTTGATGGAGTTGAAAACTGGTCCGCTTTAGGATATCTGACTGCAATAGAATATTTAAAACATCAAAATGTTCATATAGGCATAATAACCTGCTATCAGGGCGGTTCTATTATTGAAAGTTGGGTGCCCGAACAAGCATTTGAAAAAGCCGGTATCCCATACAAATTATTAGAGAAACATCCCGATGCCAGAGAATCTGTATTTAAAGACTGGAACGATGACGGCAAACTGTATAATTTCGCGCTTTCTCAGGCTATTCCCTTTACATTATCGGGTGTAGTTTGGTATCAAGGAGAAGCTGATACCGTTCCCATTGAATCGGAAATATATAAAGATGAACTTAAAGAGCTCATAAGAATTTGGCGAAACGATTTCAATGACCAAAATCTGCCCTTCGTTATCATTCAGATTGCAGATTACGACCTTGTGGAGAATTACCAAGACTGGTGCAATGTCCAAAAAGGGCAGTATGAAATACAGTTTGAGGTAGAAAACACTAAGACTGTTATTAGCGCTGATGTTTGTGAAAGTGACAACATCCATCCGCCTACAAAGGATAAACTCGCCGTCCGCGTGGCCGACGCTATTAATAAGTTACTCCACTAAAACACAATAGTTTATAATACAAAAAGCCGGTACACACTTTTTTAGTGTCTACCGGCTTTTATCATTTCACCAAAAGGTGGTCTTTATTAAAGTATTACAAGTTTACCTTCATCAGCAGATTCATGAATTGACTGCATAATTTCTGTAAGATGACGAGCATAGTCAAGAGAAACAATGTAAGGTTTACCCTTAAGTGTTTCAGCAATCATGCTGTAAATTGCATAGTGGTCACCGAAGATTTTGCCTTCAAGTGTAATATGAGTTTTCTTGGTTTCAGTAACACTTCTATATACATTGGGGTCATTGGCTGCAGGATAAGAAATTTCGTGAATTTCCATTTCATTACCCTTAACATAGATAGTACCTTTATCACCTTGAACAACCCAGTTAGGAAGATAATCAGAAATAATATTATGGTCAACCTGAACAATAACACCGCTTTCGGTAGTCATTGTTGAACAGAACATATCGTCTGCATCACCGGGGTTGATTATCTGACGCTTATG
This sequence comes from Oscillospiraceae bacterium, assembly GCA_015066095.1. Classification (GTDB taxonomy): domain Bacteria; phylum Bacillota; class Clostridia; order Oscillospirales; family Acutalibacteraceae; genus UBA737. Next base: position 48,247 of record SVPC01000008.1, on the reverse strand, counting down.
AGCGTATACAGTCTTAATCGGTTCATCAACAAGATGCATAGCCTGTTCTACGATATGCGGACCCCAGTTGTTAAGATAGCCGCCTGCATAAGCTTTCAAAGTCTGCCAGTCGCTTCTCTTACCAAAGGTCATTTGTGCACGATAAACGCGGAACACCTTACCAATAGTACCTGCTGCAATCACTTCTTTAAGTTTAACAACATCAGCACCGTCATGACAAGGAATAAACGGCATTACTATAACATTATTCTTTTCTGCTTCTGCAATAATAGAATCTGCTTCACCAGTGGTAATAGCCCAAGGCTTTGTGATAAGAACATTCTTACCTGCGCGGATGAAATCAAGAGCCATTGCAGTATGCATATAACTGTAAGTAAGAATAATTGCAAAATCAAACTCATCACTGTTTAAAAGGGTGTGATAATCAGTCTCTTTTCTAGCTTCGGGGAATCTTTGTGAATATTTGTCAAGAGCTTCTTGATTAACATCACAAATCACCTTAACATCAAATTCGGGATGCTTTTCAAGCACGGGACCGTGCAGTTCATTTGCGGTACGTCCGCAACCGATAATTGCTGTTTTAATTGCCATTTTTAATATCTCCTTTAAATTTATTTTAATTAAATTGTGCTTTTAAAAGGGCTAATGCCTTTTTCATACTTTGTAAACCATCGCCATTTTTACTTTCAAACGAAATTGTGCCATCGTAACCGTTTGCTTTTAAATTTTTAAGAACAGTTGCAATATAATCGCTGTAATTGTCTTCCGGCATAATTCTTTGCAATTCTGCAATATGAATATGTTTTAAATCGTCCTTAAAATTCAAAACATCTTGCGGATTATCATTATTGCACATCATATGAATGGTATCGGCAAGAAGTTTAATTCTATCCGATTTAACGTCGTTTACTACGCGCATACCGTCTGCAAGAGTGTTAATAAAATTACAAGCATCTGCACGGAGAGGTTCCATAACAACTGTAATATCATACTTTTCACAAGCAGGAACTATAACCTTCTTTATAACTTCTGCAATTTGAGCATATCCCTCATCCTGTGTGGTGTTTTCATCAAGTGCTCTTGCTGGTGCGCTACCGAAAACTATCTTTTTAGCGCCAAGTTTTTTACATCTTGAAAATGTTTTTTCAATATACTCTTCTATTTCGTTATAGTTAATATCCGAGCCTGTTACTCTGATTGTTTTAGGGAATAATGCACAACAACAATCACAATCAAGGTCTAACTCTTTTAAAGTGTCATAAAGTTTGTCAAACTCTTCATCTGTCAAGGCTGACACTAACATTGCACGCATTTCGATGTAATCAAAACCTGCATCCTTAATCATTTTGACAAGGTTGTAATCAACCTCTGTTTTCATTGGTGTAGAAAATTCTTTACAAAATCCGTATCTCATGATTTTTCCTCCTTTGGTCCATAGAACCTGATTAGTTTCATATTGCCCTCAACTTTAAAATCTTCACAAATTGAAGATATAAAGAATTGTGAACCTTTTTTAACCGGTGTGCCGTCAATGGTACCCTCGCCTTCAAGAACATATATACCGCTGAAAACTCCATTTGAAGAAATGATTTGCTCACCGTTAACATTAAGTTCATCTAACTTAAACATTTCAGTGTTTTGATAGCTTATAATTGAACTTTCTTGAGTTTTAATATACCATCTGTCAAGAATTTCTTGTTCGGTATATCCTGTGTAATCAAAGCAATCGAACATCTTATCAAATCCCAAGCCTTGATGACACATAAAATCAGCTACTTTAAGTCCATTAGGGGTAACCTTTTCGGTTCTTATTGTAAAATCAGTAGGTTCTTGAACTTCTACTAAAAAACAACCTGCTCCGATAGCATGTGGTATACCGCCCTCAATCAAAAATGTATCGCCTGGTTTAACGTAGAACTTGTGCATACAGTTAAGCATTTCAGGAATATTTTGAGTATCAAAAATTTCTTTCCAACGCTCACGGGTTATTCCTTTTTTAAAGCCGAAGTATATGCAAGGCTTTTCGCCATCAACTTCTCTTCCGCCCAAAATATGCCAACATTCAGTTTTACCAAAAGGTGAGCCAAATAACTCCATCGCTTTTTCCCGTGTGGGATGCACCTGAACGGTCAATCTTTCAGCCGAGTCAATCAATTTAACCAGTACGCCAAGGTTATTACCATATTTTTGGCTATGTTTTTCACCTAACGCATCTTTAGGATTATTTTCAATCAGTTCTTTAAGGGAAATATCGGTATTTTCTACCATATTTAGCCCTTCGATTATATGCTCTCGACCACTATTACGAGCGGCTACGGTTGACATTATCCATTCTTCGGGGAAATTACTGTCGATAGCGTTTTGATTGCCATGCAGTGCTTCAATAAGACTTCCGCCCGTATATGTACGCCAAGCACCCGCTCTTGATAATTTAACAGGTGATTTAAGATTAATCATCTTGTTTTATCCTCGTTAGCAAAATCGCGAACTGTACCGGTAGGACGATGACTGAAATTAAGTCTCTTTAAACCTGCTTCTTTATCAGGCATAAAGTCAACCCACATATAATGCATGTGTCTGTCACCGGTTACTTCGGCACCGTGATTTGAGCCTAACGGAATATGAATGATTGCATCACCCTTCATATTGTACTTGCCGTCGTCAATAATAACTTCCATATCATTTTCTGCAAAGCTATAGAAGAACTGGTCAAGCATTGGATGTGCATGAGGTCTTACAAGGTCATAACCATAAGATTCAACAGAGCCAATAGTAAATCTCGGAATGATTTCATGCGGAATCATCATTCGGCTGATTGTCTTTTCACTCTTATTAGGGTCTATGTACTGGATGGAGTCTTGATAAGGTACAATAACAGGAAATTCTGTTTTATATTCTTTCAAATCTGCTTCATCACCGTCTTCTTCATCCCACTGAATTTCAAGAATGCGTGTATCGCTTTCAGCTTTAACAACAAGTGATTTTTTAGGGTCGGATACAAATGTTGTTCTACCATCAAATTTATAGTCCTTACCATCGGTTGTGAAAACTGCACAACCATCAAGAAGGATAAGAATGTGATAATATCCAACGTTTGCTTCGAATGTAAGGCTATCACCGGAAGCGATTTTATGGTGAACTGGTCTTGCACCGTTAATTTCACCCTTACAAAGTTCTACCGAATGAGTACCCTCTTTTTTGGTGTCCACATACTGAAAATTTACTTGCTCAGACATTTTTGTTCTCCTCCACATTGTTAATTTTATTTCCATTGACAGATGTTACTCTATCAACTACCAACTGTCTAAATTCCGGTGACAACATTGCAAAGAATGCTGTAAAACCTGTTACACGAACTACTAAATCGGGATACTTAAACGGGTCCTTATGTGCTTCAAGTATCTTATTAGCATCAATAATATTGATATTAAGCAATGTATTACCGGTGTTCATAATGGTGCGTATCATTGCCACCATTTTGTCAATTCCCTCGTCATCATTAGCAATACCGGGGTCAAACTCCAACTGAACAGGTGCGCAGTTGCCGTAACCGGGCTGAATGGCACCAATCGAGTTACACATTGACGATACCGCACCGTCTTTTCTGAAACCGCCGTTGGGGTTAGCACCGTGGTTAATTGCAGCAAAAGCCTTTCTGCCATTAGGAGTAGCAGCAACAGTTTGACCGAGGCCTATGGTATTTGACCAAGAGAAGAAACCGGGAATGAAATTGATACCGGGGTGCCTATTATTAAGGTCACGAACAAGTTCGGTATAAAGGTCGCTAACCTTTTTAGCCCAACTGTCACCCAATGTATCACCACCGCAGTAACGCTCACTGTTTTGAAGTAGAGCACGGATATATTCGCCGTCTTTACCTTCAAAGTTTTGTTTTAAATGTTCGGTCAATTGGTCATAGGTTAACTTATTTTCAAGTTCTATGCGTTGCTCGCACGCCGCAAAACTATCCGCTACAACCGCGATACCGCTTCCGTCAACACACATATTGTAATAATTAGCGCCACCGTCTGTTATATTAACACCTTTTTCAATAAGGCCGTGTTGGAAAAGATTAAGTATAAGTTCGGGTTGAGACTTAGTTTGATACTTAAGGTGATGCATTATTCCGTCACCTGTAGCATCAACAGCGATTTTAAGATGCTTTTTATATCTGTTCCAAAGATTTTGGGAAGAAGGTTCTATAGATTTATCTTCCATCATCTCGTAATAAGCTACTTCAAAAACCTTTAAAAGATTAATCTTAACAGTATCGTTCATGGTATATTCCATGCCGGGCATACACATCCAGTGACAACCTGCAGCCACGCGCTTTCTTGCAAGTTCCAAAGGATATCCGCATTTCATAAAACCTTCTGCCAAAGCGCTGTCCGAAGAATATCTTGGCCAACCTTGTTTATTCTTAAATAAATAAGCAACCGACTTTTTGAAAAATTCTTCATCCAAATTATCATGAACTCGAATGGTTAAGTTACAAGCTATATTTATTTTATCTGCCGCATCTAAACATAAATATGAGATTTTAGATGTCATATCCTTACCATCTATATCAGGACCTGCCAATTGGAAATAACGGCTGTCTTGTAAGAAAAGACAAGCAAGATAGAACACCGCTTCATCATCAGTAAGTATGCCTTTTTCTATGTCTCTTTCATAATAAGGACGAAGCATCTCATCAAGCTGACCGCCTGCACTACCGCGGTTATATGTACGGGACAACATACTGAACCAGCACATCCACTGAATGGCTTCACGGAAAGTTTCGGGTGGGTTTTCTGCTGTGTTTTCGTTTACCTTTGCCATTTCGTAAAGATTCTTTTTGAGTGTGGCATTATTTTCTTTTTCAGCAAGTTCGTAAAGTTCTTTTGTGGCTCTCTTTAAGAAGCGAATTATAGCCTCAACTACAGCTATTTCACTATCATAAAAATCATAATGACTTTCATCGTGAAGTTCTCTTTGTTCTTTGAGTTTCTTTAAAATTCCACCCCATCCTAAATCAAAACCAATCTGTAAATCCGGGGTAAAATGGTGACAGTTATCAATGCCTGAAATAACATTGTATTTGTCAAACAATACTTTTAAATCGTCAAAAGGATAATCAGGATTCCATTTGCAAGTTACAGGGCGTAATCTTTCAAGGAACAAGAAACCTTTACCAACAAAAGCATCGAGCGGGTCACAGTAAAGCGGATGACTGTCAAGTATTGCACAGTAATTTTCTGTCCAAGCCTTATATCCGTAAATAGAGCCATTTTCATGATTTGGTTTTAACTTATAGTCAAATTCATCCTGAACTATAAGACCATAGTCGTCCTCATTTGCACCGCCGTTTCTAGCCTTTTCCTCAGTTTGAGCAACTTTTCTCTCACGAAGAAGTTCAATTCGTTTGTCGAAAGTAAATTTTTCATTATCTGAAAATTGATTGATAAATTTAATAGCACTCATTATTGTCACCTCACTATATAATCTTAAAGGAAATTCCTATGTTTTCCAATTCTTTTGAGATTACTTCGAGCTTGTTTTCTTCAAAAGGTTTTACACCCAGAAAATCGTCTTTTTTATCAAGTCCCTTGTACTTTTGGGCACCTAAGGGATTGAAATTTAATATTTCGTATCTGTAAAGATTCTTTTTATCCTTTATGTAGTTTGCAATTGCTAAAATGTTTTCCATATCATCGGTAGCACCCGGAATAAGCGGAGTTCTTACAATAAACGGAATATTGAGTTTATCAATTTCTTCTATATTTTTAAGAACTTCTTTATTGCTTACACCTGTGTATTTTTTATGCTTTTCATCATCAAAGATTTTTATGTCACACATAATGGAATCTACACTTTTAAGAAGTTCGGATATAAAATCATAAGGAAAACTGATATTTGACTCAATAGCTACTTTTATATCTTCTTTATGACATTCTTTTATAAGTTCAAGTGCAAATTCCTTATGAAGTAATACTTCGCCACCCGAAAGTGTTACACCGCCGCCACTTGTCTTGTAATATTCTTTATCCTGACGGACCTGCTTCATAACATCTTCAATAGACATTTTCTTGCCGCACATTGTAAGCGCTTCGGCATAGCAAACCTCTGCACACTTTCCACAGTTTACACATTTTGAACGGTCGATTATATGCTTTCCATTTTCTATTTTATGAGCAGAATTTGGACAAACCTCAAAACACTTACCGCAACCTATACATTTTGTTTCATAAAACATCAATTCGCTATGCGCTGACAAGGTTTCAGGATTATGACACCAAGTACAGTGCATATTACAGCCTTTAAAAAAGACCGTTGTTCTTATTCCGTCACCATCATTCAAAGAAAAACGTTGAATATCGGTAATTAAAGCTTCCATTTACAATCTTCCTTTCAAAATTATACAATACATACCTTTACCAAAGGTATGATAATTAAACTTAAAAGCGTCGATATTGCTACCATTACAGCAGGATATTGGTCATCTACATTATATCTTCTTGCTATAATCGTCTGACTTGCCATAACAGGCATAAACGCCTGAACTGTAAACACATTTTTAGCAAGGCTTGATATAGGCAATAGGGTTACTATTACAAGGAATATTGCAGGAGAAACGATAAATCTTGCAATAAGACCTAATGAAACCGAGCGGTTAATCCTTATATTTTTAAGACCGAAATTGCCCAATGCATACCCCGTGTATATCATAGACAAGGGAGTTGTCATAGCAGCAAAATTACTTGTTGTCTTAGAAATAAAACTTGGTATTTCAAAATCGGTGTAGCTAATAAGTAACACCACCAAAAAAGAAAACGCTATAACATAAATCGTGGGCGGGAGTTTGACCTTTGTCATCTTACTTTTACCTGCAATAAGCCTAATTCCCAAAGTCCAAAACAATATCATACTTGCAACATAATAATATAAAACTATTAAAGAACTTTCCTCGCCAAACAACGCAACATTCACGGGCAAACCCATAAAAATGGTGTTATTAAACGCCGTTAATGCCATAAATGAACCCTTAATACCGTCATCTATCTTAAATATCTTTGTCATTAAATATGCCGCGCCGACAGATAACACTTGTGAAACAATGATTGATATCACATATAGCGGTATCTCAGGAATATTTTCTTTTGAAAGCGATGTGGTAATATTCTTAAATGCGCTGCAAGGTAAGGTTATATTAACAACAAAGAATGATATAAAACCACTGATTTTTTCATCAATTTTTCCTGTTTTCTGTAATAGAAAACCCACTACCATTAAAATTGCTATTGTTGATACCGCTTGCAGTGCTTCTAAAAATGCAGTCATTATTTTGTCCTTTCGGGAGCTTCTCCACAATCGGGTACATCAAGCGGGATACCACCCAATTTTGCAGATTCAATCGCTACAAGACCCGGAATATTTGCTCTTGCTGCAAACCAAGCATTAAGTATAGGCATTTCACCTGTATAAGCCGCTTTACAGAAGTCGTCTATAAGGAATTTATGTGTTCCCATATGACCATTATCAATATTTTCATATTCTTTAGGTAACCTTGCATATTCTTTTTCTTGAACTTTTGCAATACCGTAATACTGCCATTCGCCATTGGCAACCTTTTCCTTGAAATCAGGCAAATCTTTATTTTTAACCATTTCGCAAGGATTAACATAATCACTTACATCATTAAGGAACACCTTATCTTCTTTGGGGTCTGCTTCCATATCCTTTTCCACAAGAATATGCTGAGCGTTGCTAAATTCATAACCGCCCTTTGTTCCGTATAAGCCGGAAATATATGAGCTTGGTTTACACCAACCGAAACCTCTAGCTTCAGTTACACGAGCAGTTCCGCCATTAGCCAACTCCATAAGTATGTATTGGTTGATATACTCATTGTTCCATTGATTGCCATCTTTTTGGAAGGCCTTATCATCAGGTCTTGCCTTACAACCAAAACAAGCCACACGCTTTGCATAAGTATCGACCGATGATAAAATCATAGCAGTAGAGTGTGTAGGATAAAGTAGCGGAGGCATACCTCTTTCTTCAGGACGGTTACCATAACTGATAGAGTCAATATGATGATAATACTGAGAAGCACCGTATTGGAATTCACCAAACTTACCTTCCTTATATGCTTCACGACAGTACATAGCGCAAGGATAGTAGTAACAAGTTTCACCCATTAAATAGATAAGTCCGGTTTCTTTTACAAGACGAACAATTTCCTGACATTCTTCAACTGTAGGTGCCATAGGAACTGCAGAATATACATTCTTACCCGCCTTTAATGCTCTGATTACTATATCGCCATGCAAATGTCTTTGAGTGAAGTTGGCAATACAGTTAATTGTAGGGTCTGCCAAAGCTGTTTCAAAACTGTCAATAATCTCAACATCAAACTTTTCCGAATATTTTTTTGCTTTTTCGGGGATTAAATCACACACATACACCTTTTCGGTATACGGATGTTCCTTGAAAAGGTCAATAAAATTAATTGCAAAGTTGCCGCATCCGATTACGGCGATAGTCAATTTTTCTTTCATAAATCACACTTCCCTATTTCGATTACTTTTACACAAAAGCAGAATTATTTCTACTTTAATCAAAGTATAAAACATCGCGCAGTTTATGTAAATGTATAAAGCAAACTTTAAATTGTCTTATCCAAACCTTAAAAAACTGACAATTTTTTGCTTTATATAACTTTTTAATTGACAATATTAGCCTAATTTGTTAAAATTATTAAAGACACTTTAGTTGTGTTAAATCAAGATTAGATGTGGTGGCAAAATATGCTTTTAAGAGAGATTAATCCTTTTGTCAGACAGGCAATCAATTGTTCAATAAGCAGCAACGCAAAATACGATGTTTTTAACGAACTTCAATCTGCCGACTGCCGATTATTTTATATGATTTCGGGAGAAGGCTCAATGGTTATAGAAGGTCATAAATACGACCTTAATTCAGGCGATTGCATCTTATTCCAATCAGGGACAAAATACATTTGGCAAATAAACGAACAACATGAGCTTAACTACATATCAATAAATTTTGACTACACTCATAACTTTTATAGTATTAAAAAACCTTTTCATCCTGTTCATTCCAATATGTTTTCTCCCGAAGACATATTAGAAAATATAACATTTTACGATTGTCCTGCATTAAATAATCACATCGTTCTCCCCGCTTCAAATTCTTACGAATCCAAATTCCGCCGCATAGTAACCGAATATTATCTTGGCGGTGATTTTTCTGATGAACTTTTATCAAGTTTACTAAAATCACTTGTAATAAGCATTGTTCGGGAATTAAACGGTAATGACAAAAACCCGCTTAGCAACAATTTTGAATTAACGCGTAAAATAATGCAGTATATTCAAAATAATTACGCACAAGAAATATCTTACGAAAGCATCGCAAAAAGTTTTCACTTAAACCCTATATACGCAAACCGCGTTTTCAAAAAAATCTCAGGTGTTTCTTTATACTCATTTTTAATAAATTATCGAATTGATATGGCGATGGAACTATTGCGCTCGACAAATATTGAAGTCAAAGAAATCGCCTTTATGGTCGGTTTTTCCGATTTGCCGCATTTTATAAAAACTTTTAAAAAGCATACAGGAAAAACCCCATCAAAATACCGAAATTCTTCAGAATAGCAAATATCCCCTGACTTAAAAAGTCAGGGGATATTTTATAAATATATTTATATGAGTTTTCCGGCAGTAGTGCCTTCTAAATCATCAAGAATTCTTTGTGCGTATTTGTTCATAGTAACAGTAATTTCGTCACCTTTAAAGCCTAAAACTATACTCCATGTGCCAAGGTAAGTATCAATAACTCTTACCAGAATATGAAGTTTTGCTTCTTCACACCAAACAGCCGATGCACAGCAATCATAGGTGCCCTCTTCATAAACAGACGCAGTAAGACCCATTCTTTTATTACCGGGGAATTTACCAAATTTGTTATATCCTATACCAAATTCGATACAGTTTTCGCCTTGGGAATTTTCGTATTTAAAAATTCCTTTATCGCCGTCAAGGGTTACCGACACTGTTTTGATGCCCATTACATTTTCTTCAAGTACATATTTATTGCCTGAAATTTCTTGTGCAATATTTTTCGAAACAGAGCCTGTAAGGGTTAATAACTTTTGACCTGCAAGAAATGTCTCAAGAGCATCATAAGCCTTAACATTTTCTTCTAACGGTTTATCGAGATTAGGTATTATATCATTATATAATTCGTGCATTATAACTGTGCGCGTTATATCACCGAGATTCATATTCTCTGCGGTCATAACAAAAATAAAATCTGTTTTGGGGTCACAAACAGCTATCTGGTCTGCCATACCAATAAGTGCAAAACCGTCACGCGGCATTTTCCAAATTAAATATCCGTAGCCGTTGTGGTCACAAAGAGGAGTAGCAAGGCCGCTTAAATTATTGTCTGTCTGTTTTGAAACGGCCGCACACATAAATTCTTCATTTATGTACCGTTTACCGTTCCAAACGCCGCCGTTCATAATAAACCGTGCAAAAATCAGAAGGTCACGGGGTGTACACATAACACCCGAATCACCGTGAGAATGTCCGCCCGGAGCCAAAAGGCAATAAGACTCTTTCGAAAAGCCTATTTTAAGCAAAACTTTTTCTTTTAAATATTCCAAAAACAGTTTTCCTGTAACCTTTTCTACAATACAACCAAGTAAAAATGAACCCGAACTGTCGTAGTGAAAGTTCGTGCCGGGAACCTGATTGGAAGTTTTGGTAAAATATGCTTTTGCGCGGTCGTCACCGCCCCACCAAACCGCATAGTCTGCCATGCAACTGCGCATTGACAGCATATCACGAATTGTGGTTTTTCGATATTTGTCATCAATATTCTCATTTACATATTCAGGAAAATAATCCAAAAAATTATCATCCAGTGACAAAAGACCTTCCTGTTCGGCAAGTCCTACCGCTATGGCAACAAAGCTCTTTGAAATGGAATACATTCTATGCAATGTGTTTTGGTTATAAGGTTTATAATAAGACTCAGCAAAAATATCGTTTCCGCGAGCCATAATTAAACTATGAGTATTAATTTTGTAAGAATTAAGCGTTTCCACAAAATGCTGAATTTTTTCAGACGATATTCCTGCTTTTTCAGGACTGATTTTGTTAAACATTTACTCCGCTCCTCTAATATTTGTAAGTTTATCTTACAAAATATACTTCAAAATGTAAATGTGTAAAAAAGACTAATAATTGTGTTTTATAGACTTTGTAGCACACGCAATAATAAAATCGTCATTTAACAAATATTTTAACACAAAAATAGCATAAAGTAAAGTTTTTAAAATATTCCAAGGTAGAGATAACACAAGTTTAGGTACATTTAACACATTTACTTTCACTTGTAAATGTGCTATAATTTGTAATTAATGGTACCTACTATCTTGGAGGTTATGAAATGAATAGTTTAAAATTCGGGATAATCGGCATAGGCAATATGGGCTCTGCTCACCTTTCTTGCCTTAAAAACGGCGATGTTAAAAATGCAGTTGTGGTTGCGGCTTGTGACAACGACGATGCAAAATGCAAAGAAATCGCTAAAAAATATCCTGATATTCGTGTTTTCAATTCCGCCGAAGAACTTATTGACTCGGGCGAAATTGATGCAGTTATTATTGCGACACCGCACAAATTCCATTCAGATATAGCTACATACGCCCTTCAAAAAGGTATCAATGTTTTAGTCGAAAAACCTGTAGATATAACCGTCACCAAAGCAAAAGCTCTTAACGAAACGGCACAAAAGAGCGGAAAAGTTTTCGGCATTATGTTCAATCAGCGAACAAATTCTTTGTTTTGCAAAGCCCGTGACATTGTAAAAAGCGGTCAACTTGGCAAGTTAAAGCGCTCGGTATGGATTGTGACAAACTGGTACAGAACACAGGCTTATTACGATTCGGGAGATTGGAGAGCAACCTGGTCGGGCGAAGGCGGCGGAGTTCTTTTAAATCAAGCCCCACATAACCTTGATATTTGGCAATGGATTTGCGGTATGCCCATCAAGGTTCAAGCAATTTGCGAAGTTGCAAAATACCACGACATTGAAGTGGAAGATGACGCAATTATCAATGCTACATTTCCAAATGGTGCTACTGGCACCTTTATAACTTCAACCGGCGAATGCCCCGGTACTAACAGATTGGAAATTTCGGGAACGCTTGGTAAAATAGTTCTTGAGAACAATCTTCTTAAGTGGTGGAAGTTATCACAAAATGAGGAAACTGTTCGCTTGAATTCCAAAGAGCATTTCACAAGTATTGATGCCGAATATTTAGAACTTAAGCCAACAACTGAAGAAACCGCGCACAAAGGTATACTGCAAAACTTCACTAATGCCGTATTATTTGGAGAAGAACTGATTGCCCCCGGTTATGACGGCATAAATGAATTAACCATTTCTAATGCGGCATATCTTTCTGCTTGGAACGGCGGTAAAGAGATAGAAATACCATTCGACACAGATGAGTTTGACCGTCTTCTCTCGGAACGTATGAAGAACTCTACTCATCACGATAACACTGGTAAAACAATAACTTCTGACGGCTATTCCGCCCGTTGGGGAGTGCGTTGGTAAAATAATTCAATAACATCCTTGTAAAAATTAACTTTCATATTATGTAAAGCCATATTTCGGAAAACCCCCAAAATATGGCTTTATTTTTGTTATGGGTAAGGTGGAATTTTTTGTTAAAAAATAGACAATCATTTTGCTCAAAATCTATTGCTTTTTGTTGTAAAAAATTGTATAATAAAATGAATAGTGTTTTGTTGGTGCAATATAGCTTTAAACTCAGCGTTTATGTATATTTCACCGCTTAAAACAAACCATAAATACAGCAAATTCTAAAGAAAGGGAATTTAGAAAAATGGCTTTTTATTTAAAAGGTATAAAACTACCTCACAGAAAGCACACGGCAAACTCACCGGCAACCCCATTACCTCCTGTCAAAAGTGTAACTATTCCGACATCTATGCACATCGGCGCTCCTGCAAATGCAATTGTCAAAAAAGGTGACGAGGTTTGCGTCGGTACTTTAATTGCCGAAGCAGGTGCAGGTTTGTCTTCCCCTGTTTATTCAAGTGTTTCTGGTACTGTAAGCAGTGTGGGTGAAATTTTACTTTCAAACGGCTCTACCGGTACTGCTATCACTATCGAGTCTGACGGAAAAATGACTCTTGACAGTGATATCACTCCCCCTGTTATCAATTCAAAGGAAGATTGCCTTAATGCTTTACAAAAAAGCGGTATCGTAGGTCTTGGTGGCGCAGGTTTCCCGACTGCCGTTAAATTTAAGACCGACAAAGTCATTGAATATCTTGTAATAAACGGTGCAGAATGTGAGCCTTATATCACAAGTGATACCGTAACAATGCTTTTAAAAGCAGATATGATGGCTCTCGCTATTGAAACCTTGGTTAAATATTTCAACATTAAAAATGTTATCATCGGTATTGAGCAAAATAAACCGCAAGCTATCGCAAATATGAAAAAGATGGCTTCCGCTCTAGAAAATACAACTGTAAAGGTTTTACCGAGCATTTATCCCCAAGGCGGTGAAAAGGTGCTCGTTTACCACACCACAGGCAGAGTAATCCCCGAAGGCGGTTTGCCGATAGACCAAGGGTGTATTGTTTGCAACTGCACCACTATTGCCGAAATCGGTAAATACTTAAAAACAGGTATTCCGCTTATCGATAAGGTTGTAACCGTTGACGGTGACGCTATACAAAGTCCCAAAAATGTGATAGTTCCCATCGGTACTCCCATTAAAGATGTATTTGAATTTTGCGGTATCAAAAAGGAGATTGCAAAGGTTTTATACGGCGGTCCAATGATGGGTATCTCTGTTCCCGATATGGAAAAGCCGGTTTTAAAAAACACCAATGCGTTACTCGCTTTCTCCAAAAAGGAAAACTTTATTCCCAAAACCACCGCTTGTATCCGTTGCGGTGCTTGTGTAAACCACTGCCCGTTTGGTATAAGCCCTGTGGCAATTCTCAAGTCTTATAAAGAAAACGATTATTTAGGTATGAAAAAAGCAGGCGCGCTTTTGTGTATGGAATGCGGTTGTTGTTCCTATGTATGCCCTGCAAAAATTCCCAATGTTCAAAATAACAAACTTGCAAAGTTGGCTCTCCGTGACGAGCCTAAGAAGGAGGTAAAATAAATATGGATACAAAATTGCATATTTCGGTATCTCCGCATATTCGCAGCAGTAACACTACACAAAAAATTATGCTTGATGTGGCAATTGCTCTCTCGCCTGCCGCAATTGCAGGTTGTATGATTTTTGGTCTTTCGGCTTTGTGGGTTATTTTAACCTGTGTAGCTTCATCTATTTTGTTTGAATTTTTATTCAACCTTATTACCAAGCGCACACAAACTATTGGTGATTTAAGCGCCGTTGTAACCGGTCTTTTATTAGCGCTCAATCTCCCTGCTACTACACCTCTTTGGCAATGTATTATAGGCTCTGCCTTTGCGATTATCATTGTTAAATGTATTTTTGGCGGTCTTGGTTGCAACCTTGTAAACCCTGCCATGACCGCTCGTGTATTTATGCTTATTGCATTTACAAACCTTGCAACACCCACCTTCCCTGCAAATGCGGTTGATGCTACATCAAGCGCTACACCTTTGGCCAATTTAGTGGCAAACACTTCTTTACCATCTCTTTGGGATTTACTTGTAGGTAATATCGGCGGTGCCATAGGTGAAACTTGCAAAATAGCACTTATCGCAGGTGGTATATATCTTCTTATCCGTCGTGTAATCACATGGCATATTCCTGTTATCACTATCGCAACCGTTTTTGTTTTCACATTCCTTTTAAACGGTTTCGATTTTATAAATGCACTCTACTGGGTAATTTCGGGCGGTTTGATTATCGGTGCTTTCTTTATGGCTACCGACTATGTCACCTCCCCCTCCACCGCAAAGGGCAAAGTTATTTTTGCTATAGGCGTAGGTTTGATAACTGTCTTAATCCGTATTTACGGCAGTTATCCCGAGGGTGTTTCTTTTGCAATACTTATGATGAATATTCTTCATCCTTATATCGAAAAATTCTCAAGAAGAAAATTATTTGGAGGTAAGGACTATGAGTAAACACATAAAAAGTATTGCAGTTCTTACCGTTATTTGTGCAGTAGTTTCGCTTTTACTTGCAGCTACGCACCATATAACCGCTCCCATTATTGAACAACAAGAAAACGCAAAAACAAACGAAGCTTTGCTTGTGGTTTATCCTGACGGTGGTGATTTTGAACAGGTTGATATTTCTAAATATGAATTACCCTCAACAATAACAGAAGCATTTAAGTCAGAAAACGGCGGTTACGCAATAAAGGTTACTGTTTCAGGTTATCAACCCAATATGGTTATTCTTTGCGGTATAGATAAAGATGGCGTTGTTACAGGTGCTACCTGCATTTCAAGTGGAGAAACATTAGGCAAAGAAAAAACCTATGGTGAAAACTTTGTTGGCAAATCAGCAAAAGATTACGATTCTGTAGATACTATCGCAAATGCAACCTATACAACACAAGGTTATAAAAACGCTATCAAAGATGCACTTAACGCTGCTGTAATTTTAGGCGGCGGCACCGCCGATTTGCGTAGCGAGGAAGAAATCCTTGCTGATAATCTTAACACTGCTCTCCCACAGGCAAATGGCGAATTTGAAACCGTTCTCTTGCTTGAAAGCCTTGAAAACATCGACAAAGTTTACACCGCATTAAACAAACAAGGCTTTGTATTTGTTTCGAGCGAAAACTTTGTAGCAACCAATACTTCGGGTAAAGTCTTGGGTGAAACTGATGCGACACTTAAAGAGACTGTTGAAAACGCAGCTTCAAAAATTTTGGAATGGGAAAAGAACAAAATCGATTTAACCAAGTTTGACACTATGCCTCAAGCGGTTAAAGAGGCTTACAAAAATTCCGATGGAAATTTCACCTTTATTTTACACGGTGCAGGCTATGGTATAAATGGCGGTGACAAGTATCACCCCGCTTCAGGTAAACCAATTGTTATAAAGGTTGTAGCTTCCAAATCAGGTAAAATCATCTCTTGCATCACTCTCGAACAGAGCGAAACCGCAAATATCGGCTCCGCTTGTGGTGATGAGAAATTCTATTCGCAATTTAACGGTAAAACCGAAAATAACTACTCTCAAATTGATGCCATAAGCGGTGCTACCATAACCACCAACGGTTATGTGACTGCTATTGGTGATGTGTTCAGTGCAATTAAAATTTTAAAGGGGGTGTCTTAAATGAAAAAGAACGGTAGTTTATATACTCTATTAAAAGGTCTCTTGCTTGAAAATCCCGTTTTCGTTTTAGTTTTAGGCACCTGCCCTACCCTTGCTATGACCAAAGACTTAATTAGCGCTTTGGGTATGGGACTTGCCGCTACTGCGGTTTTGATTTGTTCTAATATTGTAATTTCAATATTGGGCAAATTTATCCCCGACAGTGTGCGTATCCCTTGCTATATCGTAGTTATCGCAGGTTTTGTTACCTTGGTGCAAATGCTTATCCACGCGTATGTACCCGATGTGTATGAAATGCTCGGTGTTTTCCTACCCCTTATTACTGTTAACTGCATAATACTCGGCCGTGCCGAAATGTTTGCCGCTAAAAATAATGTTGGCAAATCGGCGCTCGATGGTCTTGGTATGGGCTTAGGCTTCACTTTAGCGCTTCTTTCAATTGCAATAATTCGTGAGCCATTTGGCGCAGGTACTTTTGCAGGAATGGATATTCCTTTCTTAAAAGACCATACCATTGCATTTTTAGCCCAAGCACCAGGCGGTTTCTTGGTATATGGTATTATGATTGCGGTAGTTTATAAACTCACACACGGCAAAGCGCCCTATAAAAAAGAGTTTTCTTGCGACAACTGCCCCTCAGCGGCACTTTGTAATAAATCTGCGTGTAAAGCAAAGGAGGAAAATTAAATGGATACTTTTAAAAGTTTAATCGTCATTCTTCTTTCCTCTGTTTTTGTAAACAACTATGTTTTAACCCGTTTTTTAGGTATTTGTCCTTTCCTTGGCGTTTCTAAAAAACTTAATTCGGCTACAGGTATGGGTATTGCGGTTACCTTTGTAATGGTACTCGCTACCGCAGTTACCTGGCCGATACAAAACTATATTCTCGGCGAAGAATATTCATATTTGCAAACTATAGTGTTTATTCTTGTTATCGCTTCTTTGGTGCAGTTTATCGAGATGGCTCTCAAAAAGTTTATCCCATCGCTTCATAAAGCATTGGGTGTTTATCTGCCTCTCATCACCACAAACTGCGCAGTTTTGGGTGTTACCCTTAACAACCTTACCGAAACATCAATAACAACAGGTGCCAACTTTACCTATATTGAATCATTGGTAAACTCATTGGGCGTAGGTCTTGGCTTCTTACTTGCTATGGTGCTTTTCTCAGGTATGCGCCAAAAGATTCAAGAAAGCGAGATTCCCGAAAGTTTCAAAGGTCTTCCCGCCACCCTTATTGCCGCTTCATTCATATCATTGGCATTCTTCGGCTTCGGCGGTATTGTTGAGAATATTTTTAAATAGGTGAAAAAATATGACAAGTATTTTAATTGCTTTTGCTGTTGTAACGGCTGTAGGCTTGATAGCAGGCGTATTGCTTGCCTTGGCAGCACATTTTTTGCACGTACCAGAAAATGAAAAAATCACAAAAGTGCGCGAGTGTTTACCGGGTATCAACTGCGGCGCTTGTGGATATAACGGCTGTGACGAATATGCCAAAGCCGTAGCTGAAGAAGGTGCAAAAACAAACCTTTGTGTACCGGGTGCCGACTCTATTGCCGCCGATATAGCAAATGTTATGGGCGTAGAAGCGCAAGATGTTGTTGAAATGGTAGCGTTTGTGGGTTGTAACGGCAACCCCGAAGCTACATCAAAACTCAATGATTATAACGGCGTTCACACCTGTGTTGCTGCCTCTATGATTTACGGCGGTCCTAATGATTGTAAGTATGGTTGCCTTGGTTGTGGTGACTGTGCGGTTGACTGCCCTGTTAGTGCCATTTGCCTTAAAGACGGTATCGCGCATGTAAATCCCGATATTTGTGTTGGTTGCGGTCTTTGTGTTAAGAGATGCCCCAAAAACATCATTAAACTTATTCCGCAGGTGGCTAAGGTTGCGGTCATGTGCAATAACAAGGAAAAAGGCGGCGCGGCGCGTAAGAAGTGTCAGAACGCTTGTATTGGTTGTAAAAAGTGCGAACTTAACTGCCCCAGCGGTGCTATAAAGGTTGAAAATAACCTCGCAGTAATTGATTATGATAAGTGCACAAACTGTGGCATTTGCGCTGATGTTTGCCCCACAAAGTGCATCCATAAAATAGGTTGATATGGTTAGCAAAAAACTACGTAATGATATTTTACTTGTTGGCGGAATAGTTGTTTTTGCCTTATTGCTATTTGTTGTTTTTAAATTAAACTTAAAAGATGGCAATTTGGTCAAAGTTTCTATTGACAACCAAATGAAAGATTGTTATAATTTTAACGAAGATGGTGAGTATACAATTACATCGGGCAAAAACACCAATGTTTTGGTTATAAAAGACGGCACTGCTTTTATAAAAAGCGCCGACTGTCCTGATAAGATATGTGTACACCACCGACCTATTTCAAAGGTTGGCGAAACCATTGTTTGCCTACCGCATAAAGTAGTGGTTGAAATCATAAAGGAGTAGCCTTATGCGAAACACTAAAAAACTCACTTTTTTAGGTCTTTTTGCGGCGGTTGCCATTGTGCTTTCATATGTAGAGCATCTGCTCCCCCCTATTTATGCCGCTGTACCGGGTATAAAACTGGGTCTTGCCAATATTGTTAACATATTTATTTTATACAAATTCACAGTTAAGGAAGCCGCAACGGTAACCTTGGTGCGCATACTTACGGTGGCGTTAATTTTCGGCAATTTTATGACACTTATGTACAGCATAGCAGGTGCAGTTTTAAGCATTACTATTATGGCTCTGCTCAAAAAGACCCAGCTGTTTTCTACTGTCGGTGTCAGTATAGCAGGCGGAGTTTGTCATAATTTAGGGCAGATTTTGGTTGCAATAGCGGTGACTGCAACCGCCGAAATCGGTTATTATATGATTTTCCTTTGTATAAGCGGTATTTTATCGGGCACTCTAATAGGAATAGCAGGTGCTTTGATATTAAAATATACAAAAAATTTAAAAGGATGGTAATTATGAAAAAATTACTCAGTATCACATTGTGCATTGTAATGCTCTTCTCTTTGGCACTCCTTGCAGGTTGTTCTGAAGAAACCTTGAAATTTGGCTTAGGTACAATCTCATATGTTGATGAAGTTAAAAATGCAGATGGCGCAACAAACGGTTCAGTGGCTGCAAGTACCACATTTGCCGCTGTTACACTCGATGCTGACGGCAAAATAGTTAATTGCAAAATCGATGCTATCGATTGCACACTCGCCTTTACATCGGAAGGCAAATATGTAAAGACCGAAAACTTTGCAACCAAACAGGAACTTGGTGAAAACTATGGTATGAAAGCATACGGCGGTTCAAAACTTGAATGGAATGAACAGGCTGACGCTTTTGCAAAGGTTACTATAGGTAAAACTTTACAAGATGTTAAAGCCCTTATTGCTGACGATGGCAAGGGTAATGATGAAGTTATAACCGCAGGTTGCACAATCTATGTTTCCGACTTTATAAAAGCCGTAGAAAAAGCAGTAGAAAATGCAACCGATTCTACCGCCACAAGCGAAGATGATATTAATATTGCTGTAGTTGCAACAACCACCGGTAAAGATGCTGTAGGTGATGCGGCCGGTAATAACGATGTAGAAATCACCGTTTCAGCAGCAGCTGTAAAAGACAGCAAAGTTACTGCAATAGTTACTGATGCTATTGGCATTTCGGCTGTTTTCAACGCCAAGGGTGCTACCAATACTTTAATAGGTAATATTGAAACCAAATTACAAAAAGGTGTAAAATATGGTATGAAAGCTTACGGCGGTGCAAAACTCGAATGGTTTGAACAGGCTGCCGCGTTTGATAAAGAATGTGTTGGCAAAACCGCTTCTGAAATCGCAGGTTTAGCAACAGGCGATACACTTGCGAAAGCAGGTTGCACCATTGTTGTTACCGATATGTTAAAAGCCGCAGAAAAGGCTGCAAAATAATAATAAAAGGGGCTTTATGCCCCTTTTTATTTTAATGATATGAAAAAATACATTTCAATTTTTTTAATACTTATAATTAGTCTGTTTTCATTTACAGGTTGCAACCAATCCAAACAAAAGTTTACCGACTATTCTTTCGATTTTTTTGATACCGCAAGTACAATTATTGGTTACGAAACTGATGAAGAAACCTTTAAAGAAAATTGCGAAAAAATCAAATCATGGCTTTTGGAATATCATAAATTATACGATATTTATAATTCGTATGACGGTATTACTAATCTTTGCGACATTAACAAAAGCACAGGAAAAACCATAAAAGCAGACCCAAAAATCATAAATTTACTGCAATATGCAAAAGAACTTTATAAAAAAACCGACGGCAAACTTAATGTTGCTTTGGGTAGTGTTTTGTCTATATGGCATAACTACCGCGAATATGGGCTAAAACACCCCGAAGATGCCACACTACCACCCGAAAATGCACTGCTCGATGCATCAAATCATACCGATATTAACGATGTTATAATTGATTCTAATGCCAATACCGTGCTGATAAAAGACGCTAAACTGTCTTTAGATGTGGGTGCTATTGCAAAGGGCTATGCCGCACAAAAAGTGGCAGAGCAAATGGAAAATGCGGGTATGAACGGTTACCTTTTAAACCTTGGCGGTAATGTTAAAATTGTAGGCAAACGCGATGACGGCGAAAAATGGCAAATAGGTATCGAAAACCCCGACCGTACAAGTGCTGAAGCCTATGCCGAAGAAATGGAACTCGACAATGACCTGTCGCTCGTAACCAGTGGCTCGTATCAGCGGTTTTACATCGTAAACGGCAACAATTATCATCACATAATCGACCCCGAAACCCTACTCCCGGCCGAATATTTTACATCCGTTTCGGTATTATGTGAAGATTCTGCACTCGCCGACGGCCTTTCCACCGCCCTTTTCTGCCTCAATTTTGAAGACGGCAAAAAACTTTTATCACAGTTTGAAAAAGTAAGCGTGTTGTGGGTAACACAAGGCGGCAAAAAATTATATTACGGCGATTTTGAGAAATATTGTAAATAACACAAGGCTCCCTCATGAGGGAGCTGGATTTTTGCTATGCAAAAAGACTGAGGGAGTATGTAAAAAAGCGGTAGGTTTTCACCTACCGCCCTTTTGGAAAAAATTTTGTCTATCGTTGTCAACACACAGAACCGTCCCCTGTGTTAAGTCAACACACAGAACCGTCCCCTGTGTTATGCAGAATCGTCCCCTGTGTTATGCAGAATCGTCCCCTGTCATGTTATTTCGTAAAAAATTTCTTCATGCGATATAGTCACAAATCGACAGCACTCACCTTTAAAAAAACATGGGTCTTCAGGTAATGCATTCCACCATAACCAATCAAAAAAATGATTGTTTTGAAATTTTTTAACTAATTCAGGATAAAGCTTCACTTTAATAATTTGTGTTTCATATCCTAACTTTATGCCTTGATAAAACATAGAACGTTTTTGAATTGCACCGTGTTCGAAAAGTTCCTTTAAAAAAACTTGCTTTTTTTGGATATAATTTTCATAATCAACAGATAACTCATTAGATTTATATTTTTTTTCATCTAGAATTGGAAAATGAAACATAACATAATCACATTCATTAATTAAATTATGCAATACGTTATTGTAAACACTTATATCACTTATATCCCAATAATTCACTTTAACCTCCTAAAACATGTAAAAAATGTGTGATTTGCTTTTTCTGCCATTTACATGATAATGATTATATTGACCAATACTTTTAAGTCCTATTTCAGGTCCAACAACAGGTGGGAAATTATTTGCTAATTTTCGGGCTTCACTTTTTGTAACTGCAAAAACACTTGAACCCTTAGATACCCTTATTTTTGCTGCAGTGTACGTAATTGCAGAAGAAATTAAAACATATGTGTAACCAGAAATCTTTAATATAGTTGCAGCCCAATATCTCTGTTTAGAATTTTTCTTAACCTTGCTTTTAATTTTAGCATCAGCTTTAGCAATTGTAGTAAAAGTTGTAACTGCAGCCATAGCCGCTTTTACCTTGGGAGACAAGGGGACGGTTCTCTTGTCTCCTTTAAATTTAGATATTATTCTCTACGATTTTCCGCGACAGCCCAGTCAACCGACTGATTTGTCTAATTGATAACCCATGTTTGTATAATTTTTCAATATAATAATTTCTTTTAATTTTATCTAACTTTTGAAAATCAGAAACCGACTTACATTTACAAATTTTCCAAATGATTTTTAAAGCCTCATCATCTGTCAATCTAAAATCATTATCTCTAATATCTAAGCAAATATCATCATTAAATTCATTATTGAACTCAATGAATTGTTCTTTATCAATGATACCAAGACAAAAATCGACATTAACAAGATTTGGTTTATTTATATATTCATTATAACTACTGAATTTATATCCGTCAATATTTTTACAAATTCCTGCTTTTATTGGGTTTTGGTGTATGTAGCGAATAACGGTCAAAAAGTATGCATCATCCTCAACCGGCTCACTCTTAAATCGGTCTTGAAATAAATGCCCACAACGGCGATATTTCCAATTATACCAATAAACGTAACTACCGGCAATTCTTTTTAAGACAAGAGTCAAATTTTCTTTGCCCTCTTTAAGCAGAATATGAACATGGTTACCCATTAAACAATATGCGTAAATTTCATATCCACACTGTTCTTTATATTTAGAAAGTGTTTCTAAAAAGCGAAAGCCATCTTCTTCATCTTCAAAAATTTGTTGTTGATTGATTCCACGAAGCATTATGTGATATATTCCGCTTTCACTTTTTCTGCGCGCTTGTCTTGGCATAATTCTCACCCTAATTTACTATAACATAATAAGTGAATTATGTCAATGAAAAAAGGAGACAAGAGAACCGTCCCCTTGTCTCCCCCTTGTCTCCCTGTCTCCCTTGTCTCCCACCACACAGAACCGTCCCCTGTGTTATGCAGAACCGTCCCCTGTGTTACCCCGGGTGTTTTGTTAAAACGAACCGTCCCCTTGTGTCACTCCTTGTCTCCTTATTCCCCGAACCCACTGTTCACTACTTTTCGAGTTTCCTCAGATATTTCAATCCATGTATCTCCGCCAAAAATATCTTCTCTTGGGAAATAAACAACTCTCCATAACTTCGTATCATTGTTGAAACCAACCATCAAACTACCATATAAATTTGTATTTTCTTTCAATACGTTTTCTATATAATTATTAGCTATTGCAATAATTTCATTAGTGGCAACTGTATCTTTGACGGTCTCTTCAAATTCTATTTGTATTTCCCCGTTTCGTATTCTTTCTTCCAACGAT
Source organism: Oscillospiraceae bacterium (assembly GCA_015066095.1). Taxonomy (GTDB): domain Bacteria; phylum Bacillota; class Clostridia; order Oscillospirales; family Acutalibacteraceae; genus UBA737. The sequence goes on along the minus strand of SVPC01000008.1, from coordinate 24,622 downwards.
TTATCTTCCAATTGTGATATTTTATCTTTCGACGAGTTCTCTTCCTCTTGTGATAAGAACATAATTCTTTGACAAGAACAAAATAACATTGCTATAATCGCCACCAATAAAATAACTACACATTTTTTTACCAAGACGGCCATTTTCGGGTTGAACATTGTGTATCTTTCTCCTTTGGACAAGATTTTGCATGGGCTTTCCATTTAGAACTATACTTAATTCTATAAATTAGTTCCTCTAATTTTGATAACGAACGCAATTTAATTTTGGACTTTATCAATTCATCAACAAACCCTTTTCTTCTTGTATCATGGTACAATCTAACACTCTTATTTGGAGTAATAACATACGTAGGTATAAATAACTTCTTAGCGGATTTTTTGCAACACAGGGGACGGTTCTCTTGTCTCCCTGCTTATCTTCTATAATTAAATTATAACTTTTGACTATTAAAATGTCAATAGTGCGGATAACGATAAAAAAGCGGTAGGTTTTCACCTACCGCCCTTTTTGTTACATCCCATTTTGCTATTACTCCTTTTCAAGTTCGGGTAGGCCTTTTACCGATAAAAGCAACGATAAAATTCCCGAAAGCAAGGACGCCGAGCAGACAAGGCGCCAATCGACATCGGATATAATTGCCGATGTGCCGATGGTAGCAACTGCGGTTTCTGCCACCGTTTTCACGGCGCGTATCCATGCCGCCTTAAGCCATTTTAAAAATTTAGCTTTCATTTTTTCACCTCCAAGAGCTTTTTCCATGTATCAAGACCTACTATGCCGTCAGCTTTCAGTTTATTTCGCTTCTGATACTCCTTTACGGCGCTTTTAGTCTTGCTACCATATAAACCATCTACCGCTACCGAAACGGCATTCTGGACGATTTTTGTAAGGTTTTTATACTTGTATGTAATTCTTTTCTTACATACCGCTTTTTTTGCTACCGCTTCACACTCGCTTCCCCACTTTCCGTCTGCGCCGTATTTAGGGAATTTAAAACCGTCTTTTATTGCCGCCTTTTGCCACTCAAGTATTTTATTTTCTTTTGTCTTAACTGTTTTGTCAGTTTTAAGTTTTGCTCTTTTTACAATCACCTCTACACAAGCAGTTGCAACGGCTTCAGCAAAATTATCGGTAAGTATTATGGGTACATCGGTACTCGAATCCATAAACCCACATTCGAGCAGAACGCACGGCATTTTGCTTTCGCGACATTCGTGGAAATTTGCCCTGCAGGTACCATCCGCGCGGTTACCTTTTAATGCGGTGTGGTCTATAAGAGCTTCATAAAGTGCTTCCTGCCACTCTACACTCTCTTTTGATGGTGAAGAATGAACATAGGTTACTATACCGCCGCCCTTTCCGCCTTTAATACCCGCGTTATGGTGAATAGACAGATAAAATGTAGCACCGAAATTATTTGCAGTAGTTGTTCTTTTTTTAAGTGCTATATCTTTTACACCTGTCGGGTCATCCAACCGTATCACCTCGTAGTCCTTATAATTTTTCAACTTTTGTTCAATGCGTTCACAAATACGCGCGTTAAGCCACCATTCACGCGTTTGATTTTTATCAAGAGCCGCCATACAACGTTTGCCCTTTGTGTTAATGCCGTGACCGGCATTAAGTGCCAATTTAAACATTCTTGTTCCTCCTGTTTTCACACTATTCAATAAAATTTAACCTGAAACATACTTTTGCAAAATTTCGAAAGCGCGGTTTTTGATGTTATTCACTGTCTGACGGGTATTTCCCATCATTTGCGCGATTTCATTATCGTTGTAACCGTATATGTATTTACACAACAAAACCGTTTTCTGTTTTTCACTCAATTTCTCAAATGCTTCTTTTAAAACTATTTTTTCATCATACAGTTCGTAAAACGGTATTGCTTCTTCATAAAGCGGGAATAGGTTTTGCAATCGTTTTGCAGATTTTTTAACCAAAGAAATATACTGATTACGCAAACACACAGCAATATACCTTTCCAAACTTTCTGAATCATCACTACGAAACTTACTAAGGTTTAGAACATACAACAACTCAATAAAAAACAAAGTTATATCTGCCGCGGCATCTTCATACCTAAGATGATTAGCATAAAAGAATATTAATTTTTTAAAATTAGCATATACCATTGGGAATGTTGTCATATCTCCTTTTCTAAACTGCTCAATAAAAGGCTTTAACAAAAAGTTTTTCATACTCCACCCTCCTTTCACTTATCACAAATAACTTTTTTGAAAATTTGTAAAAAAATTTTAAAAATTTTTCCAAATTTCAGTCTCGACAAGTTCAATATTTTAACAAAATTAGGTTAAATTTGTTAAAATTTGGAGTAAAAGGATATTTTTAGGGAGTATAACTTATTTTTTGTATTTTAAATGAAAATATTGACAGATTTTGTTTATTGTTGTATAATAATTACAAAAATAAAAAAAGTCTGCCAAAAGCAGACAATAAATAATAAGCAGGTGTTAATATGAGAATCGCCATTTACGATAGCGATGTAATTTTTTCGCAAAATTTAAAGCTGGTTTTATATAAATATTCCAATCTTTATAAGTATGAATTTTTAATTGATGTTTTTGAAAAAAGCGACGCTTTGCTATCAAGCAAGAACGATTATTTTTTAATTTTTATGGAATATTCTTTAAATAAAAATGAATGTCTTATAACTGCAAAAGAATTACGGCGCCGTAATTCTAATTTAATAATTGTTTTCTTAACCTCCTCTTCCAAAATCAATCTTCAAGCATTTGATATAAATCCACACAGTTTTATGACAAAACCTTTATTTGAAAACAATATTTATTCGGTACTTGATGAAATTTTTTCAAACTCTGCCAACTATCCGATATGTATAAACAGCGGTATAGAAACTATATGCCTTAATACAAATGAAATCTTTTATTTGGAAGCAAATAATAAAAATTGTATTATACATTTAGAATCAAAGACCATAAACTGTAAAAAAACTATGGCAAAAGCGGTTGACGCATTACCCAAGACACACTTTCAAAAAATTAACCGCGCATTTATTGTAAATATCAATCAGATAAATCAATACAACAACGATTACGTTTCACTAAAGAACGGCAAGAAACTCCACATTACACGCACCTATTTTAAAGATTTTAAGCAAAACTATAACAACCATCTATGCCCTAAAATAATATAACGGATACGGTAAAAAGCAAACCGTATCCGTTTATTATTTAATATTAAGTTTAATTAGTCTCTCAGATAAAGAGTGCGCGAGTTACGGTGCAAATAGACATTAAGCACAAGCCCCACGCCTAAAAACAGGCACAAAAGCGATGTGCCACCTGCAGAAAAGAACGGCAAGGTTATACCAATAACAGGGGTAATTGAAGTACACATACCGATATTTATTATAGTTTGAGCAAAAAGCATTCCAAAAATACCGATGCAAATATATTTCCCCTCGTTCTTAGCGCAAAGTTTTGCCACCTTTAAACAACGCCAACAAATTGCCACAAGTAGCAAAAGCACTAAAAGGCAACCGATAAAACCTAACTCCTCCCCTATTGTGACAAAAATAAAGTCGTTATGTCCCTCAGGTATACCTGCTTTACCAAGTTGGGTGCGGTCACCGTTCAAATAACCTTGTCCCCAAAAACCGCCATTTGCCAAAGCAATTCTTCCACAATACTGTTGCCAACCAACGCCTCTGATATCGGCATTTATATCAAACATATTTATAATGCGTTCCCTATGCTCATCATTAAGAATAAAGAAATATGCTATCGGCGAAGCAACTAATGCGGCAGAAAAAGCACCCACAAAATATTTCCACGAAACACCTGCCGACATAAGCATAAACAAAACCATTATCGCAAAAACAAGCGCCGTACCCGCGTCACCCTGAATGAAAATCAACAAAACAGGAATTGCACCGTGTGCACACACCGGCAAAAGATATTTTGGTTTATTTATGTTTTTGCGAACCTTACCTAAATGTGTTGCAAAGGTTATAACAAAACAAATTTTCAAAAGTTCTGACGGTTGGAATGTAGTAAAACCTAAATTAAGCCACGCTTTATCGTCTGTACCCTCGGGTGCAAAACCAATAAAGAAAGTAAGCAGAACAGGTATAATACCTAATGCACCAAACAAATACCATTTGTTTAAAAACTTTTCATAATCAATAGTAGACACAATACACGCAATTACAATACCGCCTATCATACAAGCGGAATGAACTATAAAAGGACGTAAATTGTCCATATAATTTGTCGCCGAAAAAACCGCAATACAGCCGTAAGCCGACGCAACAAAGGTGAGTATTAAAAGCAGCTTGTCCGACTCGCGAACAAAGTCCGCTATTCTTCCTAATAGTTGTCTCAAAGCAATCCTCCGTAAATTTTATATCTTTATTATATTTTATTTTCAATAAATATTCAAGTAACACTTTATAATTGTAAAAAAATGTGGTACAATGTATAAAACAACAGTTGTGAAAGGTCAGTTTATGGAACGTTTTATTTCAAAAAGTCCCGAATATACCGAAAAAATCGGCGAAGAATTAGGACGCAAAATTCAAAATGGCGTAGTTATTGCTTTCAAAGGCGGTCTTGGAATGGGTAAAACCTGTTTCACACGCGGTTTAGCAAGGGGTCTTGGCTCTAATGATACCGTAACCTCCCCCACCTTTGCGCTTATAAATGAATATTTGTCTGGCAGACTACCGCTTTATCACTTTGATATGTACCGTATTTCGGGTTGGGAAGACCTTTATTCGACAGGATTTTTCGATTACATAGCCGAGGGCGGTGTACTTGCCTGTGAATGGAGCGAGAATATCGAAAACGCTCTGCCCGATAATACTATTTTTGTGGAATTTACGCGTATTGACGATAACACACGCGAAATTGCAATAAAACAAACGGGTGATTTGTTATGAAAATTTTAAGTATGGAATGTTCGGCAACCCCTGCTTCGGTTGCGATAATTGAAGACGGCAAAGTGTTAGCACACGAATTTGTGAATGTAAAACTTACCCATTCCCAAACCCTTATGCCCATGACCGAAAATGTGCTAAATCACGCACAGCTTACAATAAATGATATCGACGGGCTTTGCATTAGCAACGGACCAGGGTCATTTACAGGTGTCAGAATCGGTATAAGCGCTATTAAAGGTCTTGCTGCACCGAAAAATCTGCCGTGCGTTGCCGTTTCAACTCTGCGCGCTATGGCACAGAATTATTGCGATGTAGATTGTATTGTTTGCGCAGTTATGGACGCGCGTTGTAATCAGGTTTATAACGCATTGTTTGAAATTAAAAACGGTGAAATCAACCGCCTATGTGACGACCGCGCGCTTCTTTGTGAAGAATTAGCAGAAGAAATTAAAAATCTCTCGCAAAATCATGACAAGTGTGTTATAATCGTAGGCGACGGAACTGATATTTTCTACCCATTTGTAGAAACTTATAAAAATGTGCGCAAATCTACACCCCAAAACCGTTTTCAAAACGCTGTCGGCGTAGGTCTTGTGGCATTTGACAGTTTCCAAAAAGGTGAAACAATTGAAGCGAGCGCGCTTCTCCCCTTTTATTTAAGATTACCCCAAGCAGAAAGAGAATTAAAAGCAAAGGAAGAGAAAAAATGAAAATTGCATTAGGTTGTGACCACGGCGGTCTGGAACACAAAAACGCTATCGGCGAATTTTTGAAAGAACAAGGCTTTGAAGTTGTAGACTTCGGCATTTACGAACAGGTATCGGTTGACTATCCCGATATAGCTAAAAAGGTTTGCGAAAGCATACAAAAAGGTGAAACCGAACGTGGCATTTTGGTTTGTGGCACAGGTATAGGTATGTCGATAGCCGCTAACAAATATAAGGGCATTCGCGCCGCAGCCTGCAGTGAGCATTTTTCGGCAAAATTCACCCGACTTCACAACAATTCCAACATTTTATGTTTAGGTGGCAGAGTTATCGGTGTGGGTACTGCTTTAGAACTTGCAGAACTTTTTGTAAACACCGAATTTGAAGGTGGTCGCCACCAAAAGCGTGTCGATAAGATTAGTGAAACAGAAAAATAAATTACACAAAAAATGCGGTAAAAGAAAAATCTTTTACCGCTTTTTTATTTTGTGTTTTAAATTATAGTGTATTATATAAACAACTCCAACACAAAAACCACCGCGCAACAACTAACCGCTACACCCAAAAGGCTAACATTAAAGTATGCCAATATAACTCCCATAATTAAAGCCGCTATACCCGACCACATACTGCCTGTGGCTTCGATAATTGCTGGAAATGTCATTACAGCAAGTGTCACATACGGTACATAGTAAAGGAATGAACGCAAGGTTACATTCTTTATTTTTTTGCGTATGAGTGTCAGCGGTATAACTCTTATAAGAAAGGTCACAAGAAACATTATACCAATATATATGTAAACATTATTCATCGGTTTCTTCCTCCTTTACGGGGAAAAGTATAGCCGCCGCGAGTGCTATTGCCACGGTGAGAATTATAACCCTTGTTCCCTCGCTCAATGTACAAAGATACGGAATTTTCGAAAAGGCGAAACTTAAAATAAAAGATGTTATAATCACACCTGCTATCACCTTATTTTTTCGTGCAGGCGGAATAATAATCGCCAAAAACATACCAAAAAGACCCACACCCAAGGCACTGACAATACTTGCGGGTAAAACATCGCCCATTATAACGCCCAAAGCCGCTCCCGTAGCCCAACAAGGAATGGAAACGGTCATAGCACCATAATTATAGCAAGGGTTAAGCGTACCCTTTACCGCCATAGAAATACCAAAAATTTCATCAGTAATATCAAAGCCTACCAAAAGACGATGACCTATTGATGTCTTGGGTGAAAACTTTTGACTAAGTGCGCAGGACATAAGCAAATATCTTATATTTACAACAAAAATTGTAAGCGCCATATTTATATATGGTTCGTTTTCTTCTATAACTAAAAAACCTGCATACCCACCTGCAGACGCATTGGTAAGCAAGGTTGCTAAAAATGTTTGTATTGCGGTAAGTCCTGCCCTTTTGGCAGCTATACCCAAAGCAAACGCAACTGCAAAATAGCCGAGTGCAATCGGTATGCCGTCGTGAAGCCCTTTTTTATACCATTGTTTACTACTCAAAATAATCACCAAGCATTATTTTACGACTATTTGCCTTTTAAGTCAATATTTTTCACCGTTTCTTTTTAAAAACATAGTATATATTGAAGTTGTAAGCCACAACTTAAAAAATTTTTAGGAGGCTATTTTATGGCAGATTTAAGAAACGGCTGTGCACCTTGCGGTGAAATCAAAGAAGCCGTTTGTATTGACGCGGGCAGAGTTTATGACTCTTGTTGCGACAGAGATTGCTTGGAAGATTTGCGTTGCTTCTTCCTGCCCGAAACCCAATCGCTCATAGACAATGCAGTAAGTGTTCGTCTACGCAGTGCAGAAGTACTTAATGTTTTTATTGATGTTGAACCCGTAAACTTTAACAAGGGTTTTTACTCTTGTGACCTTACCTTTTTCTTCCTTTTATCGTTTGACCTTTACACATCAGCTCGTGGTTGCCCAAAGGTTATAAACGGTATTGCTTCATTTAATAAAAAGGTAATCCTTTTCGGTAGCGACGGTTGTGTGAAAACCTTCTCTAACCTAATAGGCAACGATTGTGACCGCGACGGTCATTCCAAAATCGGCAACAATATGCCCAAATGTGTTGTAAGCACAGTTGACCCTGTCCCCTTGTCTGCTCGCATAGGTGAAATCCGCGACTGTTACGAAAGCGTTTGCTGTGTACCCGATTGTGTGTGCGAAGCAATTGGCGGTAATGTTGTAAGCAATCTCCAAAACGGCACACCCACCATATATGCTACCATCGGTCTTTTCTCGGTAATACAACTCATCCGTAATGTTCAAATGCTTATCCCTGTTTACGATTTTTGTGTGCCCGAAAAACAATGCAAAAATTCTACCGACCACCCCTGTGATACTTTTAGCAAAATTCAGTTTCCTGTTGATGACTTTTTCCCACCACGTCCTTGCAACATTGAAAACGGTCCTGCTTGTAGCTGTAGCGAAGAATTCACAGAAGAATAGCATAAAAAAAGAGAGTCAAAATTTAAAATTTCGACTCTCTTTCTACATAATTTTTAAGTGCGGTTTTTGGAGATTTTCTTATGACGGTATCCATAACAAATAAAAAGAATCAACGGTACAGCAGAATGCGCGAATACCTTTTTATATTTGATGACAGTGAAAGTATGACACAGGGTATTTTATTTTTATACCGCCTTAAGTTAAACTTTAAAAGCATGCTTTACAAAACCGAACACGATTACCGACTGATTATATCGGCCTCTTCTTTTAAGCCATGCTTATTGACTTTGTGTGAATTTTGCAAACGGCGCGGAACACCGATTGAAACCGAAATAACTAAAGAATATGGTAAAGTTCTTATAGAAAAAAATGCCATAAAAACTTTTGGCAAGTGTTTTTTTAAAGCGACCTAAGATATTCTATTCGCTCAGCCATCTTATCACCAAATAGATAACTGCCTGCCACAAGCACATCGACACCCGCCTCAATTGCCAACGGGGCGGTTTCGCCGTTGATACCGCCGTCAATTTCTATAAGTGTGTTATAACCCTTGCTGTCAATTTCCTTGCGTAAAGCACGAACCTTGTCGAGTGAGTCAGGCATAAACGACTGACCGCCGAATCCCGGCTCTACCGACATAACAAGCACCATATCGCAAAGCGGCAAAAATGGAAAGATTTCTTCCGCTTTAGTGCAAGGCTTAATAGTAAGACAAGCCTTGCAACCGCAATCTCTAATCTCTTTTAATGTTTCGGCAACATCGCTACCTGCCTCATAATGAAAGCCCAAATAATCTGCCGATTTTGCAAATTCTTTTATATACCTGTGCGGACGGTCTATCATAAGGTGGACATCAAGCGGAATATCAGTATTTGCTTTTACCTGTTTTAAAATAGGGTTAGCGAAAGAAATATTAGGCACAAATACACCGTCCATAATATCAAAATGCAGCATATCTGTTTTACATTCTTTTAACTTTTTAAGTTCATCCTTTAAACCCATAAAATCTGCCGCCAAAAGTGATGGTGAAATTTTAACAGACATAAATTAACCTCTTTATCATTAATTTTCTTGTTTAGTTTGGTTGTCTTTTGAACGTAATATTCTAGTATAAGCAAACCATCCTAAAACACTTAAAGCAAATGTAGCTACAAAAACTACTATTGCCACAAAATAATCGCCTTCTACAAGGCGGTCGCCGCCTATTGTAGATGTAACTATAGATGGCAAACGGGCAATACTTGCAATAAAGAAAAATGCCCAAAAATTTATTTTTGTAAGACCTACAAAATAAGTTAGCAAATCTTTAGGTGTGCCTGGCAAGAAAAACATTAAAAACACAAGTGCGGTAACCTTTTTCTTATTTTGTAAAAACTTAAGCGATTTAATTTTCTCAGTGGAAAAGAAAACCTCTACAAGTTTTATGCCAAACTTTCTTACAAGATAAAAAACAATAATGCTACCAACAGTAATACCTATAACACACAGTATTGTTCCCTCTATTGCACCAAAAGCAAAACCGGCGGCAATTTCCAACGGCTCACCCGGAACTAGCGCTATTATCACTTGGAAAATGACCATTAGCACAAAATATACCCTGCCCATAAAACCGCTTTGCTCTATCCACGCTTTAAAGCCCTCGTAGTCTTCAACAAAACGAAGCATCGGCTTACCTACAAACCAACCTACCACAAAACAAAATACCAAAAAGGCGATTATAACCGTACCGCTTAAAATTTTTCTTTTTTTGTCCGTAATCATAAAAACTTCCTTTAAAGATGCTAATTTTATAATACCATTTAAAAAAGATTTTTGCAATAGTATTGTTGCAATTGGCGTGAAAGAATGATATTATTATATAGTAAAGAACAAAATTCGGGCTATGCTTTTAAAGGAGCAATTTATGAAACACGAAATTTTGCAAAACTGCCCACCCGTTATTCGCGATTTTTTAACATACAGCGAAACCATCAAGGGTAAATCTTCCCTTTCGGTAGAGGGGTACTATCTTGATTTGCAAACCTTTTTCAGATACCTTTTATTCGTGCGCGGTCTTGTAGACGGCAAGTCAGAATTCGAAGAAATTGACATAAGCGCGGTTAATATTGAACTTATAAAAACCGTCACTATTTCTGACCTTTATGCCTACCTTGTTTTCTGCAAAAACGAAAGAAGCAACAATGCCGCAACCCGTGCGCGTAAAACCTCGACACTGCGCATATTTTTCAGATACCTATGTGAACAAACCCACCAGTTAGAAACCAACCCTGCCTTAATGCTCGAATCCCCAAAGGTTAAGCAATCTTTACCCAAACACCTGACTTTGGAAGATTCACTCGAACTTTTAAACTCGGTAGACGGCGCAAACCAAAAACGCGATTACTGTATACTCACCTTGTTTTTAAACTGTGGGCTTCGTTTGGCGGAACTGTGTTCGTTAAATGTCGGCGACATTAAGCCCGACGGCACCATGACAGTAACCGGTAAAGGTAATAAAGAAAGACTTGTTTATCTAAATGATGCATGTCAGCGCGCGGTGGCTGAATATATAGCAGTAAGACCCACAGATGATATTGCTTTTACCGACCGCAACGCATTGTTCATAAGCCGTAACCACCGCCGTATAAGTAATAAAACTGTGCAACACATTGTTAAAACATATCTTGAAAAAGCAGGTCTTGGCGGTCAGGGTTTTTCCACCCATAAACTGCGCCACACCGCCGCCACACTTATGTACCAACACGGTCAGGTTGATATTAGAGTGCTAAAAGATATTTTAGGTCACTCAAATCTTGGCACAACACAAATTTACACCCATGTATCTGACAGTCAAATTAAAAATGCGGTTGATGCCAACCCATTAAGCGGTGTAAAAAATAAAAAATAATATCTAAAATAAAAATTCGGTGTAAAAACACCGAATTTTTTACTATCATTTTATCTTTCTTCTCTTAAGCCAACTGCTTGGTGCAAAAAGCAAAATAATCGGATAAATTTCAAGTCTTCCAAGTAGCATTGCAAATGATAACACTATTTTAGAAAACGGAGAATAAATGCTATACCCATCCCAAGCACTTCCAAAAGCAGGACCTATATTATTAAAACAAGAAACCGTGGCTGTAAGATTTGTTTCCAAATCAAACGGCTCAAACAATAAAAGGAAAAATACTGTGGTAAGGCAAACAAAATAAAGTGAAAAATAAATCAACACACCATTTGAAGTTTCGCTTTCTACCTTTTTACCCTCAAGTCGTATTATCTCAGCAGAACGCGGATGTAACGCGCGTTTTAGGTTTGCGAAAACCCTTTTAACCAAAAGCACCGCCCTTGAAACTTTAAGACCGCCCGCTGTTGAACCTGCACAACCGCCAATAAACATAAGCAAGAATAAGATGCCTTTTGAGAGATTAGGCCACTCATTAAAGTTAACTGTGGAATAACCCGTAGTGGTCATAACTGATGATACTTGAAACGCCGCATGGCGAATAGTATCCGAAAAATTACCGAATATATTATAAATATTTACAAAAATAATTGTTACAGAAACTAATACTATGCCTAGATAAATCCACAATTCTTCACTTTTAAAAACGCTTTTAAACTTTCGCACAAGAACAAGGTAATACAAATTGAAATTTACGCCAAAAATAAGCATAAATATTGCAATAACCCATTGGCTATAAGGTGAGTAAGAAGCCAGACTGTCTGCCTTTATACCAAAACCACCCGTACCCGCAGTACCCAAACTATGAACCAATGATTCAAACAAAGACATACCGCCAAAAAGCAGTAAAATCACTTCAAGTAAAGTAAAGCAGATATAAATAAGATATAAAATCTTGGCTGTACTCTTTAATTTCGGCACAAGTTTACCAACAATAGGACCGGGCATTTCAGCACGGGCTATATGCATAGACCTTCCCGAATCGGTAGGCACAATAGCCAGTACCAGCACAAGTATACCCATACCGCCAACCCAGTGGGTGAAACTGCGCCAAAAGAGCATACCTTTTGATAATGTTTCAACATTAGTCAAAATTGATGCACCTGTAGTTGTAAAACCACTTACCGTTTCAAAAACGGCATCCACATAAGATGGAATTTCACCGCTAATTGTAAAAGGTAATGCCCCCACCAATGATAAAACCACCCATGTGAGAGCCACTATTACAAAGCCTTCCTTAGCGTATATTGTGTTGTCCTTTGGTTTATTTAAAACAGTTAAAACAAAACCCAACGTCAACGAAATAGCAATCGTTGCCAAAAAAGACCAAAACGATTTTTGTTCACGATATATAGCCGAGCATATTGTCGGCAAAATCAAAAGAACTGACTCTATAAACAAAATTTTACCCAAAAGGTAAAAAACCATTCTACGATTCATAAGAACTCACCTTAAAATATCGGACAACTTGTTTATACGCTGATTTGCCGCAAAAATAATGACCTTATCTTTAGGCATAAACATATCATCACCTGTTGGGATAATAATTTTACGGTTACGGATAATACCTGCTACAAGGGTATTAGGCTTGAGGAATAAATCCTTAAATGTAACACCCGATTTTTCAAAATCGTCTTTAACAGTAAATTCCAACACCTCTACTTTATCATCCATAATTTTATATAAAGTTTCCACACTGCTACCTTGCGAATTTTCAAGCGCTCTTGCATACTGCACCACCACATTTGAAACTGCCATTTTGGGTGATATTATAGTATCAAGTCCCCAACTTTCAGCCATAGGGATAAGTGCTTCGCGGTTAATCTTGGTAATCACTTTCGGCACACCCTTTGTTTGGGCAAAAGCCGACATAAGTATATTTTGTTCATCCATACCTGTAAGCGACACTACCGCATCAACCGACAAAAGACCTTCTTCGAGTAATACCTCTTGGTCAGTGCCGTCGGCATTAACTATTGTGGCTTTTGGTAATACTTCGCAAAGTCTTTCACATACTTGGTGGTTTTTCTCTATGATTGTAACACTGTTACTGCCCTCACAAAGTTTTTTTGCAAGGTAAAATGCTAACTTGCCGCCGCCCAAAATCATAATCTTTTTGGCAGGGCTTTGCTGTGTACCTAATTCCTTAAGAAAGTGAATTATCTCTGTGGAAGTAGCACTGATGCAAATTCTATCACCGCTTTTGAGGGTAAAATTACCGTCAGGAATATATGCTTCCTCACCGCGACCTACAGCAGATATCAAAAACTTTGCCTTGAATTTATTACGTAAATCCATAATTTTTATGCCGTCAAGCGGAGAGTCTGGTTTTAGTTTGATTTCCACCATCTCAAACTTTCTGGCGCTAAAAGTTTCAACCTTAGCGGCAGACGGAAGTTTTAAAATATTATAAAGTTCTACCGAAGCCAAAAGTTCGGGATTCAAAGTAAGTGAAAGGTCTAATTGTTCACGCATAAATCCAAGACTTTTATCGTTATATTCAGGGTTGCGGATACGCGCAATAGTATACTGTGCGCCAAGTTTTTTAGCCAAATAGCAACTAAGCATATTAAGTTCGTCAGAACCCGTCATAGAAATCATAAGTTCGGCATTTGTGGCTCCAGCTTCAAGCAAAATATCACTATCAGTACCATTACCGCAAACACCCATCACATCATAAATATTAGTAATCTCGGTAATAACTTCAAGATTGTTATCAATCGCTACAACATTATGACCTTCGGCGACTAAACTTGCAAGTATAGTTTTACCGATTTTACCGCATCCGTTTACAATTATATTCATATGAAGACTCCCAAACAAAAAATCTTTATATACATTTTACCACTTTACTTTTAATTTTACAACAATAATTTTAAAAGCAGAAACCTAGTCGGTTTCTGCTTTTTGTTAATCAAAAAAATCTTTGAGTTTATCCATAAAACTTTTTTGTTTTTTGTAGTTTTTGTCATCGGCAATTGCTTCAAAATCCTTAAGTGCTTCTTTTTGTGATTTAGAAAGGTCTTTTGGCACTTCAACCACTATCTTAACATACTGGTCACCTTTACCAGAATAATTAAGCCTTTGAACACCCTTGCCTTTAAGTTTAAACTCGTCACCGGGTTGTGTTCCTTCGTGGATGGTGAATTTAACCTTGCCGTCAAGTGTGGGGACTGTAATCTCTGCACCCAAAGCCGCTTGAGTAAAGGTAATCGGAATTTCACAGTAAATATCATAACCGTCGCGTTCAAAAATGGGGTGCGGACGAACATTTACATTTATGCGAAGGTCGCCTGAAGGACCGCCGTTTATACCGCTATCTCCCCCGCCGCGAACACTTATAACCTGACCGTCATCAATACCTGCAGGTATATCTACTGTTTTTTCTACCGTATGTCTTATTCTGCCCTTGCCCTTACAATTAGCACAAGGACTGTCGATAATCTTGCCGTTACCGTGACAATGGTTACAAACCTGTTGTGTCTGTATTACACCGAAAGGTGTGCGCTGTGTAGCCGCTACCTGACCGCTGCCGTGACAAACAGGACAGGTTTTAACTGTGGTACCCTTTTCGGCACCTGTGCCGTTACAGTCGGGACAAGCATCGATTTTTGTAACCTTTATGTTCTTTTTACAGCCTTTTGCCGCTTCTTCAAACGATATAACAACCGAAGCCGCCGTATCGTTACCGCGACGCGGTGCATTGGGGTTTGCTCTGCGAGAGCCACCGCCGAAACCACCGCCGAAGAAAGAACTGAAAATATCACCAATGTCGCCAAAATCGCCGAATCCGCCGAAGCCACCGCCGCCGTATCCGCCGCCACCTGCGCCGAAATTGGGGTCTACACCCGCGTGGCCAAACTGGTCATAGCGTGCACGTTTTTCGCTGTCAGACAGCACTTCATAGGCTTCATTAACTTCTTTAAAAGCCTTTTCGGCTGCTTCGTCACCGGGATTTAGGTCAGGGTGATATTTTTTTGCGGCTTTTCTGTATGCTTTCTTTAATTCATCCTCAGATGCAGATTTATCCACACCAAGGACTTCATAATAATCTCTCTTATCAGCCAAAATAATTCTCCTACAAAAATATTTTGTAGGGGCGGATGCTCACATCCGCCCACATTTTAAATATTATTTATTATCGTCTACGTCGGTGTAATCTGCTTCGTAAACATTGGGGTCACCCTGTTGGGGTTCGCCACCGGGTGCAGCACCTTCGGGATTTGCAGCCTTATAAAGTTTTTCACTTACTGCAAAAATTTCCTTTTGAAGGTCTTCCTGTTTAGCCTTAATAGCCTCGATATCTTCACCCTTGAGTGCTTCTTTAAGTGCTTCTTTAGCGGTTTCAATCTTACCTTTTTCTTCTTCGGTAATCTTATCGCCAAGGTCTGCAATAGTCTTTTCTGTGGTGTAAATCATCTGGTCAGCGCTATTGCGGATATCAACTGCTTCACGGCGTTTCTTATCCTCTGCAGCATATTCTTCTGCTTCTTTAACAGCCTTATCAATATCGTCCTTAGACATATTGGTATTAGCGGTAATGGTAATATCATTTTCTTTACCAGTGCCCAAATCTTTAGCAGATACATGAACTATACCGTTAGCGTCGATATCGAAAGTAACCTCAATCTGCGGAACACCGCGAGGAGCTGAAGCAATACCGTCAAGATGGAAGACACCAAGGGTTTTGTTATCCTTTGCAAATTCGCGCTCACCCTGGAGTACGTGTACTTCAACAGAAGTCTGACCGTCAGCGGCGGTAGAGAAAATCTGGCTCTTTTTAGCGGGGATAGTGGTATTTCTGTCGATAACCTTTGTAGAAACGCCACCCATAGTCTCAATACCCAAAGAAAGGGGTGTAACGTCAAGGAGAAGAAGACCCTTAACATCGCCGCCTAAAACACCTGCCTGTAAAGATGCACCGAGTGCTACACATTCGTCGGGGTTAATACCCTTAAAGGGTTCTTTACCCATAAATGCTTTAACTGCTTCTTGAACAGCAGGGATTCTTGAAGAACCACCAACCATAAGAACCTTGTTAATTTCATTTTTATCAAGACCTGAGTCAGCAATAGCCTGACGAACAGGACCCATTGTAGCCTCTACCAAATCGGCAGTAAGTTCGTTAAATTTAGCACGGGTTAAAGTAGTTTCAAAATGCTTAGGACCTGTAGCGTCTGCAGTAATAAAGGGAAGATTAATATCGGTTGTAGACATACCCGAAAGGTCAATTTTTGCCTTTTCAGCCGCTTCCTTAACACGTTGCATAGCCATCTTGTCGCCCGACAAATCGATGCCCTGCTCCGCCTTAAAGGTTGCTACTATATAGTCCATAACGCGCTTATCAAAGTCGTCACCGCCGAGTTTATTGTTACCGGCAGTAGCCAAAACTTCTTGTACGCCGTCGCCCATTTCGATAATAGAAACGTCGAAAGTACCACCGCCAAGGTCATAAACCATAACCTTTTGGTCGTCTTCTTTATCAATACTGTAAGCCAAAGCAGCAGCGGTAGGCTCGTTTATAATTCTCTTAACTTCGAGACCTGCGATTTTACCTGCGTCCTTGGTAGCCTGACGCTGAGCGTCAGTAAAGTAAGCAGGAACAGTGATAACTGCTTCGGTAACGGTTGTACCAAGGTATGCTTCTGCATCAGCCTTTAACTTTTGAAGAATAATAGCCGAAATTTCTTGTGGTGTATACTTTTTACCGTCAATTTCAACAGTATTAGCAGTACCCATATCGCGCTTTATTGAACTGATAGTTCTGTCGGGGTTGGTGATAGCCTGACGCTTTGCAACCTGACCTACCATTCTTTCACCTGTTTTAGAAAAAGCAACAACAGAAGGTGTTGTTCTTCCGCCTTCGGCGTTAGCGATTACTACCGGCTCGCCGCCTTCCATAACTGCTACGCAAGAGTTTGTTGTACCTAAGTCAATACCAATAATTTTTCCCATTTTAATTTCTCCTTAATATAAATAAATGTTTTAATTAGCAACCTTAACCATAGCGGCACGGATAACCGTATCCCCTATTTTATAACCTTTTTGTAAAACTTCGGCAATAACATTTTCACCCAAAGTTTCATCTTCTATATGCATTACCGCTTCGTGTAATTCGGGGTTAAATTCATCCCCTGCTTTTGCAATTTCGGTAACACCGAGATTTTCGGCAATACCCTCGAACTGCTTAACAATCATTTCAATACCCTTAATATAGTCGGGGGTATCTTTAGGAGCCATTCCCGCGCGGTCTATATTGTCGAGTATCGGAAGCAGTTGTTTTATAAGTCCTGCTTTTGCAAATTCGGCAACTGTTAATTTTTCGCGTTCAGTACGCTTTTTAAAGTTGTCAAACTCGGCAGCGGTGCGAAGCAACAAATCGTTCTTGTTTTCAAGTTCGGCTTTTAAAGCTTCTATTTCCGCATCTTTTTTGTTCTTTTTCTTTTCGGTTTTTGGTTTTTCGGTTTCGGGTACCTTTTTTTCTTCAGCCACGAAATCAATCCTCCATATCTTTTTGCGCATCAGCTATAACTTTTGACAGCTTCTGTGCAGTATATTCTATAACAGGGATAATGCGTTCAAACGAAATTCTATCAGAACCCAAAAGAGCAATATACCCCTTATATTTTTCACTTGTAAATCTTGCGGCTATAAGCGTATCGTTTTCAAATTCGCTGTAGCCTGTGTCTTTACCAAACACAACTCCGTCACCCACACGCTCAAAAAGTGAGATTATAGGGTCGCGACTTTCCACAAGCGAAATTATACGCCTTGCCGATTCTTCATTACCGCATACATTATAAAGTCTTGAAACACCGCTTAAATCGACCGACATATTATCGATTTCACTTATGGTTTCAAACACCGAAGAAATAAGCGGCATAATACCGAAAGCATCTATTCCAAGCGAAGCCACAAGACTTTGCATATAACCTATACTTAACTCCTCTAAATGTTTACCCTTGATTTTAGTTTGGGCAATTTCAGTAAAACGCTCAAGCATATCCTGTGTAAAATCTTCAGGCAAACGGAAAATGCGGTTTCTTGTGCGCGAATCACTTGTCACAATCAATAGCATTACGGTGTTACGGCTTATATGCATAAGTTCGATTTTCTTAATAACCGCCGTATCGGGCGAAATAAGACAGGCAATAACAGGCAAATGCGTTAAATCTGAAAGTATTTCCCCTGCTTTGGCTGGTATTTTTTCGGGCATTTCGGTCAAATTTTCAAACCTTGCATCAATAAAACCTTTGTCTTCGGGTGAAATCTCGGTTTTTTGCATCAAATCACTGATGTAAAGTTTCAAACCGTCCCTTGTAGGAATTCGCCCTGCTGAGGTATGCGGTTGTTCTAAAAGCCCCATACTTACCAGTTCGCTCATTTCGTTACGCAAGGTAGCCGAAGATGGTGCATTTTCAATTAGGCTTGTAAGAATTTTGGAGCCAATCGGCTCACCCGTTTCGATATAAGCCTTTACAATTGCCTTTAAAACTGCTTGTTTTCTTGGAGTTAACTCTATTTTTGTCACCCCGTTTCATTTTTAGCACTCTCTCATTTCGAGTGCTAACAGTTATTATTATATGCCAAAATTTTCATTTGTCAATACTTTTTTCGAAAAAAGTTTGACTTTCTCTGACTATTAACAAATTATTCATAAACTCATCGAGTAAATTATAGTTTGTAGGGGAGATAAAAAACAAAAAGCCTCCCTTGTGTAAAGGGAGGTGGGTTTGCGTAAGCAAACTCGGAGGGATTGTAATACTTTTTAAATACTAAAAAATCAAACAATCCCCCACCGCTTCGCGGAGCCCCCTTTACACAAAGGGGCCATTGGTCTGTGCTTTTCATTAGTCCTACAAACTATAATTTAGATGTGTTTATACGGTCGGGGTAAATTGTTGCAAAATCGCAAAATGAAAAGGCGTAATTGCCCGTCGCGGCACGCGACAAACTATAATTTAAAACACAAAAACGGCCCCGTTTGGAGCCGTTTAATTTATTTACCCACACAGAATTTGCGGAATATTTCATCAGTCACTTCGTTTGTAACGCGCTTGCCCGTAAGTTCAAATAATGCCGCCAGTGCATCATCCACACAAACGCCAACCGCATCCATAGTTTGTCCGCCCTGTAAAGCGTTTATTGCTTCATTTACGGCATCAAGCGCTCTTTCAGCACAAGCGCGTTGGCGCTCACCTATAAGTACCGCCGTATCGGGGTTAAGGTTTGCCGTACCCGAAATTTCGGAAATTTGTTTAGACAATTCTTCATAGCCTGTACTGTTCTTTGCCGAAACAGTAACAACACGCATACCACCAAAAGCGGTCATATCAATATTACTTTCAAGGTCGGATTTATTGACAACAATAATGGTATTTCTATTCTTTACATCACTGAGCAAAGACAAATCATCACCATCAAGAGGCATTGTACTGTCAAAAACCGCAAGTACAAGTTCTGCAGTATCTATTCTTCCCTTTGCACGCTGGACACCGATGCTTTCAACCGTATCATCCGTGTTGTGGATACCCGCCGTATCGGCAAGGCGTAGGGTTATATCCCCCACCATTACAGTATCTTCTATAACGTCACGGGTAGTACCTGCAACATCGGTCACAATAGACCTTTCTGCACCGCTTAACATATTCATAAGGGTAGACTTGCCAACATTGGGTTTGCCCACAATTACAGTTTCAATGCCTTCGCGCAGTACTCTACCCGCATCGTAGGTGGAAAGCGTATTTTCGATTTCCGCCCTTGCACTTTGGAGCATTTTAATAAAGTTTTCATAATCAAGACCTTCAATGTCCTCGTCGGGATAGTCAGAGAAAGCCGCAATAGAAGCATCCGCAGATACCAAATCGTTCTCGATTTTGTCAATTTTCTTTGAAACTCCGCCAATATGTGCCGCGCGCGAAAGTCTGAGTTCGGCTTCGCTATTTGCACTTATAAGTCCCATAATACTTTCGGCTTTTGTAAGGTCGAATTTTCCGTTTAAAAATGCACGTTTGGTAAATTCACCGGGCCCAGCCATAAAAGCGCCATTTTGCAAAATTACGCGCAAAGCAGATTTTAGCATAAGTCGTCCGCCGTGGATGGAAATTTCCACAACATCTTCGCCCGTATAACTTTTAGGTGAACGAAAAACGAGTGCCACACCGTCATCTATTACCTTTTTATTTTCTACAATCTCACCATAAGCCGCAGAATAGCCCGAAAGTTCACTTAATTTCTTGCCCGAAAAAGACTTAAAAACTTTATCTGCAACCGCAATAGCATTGTCCCCCGATATTCTAATAACACCAAGTGAGCCTTCGCCCAAAGGGGTTGCAATTGCGGCAATAGTGCGTTCACTCATTTTTTCACCAACTCAATAATCAAAATTCTATCATTTAAAGTATAACTTTAAAGCAACTAAATATCAAGGAAAATTTTATACAAAAAAAGAGATGTGACCAAAGTCACATCTCTTTGTGTTGGCATCTACCTATTTTCCCAGGCAGCCTCCCGCCAAGTATCTTCGGCGCAAGCGAGCTTAACTTCCGTGTTCGGTATGGGAACGGGTGGACCCTCGCCGCAATCAACACCAACTTTTTGTATCACCCGTTGGGCGACTTTGATATATTACCACATAGAAAATCTTTTGTCAAGCATTATTTTCAAAAATTTTAAAAATTTTTTAAAAAATATGCCGAAAAAATTAAAAATATGTATTTACAAAGCAAAACAAAAGTGGTATTATATATAATGTATGAGCCAATTTAACTCATGAAATTATTTTAGGAGGAATTTTAGTGTCCAAACAAATCAAATTGACAATGGACGGTAACAATGCGGCCGCTTATGTATCATACGCGTTCACAGAAGTTGCAGGTATCTATCCGATTACCCCGTCCAGCCCTATGGCAGACTATGTTGACCAATGGTCCGCACAAGGCAGAAAAAACATTTTCGGCACAACTGTAAACGTTTCCGAAATGCAATCTGAAGCAGGTGCTGCAGGTACCGTACACGGTTCTCTTGCTGCCGGTGCATTGACCACCACATACACCGCTTCTCAAGGTCTCTTGCTCATGATTCCGAATATGTACAAAATCGCCGGTGAATTACTCCCCTGCGTTTTCCACGTATCGGCTCGTTGTGTAGCATCTCATGCTCTTAACATTTTCGGCGACCATTCAGACGTTTACGCTTGTCGTCAGACAGGTTTCGCTATGCTAGCTGAAACAAATACACAAGAAGTTATGGACCTCGGTGCAGTTGCTCACTTGGCAACTATCGAAAGCCGCGTTCCTTTCATTAACTTCTTCGACGGTTTCCGTACCTCCCACGAAATTCAAAAGATTAACGCTTGGGATTACGAAGACCTTAAAGAAATGTGCGATATGGATGCAGTTAATGCTTTCCGTAAGCGCGCATTAAACCCTGAACGTCCTGTTATGCGTGGTTCACACGAAAACGGCGACATCTTCTTCCAACATCGTGAAGCTTGTAACAAATACTATGACGCTTGCCCTGCAATCGTTGAAAAGTATATGGACAAGGTTAACGCTAAACTTGGTACCGATTACAAACTCTTCAACTACTATGGCGCACCCGATGCTGAAAAGGTTATCGTTGCTATGGGTTCTATCTGCGACGTTGCAGAAGAAGTTATCGATTACTTAACCGCTGCAGGCGAAAAGGTAGGTCTTGTAAAAGTTCGTCTTTATCGTCCTTTCTCAGCAGCTAAGTTTGTAGAAGCTATCCCCTCAACTGTTAAGAAGATTGCTGTTCTTGACAGAACAAAAGAACCCGGTTCTTTGGGCGAACCCCTTTACTTGGACGTTGTTGCTGCTCTCGCAGCCCAAGGTCGTAAGATTGACGCTGTTGTAGGCGGCAGATACGGTCTTGGTTCTAAGGATACACCTCCTTCAAGCATCTTTGCTATTTACAAAGAACTCGAAAAGGATGCTCCTAAGCATAACTTCACCATCGGTATCGTAGACGATGTTACCGAGCTTTCTCTTCCCGAAGAAGAAGCTCCCAACACCGCAGCCGAAGGTACTATCGAATGTAAGTTCTGGGGTCTCGGCGGCGACGGTACTGTTGGCGCAAACAAAGACTCTATCAAAATCATCGGTGACCACACCGATAAATATGTTCAGGCATACTTCCAGTACGACTCTAAGAAGACCGGCGGTATCACCATCAGCCACTTGCGTTTTGGTGATAAGCCCATTAAAAGTCCTTACTACATCAATAAGGCTGACTTCGTTGCTTGTCATAACCCCTCTTATGTAATTAAGGGTTACAAGATGGTTAACGACGTTAAGCCCGGCGGTGTTTTCCTTATCAACTGCCAGTGGGATGCTGCAGAGCTTGATAAGTATATGCCTGCTGAAGCTAAGCGTTACATCGCTAAGAACAACGTTCAGCTTTACACCGTTAACGCTATCGACTTAGCAGCACAAATCGGCCTTGGCAAACGTACCAACACAGTTCTTCAATCTGCATTCTTCTCACTTTCTAAGGTTCTTCCGGCTGAAGAAGCTATCGGCTATATGAAGGAAAAAGCTCAGAAGTTCATGAAGAAGGGTAAAGAAATCGTTGAAATGAACGAGAAAGCAATCGATGCAGGCGCTACCGCTTACGTTAAGATTGACGTTCCTGCTGACTGGGCTAATGCTACTGATGATGCAGTTGCTCAAAAGTCTGAAGGCAAGGACAAGCTCGTTAAGATGGTTGACGGCATTATGAAGCCCGTAGCTCTTATGAACGGTGACTCTCTCCCCGTTTCTGCATTTATGGACCATGCTGACGGTACATTCGAACACGGCGCTGCTGCTTACGAAAAACGCGGCGTTGCTGTTATGGTTCCTGAATGGAACAACGAAACCTGTATTGGTTGTAACAAGTGTGCTTTCGTTTGTCCTCACGCTACCATTCGTCCTTTCGCTCTTTCTGATGAAGAAAAGGCTGCTGCACCTGCTAACACCAAATTTGCAGTTAAGGAAAAATTGGTTGCTAACAAGGGTTACACCTATGCTCTCACAGTTTCTCCTCTTGATTGTATGGGTTGCGGCGTATGTATCGGCGTATGTCCCACAAATTCACTCAAAATGGTTCCACAGGCTTCTCAACTCGCAGAACAAGATGTATTTAATTACTGCGTAGCTAACGTTACCGAAAAAGAAGGTATCGCTACCGACGCTAATGTAATTACTTCTCAGTTCAAGAAGCCTTTACTCGAGTTCTCAGGCTCTTGCGCAGGTTGTGCAGAAACCGCTTATGCTCGTCTTATTACCCAGCTCTTTGGTGATAGAATGTATATTTCTAACGCTACAGGTTGTTCATCCATTTGGGGTGGCCCTGCTGCTACATCTCCCTACACCGTTAACGCTAAGGGTCAAGGTCCTGCTTGGGCTAACTCACTCTTCGAAGACAACGCTGAACACGGTTATGGTATGTATTTAGGTCAGGAAGCTATCCGCAACAGACTTATCGCTAAGGCTCAGATTATTGCTGAATCTGATAAAGCTGCCGATGAAGTTAAAGCTGCTGCCGCCGCTTACCTTGATACTATAAATGATGGTGTTAAGAACGGCGCTACTGCTGATGCTCTTGTTGCCGCTATCAAGAAGGCTGGTCCTTGCTGTGAAGCTTGTGAAGACATCCTTGCTAACAGCGAATATCTTGCTAAGAAGTCTGTTTGGATCTTCGGTGGTGACGGTTGGGCTTACGATATCGGTTTCGGCGGTGTTGACCACGTACTCGCAGCTGGTAAGAATGTAAACATTATGGTATTTGATACCGAAGTTTACTCTAACACAGGCGGTCAGGCTTCTAAGGCTTCTAACATCGGTCAGGTTGCTCAATTCGCAGCTGCCGGTAAAGCAATCGCTAAGAAGAGCCTTGCTGAAATCGCAATGTCTTACGGCTATGTATATGTAGCACAAATCGCTATGGGCGCTGATATGAACCAGACCTTAAAGGCTATCAAGGAAGCAGAAGCTTATGACGGTCCTTCAATCATCATCGCTTATTCACCTTGCGAAATGCACTCTATTAAGGGTGGTATGGTTAACTGCCAGAACGAAATGAAGAAGGCTGTTGACTGCGGTTATTGGGATTTATTCCGTTATAACCCCGCACTCAAGGCTGAAGGCAAGAATCCGTTCTCTGTTGACTGCAAGCCTGCTACAGGCGACTATAAAGAATTCATTATGAACGAAGCTCGTTACTCTTCACTCACACGTTCCTTCCCCGAACGCGCTGAGGAATTGTTCGAACAAGCAGCAGAGGCTGCAAAAGAGCGTCGTGCTCATCTTGAAAAATTGGTTGAACTTTACGGTAAATAATATTTAACCATATAACAAAAACTGCTATCCCGAAAGGATAGCAGTTTTTTTCTTTATAAGTAATAAAAGTCAATCTTCAAATTATAGTTTGTCGGGACTAAAAGAAACGTACAAACCAATGCCTTCTCCTGCGGGAGAAGGTGGCACGGCGTAAGCCGTGACGGATGAGGAGTCAATGAAAATTGATTTAAAACACCTCATCCACCGCTAACGCGGTCTGACAG
>SVPC01000007.1 GCA_015066095.1 Oscillospiraceae bacterium | reverse complement strand
CATTATTGGAAATATGGTACTTTTTACCTGTGATAACAAGTTCGTCTTTGGCATTTAAGATTTTTTCTTTCAATGCGGCGGCTTCTTTATCGGAGCCACCTTTCATATCAAGGATAATCTTATTAAGTTCGAATTTTTCCATAATAAAACACCTCTTTTAATTTTTATAGGTTATGGCTTTTTATAGATCAATTTCGCACTCTAATCCATAGTGGTCAGAGGGATAGCGGTGCAAATATTTAACGGGGTTTCTACCGGCGACTTGAGGATATCTTTGGTCGAGCATTTTGTAAGAAACAGGTGTAAATTCCTTACTTACAAAACAATAATCTACATGGTCATCAGGCCACAAATGCGGTTCATATTTATGGTAGGTGGTGCGGTAATCCTTGGCTGTAACTGCGTTAACATCAATGTATTTTTCACACATTATTTTATATGCTTGAGAATCAGGTCTTGCGTTAAAGGTACCAGCAATAATAGTGGGATAACCTGTGATTTTTTTCACATAATCGCAAATAATCTTTGCACTTTTTTGTTGTGTTTCTTCGAGAATACCTACATGAACACTCACACAAGTAAAACATTTACCTGTTTTGCGGTCTTTAAGACTTACATAGTTACAATAACGGCGGAAATTATCCCATGAACGGGAATATTCAGTCGGAGTGTCCGAAAGCCAAAAATAACCTGTTTTCAAGCATTCATGTGTTCTGGGGTTCCACAAAATAGTGGTGTCCATAAGTTCATCAAAAAATGTATCGTGGATAATATACTTATCACCAAACATTTTATATACTGCTTTAAGCATACCTTTTGTACATTCTTGGAAAAAATACACATCGGCATTTATAGGTATTAAAATTTCTTTTAATCTATCTATTCTTTGCACCGAGCTGTGAAAATCGCGGTCGTATTGGTCGCTGTGCAGATTAAAACTTACAACTTTCATGAGTCTTCCCTCCTAGTTATATTCTTTTGGGAACCATTTAACAAGTTTGGGTTCTGGGTCAAAACATTTTACAGCTTCTTCCAAGTCGGCTTGACAATAAGCGGTTTTAATTGTGCCGGCATATACTTCATGAAAACCGAATTTCATAGCGCGGTGATTATCATTTTCTTTTTGATAGAAGGTGTTGTTTCTAACCTTGAAACCAGGGTGTTCTTTTGGTCCGTCTGTCCAGTTCCAAGCAACCAAGTACCAAGAAGAAATATCGAGAATATTATCTTCATAAAGACAGTCTACCCAGCAACCAGCCTGATGTCTTAGAAAACCATTATAATGTGAGGTCCATTGAGGTGCAGGGCGTTGAGTTGCTGCCCAACCATAGCCTGCAAATCGCATAATGTTGCCTTTGAAAATGTGTCTTATAAATTGTCCGTAGTTAGGGCTAACCCACGCTTCATAGGACCAGGTGCAATATTCGATAAGATTATCTATTACCTGCATATCTTCGTTTATCATATAAGGGCTACCTTGCGGCGAAATACCTGCATCATAACCTTGATAAATCCAGTTATTTTTAATGAGTATGTTCTTTTGGTCAGCCCACATACCAATACCGTTACCGCCGCGAGCACAAGTGGTGACATCATCACCTAAAAAGTCGCCGCCCATAAAGGAGATTTCACAGTTTGTGATAGTGATGTCATGGTTGCCGCCTGTGGCAGTAGCAATAGCACCGCCCGAGTTGTATTTAAGGCATAGGTTATCTATTGTTACATCGTGGGTATGGTCATCCCAGCAAGAAATGAAGGTGAAACGAAGACAGAATTCAATATCGTCGAAATATTCACCGGGGTTACCTTCTGTGAAATAAAGATAAATTGTTTTTCCAATGCGGTCGTCGTAGAAATCAAGGTCTTTTGCAAGTTTATCTTTGCCACGGCATTTCCAACCTACATATTGGTTAAGGTTGAAAACTATATTACCTACCGCCCGGGCATCTCTCGGATACTCACAGTACCAAACATTTTTAGTGACTGTTTTGTGCCAAAACTCAGGGTTGGCATAGTTTCTGTCACTACCCATAAGGCAAGGCTTGGGACCTTCGCCGTATGCCGCGTAGGTAACACCTGTGAGCATAGGCAAATCTTTATAAACGCGCCAAGTACTGCCACGTTCCATAAGTACAGCATCACCGGGCTCTAAAGTGTCTTTCATAGCGTGGAATTTATCAAAGGTTGCCCACGCAGTTTCGGAAGTAAGACCATCGTTGTTATCATTACCATTATTGGAAATATGGTACTTTTTACCTGTGATAACAAGTTCGTCTTTGGCATTTAAGATTTTTTCTTTCAATGCGGCGGCTTCTTTATCGGAGCCACCTTTCATATCAAGGATAATCTTATTAAGCTCGAATTTTTCCATAATAAAACACACCTTTAATTTTTTATAGCACACATAATGGTGCTTTTATTTCTATTTTTGAGTCTGTAAGCAATGGTTTGTCGTCTACAAGCTTTAAAACAGTAACCGAATCACTTTGTTCATTGGTACAAATGATGTGGTTGTCTATAATCTTAAAATCTCGCGGACCTACGCCGCCACAGGAAGTGTTTTCTAAAAGGATAAGTCGCTCGCCGTCTATTTTAAAACGGCTTATTGTGTCAGCACCGCGGTTGGAAATGTAAAGATACTCATCTTTTATTCTAATTGCCGCGGCGGTGTTTTCACCCGTATAATCGGGTAGCGCTTTATATGTACCTAAAATTTGGGGGTTCCCATCGTTATATTCGAAAACCGATATATCATTTGACAATTCATTCACGCAGTAAAAATATTTACCGCATTTTGAAAAGCATAGGTGTCTGGCGCCGCTGCCGCTTGGCACTTTAACCGAGAATGTTTCGGTTAAATCGCGGTCGTATATAAATATTGTATCAAGTCCCAAATCGGTGCAAAGAACGCGGCTTTTGTCGGGTGATAAGCAAACAAAATGGGTGTGCGGTGCAGTTTGCCTTGTGGGATGCACGCCAGCGCCTTTGTGAGTCGATATGGCTTCAGGAAGCTTTACAATATTGCCCGAAAGGTAGTTTACAACGTAAAACTCCTTGCCATCGGCTTCCAAATGGCAGGGAACAATACCTTTTGTGCTTACAATGTCGCTCTTATTTACAAGGCTGCCATCTTCTGCAATATCAAAGGACAAAAATCCGCCGAAATGGTTTTGTGTATCAGTTTCTCGCAATATAACCAACATTTTTCCGTCTCTTTTTATAGCATACATTGGTCGGTCGAGCGGAGTTTTATCTTTAAATATAAGTTTACTATTTTGAAAATTATAATGATAAATGCCACCATCTTCTGCACAGGAAAGAATATAAATATCTCTCATCATAGTGCAGTTTGTGTATCGTTGGGGTCACCGTTACGTGCGAGGTCGTACTCTTTTGACCAGTCAAGATCGCGATATTCTTCTCCCCGGGGGTCTGTCTTTATCCATTCAATCAACATATCAAGCATTTCTTCGCTCCAGGTGTTGCGGTCAATTTGTGCGGTGGTAAATTTGCCTTGGCAAATCATTTCAAAGCCAAAATCGTCCTTAACATGGGTTTTGGCGGCCCCTTCTACAACATCAGCAACTAAATGTGACGGAATAAATAATACGCCGCCGCCAGCACCGAATACAATGTCACCCGGTAAGCATACCGCACCTCCAAAGTTTGTAATATCATTCCAGTCTTTCATTACAAACTCGCGTATGGGAGTGGGGTCAATGCCACGATAATAAACCTGAACATCGGGTACTTTCTTCATCTGTTCAATATCACGAATGCCGCCCCAAACTACCGCACCGCCGGTTTTGGTATGTTTTTGTAAAGCGGTTGTGAGATTGCCACCTAAAAATGTGCCTTTGTAAATTTTGTCGTACATATCGCATACAACAACATCGCGTTCGTAAAGGTGGTCAATAACCCATTGGTTATAGTTGCCCTGAAGACCATCTTCGGCACCACGGGCAAACTGAACATCGTGTAAATCGGGACGGGTGGGGCAGTATGTACAGGTAACTGCTCTACCTACAAGTTTACGGTCGTCATTGTGAAGTGCAAACATGGGGTTTTCGCCGCCGCCTACAAACTGGTGTTCGTAACCGAGCACAAAAATTGGCTTCCATACTTCTTCCAAAGTCATACCATAGAGGGCGTCAAGATACTTGTCTTCAACCTTCGGTCTGCCGTCGGGGAACCTTTCACCTTTCCATAAAGGAGTAAGGGCGATAATTTTTTCTCTGTCGTTAAAATTCATTTTAATTATCTCCTAATGATAGCGTATCCGTGTTTTGTAAGTTTTGCCTTACCATCTTTTATTTCAACATTATTTGAGAGCAATACTTCACCGTTTTCGATTGCGATTTCTGCATACTCGTCTGAGAAATTGCCTATAAAGGTTACTTTTTCGGTGTTGCTGATACGGTCAAACGCCAAAATATAATCACTATCTGTTTTTATCCATTCGGTTTTGCCTTCGCTTAAAACTGCAACTTCGCGTTTAAGGGAATTAAGAGTTTTCATAATTTCTTTACGGTGGTCAACAGCTTCACCTGTGGCGTTACGGTCAGCAACTTCATAAACGCCTCTGTGGAAACGGTTAGCAAACATTGAATGACGGGTAGTATCGGCAATATCATTACCGCAATATACCATGGGTACACCGTCGATAGTATAATTGATAGCCAAAATAAGCTCCATACAATCATGACCGAAATGTTTTTCTATTCTATAAGGCCAATCGGTAGCGGTGTCATGGTTATCCATGTCGCGCAAAACAAGACCATCTTCGGGATATTCACCTGATATTTCGTTATATTTGTTTATAACGTCGGTAGCAATTATTTCTTTATGCAAAATTTGATACAAAGAAGTATGCCAAGGGAAACCATAGTTGGCATCAAATACGGTTAAGTAATCAGCCTTTACGCCTTCGTTTATCATAACAGCATCGGGTTTTATGGCTTTTATACGGCGTACGCCTTCGGTCCAGAAATCAAGCGGAACTTCGTCACCTACATCGCATCTGAAACCGTCTACATCAATAGCACCGATGTAATAAACCATATTACCCCAAAGATATTCACGTGCACCTAAACTTTCATAGTTGAAAAGCGGGAAATTCCAACGTCCTAAAAGGATGTTTCCGTTTTCATCCAAATTTGTAAATTCGGGGTGTGTTTTCAAAATAGGAGCATTAGGACCAATATGCAAATAAACCAAGTCGAGAAAAACTTTAAGGTCTAATTTGTGGGCTTCTGCGACAAACTCGCGCAAATCGTCCATTGAGCCATATTCGTCATCGATTTTGAAATAGTCGTTCATACGATATGGGTTTTTTGGGTTTTCGGTTTTTGAGCTTTTCTGTCTGTCACTCCAAAAACTTCTGTCTTCCGAAGCATCTTCTTCAAAAATCGGACAAAGATACATAATTTTAAAGCCTAATTCTGCAAGTTTTGGAAGTTCCTTTGTAACCGCTTTAATAGTACCTTCTTCGCAAAAAGTACGAGGGTTTATCTGATAAACTGCAGACTTTTTAAACCAATCGGGTGTAACATGTTTCATAATAATTAACTCCAAATTCTATCGTTAGAAAATTCCTTATTCCATTCATCCGTAGGTTCAAAGTAACCGGGGATATTAGGATTGATGTGTTGTTTTATTACTTCTTCATTAAGGTCGTCAAAACCAAGTCCCGGCTTTTCGGGAACCTTGATAAATCCATCCTTGAATATTGGGTTATCTATACCTGTTACCATATCTGCCCACCACGGAACATCTACCGAGTGGAACTCGAGCGCCAATACATTATGCATAGCAGCAGCTGTGTGAACAGCAGCCAGACAAGCCACAGGGCTTTCTGCCATATGTATTGCGGTTGCAACGCCATATTCGTCAGCAAGGTCGCCTATCTTTTTGAGTTCTAGTGCGCCGCCACAGGTTAATATATCAGGGTGAATTACCGAAACGCCACCTGCTTTCATAAGTTTTTCAAAGCCTTCTTTAAGGTAAATATCTTCACCTGTACAAACGGGGATGGTGGTGCTGTTTGCAAGTTTAACGTATTGGTCTGTGTACATCCAAGGCACCATATCCTCTATCCAAGCAAGATTATAGGGTTCCATTCTGCGAGCAAACTTAATGCAGTCTTCAACACAGATATGACCAAAGTGGTCGATAGCAAGGGGTACCTCGTAGCCGATAACCTCGCGAACTTCTTTCACATAGTTTTCAAGGTAATCGAGACCCTTTTCGGTTAAGTGTATGCCTGTATGTGGGTGTGCGGTGGTTACTATATCGTAACTCTTTTGGTGACGCACCATATCGGCAGTAACACTACCGCCCTGAACATTAAGAATATGACTGGCATATTTTTTCATATCATCAATAAAGCCAAGCGGAGCATTGAGTGTGCCGGGCTCGTCGAGTAAAAGACCAATACCAAGGTCCATTTTAAGGAAAGTGAAGCCCATATCCATTCGCTTTTTGAGAGCTAAGCCCATATCGTGGCCAGTGTGTTTTCCGTCAACATCGGTATCGCAATATACACGAATCTCATCACGGAATTTACCACCCAAAAGTTGATAAAGCGGTACACCGTATGCTTTACCAGCCAAGTCCCAAAGGGCGATTTCAATACCGCTTACACCGCCGCCTTGACGGGAAGGACCGCCAAATTGCTTTATCTTGCGGAAGATTTTATCCACATTACAAGGGTTTTCACCTATAATACGGCTTTTGAGCATAAGCGCGTAGGTTTTAGAAGATGCGTCACGCACTTCGCCAAAACCGCTGATGCCTTGGTTTGTGTCAATGCGTAAAATCGTACATCTTTTTGGTGCGCCGTCAATGTCGACAAAGCGCATGTCGGTGATTCTTAAATCGGTTGGATTAGAGCAATAATTCATAACTTTCTCCTTTAAGTTTTTTATAAGTAAATTATATTTTGTGTATTAAATTAAGTAAACCCAAAAAACGAACAAAAAGGTTGAAAAAACGAAACAAATATGTTAAAATTATGATAAAAAGGGGGCAAAAAGTATTGATTTTCGAAAAAGATGACGTTTCTTTTAAACTTTTAGATGTGTTTGCATTAAAACAAAAGAATGTTAAAACTTTTAATAGTGGCAGAAACTTTGAAGCGCTTTCTTTCAGAGTGGAAGCAGATACCATTATAAAACAAGGTGAAAACACTTTTGAACTTAAGGATAAATCAATATGTTATTTTCCGGCGGGCGCAGATTATACGCGAATATCTAATCACGAAAATACAATAGTTATCCATTTTAACAGTTTTGGATATTCTTATAAAGAAATTGAAATGTTTAGTCCAAAGCAGTATGAGAAAATAGAGAGTCTGTTTAAAGAAATACTTGATGTTTGGAAAAAACGTTCGCGTGGATATAGGTATACTTGTACGGCGTTGTTTTATCAAATTTTTGCTGAGATATATAGACAAAACTATAAGGGGAATGCCATAAATCCTAAAATTCGTGATGCGGTTAGATATATAAACCATAATTTCACCGATGCCGAATTAACGGTAAATGTGGCGGCTGAAAAGTCAAATATGAGTGAAGTGTATTTCAGAAAACTTTTTAAAGAAGAATTTTCGGTTTCTCCTAAGAAATATATAATAAATTTGCGTATAAAACAGGCGGCAGCGCTTATTGCCATGGGTTATTATTCACTTTCAGAAGTGAGCGAAAAGAGCGGTTTTACCGATTATAAATATTTCTCGACCGAGTTTAAGCGGATAATGGGTGTTAGTCCATCTAAATATTTTTATAATTTTCTTGAAATAGCCAAGGAACAAAATCTAAAATGAAAAAAGGTTGCTACTTTTGTAGCAACCTTTTTATAATAATTATCATATTGTTCCTTTAAAGAAAAGACCACGGGTAAATTTGCAGTCTGCCGAAAAACCGTTTTTATAAGCGTTTATAACATGGGCTACACGCTCGGGCGTTTCACTTGTAAAGAAAAGAAGTTGAAAATCAAGTCCTGTAAGGTTTTCCTTTTTATCTGCCATCCATAGCGGTACCGAGTTTAAAAGTTCACTATATCCCATACGGCAACGCACAGGAAACTGTGTGCCAAGTCTGTCGGTTAAAAAGTCAGTCTTATCGCACTCGCTACAAGATTTTCCGTTTTTAATAGGGCAGTTTTTAAACAGCATAAGCGGAATATTGCCGTAGGTGATAATTCCTTTTGGAACGGGGGATGCAAGGTTTTTAACTGCATCACAGGTAAGTTCAGGGGATAAAATAACCGCTTTCGCGCCAAGGTCATTTATAGCGTTTGCCGAGTGTGAATTATGAATATTAAGACCTGTATCGGCTATTATGTTGAAACCCAGATTTTTTGCAATTTCCACCGCTGAAAGATTACCGCAAAGGCAGGCTTCAAAGCCTTTTGATTTAAAGAGTAAAAGGCGGTTAGCAATGGTTTTTTCATTTATTATTCCGCGTGGGATATCGACGATATTTTCGACGCCGTCTATTCTTTCGAAATCTTTTTCAAGTGGCACGATAACCGCTTTTATACCACTTAAATCATTAGGCATTTGGTACGGATGCTCTAACCTTATTATAATATCGGGTGTTTTGTTTTCGCTGTCACTATAAAGTGATGGTATAAACGGAACAGTTGCTTTTTTGCGTGTTATTTTGCAACGCTCGTTGTCCAACATTTCACAAGCCGTACGGCGCAGGGCGTTAAGTTCACTAACCGATACAAAAAGTCCGTCATCCAAATTGACGCTTCCGCCCTCGTCAAAATATGGCGTGTCACCGAATTTTGTAAGGTTTTTAAGTGCCTCTTCGTAAGAAAGGGCTTTGCTTTTTGCCTTTTGCGGAATATTTCCTGTGGCGGTAACAGAGTTTTCTCCATCCGATAATGTAAGGGTTATGGGTTCATTTTCTTTTATAACAGCCTTAACACTTATAGCAACGCTTTGGTTTTCCTTGCGGTAAAGTTCATGCAAAATGGGGAACGCTTTATCAGCGGAAACCACATCTTCCTTTGTGCGGATACCAAACATATCTCTGCCGAGTTTGTTTTCCAAATATCCTGCGGTAAAGCCTGAACGGGAGAAAACATTAACGAGTGTTTGTTTTAATTCGTTATCTATAACCCCTTTTATAAGCGCGTCTTTACAGGCCTTTGTGGCGGCGGCAACATATTCGGGGCGCTTCATGCGGCCCTCTATTTTGAAAGAACGCACACCTATTTCGTAAAGGCGCGGAATATAATCTATTAAAGAAAGGTCTTTAAGACTTAAATCATAGCCTGTGCCGTTTTCTGCTTTAAATGGCAGGCGGCAAGGTCCTGCACAAAGACCGCGGTTACCGCTACGGGAGCCCAAAAAGGCTGATAAAAGGCACTGACCTGATACACTCATACACAAAGCGCCATGAACAAAGGCCTCTACTATAATGTCTAGTTTTGTGGCTTCGGCACAAAAGATTTTTAAATTATCAAAAGACATTTCACGGGCTACTACCACCTGTTTAAAACCCAATTTTTTTAGTAAAGGCAGACTGGCAGGTGAATGTATACTCATTTGGGTGGAAGCGTGTAAGGGCAATTCGGGAAGAGTGTTATGCAAAAACTCGGCAAGTCCCAAATCTTGAACAATCACACCATCTATTCCCGCATTATACGCCTCGGTTGCAAGGGCAACGGCGTCAGCAAATTCGTCGTCTTTTATAAGAATGTTCAGTGTAAGGTAAACCTTAACCCCTCTTATATGGCAGTATTTTATGGTGTCACAAAGTTCGAAAGTATCAAAATTTTCGGCATTTCGTCTTGCCGAAAAATCTTTAGCCCCAAGGTATACGGCATCAGCACCGCTGCGTACAGCGGCGTAAAGCATTTCTTTAGACCCTACGGGGGAAAGAATTTCACCTTTTTGGTTTTCGAGCATTGCTTTCACCTCTACTAATATATTACATTAAATTAGAAAAAAAGAAAAGCCTTTTTTCTTTACAAGTTAAAATATAATTGGTATAATAGATTTATCGAATTTTAAAAGGAATGATAATATGAAATACTTAGTTTTATTATGTGACGGTATGGCGGATACTCCAAATGAAGCACTTGGCGGCAAGACGCCTATGGAATTGGCTCAAAAACCGCTTATGGATAAATTGGCAAACACATCTGTCGTGGGTATGTGTCGTACAGTAGGCGCAGGTCTTAAACCCGGTAGTGATGTTGCAAATTTATCGGTTATGGGCTACGACCCCTTGGTTTGCTACACAGGCCGTTCACCTTTGGAAGCGGCATCCATCGGTATTGATTTAAAGGATACAGATGTAACACTTCGTTGTAATATTGTAACTCTATCGGATGAAGAAAAGTATGAAGATAAAACTATGGTAGATTATTGTGCGGGTGATATTTCTACAAAAGAAGCGCACGAAATTATCAAAACCGTAGAAGAAAATTTGGGCAATGAGATTTATAAATTCTATGGCGGTGTTAGTTACCGTCATTGCCTTGTTTGGCAAAACGGCACAACCGATTTGGGCGAAATGACACCCCCGCATGATATAAGTGGTAAGGTTATCGGCAGTTATTTAAGTGACTCACAAAATGCCAAGCCACTTATTGACCTTATGAAAAAAAGTTATGATATACTAAAAGACCACCCTGTAAATATCGAGCGCCGTAAGAAAGGTCTTAACGAGGCAAATTCTATCTGGCTTTGGGGCGAAGGTAAAAAGCCCATGCTTCAAGATTTTTATGAAAAGAACGGAGTTAAAGGTGCGGTTGTAAGTGCCGTAGACCTTTTAAAAGGTATCGGTATTTGTGCTAATATGCAAACTCCTGATGTGGAAAATGCTACGGGTTACCTTGATACAAATTTCGAAGGCAAAGCACAAGCGGCGATAGAAGCCTTCCAAAACGGATGCGACCTTGTGTATGTACATATCGAAGCACCTGACGAATGCGGACACCGCGGCGAAGTACAAAATAAGGTTCGGGCAATAGAACTTATAGAACAGCGTTCTTTAAAGCAGATACTTTCGTATCTTGAAAATTGTGGTGAAGATTTTAGAATTTTAATTATGCCCGACCATCCAACTCCGCTTGATACAATGACCCACTCACGAGAGCCGGTACCCTTTATGATTTATGATAGTAAAGAGTCCCAAAATGGTGTAAAATCCTTTACTGAAGCCAATGCGGCGGCCACAAAAATCTTCATAGAACACGGTCCTAAGGTAATGGATATTTTGCTTAAAAAAGAGCAATAAAAAATGACCGAAATTTTACGATTTTTGTTGTTATGTAAACTAAAATAACCATAAAAGTTTTTCAACTTATCCACAGAGATTTTAACATTTTCAGGGCTTGTACCACATTAAAAAGGGCTTTTTTTCACGAAAACAGTGGAAAACCATGTGGATAAGTTGGATAAATGGCGTCTTGTATATAATGACCATATAATAATTATGTAAATCATTTCGAGTATTTTCGACATTATTATCATTAAGGATTTTGGTATTTAAAATAGTTGAAATTTGCAGTGAGTTTATTATAAAAAATAATTACAGTTGGCAGTACTCTAAAAGGGCGTTATTTTTGTATATATATTATACGTAGGGCTTTAAAAAAGAATCTTTATTGAGAAAATTTGTATAAAATCAAAAAAAGTTAAAAAAATATTAAAAAAAGGTTGCAATTTTGTAACCTTTTTGTTATAATGATACTTGTAAATATTACAAATTGTAACTTTTGGTAAGGATGTGACTGTTATTTTTAAGGATTTGACTATTGAAGCATTTAACAAAGCTTCCAAATTCGTAAAGAAAAACAGAATATTTGTTAGATTTACAGCATTTATTATGGTTGCTGTAATTGGTTTGGTTTTAAGCATTGTTACTTGTGGCATAACTATTGGTTTTAATGTTGAGTATGCAGGTAAAAATATTGCTGTTGTAAGCAATACCAATGTTTTTGAAAAAGCTAAAAAAGTGGTTCTTTCAAACATAAATTCCGAAGATAAGGAAAGCGTAATTGAAGAACCTGAATTTTCTTTAACAGTGACCACAACCGATAATATTTGTTGTGAACAAAATCTCGCAGATGCTATTATCGATAATACTAAGGAAATTAGTTTTTCTTCAGCACTCACTGTAAATGGTAAAGTTTTAGCATACGGCGACAGGGAAGAACTTGACAAAATCGTAGACGCTGCACTTTGCAAGTATTATGTGAAAGGTGCAAAAAACACCTCTACTTTTACTGATGATGTTGAGATTGTTGAAGGCTGTTGTTTGAAAGACGATATTAAGTCTGCTCAGGATATCCAAGCAATAGTTAGTGCGTTGGAGGTTAAGACAGTTTCTACTGTTACTACCGAAACCGCAATAAAGTATACTACTAAAACTCTTTACACAAGCAAAAAAGACCGCTCCTATGAAAAGGTACAAACAAAGGGTGAAAAAGGTCTTGAAACTGAAACAGCAGTTGTAGAAACTGTAAACGGTAAGCAAATTGCAAAAACAGTTCTTTCTAAAGAAGTTCTTAAAAAGCCTGTAGAAAAGGTTGTTTTAAAGGGTACTGCCGTTCCGGTTGCAACCGCAACAAGCAAAGCAAATGCTAAGTCGGCAGGTTTTATCCGTCCTATGAATAAAGGTGATGTAAAACTCATTACCGCTTATTGGGGTGATGGCAGAGGCCACAGAGGAATGGACTTGGCAGGTGATACAGGCTCTCCCATTTTTGCTGCAAAAGCAGGTAAGGTTATCTTCTCAGGCTGGGATGGTAACTATGGCTACGCAGTTGTGATTGACCACGGTAATGGTTACAAAACACGTTACGCACACAATAGCGCACTTTGTGTTAAGAAGGGTGCTACTGTAAGTCAGGGTCAACAGATTGCGAAGTTAGGTAATACCGGCCGTTCAACAGGACCTCACTTGCATTTCGAAATTTTGAAAAACGACAAACAAATAAACCCTGCACCATATATTGGATATTAAAAACAAAACCCGCTCGTTAGAGCGGGTTAATTTTTTTATATTAAAATTTGCGCCAAACCATTTTATTAACAACACTGGTATAACTTTGAATAAGTTTTACTACTTTGGTTGATACTGTCTCGTCGATGTAATCGGGAACAGGGATACCGTAATCACCGTTTTTATTCATCTCTATCGCGGTTTCTACGGCTTGTAAAAGGCTGTTTTCATCAATGCCTGCAAGTACAAAACAAGCCTTGTCAAGTGCTTCGGGGCGTTCTGTGGAGGTGCGGATACAAACCGCAGGGAACGGACAACCAACACTCGTAAAGAAGCTTGATTCTTCGGGTAATGTTCCGCTATCGGATATAACTGCGAACGCGTTTTTCTGTAAGCAGTTATAATCGTGGAAACCTAATGGCTCGTGTCTTATAATACGTTCGTTGAGTTTGAATCCACTTTGTTCAATACGCTTTTTAGAGCGTGGATGGCACGAATAAAGAATAGGTATTTGATATTTTTCGGCAATAGCATTTATTGCACCGAAAAGTGAAAGAAAGTTCTTTTCAGTCTCAATATTTTCTTCTCTGTGTGCTGAAAGTAAGATATATTTTCCTTTTTCAATACCGAGTTTGTTATGAATATCAGAAGCGTCTATTTTTTCAAGGTTTTCCCTTAAAACCTCCGCCATTGGTGAACCGGTTACATAAACACGTTCTTTTGGAAGACCGCATTCGTGTAAATATTTACGGGCGTGTTCTGAATAAGCCAAATTTACATCGCTAATAATGTCTACAATACGGCGGTTAGTTTCTTCCGGTAAACATTCATCCTTACAGCGGTTACCTGCTTCCATATGGAAGATGGGTATATGAAGACGTTTGGCTGCAATTGCCGAAAGACAGGAGTTGGTATCGCCTAGAATAAGCAAAGCGTCAGGCTTCAGTTCGTTCATAAGTTTATAAGATTTAGCAATAATGTTACCGATGGTTTCACCTAAATTGTCACCTACGGCATCAAGATAATAATCGGGATTTCTAAGCCCTAAATCTTCGAAGAATATTTGGTTAAGAGTATAGTCATAGTTTTGACCTGTATGAACCAATATATGATCGAAATATTTGTCACATTTTTTAATTACTGCTGCCAAACGGATAATTTCGGGGCGAGTGCCGACAATAGTCATAAGTTTAAGTTTGGACATTTTCATTCCTCCGTACTTTCATAGAGTTTGAATTGTTTATAAAGTGCCAAACGCTGATTTGCATAGGCATTTGCTTTTATTAGTGATGGCTTTTTACCAATAAACATTAGAATTAAGTATCTAATAATTCGCCAAATAAAAATTATAGGATAAAGTATTTTCCATTTGTGTAAAAACGGATATAGATAGTACATAGAGTTTATCAGTGTTAAGTATTGATTTTTAATTTTTCCGTTTTTGGTACCACTTTTTCCATGCTGTGAAATCATTTTGGCGGAGCCTGCGCGGTCTTTGTCTTTATGTCCAAGGTTTCCTGAGGCAAAAATGTCTGAAATAACTTCTTCGCACAGGGAATCGTCAACCCGTCTTGCCCATTCGGGACAAGCTGTACCTAAATAGATATGTGCGGTTTTTGTGATTATAGAAGCAAAATTTAATGTGCCGCTCCTTTTGAAAAGTGGTAGAATATCAGTTTCCCAAAAGGGCTCCTTGTGGGTTTTATCTACAAAATACGCCCAGTCACAAAGGTGGCGAAGCCCCAAACCTTCACCTAACAAATGATGTATGGTGTGTAAAAAAATTATAACACAATGAAATTTTGGTAACGGTTTTTTGAAGCTGGGCGTTTCATGTTGTTCAAATTTTTGGGTGGCATTTTTCAAAAAATCACGAAAAAGTTCACCAGCCTTACCGTGCGGAATCCCTGCAACCTCAAAGTGCATTTCTAAATGCTCGTGCGGTTTTTTGAAAACGCGATGGCAAATATGCTCATCGAGTTCTTTTTTATACCCTGCGTTAATCAGCGCATCTTCTACGGCTTTTTGCTGTTCGGGACAAATAAGAAAATCCACATCGCCCAAAAGACGTTTTTTCGGGTCTGGATAAAAGGAAGCAGAGGAAAGTCCCTTTAATATAATGTAAGAAAATTTATTATCGTCTAAGATTTTTATAAGATTGTTTTGTGCCGTAAGTACTTTCGAATTGTTTATAAAGTATTGCATACATAAATCAAACCAAGATTTATAGGTGCTTCGTGGAATTATCTGTTTGTGTTTTTCAGCACAATCAAAAGCCTGTATAGTGACAGCTTGTTTGATACTTTCTTTTAAAACCATTTCCCAATCATCAGCCGAAAGCACCAAAAAATCGGAATCACTATTTGCATTTAATAGACCTAATAGCGCTTGTTGCTGTGGACTGAGCATAGAAATTACACCTCTTCAAAAAATGTGTCCGGATGTGTGGGGTCAAACTGTTC
This sequence comes from Oscillospiraceae bacterium, assembly GCA_015066095.1. GTDB lineage: Bacteria > Bacillota > Clostridia > Oscillospirales > Acutalibacteraceae > UBA737. Next base: position 53,096 of record SVPC01000007.1, on the reverse strand, counting down.
ATTTGCCCACATAATCGTTACTAAATCGCTGGTTTCACTTAAATTTATAATGTTGTGTGTATAGCCGGGCAACATATGTACGGCTTCAATTTTTTTGCCTGAAACGCGGAAGCGTAAAACTTCATCCGTACCAATTTTGCGTTGTTCTATAAGTCCATCACCGCTAACCACAATAAAAAATTCCCATTTGGTATTATGCCAGTGTTGACCTTTTGTGATACCAGGTTTTGAAATATTTACCGAAAACTGTCCGCAATTTGCGGTTTTTAAAAATTCGGTAAAACTTCCGCGGTTGTCCACATTCATTTTAAGCGGAAAAGAAACCTTTTCTTTTGGCAAATACGAAAGATATGTGGAATATAGTTTTTTTGCAAAACTGTTATCAGGGATTTCGGGCATTATAAGTGTTTGCGGTTGTGCTTTAAATGAGAATAAAAGGTCTGCAATTTCACCTAAAGTCACTTTATGGGTGAGGGGGCAAATGCAAAAATCACCTATTTTATGTTGGTTGCCGCCAAGGCATAAAAGCATTTCGTTAATTAAATCATCTATGTAAAGTAGTTCTAGCTCTACAGTGCGTTCATTTATTGTGATATCCAAATCGTTGGCAATATTATAGCACCATGTGGCTATAACACTGTTGTAATTAGGTTTGCACCACTTGCCAAAAAGGTTTGGGAAACGATAAATGCAGACTTTAGCGCCTGTTTCTCTAGCATAACCAAAGAACAGGTCTTCACCTGCTTTTTTGCTTCTGCCATAGTCGTTGTCATAGCGACCTTCAAGTGTTGCTTGAATAGACGAAGAAAGCATAATAGGGCAGGTGTTGCCGTGCTTTTTTAAGGTTTCTAATAATGTAGAACCGAAACCGAAATTACCTTGCATAAATTCTTCCGTATTTTTAGGACGGTTTACACCTGCAAGATTAAACACAAAGTCTGCTTTTTGGCAATACTCATCAAGTTCTTGTGCAGTGGAATCAATATCGTAAAGGTAAATTTCGTCAATAGAAATTTCGGGATGAGTACGGTCTTTGCCGTCACGTATATTTTTTAGCGCTTCGGTCAAATTTTTGCCAACAAAACCGTTAGCACCGGTTATAAGAATCCTCATTATTTATTCTCCCATTAATTTATTTAAGTCTTTTTCGCCGTTGAACCACGACACAAAATCAAACACATCGTAATTTCTTTTAATAGAAAACCGATTAGGAAAATCTAAAAACATAAAAACGCCTTTTGGATTGTTGTAATACTTTTTAACAAATACAGAGGATTTTATTTCGGGATAACGTTTGCAAGTAAATACAACTTTGTTTTCAAAATTAAGATTATCAAAAGATTTCAAACAATCAAATGTGCAGTCATCTTGTTCAGTTAAAATTACAAAGATATTGTCTTTGTTAATTCGCTGTGTTCGCTCATTCCATTTTGTTTTGGCTTCACTGTTGGATTTATAATGTACAAAATCAACGGTTAAATCGCCAAGTCTTCCAACGGGATATGATTTATCAGTATCATTTAAAAATTCAACCTCAAGGGTATTATAATAATCGAAATTTTGCAAGTATTTAATGTAATCTTCAGTATTAACATACAAATTAACGAATGGAGAATTGAATCTTAGTCCTAATTCGTGAAGCAAAACACCACCATTACAGTTGTTGGAAATTAACGTAAAGTTTTTATTGTTGAGGGATTTGATGCGTTTTTTTAAAGGAATTTTTCTAATTTTCAATCGTAAAAAATGTATAAAGGTGAAAAATTTTTGTTTGGTATAGGGAATAAATTTTTTAAATATTGATTTCATTATTTTTCTCCCAAGCGGCTAATTCATCGCGGATGTACTGAAGGCTTAAAAGTTTTTCTTTAACCTGTTCTACATTTAAAAGTTCTGTATTGTTTGAGTTAAACTCTGTCAAAGGATTACGGTCTGTATCGCCGTTTTTGAAGTATTTATCGTAGTTAAGACCGCGGTTGTCACAAGGAACACGATAAAAATTACCCATATCGGTAGCGTTGGCGCATTCTTCATTGGTGAGAAGAGTTTCATACATTTTTTCGCCGTGGCGAATACCGATAACCTTGATTTTTGTGTCGGGGTTAAATAGCTCAGTAACAGCTTTGGCAAGTGTTTCAATGGTACAAGCAGGAGCCTTTTGCACCAAAATATCACCCGATTTGCCATTTTCAAAGGCGAATAGCACAAGGTCGACCGCTTCATCAAGTGACATTATGAAACGAGTCATAGAAGGTTCAGTGATGGTGATGTCTTTACCTGCTTTGATTTGTTCTATCCAAAGCGGAATAACGCTACCGCGACTGCACATAACATTGCCGTAACGTGTGCAACAAATTTTTGTCTGTTCAGGACTTACCGTGCGCGACTTTGCAACAATAACCTTTTCCATCATAGCTTTACTGGTGCCCATAGCATTAACGGGGTATGCTGCTTTGTCGGTTGAAAGGCAAACGATGTTTTGTACCCCTGCTTCAATAGCGGCAGTGAGCACATTTTCTGTACCCAAAACATTGGTTTTAACCGCTTCTATGGGGAAAAATTCGCAAGAAGGCACCTGCTTTAAAGCGGCGGCGTGGAAAATATAATCAACGCCGTGCATAGCATTTTTAACCGATGACAAATCACGCACATCGCCGATGTAAAAGGTGATTTTTTCGGCAACTTCGGGCATTTTTGCCTGAAATTCGTGGCGCATATCGTCCTGCTTTTTCTCATCGCGTGACAAAATACGGATTTCACCGATATCGGTAGCCAAAAAACGGTTTAGCACAGCATTGCCAAAGCTACCGGTACCGCCTGTGATTAAAAGTGTTTTGTTTTTAAATGAACTCATTTTATATACCCCTTGCGATTTCAATAATTTTATTGTAATATGTTCCTTAATTTATCAACGATAAATTTTGTTGATTTAGGGAAATGCATAAAAATTTTCAATAATAGTTTATCTGAAATTTTTAAATTTACTTTTTTAAAGTATGGAGAGCACAAATAATATTTTTCTTTTGCAAATAAGAAATCTTTTGAATATCGGTTTATTTTATCAGAAGGCAAAACAATCAAAAGTACGCGTATTTGGAATAGCGCAGAATAAGCAAAAAAAGTTTCTGTTTCTATTCCTAATTTTTTTGAAATTTCAATTAATTCACAAGAATTTTGAATAGCATCTTTTAAAGATGCAAAATTTTTTCTGTCAGAAGTTATAGTTCCTTCATGCTTAACATAATTGTATCCTGCAAAATCAATTAGTGCAATGTTTTTGCCCTGAAGTAAAAGCTTGGAAAGAAAGAAAAAATCTTCATTTAATCTTCCGACTTCAAAACGCCGGTTTTTTAACAATTTTTTGGCAAACAATTTATCACAAACAGATTCTGATAACCTTTTTTCACATATACCTTGAATATATTGTTTAGATTTTAAAATTTCAACTTGATTAGTATTATTTGAAAAAGTGCGTGTAATATTTCCTTCTGAGTCAATAATATCGCATTTAACACATGCTATATCACAATCATAAGTTTGCAAACACTGGGCCATTTTTTCAATGGTAGCTGTATTTAAAAAATCATCACTGTCAACAAAAGAAATATAATCTCCGTGCGCTATATCCAAACCGGCATTCCTAGCGCTTGATAACCCCCCGTTTGATTTATGAATAACGCGAATCCGAGAGTCTTTTTTTGCTAGTTCATCACACAATGTGCCACTATCATCAGTCGAACCATCATTAACCAAAATAATTTCAATATTTTTGTATGATTGTCCAACTAGGCTATCTACACATTTTTGCAGATAATCTATCATATTATAGACAGGCACAATAATACTTACTAGTTTTTCCACAACTAAAACCTCTTTTTATTAATTGATAAAACTCACAATTTTTTTCATTTCACCAAGATTAGAAAAATCTTTGCGAGATATATTTTGAGATAAGTGATTGCGCATTTCATCGTCACTTAAAAGTCGTATTAAAGCGTTGGAGATTTCTTCAACATTTGGCTCTACAAGCAAAATATCGACACCATTTGTAAAACCTTCAGATTGTCCGCCTACATTAGTTGCAATGATGGGTTTTTCAAAAATAGCAGCTTCTTTGGTCACTATGGGATAACCTTCCGTATATGATGGGTGCACAAAAATATCGCAATTTGCAAAGTAAGGATAAGGATTTTGTTGAGCACCTGCAAAGGAAATCTTATCGAAAACGCCGCGACTTATTGATTCGGTTTTTATTTGTTCCATCAATTCTCCATCGCCGACTAATGTCCAAATAAAATCAAAGCCTTTATTCTTTAAAATTTCGGCAATTTGCGGAATCATATCTTGACCTTTTTCAGGGCTCAATCTTCCCACTGATAATATATTAGGCACATCGCTTTTTTTAGAAAAAGCAGAATACTCCTTTGACTTTGAAATGGGCCCATTCACATCAATTAGACAATGTAAAAAGTCAACAATTGTTTTGCATTTAGGAAAATCAGATAAAAAACTTTTTACATTTGCTTTTGAGACACAAAAAATCTTATCAAATTCAAGATAGATTTTTTCCATTGTTGAAAATTCTTTTTTTTCGAACGGATGATCACCATGAATAAATGCAATCTTTTTATCTGCTTTTATATTATATAATGTAGTAAATAAACATTTTGCATTCATCCCAAAATAAGCAATTGCGGCATCAAAATGTTCTTCCTGAGTATCTTTTAACTTTATTCTGGCTTTCACTCTTTCAATCCAATTTTTCGCTAAAAAATATGAAACCATGCTCTTTATGGTTTTATAAAACTTTAACTGTTTAAGCGCACCTAAAATTTGACTCTTATAATTTTCATTGGGCAAAATAACAATTTTAATACCTTTTGGCACACTGTCTATAAGTTCACCCTCACCATCGGTTAAAAATAATGTTACATCATATATTTTTTGCAACTGTTCAAGAAACGGGATACTCGCTTTTGGGATACCGCCAATATTCATAGTGGTATTGACAAAAGCAATCTTTTTTCGGGTCATAACACTGCTCCTTACTTTATAAATCCCTTTGAGTGTTTTATTAATTCATCGCGTTCGGTCTTATGTTGGTCAAGCATTAGCTCTTCCGGCAATAAGTCGAAACACGGTTGTTCTGCCATGCGGTTTTTGATTTTTTGCATATATTCATCGTAGGTGCAAATAACTTTGCAAGGCGAACCTGCCGCTACACTATTGTCCGGAATATCTTTTGCAACCACCGAACCCGCGCCGATAATAACTTTATTGCCAATTTTTGTGTCGGGTAAAATAATAGTGCCCCATCCTACAAAAACATTATTGCCAATTGTTACACTGCCAACTTTTGTGTAGCCTAGTTCTTTATATGTACTGGCATCATGAGTGAGAATTTTAACACCTGTTATAGTCACATTACTACCTATGGAAAGCAAATACGGTTCTCCCATATCTATATTAGAGGAGATTATATCGACATTGTCGCCAACAGTACCGCCTTTACTTCTTATACGAGCAATTAAAATTTCAGATTTTTTATCTTCGGATAACTCGGATGCATTTAAAATTCGGCGCAACATTTTTCCCGCAAATTTAATCATTTTTAATCTTCCTTATACTGTGATTTAACTAGGGGTTTTCTAAATAATTTTCTAAGTATATCTAAACTTGATTGGAGCAAGACGGACAATCTTATTTGTCGTTTTGAAAGGGTTGTCATTTGTGAAAGTTGGCTTATGGAATATTTTTTTCTTAAGTATAAATGATAGATATACAACTGTACCGATACACTATACCAACTGTGTTTTCCAAATAGATAATTTTGACCTATGCTCAATCCCCATTGTTTAGGATTTTTTGCATATAATCCCCAACCTTGGTGCGTCAGACCATCATTCAAATATTCGCAAATACATATACTTTTATTGAAGAAACGATATTTATATCCATTGTGAGAAATTCTGTCCCAAACAATACTCTCAGTGGAAAATTTTTCATCTTCAAATTCCGGATATGGATATTGTTTTAAAATGGAAGTATAAAATACTTCGCCTTTGTCGCCGGCTATATTATATTTGCCTTTTTCAAACATTGAAATATCTATGTACTCGCCCTCGAAGGTTTTGCCGATTATGTTTCCGTTATGATAGCTTTTTAAACCGAAAAAACCTGCAATTTTTGTGGAAGAATTTGCAGAATATTTTTTTTCGGTCTTAAAAGCTTGTTTTGTTATGTTTTCAATAGCATCATCCGGCAAATAATCATCAGAATCTACAGTGAAAAACAATTCGCCTTTTGCAAGGTTTGCGGCCTTGTTTATTGCTCGATGTTTTCCACCGTTTTCCACTTTGTAATATCTTATTGGGAAAAAGTTATCTTGCTTTTGAAAGGCCTCAAAAAGTTGTTGTGTGTTATCGGTCGAGCCGTCATCAATAACAAGCCATTCGAAATCGAAGCAGGTTTGTCTTTTAAGAGAATCGTATAGCTTTTCAATAATATATCCACGATTATAGGTTGGAGTAAAAACTGTTATTTTCATATTATTTACCGTTTTTCATTTTGTTTTTTGCTTTTTAATAGCTTGTATTTTTTATCACCAATTATTTTTAAAAGAATTCTATGTGGAAAGTGCAATATATTGTTAAGCATATTGCGATAATAATTACGTCGCAAACTGCCTGTTTTGTCGCACCAAGTGCCTTCAAAATGGTGAATAGAATAGGTTTTTTTAGTTTTTTTAATCTTTCCAGTATCATGATTCATTGGGCAAAAATATTCTTTGGGGAAAATTGTAATGCCATCAAGTTTTTGTATACTCCCGTTACATGGTGCCAATTTATATTTGTCTTCTAAAACCAAGGTGTTATATAAAGGACTTGGTGTGAGATTCATGGAACCATCGTCTAAAATGAATTTAATGGTTTCATACGGTTGCATTATATCCTTTATGACAGGGTTCCCTTTTTTTGCGCCAAAACCTAAGCCTAAAGCAACATGAGAATTGTCCTCAAAGCCGGCAAAAGCATCTAATTTAAGCAACGAGTCAAATGACTTAATAATTTCAACATCGGTATCCAGGTATATTCCGCCATGGTTATAAATAATCCAAAGACGCCAATAATCAGGAACAAAACCCCATTTTTTAGCATCATATGCCTGCTTTGAAAAAAGATTGCCGGATAAATCTATATTTGATTCATTCCATTCAATAATCTTGTAATCGGGACAATACTTTTTCCAACTATTGATACATTTAAGTTCTAAATCGGATTTCTCTCCGTTGCCAAACCAACAGTAATGAATGACCTTTGGTATCATAAATGCACATCCTTTAGTAAATTTGATAATTTCTTGTGAAACCTAATGATAAACATTATTATTTTAAAATACACTGTATTTACATTAAAGCTATTTGCCATTGTTTTTATAGGCAAGAATTTTTTCATGGAGCCGTAGTATCCATAAATCATATTCCACTTGCTTTTAAAGCCCAATTTGTAATTAACAATATATTCGTTAATAAATAAAGCCCAGCCTTTTGGTGAATTTACAAAATAAGTGCTTTGATTATTTGATATACCTTCAGGTTGATATTCACACAAATATATTATTTCGTTAAAGTATCTTAACTTTAGGCCGTCCTTAGCCATTCTGTCCCATACAATTCCTTCACTGATGAAAGTTTCATTATCAAATGTGGGAAAAGGATACTTTCTTAGCACATCAGTATAAAATACTTCTTTTTTATCACCTTTAATATTGTATTTTTCTCTCTCAAAACCAGTTATATCTAAGTATTCTAAGTCGCTAAATGTTGTGCCAACCTGCGTTTTAAAATCATATCCATCTAAGCCACAGACACCTGCAAATTGGTCTTTTTTGTCAGACGGTATGGTTTTTTCGATTTCATCTACTTTATACAAAGCGTCATCAGTTAAGTGGTCATCCGAATCGGCAATAAAGAACAGGTTGCCCTCGGCAACGCTTATCGCTCGGTTGATAGCACGGTGTTTACCACCGTTTTCGGTATAAAAATACTTGATTTCAAAGAACGGTTTTTCATCAATAAAGCGCTTTATAGTGTTTCTTGTATTATCGGTAGAGCCGTCATCAACAACTATCCACTCAAAATCGCGGAAGGTCTGCCTTTGCAGAGAGTGGTATAAACGGTCTAAGGTATGTGCCCGATTATAAGTGGGCGTGAATACGGTAAATCTCATCGACGTTTCACCACCTTTTTGACAAGTCGGCCGATATACTTACGCACCCCGCCTTTTTGAATCTGACTCATAACAGAGTCTGCTCTGCGCAAGATTTTCTGATTTCGCAGGGATACGATGCCATACCTCTTTTGCAGTATCCATTTGCACGTAAGGTTTTCCTGCTGATAACTTGTGGAAGTAATTGCATCAATAAGTTTTTCATTACGGCAAATTGACCGAATTTCGAGATATCGTCTCAAAAAAGAGTGATGTGCATCGGCTCGTTTTTCGTTTTCAATGGCGTTTAGACAGCCCTCCACATATTGCCGTTTGTAGCAGATTTGGAATTTGGGATGGTTATCCCACGCTTTTTCCAGCGCTTCAACCGTTGCAACCCGCCCCCGCTCAACAATTGCCGGATAATCCGCATGATAGCGGTGTACAGTGCTATTGTCATTTAAAGTCCGAAAATACAGAGGTTCTTTGACATATACCATTCTTTCTGCGTACCCCATGGCATACAAATTGAAAATACGGTCTTCCGCAATTTTTAGGCCTACAGGAAATTGTATGCGGTAGTTCCTTAGAAAACTTGTCTTATAGATACATCTCCAAACGGCACCTGCCATCTCCAGCAATACAGAGGGCTGTATCGCCGCCTTTTGAAGTAATCCAGTGGTGCCTAAAGAACCAATCGTCTCATGTTCTTGAACACCATCGTCAGATATGGCAATCGAATCACACAATGTCACGTCCGCATCGTATCGCTCTGCATGTCCGAGCAGAACCTGAAACATATCCGGCCTAATGTAATCATCCGAATCCACAAATCCGACATACTCACCACAGGCTGCAGTGATACCCCTGTTTCGCGCCGCACTGACTCCTTGATTTTTCTGGTGAAGGACGGTGATTCTTCCATCTTGCAAAGCGTATTTTTTACATATCGAAAAGCCATCGTCTGTCGATCCGTCATCAACAAGGATTACTTCGTAGCTTGAAATAGGTTGAGCTAGTATGCTCTCTATACACTGACTAATATATTTTTCCGCATTGTAAAAGGGTATAACAATGCTGATTTTGGGAGGATTATTTTTCATGCCTGAATCTCCGCGTTAACTTAGTAATCTTAGATTCCAAAAAGGCGAACCATTTCATAGCGGGATATGCGTATATGTACATATATTTATGTTTTTTCCAGATATAGCCAAGTTCTTTACCGTTTTTGCGTAGCTCTTTTCTGAATGATTTACGAAAATCTCGATAAACATCTGCGGGATATTCCTTCGCTTTTTTTAGCTCTAACAGTGTATTGTACAATTCCTCCAAATACAGTCTGCAATCAAGCTCGTATGCTTTTCGATAGCCGTTTTTCAAAAAATACTCGCGTCTCTCTCGTATTGCATATACCGAATCAATGTGTTTGATGCTCCATCCGGATGACATTACGCTATGGGTGTTATAATAATACCTATACAGGGCAGCATCCACAAAGGCAACCTCCTGATTTGAGAAAAGAAGCAGATATGTCATATGCTCGTCATCGTGGCATTTTTGGGGCCAACGAAGGGTATTAAATAACGACTTTCGAAAGAGCTTCCCGCAGGGTAACGTGGCATTTATCCGTTTCTCACACCAAATCGTTTGAGCATCATAGACCCTCGCGCTATAGGCACCGCACACTGCCTCATCGGCAAGGCTTACACGTTCGTATGCACACATGGAGATAGCCGTGTCGATTTCTTCTACGGCTTTATGTAGATATTCCAAATACCGCAAATCCACCCAGTCGTCACTATCAATAAATGTGATCCATTGAGAGTCCGATTCGAACGCTAAATCAATACCTTTGTTTCTAGCAGATGCATGACCGCCGTTTTCCTTGTGAAATACCCGAATACGGCAATCCTTTTCTTGGAATTGCTTACACATTTCATAGGAAGAATCCGTGCTTCCATCATCGACCAATATGAGTTCAAAGTCAGCGTATGTTTGACAAAGAATGCTCTCAACGCATCTATTTAAGTAGCTTTCGGCATTATAAACAGGGACTATCACACTAATCGCAGCCATCACGTTCTCCTTTCATTTGCAATGCCGTTCTGTTTATTTGCAACAGTAACGGCAAAATTGTTTAATTTAACGTTACCCCAATATCTATACAGCCATTCGATATTCATAAATCGGTTAATTTTAACGCAAAATGCCGGCGCTACGGCATCTATTTCATATTTGGTACCATATTCATTTACGGAATACAAGGAAATGACACCCTTGTATTCACCCGCTACAAGCTCGCTGATATTAATGTCAAATTCCATAGTCTTACGTCCAACCTGTTCCAAATCAAATTCCTGAGAAAACACTGCGCAGACACCACGATCATCCATTGTATAGAACTCGATTCTCAACGCTGCATTTTTTACCGGCTTCTTTACGCAAGCCTCTAATATGAGCGGCATAATGTTTTCATCATTAAACGTGGCTTCCTTTCGCCCCGGGAATTGCAAGGATTCAAACGATACCGCCTGTGTATCTGTGTGAACGACATCCATCCGTTTTAAGTTGGAATAATCAATGGCTGATGGAAATGATATTTTTCCTTTGTTTTGATAAATTGCAATTGCCTGCTCTACGTCACCGTCAAAAATGACTGTGCCATGATCCAACACAATGCAGCGTTCGCAAAGTTGGCGAATAGTAGTCATATTGTGGCTTATATACAGGATGGTGCGACCATCCTTCTTTGAAACGTCGCTCATCTTATCCAGACATTTGGTTTGAAAAGCCATATCGCCCACCGCCAGCACTTCATCCATAATCATAATCTCTGAATCGAGATGAGCAGCAACAGCAAATGCCAATTTAACATACATTCCGCTTGAATAGCGCTTTACAGGTGTGTCGATAAATTTTTCCATTTCAGCGAAGCGGACTATTTCGTCAAATTTGCTATCGATTTCTTTTTTAGTCATGCCTAAAATGGCACCGTTCATATATATGTTTTCTCTGCCTGTTAGTTCTGGGTGAAAACCTGTGCCGACTTCAAGCATACTGGCGATTCTTCCGTCATAAGAAATGGTTCCGGAGGTTGGAGCAGTTACTCTTGATAAAAGTTTGAGTAAAGTTGATTTTCCCGCGCCGTTATGACCTATTATACCAACGGTTTCACCTTTGCGTATTTGAAGATTTATGCCATCTAACGCACGGAATGTATCTCCTTTGTTATCAACCTGTTTACTGCCGATAAGACTGTTAGGGTTTTCTTTACCTCTTAATTTAGCAATAAAGGTTTGCAAGTCGGCGGTTAATGTACCGCCGCCAATAGAACCTAACCGATATTCTTTAACGACATTTTCAATATTTATAATTACATCATTCATAATTGCTTTACCTCAAATAGTATCCATAAAGGTTTTTTCAACTCTACTGAAAAGTACAATGCCTGCTAACAATAAAAGAATAGAAGTTGCCCAGCTGATTAAATAAAAATCCCATTCAATAACGCCTATTCCTAAATAACCATATCTGAATATATTGATAATTGGAGTAACAGGGTTAAGCATATAAAGATTATGCAGTGCACCGCCGGGGGCGAAAATTTCTAATTTAAACATATCGTATGCTACGGGAGCGGCGTACATCCATAATTGTAAACCAAAAGATACAAGCATTTTTAAATCACGGTATTTTGTGGTTAATGCGGATATAACCACACCGCAACCAAGACTTAAAACGGATAATTGTAAAATAAGTAATGGTGTAAATAAGACATATAGATTTATTTCAATAGGAACACCTGAAATCATGTAATATACTAAAAATCCAATTAAAAATACGTATTGAATTGCCATTGTTATTAAACCGGAAATCACGGTAGATATCGGCATTACTAATCTTGGGAAATAAACCTTACCGAGAATTGAACTGTTGTTAACAAAAGTGTTTGCAGTATTAGTAATTGATGTTGAAAAATATGTCCAACAAATTGTTCCGGAAAGATAAAATAAAAATGATGGTACGCCCGGAGCGGCTAAATCTGCCACATTGCCAAAAATCAAAGTATAAACAACAGTGGTAAGCAATGGTTGTATTATTGCCCATAGCGGCCCCAAAACGGTCTGTTTGTAAAGAGAAATGAAGTCTCTCTTTACAAATAAATAGATTAAATCTTTGTATTTGAATAGCTCTTTTATATTCAAATCAAACCAACCATTTTTACTTTTTAAAACAGTTTGAAATTCTTTATTCATCTTTTAATCCTTTCGTTTAGTTGTGGAATTTTTCAAAACCTGACTATATAATTCAAAATATTTTTTATAATTATTTTCTTTGTCGAAAAATTGCTTGCCTATTTTTGCGCAATTTTCACGGTCGATTTTACCATTTTTTACAGATAATATTGAAGAGATAATACCTTCCAAATCTAATTGATTAACAACATATCCGGTCTTTCCCTCTACAACAAGTTCGGGGCTGCCGCCGGAATTATATGTGATTACCGGTGTGCCGCAACATATTGATTCCATATTTACTGTAGGGAGTGTATCAACAAAAGTTAAATTAAGGAAAACATCGGCAGAACTATATAAACTTGCGAGTTTATTTCGCTCTGAAACATACCCCAGTTTAATGACTTTATTATCTTCGTTAAGTTCAATTTGATTGTTTGAACAACCGACAACAATTATTTCAAATGATTCGTCAAGCCTTTTGCATAGTTGCTCTCTTATTATTTTATTTTCCGGCAAAAACCATTTGTTTGCCATCACTAAAATTCTAAATTTTTTGTTCTTATCATAATCTTCTTTAGAATTTTTAGGAGAAAAAATTTTTGTGTCAACACCGTTATATATGGTGGAAAACTCTTTATTTTCAAATATAGGGGACAGTTTTGCGTTTTCAGCAATCCAATTACTGCAACCCACAATATGTAAATTTTCAATTTGAGAAAATAGTTTCTTTTTTAAACTAAAAACAACACGACTGCTATCGCAAAGCACACTCGGAATCTCTAAGTTTCGTTTAGGACATTTTTTGCATTGGGTTTCCCATTTCATACAACCGACATCTTGAAAATGATAACATTTGCCCGTAAAAAACCAAGAATCATGAAGTGTTAAAATCACATTCTTTTTATTCCTTGCACAATATTTCAATAAAATGGGAAGATTTATAAAATTGCTGTGTAAATTATGAAGATGTATAATGTCAGGATTAATTTGTTTTATTTTTTTAATAAACTTTTTGGTTTCAAAGAAACTCCAAAACCCTTGCTTGCCAATTAAACGGGTCATTAACGCATGGAATTTCTGTTCTGTTTTATTATTAAAAATAAAAACATTTTCATTTTTTTCATCATATTCCATACATGCTATATGTACCTCTTGGCCATAATTTTTAAGCATATTTTCAATATCTTTGACGATAATTCCTGTGCTCTTATTTCCATATACGGCATTGATTTGTAAAACTTTCATTATTTCACCTTTAACTAATTCCAAAAAAATGAATATGGCAAAACTGCAGCGCTACTTTTAGTGATGAAGAAATACATATATAAAACAGCGGCATAAACCATAGGTTGTACAAATACTTGTTCTTTTATATTCATTGTATTTAATAACCTTGGCAAGTAAATAATTAATATTATTGAAAAATACCATGCTAATCGGAACATTATTGATTGAACCGGAACTAAACCTAAAAACAGAATGCCTAAAAACAATATTTTAAAATCAATTTGCCCTTTTTGAAAATTTGCACAATATTTATTGTAGTAGAATAATCCTAAAATGTATAACCCAAAATAAACAAGATATGTTGTAATTCCGCCACCCGAATTTTCAGCTGTAAACTCATTAAATCGAGTATCTTCTGAAATTTGCAAAATAATATCTGTTAAAGATGAGCGGAACAAAAAACCTAAAGCGAGAGCAAAAATAGTTATTATCAATTTCATTGGTGTTGAAGTCTTTTTTGATAACGCTATTGGAATGATTAGTAGGGAAATCAAACAAGAAAAATGGAACCACGAACCCAATAAAATCAATATAATTGTTTTTGTAAATTTGAATTTTTTATTATAAACATCGTATAGGACCAAGAGAACAAATGAAAAAGCAACGGTCTGTCTAATACCTGTCATTGAAAATTGGAAAAAGTTAAACGCCATTAGTAAGAGATAACTAAGACTAACATCTTCCGAAAATTTATAGATAATTTTTGATACAGAATAATAAAAGAGAGCACTTACCGAAAGCGTGACAACCCAAAATGGAGCGCCAAGCTTTCCTAAAACCCATGTAAAAAGATAATATGCAAAATCACTTTCATGAGTTGCGTACAACTGTGAAAACATATCTATTCTTTTTAAAGATTCGTATCCCAAATAATATACTGTTGTATCGGCGCCGACATCCACTCCTCTAAGCCCGGTGACTAGTGTGAACGCAACGCCAATTAGAATACAATATTGCAATTTAGAAAATTTTTTGCTGTCTAACAAAAATTTACTAAGCAAGATTATTGCAATTAGTGTGCCATATATAACCATTCGTAACTCCTATTTTTTATCATCTTAATGGTATTTAATTATTTGATATATCAGAAAAATCTTCTAACAATTTTTTTTGTATGCAATCTCGTTGGTGATTACGGACTCCGCATTCAAAGGCGGAGTTTGAAAATTTAACGATTAAATCAGGAGAATTTGATACTTTGGTTAAAATATCGATGACTCCTTGTTTGTCGGTTGCTACAAACGCGGCGTTTTCTTCCTTTAAATAGATATATCCTGCTTGATTTTCATCGCAAATTGCCATTACCGCACATCCGCTTGAAAGACATTCCATAATTTTGGTAGAAAATGAATATTTAACAAGAAGTTTGTTTTTTAAATCAAATCCTTCAACATGCAAGGCAATATCCGCTTTCTCGAATACTTTTTTTAGTTCGGAAGCGGAAACAGGCTCCCTTATGAAAGAATTTACCCCGTCGGATAATCGCATTTTTTGTTTTTTGGTGACATGGTCTTTTGTATAAATGTTCAAAACAAACTTAATACCGTCTTTGTTCACTTCGCGAATACAATCTGCTAACATGGAAAGGGTTTTCCATCGATTGCAATATAATTTTCCGGCATATACCAGATTTATTGGTTTGCCCACCGAAGTGTGCACATTACTCTTTAAAAAATCTCCACATTTAACCAAAAACTTTGTGTTGCTGTTAAACTCTTCTTGAAATTTTTTCATTTGTTCTTTTGATTGAGAGTAAAAAATCTTGTAATTTGGGATGTTTTTTCTCAATTTTTTCCTTAACCAAAAAAGTCGCATCCAAAAAATGGGAGATAGTGAGAATTGTTTAAGCGAATATTCGTCATCGCCGGTATAAGCCACCATGGGAGCATCACAAAGAGATAAAACCAAGCGCTCTATACGACACATTTTTATTGACGCTTTTCTTTGGGTGAATATCACATCGGGATTGAATTCGTCGATAAAAGATTTTAATTCGCAATAGTTAAATCTTCCTAAACTCCATAGTATATCACGTAATAATCTTACGGCTTCTGATGAAAAGCTTCGCAAAACGGCATACATTTTGTTCTCTTTGCGACTTAATCTCTCGGTTTTGTCAAGTTCGGAATATGTATGGGGAAAATCGTCAAACACAACCTTTTTACCCGCTTTGTATTTACCAAAAATACTCTTCACCATCATTTTCTCGGTAAACTGAAAATATTTTTTGCAACATTTGTTTAGTGGTGTGCCCGGCGAAGAATAAATGTTAGCAACTTCTACATCTTTAAAGCCGGAAAACCAGTTACTCATATTATTGTTGGGGAAGAGTTCGTCGTTCCACACTTCACTTGTAAGTAATAAAATACGCATATCTTTTTTAACTCTTGTCCTTAAAATAGTGGTATGTTTTTTTAGCCCAAACTTTCATAAAATCGGGCATAAATCTTTTGATTTTGAAACTAAAATTTTCGGTTTTTTTACAGGCCTTAATAAGACCTTGCTTTTTATAAATTTCTGCAAATTTTTTTCTTAATAATACATATTTTTCCGATTTATTTATTCTTGAACTCATATTATTCTTTGTTGCATAATCATATGTAGTTTCAAAAATAGAAAAATTGTGTTTTGATAATTTTTTTGCATATTCCATTCCTTTTTTTGTACGAACGAAAATGCAAGAGACACCATTTGGATTCCAAAATTCATCGGTTGGTTTAATGCCCCAAAAATCGCCCACTCTGAAATCGCCAACACCATTCTCGCCACGATAATAGCAGTTAAAACAGCTTGGACGATTATAAACCTGTGAACCGTAACCATACATAGTCCCATACAGTGTAGATAACTTTGTTTTGCCGTTTTCAAACACTTCCTCTAAATGAGGAACATACCAGCCATTCTTTTTGCTTCTGGCGTTTATATACACGAGCGCAGAGCGGTTTTTCTTCTGGGTATATTTTTTGTAATCTTCGGCAATTTTATAAGATGTAACACCCATGCAAACAAGCTCACAGGTTATAAGGTTTTGATAGTCTTTATTTAAAAAGCGTTTGAGCCCATACACATCGCAGGGACAACCCACAAAAAGAACCGGTTTTTCAGAAAATTCAAGATGGTTTTTAACATGGATATAGATATCGTTTTTTTCTGATTGAACATATTTTGAGCCCATAAAGGCTTTTAATTCTTCAGGTGTAGTTGCTATATCATACTCTGATTTTATATAATCACTTGTATAACGCACACCGGCTACAATACCACCGTAATGAATCACAAGTTTAGACAACTCTGTTATGAATCCGCCCGAAGTGCAGTTTTCCATAATCTCAGAGTCTTGTGAATAACCGCCGTACACCTTTAAAAATGGGTTGTTTAAATCGGGAGCGTGATTGTTTGGGCATATTTTTGCGCACAGACCGCAATCAATGCACTTATTTTCAATCACATTAGGATATAAAAAACCTTCATCATCGTATTCCATAGTAATAGCATCTTTTGGACAAACATTACTGCAAACAGAACAACCGCAACAAAAATTTTTCTCCGGCAAAGTATTTGTCATTTGCTGTTTCCTTTCTTATATTCAGCATAGGGGAGACCTTTTTTAAATTGTTTCATTCCGATTCGCATCCATTTCATTTTTTGCATGAAGGAAAGCTCTTTTTCATACCTTACACGATAGCATGATAGCAACATTCTAAGCTGACGAAGAATAAATTTATTCTTAAATTGGAAGCCTATAAATGCCCCTAAATTATAAAAATATTTTTCGTTGTAACCATTAAACCATGCACTCCCATTTGAATAATCAATAGTAGAAATTGTGAATGGATGTTCGTACAGCTTTAAGCCTTTTTCTTTTATCTCTTGTTCAAATAAAATTTCTTCTCCACCGCCCCATTGTGTGCCAGAACCAAAAGTCTCATTCATAAGGATGTTATTTTCGAGAATCTTATTTAAACGAAAGCTAAGCATCTGACTGGAATAACCACGATATTTTGGAGCCAGGCGAATAGAAGATATTTTATAGTAGGTTTTTTTCATGGTGTAATTTATTCTTTTTAGATTAAACACTACTGCATCGGCATCACCAATTTCTTCATATGCTGATAAAATTCCTTCTTTATATCCATCAAAAAAAGTTTCATCATCGTCACATAACAAACAAATATCGCCTTTAGCATTATTTATTGCCATATTGCGACTTTTAGAAACGCCGCGTTCGGTGGTGGAAATCATACGCCAGAGATAGCCATTCTCTTCGATTTCGTCATAGCCGTCTTTGTCACATTGATTTATTATGAGAAGGTCGCTTTGAATGTTGCTTTTATAAGCAAGCGAAAAATCGCTTTGGTGCATTGCGCTCATAAGAACTTCTAATTTGCGTTCGCTCATAAGTGTTCTCCTTTTTATGTTTTATTCAGTGATACTCTCTTTTAAAAACTTTAAAGAATCATGTATAAAAACATCTTTTTCTTTGGAAAACGATTTATAATCTATTTCCTTTTCGAGAATATCATCATTCTCTGTAATGTACAAATCATTAAGCCCAAACATTTCAATAATTGTTTTTTGTCTTGACGATTGGTTAAATTCGCTATATTCGCGTTCTATGGAAAGAAAATTTTTTTCAAATATTAATGAAAATAACATTCCGTGATAAGAATCTGTAAAAATTCTTTGTGCGTGGTCAATTACATACAAGAACTCCTTCGGTCCACACTCGGGATATGCAACATCGCAAACCTTTTCAAGATATGTAAGGCGGCAGCCCAAACATACAATCCTATCTCCGTTATTTTTAGCAAAGTCTGCTATTTTCTTTTGTGTTTTTTCCGAAGGGGTGTCAAGAAAATAACAAACGAGAGTATTGTTAACACCTTCAACCTTGTTTTGCATTGTTCTATAGTGTTTTTTGCTTAATAAAAGCGTCGGGTCACACACTAAAGCGGCATTTCTACCGGTGAGTTCTTTTATAAGCTCTTTGCCTTTCTTTTCCCTTACCGAAAGACAAGGTATTTGAGAAATATACCGCTTCATTTTGTATGAATTGTATTTTGGTATATAATCTCTGCCTATGCTGGGAGCATATGCAATGCGTTTGTTTTTAGGTGCAAATCGCAAATACATAAGAGGGTCCACATAGAGTGTAGTGGAACACCATATTTGGTCACTTCCGCATATAATTTTGTCATAAACATTTCGCGAAGCCTTTTTTAACCCACTTATTGTATAGAGCTTTTGATTGATATAATTTTGGGTAAAGTCATTAAATAGTTCAATAGTCTTTTCGTTTATGACACGCGAATTTAAATCACCAACATTTTTTACGGTTGATTTTAAAAGGTAAGGATGTGTTGCTAACTTAAACAATGAACTGACAATTTTATTTAACCGAAAATCATAATTTTGACTTAAATTGCCTTTTACCCACACAAGTTCGCTTTCCATACCAAGTGAGCGAACAGTTTCGCAAAGAGCATAACATTGTAAAACCGAACCATAATTTTTAAAATTAGAGCGATTAATAATTGCGATTTTTTTCATATTAGTTTCCTTTTAGAAGAAAATTTTTACGTTCTAAAATTTTTGCGTTTAGAAGTTTACTGTCAAAACGTGAACGTACAAAATCTGATGCTTCATCCGACATGCTGATAAATAATTCATTTTGCATTATTTTTTTCATTGCTTCTTTTAGTTGGGTTTCATTTTTAACATCAACAACCAAAGCGGTTTTGTTTTCTATGACAGCATCTATTGGACCGGGAATGCGGCTTATTATAGCAGGCGTTCCCATAGCAGCAGCTTCTATAACCACATTTCCAAACCCTTCGCGATAACTGGGAAACAACAAAACATCTAATGCACAGTAGTATTTTTCAATGTCTTCTACTTGACCTGTATAAATAATCTTTGATGTTTCTTTTGACCACTTATAAAGTTCGCCATCAATACCGGCTATGTCTTCTTCGTTGCCTATCATCATAAGATACGTGTTTTCAAAGGTTTTGAAAGCACCTAAAATTTCATTTACGCCCTTATCCCGAGTAATACGCCCTACAAATCCAAAAACAAATGCATCAAGAGGAAGATTATACTTTTTTCTTATATTTGTGCGATATTCAGTTCTAAAGTTTTTATTGTATTTTTGTAAATTTAGCCCCCCGCTACTTCCGTTAAATACAACAGCACCTTTTTCTTTCGGGAATAAACCGCTTTTTATTGATAGGTCAAGGTTTGATTTGCTGACGCATTCTATAGCTGTAGATTGAGAACATGCTAATTTTTCCATATAGAACAAGAGCTTTCTTTTTGCCCCTTTTTCACCTAAGTATCTCAAACCCATAAGGTGATAATTGCGCACACCGATTTTAGCGAGACGCGAAGCAATAGAAGAGCAAAATGCCGCGTTAGGTGTAGAGTACTGAACGAAATCAAATTTTTCTTTTGAAAAAATTTTTTGCAAATTTAAAATAGCTTTAATCATACCTAACGGGTGAATTCCGCGAGGGATATTCACCGGAATAAATTTAATGTTTTTGCCTAATTTTCCTTTAAGATTATCATCGGGAGAACAAATTACCGTCACAGAAAAACCATTTTCACTCAAAAAATTCAGTTGTTCGATAAAGAATGCACATATAGAAATTGAGAGTGTTGTAACATAACAAATTTTTTTCATTTTATTTTCCTCATAGGAATGCCTATATAGGTTCCCGGGGTTTCAATATTTTCTGTTACAACGGCTCCGGCGCCGATAATACAGTTATCGCAAATACTTTTGTTATTAATAACCGTCGCACCTGCGCCTATATGACAGTTGTTACCGATTTTTACAGTTCCACACAGCGTTGCGTTTGGTGATATATGTGTGAAATCGTCAATGATTCCATCATGTTCTATTACGGCACAAGTGTTGACGATGCAGTGTGAGCCGATTTTTGCACAAGCGTTAATTACTGCATTTGCCATAACCACACTGCCTTCTCCTATTTCCACTTCGGAGCCTATAGCGGCAGTAGGATGAACAAGTGTTGCAAATTTTAAATTAAATTTTTCGCTTATGGTTTTACGAACATTGTTATTACCGATTGCGATAACAAATTTAGCTTTGTCAGCAAATTTTACCGCATCGTTTATGCCGCCCAAATGACTATGGCACAAAAGTTTTGAAATATTTGGGTTATCATCTAAAAAGCCTAAAATTTTGTAGCCGTTTGCGGTGGCGATATCAGCGATGACCTTAGCATGACCGCCACCACCAATTATAATCAAATCAGACATTTGCAGTCTCCTCTTGTGTTCCTTTAAATTCTTCCATAGTGGCGTTGTTTTCTTGAGAGATACCTTCTCGCTTTAAAACCGAAACGACGGTTTTGAAAATTATTTTCATATCACCCAAAAATGTGATGTTTTCTATGTAGGTTACATCGTCTTCAAATTTTTGTTCCCATGTAACGGTGTTTCTGCCATTGATTTGGGCAAACCCTGTAAGACCGGGTCTTACTTCGTGACGTCTTTTTTGCCGTTCATTATAAAGGGGTAGATATTGTACTAAAAGTGGTCTAGGGCCGACTATAGACATATCGCCTTTTAAGATGTTTATAAGTTCGGGCAGTTCGTCAAGTGATGTTGAACGCAAGAATTTGCCATATTTGTTTAATCGTTTTTCGTCAGGTAATAGATTACCATCGGCATCTTTTTCGTTTGTCATTGTACGGAATTTTATAAGTTTAAAAATCTTTTCGTTTTTACCTGGACGCAGTTGGGTGAAAAATGGGTTGCCTTTCATCCCTATAGCGCCCATTACGATTAAAATTATCAAAACAGGGGACAGTACTATAAGGGCTAAAAGGCTTAGAGTAAAGTCTAAAGGCCGCTTTATAAATTTTGCGTACATTATGTAACCACCTTAAAGTAAGGATTTTATCAAGTCGATAACGGTTTGCTGTTCGTCCGGAGTCATTTTAATATCGCTGGGCAGACAAAGACCGCGCGCAAATAAATCTTCATTTACTGCGTTGCCGTCTGCAGTTATGAAATCATTATTTTTGAAAACCGGTTGCATATGCATTGGCTTCCACAAAGGACGGGTTTCGATGTTGTGCTCGTTCAGTTTTTCCATTATCTCAATGGGTGAGATTTTAACATTCTCATCAAGCAGTATGCAAGAAAGCCAAAAATTTGGAACGGTATCTTCCAAGTAAGGGTTCATAGTAACGGGGCAACCCTCAAAACCTTTTTTATAACGGTTGTAAATTTCGGTTTTTCTTTGGCGGTGTTCTTCAAGGTGCAAAAGTTGACCTCTGCCTATACCTGCGACCACATTACTCATACGATAGTTGTAGCCGATTTCTTTATGCTCATACCAAGGGTAAGGTTCGCGAGATTGAGTTGCCCAGAAAAACGCTTTGTCACGCGCTGTCTTATCTTCGGTTAAAAGCATACCGCCACCTGAGGTGGTGATGATTTTATTGCCGTTAAAACTAATTGCGGAATATTTACCGAAAGTGCCGCATTCGGTGCCTTTGTATTTGGCTGAAAGTGCTTCGGCAGCATCTTCTATTAAGATTGCGTTGTGTCTGTTGCAGATTTCTAAAATCTCATCCATTTTGGCAGGTGTGCCGTATAGGTGAGCTAACATTACAACTTTTGCTTGCGGATATTTTTGGAAAGCTTTTTCTAAAGCAACAGGGTCCATATTCCAACTGTCTTTTTCGCTATCGATAAAAACGGGCACACCGCCTTCATAAACAACGGGATTAACAGTAGCCGAAAAGGTCATATCACTACAAAGAACAATATCACCCTGTTTTACGCCTGCTAACTTAACCGCTAAATGTAAAGCTGATGTACCTGAATTTAAAGCCAAACAGTGAGTGGTAGTTTTACCATTGTATAAAAATTCGCCCATCTCTTTTTCGAAATTATCGCAATTAAAACCTAATGGTGCTATCCAGTTTTTATCAAACGCCTCTTCGATAAATCTCATTTCTTCACCGTGCATTGTAGGTGTTGAGAGGAACAATCGCTTTTCCATTTGTTTTCACGCTCTTTTCCGAAAAAATTATGGGCCACTTAAAGCAAAATATAGTTATACATATATATAATAACATACTACACATAATAAGTCAAACTAAAAAATGCCGCTAAAATTTGGTTAAATATACAACAAAACTCCGTCTGTTTAGGCAAACGGAGTTTTAAAATTAGTCTTTGGTGAAAAGGGCTTAGACTTTTGCGGTTTCCAGTGCTGCATTTTTCAGAATATTATACAAGCCAATGTACATATTTTTAAATACGAAAGGGTGTAATTTATGAAATATATTGTTATTACCAAAAAGCATTTGATGATGGTTTTTTGCTTTGTTTTGGCTTGTGTTTTTGCGGTTGTGGGAGCGGTAAATATTTCGGCCGATAATAACCGATTGTTGCCCATTTATTGCGTTGAAACCGATAAAAAACAGGTGGCAATTTCCTTTGACGCGGCGTGGGGGAATGACGATACCGATGACCTTATAAAAATCCTTAAAGAGTATGATGTTCCTGCCACTTTTTTTGTTGTGGGAGCGTGGGTTGATAAGTATCCTGAATCGGTAAAAGCGCTTAGTGATGCGGGGCATCAAATACAAAATCACTCTAATACTCACCCGCATATGCCGCAGTTATCGAAGGCGCAAATGAAGGATGAAATTGAGAGTTGTAATGATAAAATTAAGGCGGTAACAGGGGTGCAACCAACCCTTTTGCGACCGCCTTATGGTGACTATGATAACGCGCTTATTGAAACCATGCAAGAACTTAAAATGCACACTATTCAGTGGGATGTTGACAGTCTCGACTGGAAAGAAAATGCCACACCCGACAGTATTTGTCAGCGTGTGACGAGCAAGGTGAAAAATGGTAGTATTGTGCTGTTTCACAACGATGCTGACCATACACCTGCCGCTTTGCCCAACATCCTCAAATGCCTTAAAGACGAGGGGTATGAATTTGTGTTTATAAGCGATTTGATTTTAAAAGAAAACTACGAAATCAAACACGACGGAATGCAGTGTAAAATTGAAAACGAATAATTGCAGGGGAGGCATTTCGCCTCCCGTTTTTTATTGACGAATTTATCGGTAGGGGAGACCCCTCCTCTACAAAAGACAAAAGACGGTGCCGAATAGCACCGTCTTAATTTATGTATCGCAAACACACAGAACCGTCCCCTGTGTTTTCGCAGAACCGTCCCCTGTGTTTTCGAACCGCCTCTGTGTTCCTGTGTGTTCGACTGTGTTTGATAAAAAAACTCACACCGAAAAAAGTGTGAGTTTTAATATTTTTATTATTCGGCAGTAGCTGTTTCTACAACTTCACCGCACTGTGCTAAATAGCTTGTTGCGGCATCCAAAGTCTTTTTGTGCTGAACATAGTTTAGACCAACAAAAATAACAGGCACAAACAAAAGTCCGAAAACAGCAAAGAAGAAACACGCAAGAGCGATAAGAATATCAGCAGGGAATGCAGGAACTAAAAACCAACCGATTTTAGTGATTTTCCAAGCAACCTTTAATGCTTTGAAAATACCACCACCGATTATGTATGACGGAATAGCAAGAACAACTGCAATACCCATAAAGGTGGTTTGTTGTTCGGGATTACCCCATATCATAAGAGCTGTGAAAACAATTGCAATAAGTGAAAAAATAAAACCTATTAATATTCTAATTTGATTTATTTTAGCAAATGTCACTTCTCTTTTTGCTCTTTCAATGTCTTTAAACTGGACTTCTTCAAATAATTTCTCTTTTTTTCTTTCTTTTTTAGCCATGATTATTCATAACCCCTTTTTTATTTTTAGCGACACAAAAGTTCACTTTTCAACATTATACTACTAATTTCTTCAAAAGTCAACTACATAGTAGAATTTTATATATAATAACTCCACCATTTGTATATTTAAAAGGGTTAAAATAGTAGTAGAATTGAGGTGTACTAAATGGTAGAATTTGGCGACAGATTGCGACAGTTTCGCAAAGAAAGAAAATTAACTCAAAAAGAACTTGCAACCCTTATAGGTGTAAAAAATAGCGTTATCAGTTTTTACGAGGTTGGCGACAGAAAGCCGTCATTAGAGGCACTCATAAAACTTTCAAAAGCACTCCATATCAGTACAGATATATTGCTCGGAATAGAAAAGAGCGAAACTATAGATATTTCGGGGTTATCCGAAAAGGATAAACAGTATATTCAGGCATTAGTAGATAGATTAAGAAACAAGTAAAAGCAACCCCACAACACAGGGAAAATCGGTGTTGTGGGGTTATTTTGTACCTTTTTACTTTTATCGTGGGGGAATGATGATGCCGAAAAACTTATAAAAATACTTAAAGAGTATGATGTTACTGCCACTTTTTGTGTTTAGTTGCGATTTTCTTTAAATAAAAAATCATTTCACCCGAAGCCCTTTTGGGTAATGATTTTTGGCTTTGCCGTTTGTGACTTTAACGCCGCCGAGTGAGTAGCCGTCAACCGTTACTACCGCCCAACCGTTTTCGCAATCGGTGTCAAACTCTTCACCGTGCAGATATTTTTTGAGTTCATCACTATCGGGTGACAGGTTGATTTTGCGCTTAAATTTGTGACCTAAAGCCATAAAAAACTGATGGTGCGGCAGGATATAATTTTTTCTGATTTCGCCGATGGTTACACCGCAACAAAATGCCTGACCGTCTTTTATCGACAGACGGTTGTTGTAATATATCGGGTTTTTGTTATATTCGTTAATATAATCGGGGTTATATTCGGTAAGGGTGTCGTTTAAAAAATCGGTGACGATTTTGTCTGCTTTTTGTGGTTTGGGTGCGATGGTGTTTTCGGGTATTTTTTCACCCTTATGGTGTAATACCGCCATAAATTGACCCTCACCCTTTGCTTTATGTGGGTAAAATCTACGGGCAAAGTGGATATTTTCGCAGTTGCAACCATCGAATTTAATACCGTCACAGGTTGATTTTGCCACCTTTTGATTAACAGGGATAATTTCAAAATCAGGGTGGTTTTGCAGGAAAGAGTCAACCGTCATTTCATTTTCTTCGAGCGAAAAAGTGCAGGTGGCGTACACTATAAAACCGCCGCTTTTAAGCGTTTTTACGGCATTTTCTAAAATTTCCGCTTGTCGAGCCGCGCACATTGTTACATTTTCCTGGCTCCATTCGTCAATGGCGATTTCTTCTTTTCTGAACATTCCTTCGCCCGAACAGGGAGCATCTACCATAACCAAATCAAATGTATCTTGGAATATACGAGCAAGTTTACCGGTATCCATACAGGTGACGACGGCGTTTTGAAGACCTAATCGTTCAATATTGCCTGTAAGTATTTTACAACGCGAAGCGATAATTTCATTAGATACAAGCACACCGTTTTCTCCCAGTTTGTTTTTGAGTTGGGTGCTTTTGCCACCGGGAGCAGCACACATATCAAGTATGCGCCAATCGGGCTCAATATTCACACATTCGCCAGGTGCCATTGCGGCAGGCTCTTGCACATAAATAAGCCCCGCGTGGTGGTAAGGGTGGTTGCCAACCTTTTGGTAGTCGAGATAATACCCGTTTTCTACATAAGGTATTTTTTCTTTGCCGAATGGGTTTATTTTTTCAAATTCTTGCACACTTATTTTATCGGTATTAACGCGAAACGCTTTTATTGGTGGGTTTTTAAGTTCTGAAAGATAACTTTCAAAATCTGAGCCCAACAAATGCTTCATTCGGTTTTCAAACTCTATTGGTAGTGGTTTCATTTGTTATTACCTTCAAACATTTCCGTATGGAGCATACACATACCCACAGCCGTCACAGCGGCGGTTTCTGTGCGCAAAATTCTTTTTCCGAGCGATATTATTTTAGCATTGTTTTGTAGTGCTTTTTCGATTTCCGCCTTTTCGAAACCACCTTCGGGACCTATGAAAATACCGATGCTTTGGACATTTTCGAGTTGTGATAATGCTTCGGCGGTGGCACGCATTCCCTCTTTGTTTTCGTAAGGAACCAAAATCAAATCGAGAGTTTTTGCAAAATCGAGCGCCTTGTCAAAAGAAGATACATCTAAAACTTCGGGGATAATATTGCGTTTGCTTTGTTTTGCGGCGCTTTCGGCAATACTTTGCCAACGCAATTGTTTAGATTTGGCTTTTTTATCGTCGAGTTTTACTATACAATGCTTCATTTCGACCGGTACAATCCCATAAACGCCCAGTTCTACGCATTTTTGAATGATATATTCCATCTTGTCGCCTTTTGGAAGACCTTGGAAAAGATATATTTTAACGGGCAGTTCGGTGTCGGTGTAGTCTTCTTCTATTATTTCAAAAGAAACGGTATCGTCTAAAAATGCATCAATACGGCATAAATCACTCTTGCCGTCACAACTTATAAGACAGGTGTCGCCAATCTCCATACGAAGAACATTTTTTATATGGTTATAATCTGTGCCGTCAATTATATAGTGTGAGTTTTGTTTATTCTCAATGTCAGCAAAAAAATTAAACATAATAGCCCAACCTTTAATAAGTTCCTGTAAAATCTATTTTATGTTATAAATCTGTACGGTATATCCGTCTATTTTTCCACCCGAAGCGATATAATCACCTAATTTCAGGTCTAGATAATCGGCATCTATGGGCAGATAATCTGAAACTTCCTTAATAGGGGTGTCAAAAAGGGATGTGAAAATCATTTGCGCACCCACATAACCTGCAAGTGGTGTACTGTGTTTGTGGTAGTCGTCCATACAAAAATCAAAATAATCTATACCCGTATCTATAAGTGCGTCAATTTCGCCTTTCCAATCTAAAAAGTACACGTCATCATGCTCTAATAGTGCCGCGTCTATCACGGCACGGCTTTCGTTATGGGCAGGGAAGATAACAAGTTTGGTATCTGACACATCACAAGCACTCTTTATGGTGTGGAATTTGCTAATATCTTCTTGCGAGTAAAAACCGCACATAAACACATAACTGTAATATCCGTACTCAATATCATTACAAATTTCGGGGTTATCGGCAAAGGTGATTACCGATGCCATACCTATCGAACGTGCTTCTACCGTATAACCGTTATTATCGTTATCAAGCATAGTTTCTAAAAATGAACCAATTTCAGAAGTGTTTATAAAACTATTGCCTATAACCAAAATTTGTTTCGCGCCGTTGGTTTCTTCGGGTTTGGGTATAGATGCTAGTTTAGGGGGGCAGATTACCGAACTCATTATTTTGTAGGCGGCATCTTCGTCAAGTTCGGTGTAATCAATTTGCATATTAAGGGTTATATAGTTCTCATTTTGGAAACCTTGCATCTGATAGGAACGGTAGTATTTATTATGGGAAGTTAAATCAATTTGCATAGAAACATCGGTATTGGCTTTGGATTCGCTATTGTGTTGAAAACTCTCTTTTGAGTTTTGTAATTTTTTGGTTGATACAATACCGATTACTTTATCGTTACGCGCAATATTCAGCGTGTTGTCATTTATGGGTTTTATCTTCCAGTCATCGGGCATAGACAGTTGTAAAGCCATATTATTTTCGGGGTTTTTGAATTTTAAAACTTGCCATTCATCATGTGGTATACTACGGCAGACGAGTTCGGCATAAGAGATGGCGGTTTTAGTATTTTCAGGGGTTTCACAAGAGCAAAGACAAAGAATAGTAATGAAAGTAAGAAAAATTGAAAATAATCTTTTCATAGTAAAACCTCCTTTTATACATTTATTTTATCATAAAAAAGGTTAAAAGTAAATGGGTAGTTATTTATTGGAAAGGTTGTACGAATTTGATGTCCTTGAATTTTTTACCTATATGTTCGAACCACTGCATGTTAAACCATACCGCAGGTGTGAATGTAATCAATTCGAAAGAAATACACCTACGGTGATGACATACACGCTGTCGCGTGATTACATTCCGCTAACGCGGATTACATACCAATCCTTCGGATTGGATAAAACAAAGCACCGCTTTCGCGATGCTTTGTTTTTGGCCCGCCTGAGAGGATTTGAACCCCCGTTCTTCAGAATCGGAATCTGCTGCGTTATCCAGCTGCGCCACAGGCGGAAATATATTATTTATGATACATTGTAGGGGAGGGGTTGCCCCTCCCGCTATGATAGTTAAAATTTTAATGCATAAATAATTCCGAATTACGAATTACGCATTCCAAATTATGAGAAATAAACCGAAAGGTTTATTTTTCATAACCTTTGGGATTGTTTTTTTGCCAGTTCCAAGTATCACGGCACATTTCGTCTATGCCGAAATTTGCTTCCCAACCAAGAATATTCTTTGCCTTGTCAGCGTTTGCGTAAACCTCGTCAGGGTCACCGGGACGGCGCGGGTCAATAATATAGGGCACATCAATGTCACTTGCCTTTACAAATGCTTTGCGAAGTTGTAAAACGCTTGTGCCGTTACCGGTACCTAAGTTAAAAGCCTCACAGCCTGTGTTTTGGAGAGCCCAATCAACCGCTTTAACGTGGCCGTTTGCAAGGTCTACCACATGGATATAGTCACGCACACCTGTGCCGTCAACAGTTTTATAATCGTTACCGAAAACGTGTAATTTTTCGAGTTTGCCAACCGCCACCTGTGAAATATAGGGCATTAAGTTGTTGGGGATGCCCTTGGGGTCTTCGCCTATTGTTCCGCTTTCGTGCGCGCCTATGGGGTTAAAGTAGCGAAGAAGCGCTATGCACCAATCTTTGTCGGCTACATAAAGGTCGCGTAGTATCTCTTCAATAAAGTATTTTGTTCTGCCATAGGGGTTGATAGCGCCTAAAGGCATATCCTCCACAAGGGGCATTTCGGTTGCGACACCGTAAACGGTGGCAGAAGACGAGAAAACAATCTTTTTAACTTGGAATTCGTCCATAACTTCCAGCAAAACAAGGGTGCTTATAAGGTTATTGTCATAGTACATAATTGGTTCTCTTACCGATTCACCAACCGCCTTAAGACCTGCAAAGTGGATAACCGCCTCAATATTGTTTTCCTTAAAAATTTTGCGTAAAGCATCTTTATTTCTAACATCTTCTTGGTAGAATTTTACAGCCTTACCTGTGATTTTTTCTACTCGTTTTAAGGACTCGCTGCTGCTGTTATCAAGGTTGTCAATAACAATAATATCATAACCTGCATTTTGCATTTCAATACAGGTATGACTTCCTATGTAACCTGCGCCGCCGGTGATTAAAATTGACATAAAAATTGCTCCTTTTTTGTGTTTACCTATGCTTATTTTATATTATATGTATGTGTTTGTCAAGGAATAAGTAGTGCGCGTGAAATGCCCAAAGTCTAAGATTTGTGCAAAAAACGACATAAATTTCTTGACATTTTTAAGACTTGAATTTATAATTAAATTGTATGATTTTTTGGTAAAATTTTTAGGAAAATTTATGCATTTTTATCAAAATTTTACGCATTTTCCGCCTCGGGCGGTTTCAATATTATAATTTTAAAAAAGAAAAGGGGTATTTTTCAATGGCGAAACAACCAAAATTGGATGCTAATGGCTATCGCAAGTTCGGTATACGCGACAGTATAGCCTATGCAGCAGGCGACTTGGGATGCAATATGAGCTTTGCACTCAAAGGAACTATGGCAATTTTCTGGACACAGTTTATGAAGATGGACTTATGGTATGCATTATTGCTTATCATTGTTCAGGTGTGGGATGCTATCAATGACCCGCTTATAGGCTCGATTATTGATGCTGACAAGCGCAAGTATAAGCGCAACAAGTTTTTAGCTTACATTTGGGCCGGCTCTATCGGTCTTATCGTGGGCGGCGCTTGTTGTTTCTTACCTTTCCCCAATGCACCCACTTGGGCTAAGTTTATAATCTTTATAGCAGGTTACGTTGTATGGGATGCCTTCTATACAGTAGCAAATGTTCCTTATGGTTCATTACTTTCGCTTATCTCTAATGATGTTAAAGACCGTGCCTCGCTTTCAGCTTGGCGTTCAGTAGGTTCTATATTTGGTAATATGTTGCCTATGGTTATTCTTCCGTTCATCATTTACGATAAGAACAACAACCTAATCGGTGAAAGAGTATTTATCGCCGCTCTCATTATGGGTGTTTTAGGTTTTATCTGTTTCCAATTTATGATTAAAAACACCACTATTCGTGTTGAACAAAATGTTGAATTGAATGAGGACACTCCCAAATTCAATGTATTTAAGGCATTTTTAAACTTTATAAAGAACAGACCTGCAGTTGGCGCAACAATTGCTGCTATGGGTATGTTTATCGGTATGCAGGGTGCAGCTACAGCAGTTACAGTTATTTTCCAATCATACTTTAAAAATGTACAAATCTCTGGTATAGTTCAACTTTTTGCAATGATTCCGATAGTTTTATTTACCCCATTAGCGCGTCCCGCAGTTGCAAAGTTTGGTAAAAAAGAACTTGCCACATTCGGCTCTATTTGTTCTATGGTTGCAGGTTTAGGTTTGTTTATAGTTATTCCCGATAACACAGGTCTTGACCTTATACTATACATAGTGTTCCAGCTTATTTTCTCATTGGGTCTTGGCATTTATTCAACTGTATCATGGGCTATGATGGGTGATGCCATTGATTATAACGAGTGGAAAACCGGTGCAAGAGAAGAGGGCACTGTTTACTCACTTCACTCTTTCTTCCGTAAACTTGCTCAAGGTATAGGCCCTTCTTTGGTGCTTATAGTTATGGTGGCATTCGGATATGTTGGCGCCGATGAAGGTAATCAGGCTTGGCAGGTAGCAGTTAATATGCGTTACCTTGTGGCTGCAACATATATGTTCTCGGCAATACTTCAATTTATCGGTCTTGGTCTTGTTTATAATCTTGACAAGAAGACACTTGCTAAAATGAACAAAGAACTTGGTCGCGACGTAGAAGAAGCTTAAAAAAGTAAAAAAGATGCCCGACTGCAATTGCGGTCGGACATCATTTTGTCTAAATTTTAATTTTTTATTCATATATTGAATGCTGTTTTGGCTTAAAATAATTACAGTATATTTTGGAGGAAAAGTATGAGAAACATTGTCAATTTTAATGCTAAATGGGCATTTACCAAGGTGGCGGACGGTATCCCTACTGCGATAGATAGTGCATGGGAAAGCGTAGATATACCCCATTGTTGGAATGCTGTTGATGGACAAGACGGCGGTAATGATTATTATCGCGGCACTTGTTACTATGCAAAAAGTTTTTTAAAGGCTGATTTGCCCGAAAATGATTTATACTATCTTGAAATTGAGGGTGCCAATTCTTCGGCTGATGTTTATTTAAATGGTGAAAAATTAGCGCATCACGATGGCGGTTATTCAACCTGGCGCGTTAATTTAACCGATACTTTAAAGGATGAAAACCTTTTGGTTATTGCGGTTGATAACTCGCCTAATGAAACGGTGTATCCCCAAATGGCAGACTTTACTTTTTATGGTGGTTTGTATCGTGATGTAAAAATTATCGGTGTTAATAATTCGCACTTTGACTTAGATTATTACGGTGGTCCGGGTCTTATGGTTACTCCCGAAATTTGCGACAAGGATGCAAAGGTTAAAATACAAGCCTTTATAACAAATAAGACCGATAGTCAAAAAATTTGCTATACTGTTTTTGAAGCCGATGGTACTGAGATTGCAAAGGCTGAAACAGATGCTTTGGAAACCGTAATTGATATTAAGGATGTTCACCTTTGGAATGGTAAAAAAGACCCGTATCTTTACACCGCTAAGGTTGAACTTATAGAAAACGGCGAGGCAATTGATACTGTAGCTACTCGTTTTGGTTGCCGTACTTTCGAGATTGACCCCGAGCGCGGCTTTATTTTGAACGGTGAGGAATATCCCTTGCGCGGTGTTTCGCGCCATCAAGACAGATGGGGAATAGGCAACGCTTTATTGCCCGAACATCACAAGGAGGATATTGACCTAATTTGCGAAGTGGGTTGCACCACTATTCGTTTGGCACACTATCAACACGCACAGTATTTTTATGATTTGTGCGATGAAAAGGGTCTTGTTATTTGGGCAGAAATTCCATATATTTCAAAGCATATGCCTACCGGTCGCGAAAATACAATTTCGCAAATGAAAGAACTTATTACTCAAAACTACAACCACCCGTCAATTGTGGTTTGGGGTCTTTCTAACGAGATTTCTATCGGCGGTAGTACCGATGATTTGCTGGAAAATCATAAAATTCTTAATGATTTATGCCACGAGATGGATAAAACCCGTCTTACCACTATTGCGGCAGTTTCAATGTGTAAAATGGATGACCCATATCTCCAGATACCTGATGTTGTAAGTTACAACCATTACTTTGGTTGGTACGGCGGTGACACCGATATGAATGGCCCGTGGTTTGATAAATTCCACGCAACACACCCGAGTATCCCGATAGGCTGTTCTGAGTACGGCTGTGAAGCACTTAATTGGCATACTTCTGACCCCAAACAGGGTGACTATACCGAAGAATATCAAGCATATTATCATGAAGAACTTATTAAGCAACTCTTTACTCGTAAATATATGTGGGCAACCCATGTTTGGAATATGTTTGACTTTGGTGCCGATGCTCGTAACGAGGGCGGCGAGGACGGACAAAACCATAAGGGTCTTATGACATTCGACCGTAAATATAAGAAAGATTCATTCTATGCTTATAAAGCATGGTTATCTGATGAACCATTTGTTCATATTTGCTCCAAGCGTTATATTGACCGTGTAGAAGATGTTACAAAGGTTACCGTTTATTCAAATCTTCCTGAGGTTGAACTTTTTGCTAACGGTGTATCAGTAGGCAAAAAGACTGCCAGTGACCACTTCTTTTATTTCGAAGTTAAGAACGAGGGTGAAACCAAGCTTTTGGCTGTTGCCGGCGAGTGCAAGGACGAAAGTGTTATTCGTAAGGTTGAAGAATTTAACGAAGAATATCGTCTAAAAGAAAAGGGTGCTATTCTCAACTGGTTTGATGTTAATGCACCCGAAGGCAGATTTTCACTTAATGATAAAATGAGTGAAATTCTTTCGACAATTAGAGGCAAACTTATTTTTGTAAAGCTTATGAAGAGTATTATGGGCGGCGACAAAAATGACAGCAAGAAAGGCAAAAAGATGGAAGCCATGGGCTTTGAAGTGACACCAGAGATGATGAGTATGATGGGCGGCTTCACTGTGCTTCGTCTGGTTACCCTTATGGGCGGTATGATGGCTGAAGGTAAAATTACTAAAGAGATGTTACTTGATTTAAATGCCAAACTAAATAAAATCAGAAAGCCAAGAAAGTTTAGAAAATAAGGGGCAAAAAGTTTATGCAAATGACATTCCGCTGGTACGGTGAGGGAAATGATAATATTTCCCTCTCTGATATAAAACAAATTCCAGGAGTCACGGGAATAGTGTGGGCTCTTCACGATAAAATGCCGGGCGAAATTTGGCAAGTGGAAGAAATAGCCCAAGTAAAACGTCAATTAGACGAGTACGGTTTTAATTTGGACGTTGTAGAATCGGTAAATGTTCACGACGATATTAAAATCGGTCTTCCCAGTCGCGATAAATACATTGAAAATTACAAGCAAACCATCCGTAATTTGGCAACCTTTGGTGTTAAGGTTATCTGCTACAATTTTATGCCGATTTTCGACTGGACACGCTCAGATTTGTTCCACCCTGTGGGTGACGGTTCTACCGCACTTTTTTACGAAAAGGGTATGATTCAGGATGATTACAATGCTATGGCAAAGTATATTCTTGATTTTACCGAAAAATATAATATGTCCTTCCCCGGTTGGGAGCCTGAAAGAATGGCAAAACTTGACGAGCTTTTCAAGGCTTATGAGGGCGTAGACCACGAAAAACTGTGGGCAAATCTCAAGTATTTTCTTGAGGCGCTAATGCCTGTTTGTGAGGAAACAGGTATTAAAATGGCTATTCATATGGATGACCCGCCATGGGATATTTTCGGTCTGCCGAGGCTTCTTATCGACGAAAAGAACATCGACCGTTTTCTTAAAATGGTGGACCACCCTTGCAACTGTCTAACCCTTTGCTCGGGCAGTCTTAATGCCAATCCCGAAAACGATGTCGCAAGCATTGTGAGAAAGCATTGTGATAGAATCGCTTTTGCGCATATCCGTAATGTGAAGCATTTCGAAAACGGTGATTTTTCGGAGGCTAGTCATCGCGACTGTGACGGCGATACCGGTATTTTGAATATATTAAAGGCTTACCACGATTGTGGATATGAAGGCTATATCCGTCCCGACCACGGCAGACACCTTTGGGGTGAAAAGCCGGGTACAGTGCGCCCCGGTTACGGTCTTTATGACCGCGCACTTGGCATTATGTATATGTTAGGTGTTTGGGATATGTTAGAAAAGTTAAAAGGTGACAAGAAATGATAAAACTTCCATTAAATTTAGATTATAGCGGCAAGGTTGTTGTGGTAACGGGTGCCGGCGGACTTATATGCGGCGCTATGGCACGTGCATTTGCTCAATGCGGCGCAAAGGTTGCAGCTTTGGACCTTAACGAAGAAGCTGTTAAAAAACTTGCCCAAGAATTAAAAGACGAGGGCTTTATCTGTGAAGGCTTCAAGGCAAATGTTCTTGAAAAAGATTCACTTGAAGAAGTGCGCGAAGCGGTGCTACGCGACCTTGGTAAATGTGATATATTGGTTAATGGTGCCGGTGGTAACAATCCGCGTGCTACTACCGATAACGAATATCATCACGAGGCAAAGGAGGGCGGAAAGTCTTTCTTCGATTTAGAAGCTTCGGGTGTTGATTTTGTGTTCAAACTCAATTTCCAAGGAACTTTGCTTCCTACACAGGTTTTTGCGCGTGATATGGCAGACGCTAAGAGTGGTTGCATATTAAACGTTTCTTCTATGAACGCGTATACACCGCTCACCAAAATCCCTGCATACTCGGCGGCAAAGGCGGGTATTTCCAACTTTACTCAGTGGCTTGCAACCCACTTTGCAGGTACAGGCATACGCTGTAATGCTATCGCTCCCGGATTTTTGGTATCGGCTCAAAACAAGGCGCTTCTCTTTAATGAGGACGGCACACCAACCGCTCGCTCGGCAAAAATCCTCGGCGGCACACCTACAAACCGATTTGTAGATGCAGAAGAATTACTTGGTGCTACCTTGTTCCTTTGCGACGAGGGTTGTGCTTCGGCTATTACAGGCGTAGTGCTTCCAATAGATTGCGGTTTTGCGGCATATTCGGGTGTGTAGTGTAATGCGTTTTAAAACGCATTACAACGATATAAATTCCTAAAGGAATTTTCGATATGATTTTGATAAATCTCGATAAGCCTTACGGCTCGATATGTGCCAAAGGCACGAGCAATAGGTATTTATATCATATCGAGTTTGTATTACAAACATATCGAATTTTTGAAAGAAAATATATCGATTTCGCGAAGCAAAAATATCGATATAATTACTGTAATAATTATGTGATTATATACTAAAACGGCTTGGATTTAATCCAAGCCGTTTTTATTAAGGAAATGTTTTAAGACATACTGTCTTTATTAAAGTTTCTTCATTTTCATCTTACGTGCTAAAAGGGTGAGAACAAGTAAGATGATGTAAAGACAACCGATTGTGATGAATATTGCAGGCCAGCCAAATTCTTCTTTAACGAAGCCAAATACAGAAGCCTGAATAGCGGCACCCATATATACAGCCCAGTCAAGAACACCAACAACGGTAGAAGAAAGTGCGCGGCCACCCATATCACCGGCGATTGCCCAGATAACACCTGTTACCATTGAAAAAACGCCCACAACAAAGAGCATTATTGTAGCAGGAAGCTGTGTTTTAAAGAATGGGAAGCATACAAGACCTACGCAAGCAACGATAGAAGCCAAAACAAGCATAGGTTCGCGTTTGCCTTTAAATACTTTATCGGTAATGAATGGGAACACGAACATAGCGCAAGCCTGACCCAAAGGTAAAACAATGTATGTGAACATATCATTTTTGAGTGTAAGACCCAAAGATTCAGTAAAGTAAGTAGGTATCCAAGTGAGAAGTCCGTAACGACCAATACCTGCAATTGCAGAAATCAAGCAGAAAACGAGAACTTTGGGTTCGCTGAAAAGAAGTTTGTAAGGATAAAAGAAGCCTTTTTCCTTGATTTTAGCTTCCATAGCAGCATCCTTGTCGTCGAGAGCGGCATCTGCTTCTTCAAAAGCGGGAAGACCAACATCTTCGGGTTTGGTTTTAAAGAACAAGATGAATGCGATAAGAATAACTACCATTGGTATGATGGGGTAACGGAAACCTGCACGCCAACCCCATTCAGGATTAAGAATCAAACACCAGTTTACGGTGAGATATGTAACTGCCTGCGCAACGCCAGAGAAAGCAGTTGCAAGACCTGAAGCAAAGCCGCGCTTTTCTTTGGGCCACCATTTGTTGATAACACCAACACCATTGGACCAAACCATTGCTTGGCAGAAGCCGTTAAGACCCCAAAGGATAGCGATAACTACAAGGTTGTGTTGGAAAGAAATTGCAACGTTGAGTATAGCAGAAGCAACAACACCAAAAATCATCAATTTCTTATAACCGAAGAAAGCGCCTAGACGGCCACTTACTAACTGGCCAAATGCATAGCACCAGAAAAGTGCGGAAGAAACAACGCCGAGAGTACCAAAGTCAGACTCAAATGCTTCTTGCATAAGAGGCATAACCAAGTTTATATTCTGACGGCCGTTGTAGAAGAACAAGTAAGTGAAGCCAAAGCTTAAAAGCATAAGCCAAGCGTACTTTTTGAATTTTTTAAACTGCTCACTATTATAACCATAAGTGAACTTTTCTTTAATTTTTGTTGACATATATTTACTCCTTATATATTAGCCGAAGATTTTAGCATCTGCTTCGTCATAAGCCAAGATTTCAGCAGTTACACGTGCATGGTCTTCGAGGTTATCTATTTCGTCAATAAAGTAGTCTTCATAAGAGAAAGCCTTAATATTGAGGGCAGGGAAGATTTCG
Organism: Oscillospiraceae bacterium; assembly: GCA_015066095.1. Taxonomy (GTDB): domain Bacteria; phylum Bacillota; class Clostridia; order Oscillospirales; family Acutalibacteraceae; genus UBA737. The sequence continues at coordinate 15,305 of SVPC01000007.1, read as the reverse complement.
TTAAGTGCGTTTTCAGCATAGCACTTGTCTTCGCCCTTGTGGATGAATTCTACAACCTTACCAATCCAAGCAGATGTTGTAGCCTTGTCTAACTTATAGAAAGGTTGGAATGCGAAACAGTCTTCATCAAAGATGTGAATAGAAACTTCGTGAATTTTGCCATCAACAACTCTGCCCTTGAAGTCTTTTTCAGGAAGAGCTTTCTTGAAGTTGATTGTACCTGTGCACTTGTCTTCACAATTGAGAACGTCGTGTAAAAGTTTGCGGTTAAATACCAAGTCACCATGGAAGAAGAGCATATCGTCATCCATAAGGTCGCGTGCTAAATACATAGAATAGATGTAGTTGGTCTTGTCGTAAATATCATTACGAACAAAGGTGAAGTTGAGTTCAGGGAATTCAGCAGCAGTAGCTTTTAATTGGTCTTCGAAAGGACCGGTAGTGATGATGAAATCCTTAATACCTTCTGCAGCGAGAAGACGAATCTGACGGTGGAAAATGGTTTCACCGTTTTTAAGTTGTGCCATAGATTTGTGATTGTTCTTAGTAAACTCGCCCATGCGGTTACCAAGACCTGAGTTGAATATAACAACTTTCATTACTGTATACCCCTTTCAAAAAAATTTTACATAGTTTTGCAACATACCAATTATATTTAAAATCACCAAAAATGTCAATCTATTTATTGAAAAATTAAAGTTTGCACTTGAAAATCACCTTGTGTTGATTTATAATATTCATATAGACGATTTTTGGAGGGATTTTATGTCAGTAGGTTCTAATATTAAAAAAAGAAGATACGAAATGCGTATGTCACAGCAAGAGTTGGCAGATGCTATGGGCTACAAAACCCGTTCTACTATTGCTAAAATAGAATCGGGCGAAAATGATGTTTCCCAGAAAAAATTGCAAAAATTTGCCAATGTGCTTGATACTACGGTAGAATCTTTAATATTCGGATATGCCAAGCCGGAGATAGTGGTGACTCTACCCGAACAAGACAGGTCTCAAAAAAATAAAACGGCGGTTGTTATATTGGCGGGTGGTAAAACGGGTAAAAACAGCCGTAATATACCAAACCAATTTATAGATGTAAACGGAAAGCCTATAATTGTACATTGTATGCAAGTGTATCAGTCGCATCCGTCGGTGGATGATATATATGTAGTGTGTCTTCGCGGTTGGGAAGATATTGTAAAAGATTATGCGGTGCAGTTTGGTATAAGCAAATTGCGCGGACTTATTTCTGCCGGTAACAGTGGTGCGGCATCTCTAAAAAATGGCTATGAGTTTTTAAAAGATAAATATGCGTCTGATGATGTTGTAATTATTCAGGAGGCTACACGGCCAATGATTACAACCGAAACTATATCTAAGGTACTTCTTGCGTGCAGTGAAAACGGAAGTGCTACTATCTGCCATAGCATGAACGATTATGTGCAGTTTGATTTATCGGGAGATTATCCTGAATATCTTGAAAGAGAAAAAATTATAGCTTTGCAGTCACCCGAATCACACCGCTTTTCACTTGTGAGTGAGGTATTTGATATGGTGCAAAGTTCGGGGCACCCTTTAAGCGAGTCTAACTGCACAATGCTGCTTTATAATTTAGGCTTTGATATAAACTTTGTTGAAGGTGGTATAAATAACATTAAAATAGAGCGCGAAGAAGATATTATAAAATTTAGCGCGTGGTGTAAGTGAAAGCATAAAATTTCCTTGTTTTACATATTAAAATATGGTAAAATAATAATACAAGCAATTCCTATGAGGTGATAAGGTGATTTTAGAAAAATATAAGTTATGGCAGGAAAAAGCAGTTGCAGATAGTGATTTAGTGACTGAACTTAAAAATATGTCAGAAACCGATATAGAAGATGCTTTTTATATGGATTTAGAATTTGGTACGGCTGGTCTTCGCGGTGTTATTGGCGCAGGCACCAACCGTATGAATATTTATACTGTCGGCAAGGCTACACAGGGCTTGGCTTCATATGTGAATTCGAAGACCAAAAATGGTTGTGTGGCAATAGCTTATGATAGCCGTATTAAGTCGGATACATTTGCTCGTCATACGGCAGCTATTTTGGCGGCAAATGGTGTTAAGGTATATATATATCGCGAATTAGCGCCCGTGCCGATGCTTTCCTTTGCGGTAAGATACCTTAAATGTGATGCGGGTGTGGTAATTACTGCAAGCCACAACCCTGCAAAATATAACGGTTATAAGGCTTATGGTCCTGATGGCAGTCAGTTAAGCCCCGAAGCGTCAGATTATGTGCTTGATATAATGAATAAGGTTGATATTTTCGACGGTGTTAAGACAATGGACTTTGACCTTGCCGTAAAAGATGGTAAGATTGAGTATATTTCTGACGAGGTAATCGAGGCTTATCTTAATGAGGTGCAAAAATGTCGTATAAATCCCGACCTTGATTTAAGCGGTCTTAATGTAATTTATTCACCTTTGCACGGCAGTGGTAACAAACCCGTGCGCGAAATTCTTAAAAGAATCGGCGTTACGAATGTGACTGTCGTAAAAGAACAGGAAGAGCCTGACGGCAATTTCCCCACAGCGCCCTATCCCAACCCTGAGATAAAAGAGGCATTTGCTTCTGCATTAGAACTTGCAAAAACCGTAAAGCCTGATTTACTTTTTGCTACTGACCCTGATTGTGACCGTGTGGGTATTGCAGTGCCTTGTGGTAACGATTACAGACTTTTTACAGGTAACGAAGTGGGTGTAATGCTTTTGGAATATATTCTCAAATGTAAAAAAGCCAATGGTACACTCCCCCAAAAACCTGTGGGTGTTAAAACAATTGTTACAACCGAAATCTGCAAAAAAATCGCCGCCGATTACGGTGCTGAAATGCGCGATGTGCTTACAGGCTTTAAGTTTATTGGTGAGCAAATAGCCCTTTTGGAAAAAGACGGCGAGGCAGATAGATATATTTTAGGATTTGAAGAAAGTTACGGTTATCTCTCACGTGGATATGTTCGTGATAAAGATGGTGTAAATGCTTCTATGCTTATATGTGAAATGACCGCTTACTATAAGACACTTGGCAAAGATTTAATTACGGTGCTTGATGATATTTATAAAAAGTATGGTTATTGCCTTTGTGTTCAAAAGAGTTTCGCCTGTGAGGGTCAAAGCGGTATGGCAAAGATTAAGGAAATCATGCAGTCGTTGCGTACCGATACACCAAAGGAAATTAGCGGTATTGATGTGATAGAGTTTAAGGATTATAAGGCTTCGTGTTGTCTTAATACCGAAACGGGCGAAAAAACAGTCATAAACTTGCCCAAGGCTAATGTGTTGTCTTTTGGACTGAATGACGGCAGTACCGTTATTGTTCGTCCTTCTGGTACAGAGCCTAAAATTAAAATTTATGTAAATGCGGTTGGTGCAACAGAAGCGGAAGCTGACAAAAAGCGAGAAGACTTATTGGATGCAGGAAGCGTTCTTTTAGGTTTTTAAAAAACAATTATAAAAGATAATGCGGTGAAAGTAGAAACACTTTCACCGCATTTTTTTGTTACAAAGTATATGTTTGTAGGGATGTTGATTGGTATGTCATAGGAGCGTTTTTTGAATATATTTCTCCTTATTTTCATAAATTTAATAAAGGTGTTTTTGGGGGGATTTTATGCAAATTTTAAGACGCGCCATGTTACCGCTGTTTTTAATAATGATAGTGTGCGCGGTATCGGTATATTTTTATGTGGGTGATAATGCTGCCGTAGCGGTTTCTTTGAGCCAAAAACAGCAAAAAACAGTCATAATCGACCCCGGTCACGGCGGGTTTGATGGGGGCGCGGTAGCGAGTGACGGAACGGTAGAAAAGGAAATAAATTTAAACATTTCTTTAACGGTGGCAAAACTCTTGAAACAAAACGGAGTTTGTGTTATAATGACAAGAGAAAAAGATGTCTCTACTGAAGATACCGAATCAAGTGAGATTGCGTCTAAAAAGCGCAGTGACCTTAAAAATCGGTTGGAGCTTATGAAAGATTATCCCGATTCGGTTTTTGTAAGTATACATCTTAATAAGTTTACTACATCATCCGCATTTGGGTCACAGGTGTTTTATAGTGATAATGAGGATGCTAAAATGCTGGGGGATACGATACAGCGCTCGATAGTAAATCTTGTACAGCACGATAATATGCGTGTAAACAAAAAGGCTACAAGCAGTACATATTTGCTTTACAACGCAACTGTTCCTGCGGTGCTTGTAGAATGTGGCTTTTTAAGTAATGCTGGGGAGTTGGCACTGTTAAAGCAAGAAGATTATCAGCAAAAAATTGCGTTTAGTATATATTGCGGAATTATGGAATATTTTAAGGAGAACGGTGATGGCGACAAAATCTAAAACTGTATATATTTGCCGTGAGTGTGGGTATGAAACTGCCAAATGGATGGGCAAATGTCCGTCCTGTGACAGTTGGAGTACATTGGAAGAGGATGTACGGCTTTCAAAACCGACGGCAAAGGCTTCAACGCCCGTATTGTCTTCGGCAACACCAAAACCGCTTTCACAAATAGATGTTACCGCTGAAGAAAGGTACATTACAGGAATAAAAGAACTTGACCGTGTGCTTGGCGGCGGTATTGTAAAAGGCTCTGGTGTGCTCTTGAGCGGTGACCCCGGTATAGGAAAGTCTACAATTCTTTTGCAGATATGTAATGCGCTACAAAACGCAAAGGATATACTTTATGTTTCGGGCGAAGAATCGGCAATACAAATTAAAATGCGTGCCAATCGTTTGGGCGTTGTGAGTGACAATGTTACAATTATGACCGAAACCGACGCGCAGGTTATAAGCAATTATATAATTTCGGCAAAGCCCGACCTTGTGATGATAGATTCTATTCAGACTATGCAAATCGGTGAGTTGTCTTCTATGGCAGGTAGTATTGTTCAGGTGAGAGAATGCACCAATTTATTGCTTCGCACCTGTAAGGGAATGGATATTCCGATTTTTATTGTCGGTCACGTGAATAAGGGCGGCGATATTGCAGGACCCAAGGTTATGGAGCATATTGTTGACACCGTGCTTTATTTCGAGGGTGAGCGCAATCAGTCTTACCGTATTTTACGCGCCATTAAAAACCGTTTTGGCTCTACTAATGAAATTGGCGTTTTTGAAATGAACGAAAACGGGCTTTGCGAGGTTGAAAACCCGTCGGCAATGCTTTTGTCGGGCAGACTTTTGGATGTTTCGGGAGCGTGTATTACCTGTGTTATTGAGGGGACTCGCCCCATTTTGGCAGAAGTGCAAGGCTTGGTTACCACCACAGGTTTTGGCAATCCGCGTAGAACTGCAACGGGCTATGATTATAACCGCCTTAATCTTTTACTGGCGGTGCTTGAAAAACGCATAGGTCTTTATTTTTCAAATTTGGATACTTATGTAAATATCGTCGGCGGTATGCGCCTTGATGAACCTGCGGCAGATTTGGCGGTTGCAATGTCACTCGTATCGGGACTTCGTGATATACCTATTGACCAAAATACCATCGCTTTTGGCGAAATCGGTCTTTCGGGTGAAATTCGCACAGTGCCACGTGCGCAATCCCGTGTAATAGAGGCGGCGCGTTTAGGTTTTACTAAGTGTATATTGCCCAAGGCAAGTCTCAAACAAATTACAAATTGCCCTGAATCAATCGAACTTATTGGTGTCACTACTTTGGGACAGGCCATTAAAACTATCGTTTGACAGGTAATAAGGGCAGTCGCTTTCGGGCGAGTTTATGTTACTGCAAATTTCCAAGTTGCAATATCCGTCAAGTTGATATTTGCAATTTTCGGCGCATTGTATTAAACCCAAAAAAATCACTCCCGTTTTTAATATGGGCATTTTTTTCGGTTTTATTTAAATAATATATAAAGGAATTGAAAATGGAAAATTTAAATTTTATGATTGGCAAAAATTTGCAAATTCTGCGCAAGAAGAACAGTCTTACTCAAGCAGAATTGGCTGAAAAACTAAATTATTCCGATAAAGCAATTTCCAAATGGGAAAAGGGTGAATCTTTACCCCCAATTGAAGTCTTTTATAAGTTGAGCCAACTTTATGGGGTGAGCATTGATAACATTGTTAACGAGGAAAAAATTAAACCGCATGTGATAGAATCTTCATACCTTCGCAAAAGATATCTTCATATCACATTGTTGTCTTTACTTGCAGTATGGTTGGTGGCGTTAGTTTGCTTTGTTTTCATACATATTTTTACCGATAAGTATTATCCGCTTACTTTTGCTTGGGGTGTTCCGGTTTCCACAATAGTCGGTTTGGTGTTTGACGTTATCTGGAATAAGTGCAAAATTATGTTTTGGCTTGTTTCGGTTTTGGTATGGAGCATACTTTTATGTCTTGCGATTCAGTTGCTACACTTTAATGTCTGGGAAATATTGCTTTTTGGCATACCGCTTCAAATAGCAGTTATTATCTGGTCGCGAATGGTGAAAAAATGAAAATAGGTAACGATTGGGATGCCGTGTTGGCTGATGAATGGGAAAAGCCTTATTTTAAAGAATTAGAATCTTTTTTGGACATTGAATATCAAACACAGACCGTATACCCCAAAAGGGAAAATATTTTTAAGGCATTTGAACTTACCCCTTTTAGCGATGTTAAAGTTGTAATAATTGGTCAAGACCCGTATCACGGTGAAAATCAGGCGCACGGACTTTGTTTTTCGGTTTTAGACGGTGTTAAATTTCCTCCGTCGCTTCGTAATATTTTTAAGGAATTGCAGAGTGACGTGGGTAAAGAAATGCCTAAAAGCGGTCAGTTGGATTCTTGGGCTATGCAGGGCGTGTTAATGCTTAATACTGTACTTACCGTACGCGATGGACAGCCGACAAGCCATAAAAATAAAGGATGGGAAATTTTCACATCCAAAGTGATAGAAGTATTAAATCAAAAAACACAATCCGTAGTTTTCTTGCTTTGGGGTGCCCATGCCGAGAAAATAGGGCAAGGCATTACCAATCCAATACATACAAAACTTATAAGTGTGCACCCAAGTCCGCTCTCGGCAAGAAGGGGATTTTTCGGTTGCCGTCATTTTTCAAAAACCAATGAAATACTTGTAAAAAATGGATTTTCTCCAATAAAATGGTAATATTTATTCAAAAAGCGTAAAAAAGCGTCAAAAAATGTCAAAAAGTGGTTGAAAATTTAAATTATAAGTGTTATAATTCGTGTATAAAGTACGGAGGGTTATGGTTATGGATGGTATAGTTCGTGCAATAGACAGAATGGGCAGAGTAGTAATACCGAAAGAGTATAGGGACCAATTAAAGGTTGAGAACGAAAAAGACAGTTTTGAAATTTTCTTGCGTGACGGAGAGATAGTTCTCAAAAAATATGAGCCAACCTGTATGTTTTGCGGAAGCCTTGGACCAAGCGCGGAATTTGGAGGCCATACAGTGTGTAAAAAATGCATTGAAAGACTTACCGAAATAGGTGAAAATATAGAATAAATGCTTGACAATATAGGCTGTTAGTGGTATAATTTTTAAAAATGTTAAATGCGTTGACGGAATTATTGTTTAATTTCGGTGTTCAGAGAGCCGCCGTTTGGTGCAAGTGCGGTACACTAAGGTTAAAACAAGTCTCATTCCTGAGCAGAGTGGCTGAAATAAAGTAAGTTGCTACGGCACGCACCGTTATCATGGCGCAGGGCTTGTCAGAGCCTTAATGAGTGACCGTTTTTATGGTAAACAGGGTGGTACCGCGAATAAACTATTCGTCCCTGAGAGTGTTTTACATTCTCAGGGATTTTTTAATGAAGAAAGTAGGTATTTTTATGAAAATTAAAATTGCAGACAGAACGTTATGTCGTCAGAGTGCTATTCTCGGTTTTAAGGAAAAAATTGAGATTGCGCGTCAACTTGAAAAATTAGGCGTAAACGCTGTTGAACTACCTAAAATAGAAAATGATAAAGCAGACGCTTTACTTATCCGCACAATTGCTTCATTTGTTAAATCGGGGATTATTTCGGTTGCGGTTGTTACAAAGAGTGATGTAGAAAAAGCGGTTTTAGCTCTTAATACTGCTAAAAATCCGCGAATCAGACTGGAAGTACCCGTTTCTTGTGTGGGTATGGAATATTCAATGCACATCAAGGCTCCAAAAATGCTTGAACACATTAAAGATGTGGTTTCTTATGCAAAGCAAAAATGTGACGATGTTGAATTTTGCGCTATGGATGCTACAAGAGCAGAAGCCGAATTTTTAAAAGAAGCGGTTGAGATTGCTAAACAATCGGGTGCTAATCTTATCACATTCGGCGATGCTACTGCTGAAATGATGCCTGACGGATTTGGCGGCTTTGTTGATGAGTTTAAGTGTGACGGAGATATTGGCGTGATATGTGAAGACAGTAACGGTTTGGCTTGTGCTTGTGCTGTTACTGCCGTTCAAAAGGGTGTAAATACAGTTAAAACCGCGGTGGGCGGAAGCATCACCTCGCTTGAAACTTTTGCTGGAATCCTTAAAAATTGTGGGAATAACTATGGTTTTGAATCAACACTTAAATTCACCGAACTCACTCGTATTATAAAGCAAATCGGTTGGGTTAACGATAATACAAAAGAGCAAAAAACCGCAATCGGTATTTCTGAATCACAGGAAGAAAGCTTTGTTTTAGATGCTAATGATGATAAGGAAACTGTTTTGAAAGCGGTTTCGTTGTTGGGATACGATTTAAGCACAGAAGACGGCGCAAAGGTTTATGATGAATTTTTGCGTGTTGCCGCTAAAAAGCGCATTACCGCCAAAGAACTTGATGCTGTGGTTGCAAGTGTTGCGTTGCAGGTAGAACCTACATATAAACTTGTAAATTATGTTGTAAATAGCGGTAATATTATCACATCATCTGCTCAAATAACACTTGAAAAAGATGGTGCAAGTTTACAGGGTATTAGCACAGGTGATGGCCCTATTGATGCTGCTTTCCACGCTATTGAACAAATTATCGGTTGCCACTATGAGTTGGATGATTTTCAAATTCAGTCGGTTACCGAGGGTAAGGGTGCTATGGGTAACGCTGTTGTAAAATTAAGACAAGATGGCAAACTTTATTCAGGTAATGGTATTTCGACCGATATTATTGCCGCATCTATTAAGGCTTATATAAATGCAGTAAACAAGATTGTTTACGAGGAGGCTAACTAATGAAACTGGCTTTTTCTACAAAAGGTTGGCATAACAGCACTTTTGATGATTTTTGTAAAATTGCAAAAGATTTAAAGTTTCAAGGTATAGAATTACATAATATTCATAACCGCCTTTTCACTGATAAAGATGGTGCGTTTCACGATTATACTGCTGCAAAGACGGTAAGGAAACTTTATGAAAAAAAGTTGTCTATTCCTTGCATTGATACCATTTGCAATTTGGCAGATACTTCAAGTGAGAAAGAAATTATAAGTGAAATCGAAAAATGTATTGAAATCGCTTCTAATTTACATATTCCTTATGTAAGGGTTAAGGCTTACGGTGAAGAAAACTATGATTTTGTGCGTCAAATCATAGCAAAAGTTCTACCCAAAGCGGAAGAAAACGGTATTGTTATTCTTGCCGAAACATCAGGCATTTTTGCCGATACAAAAAAACTTTGCGAATTGCTTGACAGTTTTGCGCACGATAATTTGGCGGCTTTGTGGGATATGTACGCCACCTATTTTATCGCAGGTGAGGATGCTGAAACCACTATTAAAAATTTGGGCGCTTATGTTAAGCATGTTCATATTAAAGATGCACTCAAAACCGCAGAGGGTGACGAATTTTGTCTTATCGGTGAAGGTGAATTGCCGATAGGGGAAATGATGCTCGGTCTTCGCTCGGTTAATTTCGACGGTTTTGTAGCGCTCGAATGGACACCCGAATGGTGCAAAGAACTTGACGATATGGAGATAATTTTCTCCCATTTCGTAAACTTTATGAAGCAGTTTGGCGACACATCTAAAAGTGATTCGCTTTACTATAACCGCGCACATACAGGCAGATATGTTTGGGAAAAAGACCGCCTTATTGATTGCACATTTTCCCAAGTACTTGACCGTATGGTAGAGGAATTCCCCGACCAATATGCATTCAAGTATACAACACTTGATTATACAAGAACATACAGCGAATTCCGCGATGATGTAGATACCTTTGCCCGTTCTCTTATAGCGCTTGGCGTAAAGGCAGGCAGTCACGTTGCGGTTTGGGCTTCCAATGTTCCGCAATGGTATATAGCATTCTGGGCTACAGTTAAATTGGGCGCAGTGTTGGTTACTGTAAATACCGCTTATAAAATCCACGAAATTGAGTATCTTTTGCGTCAGTCAGATACCCATACTTTAATTATGACCGAGGGTGCAAAGGACTGTCATTATGGTCAGATTATTGCCGAGCTTTGCCCCGAACTTCAAAATACTAAGGTGGGCTCACCGCTTCACAGTAAGCGTTTGCCTTTCTTGCGTAATGTTATTACTGTGGGCTTTAAGCAAAACGGTTGCCTTACTTGGGAAGATGCTATAGAACTTTCGGGCGAAGTACCTGTTTCAGAGGTTTATCGTATGGCGGCGGCTGTCGATAAAGATGATGTTTGTAATATGCAGTATACATCGGGTACAACAGGCTTCCCAAAAGGTGTTATGCTTACCCACTATAATGTTGTGAATAACGGTAAATTCATCGGTGACCAGATGGAACTTTCCACCGCCGACCGTATGATGATACAAGTACCTATGTTCCATTGTTTTGGCATGGTACTTTCTATGACTTCGTCAATGACACACGGTGCTACTATGTGTCCGATGCCTTATTTCTCGGCAAAATCATCACTTTCGTGTGTTCATAACGAAAAGATTACCGCATTTAACGGTGTGCCTACAATGTTTATCGCAATGATGAACCACCCAGATTTTAAAAAGACTGACTTTTCTCATATGCGTGTGGGAATTATGGCGGGTGCAAACTGTCCTGCCGACCTTATGAAAAAGGCTACCGAACCTGATAATATGAATATGAAAGAAATCGTTTCGGTTTACGGTCAGACCGAAGCAGCACCAGGATGTACAATGAGTAGATATTACGATTCTCTCATAGTCCGTACCGAAACTGTTGGCAGTGCTTTTGCTAATGTAGAGTGTAAGATTGTAGACCCCGAAACAGGGCTTGACTGTCCTAATGGTGTAAATGGCGAATTTGTAGCCCGCGGTTATAATATAATGAAAGGGTACTACAAAATGCCTAAAGCCACCGCAGAAGCAATTGATAAAGACGGTTGGCTTCATACCGGTGACTTGGCTTGTCGTGATGATGACGGCAACTACCGTATTACAGGACGCTTAAAGGATATGATTATTCGCGGCGGTGAAAATATTTATCCTAAAGAAATTGAAGAATTTATTTACACTTGCGACAAGGTAAGCGACGTACAGGTTATAGGTGTGCCCGACAAAACCTATGGCGAAGAAATTATGGCTTGTATCATCCTTAAAAAGGGTGAAAGTATGACCGAAGAAGAAATGCGCCAGTACATAGCAGACCATATGGCACGTCACAAGGTTCCGCGTTATATCGAGTTTGTAGATTCTTTCCCGATGAACGCCGCAGGTAAAATTCTTAAATATAAAATGCGCGAAGATGCCGCAAAGAGATTGGGATTATGATAAACAATATTTATACAATAGACGCACATTGTCATATTTATCCTGAAAAAATTGCCGCAAAGGCTGTGGCGGGTACCGATAATTTTTATGGTTTAAATGCGGCGGGAAAGGGTACAACCACTGACCTTGTAGCCCGGGGTAAAGAAGCAGGTATAGACCATTTCATTGTGCAATCGGTAGCAACAATACCGCATCAGGTTAAGAGTATAAATGAGTTTATACACCGCGAAGTAGAGTCATCAAATGGTCTTATGACAGGTCTTGGCACACTCCATCCCGAAAGTGAGGATATAAAGGGTGATGTGGAGCATCTTTTGGAATTGGGTCTTAAGGGAGTAAAGCTTCATCCCGATATTCAGGCATTTAAAATTGACGATGGGAAGTGTCTTAAAATATATGAGCTTTGCCAAGAAAAAAAGCTTCCTATTTTAATGCATACGGGAGACCACCGTTACGACTATTCCAACCCCAACAGAATGATGCCTGTTTTGAAGGCATATCCTTTTCTTACTGTAATTGGCGCACATTTAGGCGGTTGGTCGGTGTGGGAAAAAGCAGTAGAAACATATTTGGATATACCGAATTTTTATGTTGATTGCTCTTCATGTTTCTCTTTTATCGGTCCTGAAAAGGCAGAGAAATATATAAAGGCTTACGGCGCAGATAAGGTTTTGTTTGGCACTGACTATCCAATGTGGTCGCCTTCGGCAGAAATTGAATATTTTTTAAGCCTATCACTTGACGAAAACGAAATTTGTAGTATACTTAATATGAACGCAAAAAAATTATTTGGTTTGGAGTAATGATATGAAAAATACTAAAATTGGCACAAAATGTGTTCAGGGTGGTTATCAGCCCAAAAATGGTGAACCGCGTCAGGTTCCTATTTATCAAAGTACAACTTATAAATATAATACAAGTGAAGATATGGGTAAACTTTTTGATTTGGAGGCTTCGGGTTATTTTTATGCCCGTCTTCAAAACCCTACTTGCGATTTGGTTGCCGCTAAAATATGTGAGATGGAGGGCGGTACTGCCGCTATGCTTACTTCTTCCGGTCAGGCGGCATCTTTCTTCTCAATCTTTAACATAGCAGGTTGCGGTGACCATATTGTGGCATCTTCTGCTATATACGGCGGTACTTATAACCTTTTTGCTGTTACTTTAAAGCGTATGGGTATAGAATTCACTTTTGTTTCTCCTGACTGTTCGGATGAAGAACTGAACGCCGCATTCAAAGAGAATACAAAAGCCGTTTTCGGGGAAACTATTGCTAACCCTGCTTTAAATGTTTTGGATATTGAGCGCTTTGCAAATGCCGCTCACAGCCACGGTGTACCGCTTATTATGGATAATACATTTGCAACACCTGTTAACTGTCGCCCGTTTGAGTGGGGTGCAGATATTGTAATTCACTCTACCACCAAGTATATGGATGGTCACGGCAGTGCAGTAGGTGGTTGTATTGTTGATTCGGGCAAGTTTGACTGGACAAAATACCCCGAAAAATACCCCGGTCTTTGTACACCCGATGAAAGTTATCACGGTGTTACTTATACTGAGCGTTTCGGTCTTGCCGGTGCTTATATTACTAAGGCTACCGCACAGTTAATGCGTGACTTTGGTTGTTGCCAATCGGCTCAGACCGCGTATGTTTTAAACTTAGGTCTTGAAAGTTTGCATCTTCGTATAAAGAAGCATTGTGAAAACGGTTTGGCAGTTGCTAAATTCCTCAAAAGTGACGACAGAATTGCTTGGGTACGCTTCCCTCATTTAGAGGGCGACAGTAACTACGACCTTGCAACAAAGTATATGCCAAACGGTGGTTGCGGTGTTGTAAGTTTTGGTGTTAAGGGCGGTCGTAAAGCGGCCGAAGCCTTTATGAAAGAGCTTAAAATGGCGGCTATTGCAACCCATGTTGCCGATGCCCGTACCTGTTGTTTGCATCCAGCAAACGCTACTCACCGTCAGATGAATGATGATGAACTTTTGGCTGCAGGTATTACACCTGACCTTATTCGTTTTTCTTGCGGTATAGAAGAAGCAGACGATATTATTGCAGATATTAAACAGGCGCTTGATAAAATTTAAGAAAGAATAGGTATAGTAATATGCCCATAAGAATACCTAACGATTTACCTGCGGTTAAGACTTTGGAAGATGAAAATATATTTGTTATGACCGAAACACGCGCCATAACACAGGATATCCGTCCCTTAAAAATTCTTCTTCTAAACCTTATGCCCAAAAAGATAGAAACCGAAACACAGTTATCTCGTCTTCTCGGCAACTCACCTTTGCAGGTAGAACTTGAACTAATACACACAAAAAGTCACCAGTCAAAAAATACTCCGCAAGAGCATATGTTGGCTTTTTATAAAACATTTGACGATGTCAAAGACCGCACTTTTGACGGTATGATAATAACAGGCGCTCCCGTTGAACAGATGCCGTTTGAAGAAGTGGAGTATTGGGATGAATTGTGCGAGATTATGGAGTGGACTAAAACCCATGTTCATTCTACATTCCACATTTGTTGGGGTGCACAGGCAGGTCTTTATTATCACTTTGGCATTGATAAAAAGCCTTTGGATGAAAAGATGTTTGGCATCTTCCCCCACACGGTGGATTATAACCACCCTATATTGTTCCGCGGTTTTGATGATGTGTTTATGGTGCCTCATTCAAGGCATACCACCATTGATATTGAGGATGTAAAAAAGTGTAAAGAACTTAAAATTTTGTCGACCTCGAAAGAAGCCGGTGTTTATGCTATGGCTACCGATAAGGGTAAGCAGATTTTTATTACCGGTCATTCGGAATATGATGCCAATACTCTGGCAACCGAGTATTTTAGGGATTTAAATGCAGGTAAACCGATTAAAATTCCTGTAAATTATTTCCCCGATGATAACCCCAAAAATGAGCCAAAGGTTACTTGGCGCGCCCACGCAAACCTTTTATATTCAAACTGGCTAAACTATTTTGTTTACCAGACCACACCGTATGATATTGAAGAGATTAAGAAATAAAGAAGAAATCATATTTATTTGTTAAAAAGGTAAGAGTTTATAAATAAGAGCACGGAAAAAGTGAAAAATACTTTTTCCGTGTTTTTTATTGTCGCTTTTGAAAATGCAAGTGAAATTTGTCGAAACAAAAAATATTTTTTAAGTGTAACAACAGCATCTCACGGTAATACTTTTAATGTATTGCGGAGGTGCTGTTATATGTATAATAAAGTTTCGATTTGCGGAGTGGACACTTCTAAACTGCCGGTTTTGAAAGAAAGCGAAAAAATGGAGCTTTTAAAACAAGCAAGGAATGGTAAAACGAAAGCACGTGAAGATTTAATAAATGGTAATTTGCGTTTGGTATTAAGTGTAATACAGCGTTTTACAGGCAGAGGAGAAAATCTTGATGACCTGTTTCAGGTGGGGTGTATAGGACTTATAAAGTCAATTGATAATTTTGATATGAGCCAAAATGTGCGTTTTTCAACCTATGCGGTGCCAATGATTATAGAAGGTGGAGAAAATAATGTTATTAGTTTAGCGACATCTAAAAGTGCCGTTGCATATGGCATTTTTAGATGCTTTCTTTTTTCATAAGATAACTTC
>SVPC01000024.1 GCA_015066095.1 Oscillospiraceae bacterium | reverse complement strand
CATACCGCCTACCGCTTCGGTAATCCACATTGGGTCGCCGCCAAAAAGCTCGTTATATTCAGGGGTGCGAAGATGACGCGCCATGCGGAGTTTCATAACAAAATCGTCTATGATTTCCTGCGCACCCTCCTCGGTCAAGATGCCGTTTTTAATATCACGTTCAATATAAATATCAAAAAACGTACTAACTCTGCCCATACTCATTGCGGCGCCGTTTTGTTCCTTAATAGCAGCAAGATAAGCAAAATATGTCCACTGAACAGCCTCACGTGTATCCTTTGCAGGTTTGCTTATATCAAAACCATACATCTCGGCCATATCTTTCATATATCCAAGGAAAGAGATTTGTTTAAAAAGTTCTTCAGCAAGAGTGATTTCTTCTTCACCAAAATTACCGTTCGCCAAATTATCTTTATCTTTAATCTTTTCTTCCAAAAGACGGTCAATACCATAAAGCGCCACGCGGCGGTAGTCACCGATAATACGGCCGCGGCCATATGCATCAGGAAGACCGGTTATAACATGGCAATGACGAGCCAAGCGCATCTCATTAGAGTAGCAACGGAACACGCCTTCATTATGAGTGGTACGATATTGAAATTCATTCTCAATCTTTTCGCTCAATTTATAGCCGTATGCTGTACAAGCCTGACGCGCCATACGGATACCGCCAAAGGGGTTGATACCGCGCTTTAACGGACGGTTGGTCTGCAAACCTACAATTATTTCATTATCTTTATCTAAATAACCCGGTTCAAAAGAAGTGAGTGAAGAAACGGTTGCGGTATCAATATCCAATACACCACCAAACTGACGCTCTACCATAAACAAGGCATTGAGTTTCTTCATCAAGTCCTTTGTTCTAGGGGTAGCATCAGCCAAAAAGGTGTCATCACCCTTATATTCTGTATAGTTTTGCTGAATAAAATCGCGTACATTGATTTCATCCTGCCATATACCTTCCTTAAAACCGTTCCAATTGTCGTGTTTCATAATTTTCTCCTTGTATTTTAAACTGCTCGATTTTTGGGTTGAAAAAGGCAACCCAGTGAATTACTGAATTGCCCAGACGGTCGGCTCAATCACGACATACTCCCCTATGGTTGCCCATATACTCCGTCAGTTATATGTCGCTACACAAGATATTGTATACTATATTTTGTATTTTGTCAATATCTTGTTATCAAAATATTGATATTTTTTTAATTTTTCTACATTTATTATGCCATAAACCGAAAAGTAAGTCAACAAAATGATGTTGATTTTTGCAATTTTGTATGATACAATTACAAAAGTGAATTTATTGGAGGTTTTTTTATGAAAACTGTTGTATCTGTTATAGGAAAAGATGCTGTTGGTATCATTGCTGATGTAAGTGCTATATGCAACGAATGTAATGCAAATATTGTTGATATCACTCAATCTGTATTACAAGATATGTTTGTAATGGTTATGCTTACCGAAATCAAAGACCTTACCTGTTCCTTTGCCGATTATTCGGATAAAATGAAAAAATTGGGCGAAAACCGCGGTCTTGACATTCGCGTTATGCACGAGGATGTTTTTAACTCTATGCACAGAATCTAAGGAGTATATAATGATAAATCTTAATGACATAATGGAAACCATAAATATGATTTCCGAAGAAAATCTTGACATTCGCACCATTACTATGGGTATTTCGCTTTTAGACTGTTGCGACTCTGACCCCAAAAAAGCGTGTGAAAAAATCTATAATAAAATCACCCGTCTTGCAGGAAATCTTGTAAAAGTCGGTGAAGATATTGAACGCGAGTTTGGTATCCCGATTATAAACAAGCGTATTTCGGTAACACCTATTTCGATGATAATTGCTTCATCCGGTGGCGACCCCATTATGTATGCTAAGACCCTGCAACGTGCCGCCGATGCTACCGGTGTAAACTTTATAGGCGGTTATTCGGCGCTTGTTCACAAGGGCTTTTCTGCGGGTGATGAAGCGCTTATCCGCTCTATACCACAAGCCATGAACGAAACCACAAATGTTTGCTCATCTGTAAATATTGGTTCAACCAAAGCAGGTATCAATATGGATGCAGTAAAACTCATGGGCGAAATTGTTCGCGAAACGGCAGAATTAACTGCTGACCGCGAATGTATAGGTTGCGCTAAACTTGTAGTATTTTGCAATGCGGTAGAAGATAACCCCTTTATGGCGGGTGCATTTCACGGCGTGGGTGAGCCCGACTGCGTTATCCATGTTGGTGTTTCAGGTCCAGGTGTTGTACAGGCGGCACTTAAAAAATGTCCTAATGGTGACCTTGGTGAACTTGCCGAAATTATCAAAAGAACTGCATTTAAAATCACCCGTATGGGTCAATTGGTTGGTAGCGAAGCATCTAAGCGATTAGGTGTTCCCTTTGGTATTGTTGACTTATCATTAGCACCCACTCCTGCTGTTGGTGACTCGGTTGCCCACATTCTTGAAGAAATGGGACTTGAAACCTGCGGTACACACGGCACTACCGCCGCCCTTGCAATGCTTAATGACGCGGTTAAAAAAGGTGGTGTAATGGCATCTTCCTATGTAGGCGGTCTTTCGGGCGCGTTTATCCCCGTTACCGAGGATGCAGGTATGATAGATGCCGCTCGTTCAGGCGATTTGTCACTTGAAAAATTAGAAGCAATGACCGCCGTTTGCTCTGTCGGTCTTGATATGATAGCCATTCCGGGTGAAACCCCTGCCGAAGTTATATCAGCTATAATTGCTGACGAAGCGGCAATCGGTATGGTCAACTCTAAAACCACGGCAGTTCGCGTTATCCCTGCTATTGGTAAAAAACCGAATGAAGAACTTGACTTTGGCGGTCTTTTAGGCTCAGGTCCTATTATGAGGGTAAATTTAAATAAAAGTCCTAAAAAGTTCATACACCGTGCAGGTCGTATCCCCGCACCACTCCAAAGTCTTAAAAACTAACAAAAAGCGAAGATTCAAACGAATCTTCGCTTTTAATTATGCTTCACAAACAAATTGTAATGGAATATATGCTTTTGTGGGACGGTCATGAGCGGATATCTCAAGCCCTATTGTTGTTACAGGTTGCGATATATCGCCTATCGTTATATCAATCTCCGAATAAGCGTGTCCCATACCGCAATGGTACTGTTCTAAAAGTAAGGTTGTAGTATTACCTTTGTCTGTAGTCCAACCCTCGGGCAAATTCCAACGAAACTCCAACCACAAAGGACTACCAACATGACCCGCAAGATTTTCGGCGTGTATTTTAAGTTTTTTAACATCGCCTGTCTTTACATCAACACCGTCGACTGCCAACACCTCTATTTTCATAATAGGTGTTTCGGCAGTAAAGACGAAAAAGTTTTCCGGATAATAGTCTTTAAAATTGAAAGGTTTTATCATCCAATCACTACGTGGGCCGTCAAAAAGTTCATCCGCCTCTTTAACCGAAATTTCACCGTCAGTTGCAAACATATCAAAATACTTGTGCATAAACACAGGCATTATCTTACAAGTTCTATCTGTAAGTTCGGTAATAGTTTTTGGAATTTTTACAGGTGAACAGGTGGTGTTAAGAGAACAGGTTTTAATGTCTTCACCAATAGGCTCTAGCCATTTTTTCGGTAGTTTATCGGCCCCCATAATAATACCGAGCAAAGCGCCTACCGTAGCGGCGGTACAGTCTGCATCTTCACCGCATCCTGCGGCAATACAAATGCTCTTGCCAAAATCACCCTTGCCATACAATAGTGCCAAAATCACAAGGCCGATATTAGCAGGTGCATCATAACCCCACTCGGCTTCAGGGAAATTGTCGGGATTAGGTGCATAATGGCGTTGCTGGCCAAAAGAATCGGGTATTTCTCTTAGAAGTTTTATACGCGCTTCTTTCCAAGTAAGCCCCTCCTTATAAGCAGAAATTACAATTTTAACTGCTTTTGCAATATCACAATTTTCAGGTATGTATGAAAAACCGATATCAATAAGTTTATAAACATCACTTTCTGAAAAAGCAGCACTCTGGATAGCGGCAGTAAATACCTCGGCATATACGCCCTCGTCAGCGTGGTCTACAATAGCATCTTCATAGGCATACTTAACCGCGAGTTCGGGATGACCCGGGGTCAAACAAGCCCAAATTTCGCTTCTTATCCACGCGCCGTTAGAATCTTTAAATCGGTTACGAAAAGCACCCGAAAGTGGCGGTTGAAGTCCCAAACGAAGATTTGCCTTGCCCACGCCATATTCTGCCCAGTTTGGTGTGATTGCCGTTACCCAATACTCTGACAAAATTTTAGAATCAACACATTTTCCGTGTTTTTCTGCAGCATTAAGCCAAGCAAGTTGCAAATCAAGATCATCATTAGGAAGCGCGCCCAACGACAAATCATGTGTGTAAAAATCAATATCTGCCACGGTACGCACACTCTCAAATGGTGCACCCAAAGTACCGCCTGCATTTTTACCAAGCCAACATCCTCGTACCTTATTAAGATACTGTTCTTTTGTTATCTTATACATATCTTTTCACCTCATAAATTTTAAAGCAAATATCCAACTGCTATACCTACTACTGCCGAAACACAAATAATTATAATCGGGTGTACCTTTTTAAATGCCATTATGAGCGCACCCACAAAAATCAGTGCATAAGCATATAAATCTATATCTTTAAAAATACTTATATCAAAATTTTTAAAAGCATTTATAAATTCGCCGCCGCTTTGGGGCAAAAATACAGTAAGCAAAATAGAAAATGCCGCCGCACCTATGAAACCTATAACCGCAGGTTTAAGACCCGTCATACAACCTGCTACAACAGTACTGTTTTTAAATTTCTCATAGCATTTTGCAACTATTAAAATAATAATAAACGAGGGCAAAACCACACCGAGTGTGGCACAAAAAGCACCGAAAATACCGCCTAATACGCCATACTGAGAGCCCACACTATTACCTATAAAGGTTGCCATATTTATAGCAAACGGACCGGGTGTGGATTCGCTAACCGCAATAAAATCGGTTATTTCCTGTGAGCCCATCCAGCCGTTAGCCAAAACCTCTTCCTGAATAAAAGGAAGCATTGCATAACCGCCGCCAAAGGTGAAAGCGCCAATTTTAAAAAAGGTTAAAAACAACCACAAAAAACTCATTTCTCCACCCTACCTTTCAAAGTAAGGGAATAAACAAGTCCCAACACCGCGCAAACAATAATACAATAAATCACTTTAATATCAAAGAAAGCAACCGCCACAAACGATACCGCCATTATTATATAGTAAAACAAGCCCTTAGGACATTGCTTATACATTTTAACAAGTGCTTTTATAATAAGCGCCAACACACCTGCGCGAATACCGCTAAAAGCAAATTGAACCGCCTTAATATCTTTAAACTCATTAAGAACATACGATATTATTAAAATGACAACAAAAGACGGCACAACCACGCCGAGAGTAGCAAAAAACGAACCCCAAAATCCCGCAACGCGATAGCCTACAAATGTAGCCGAATTTATGGCAACAGGGCCAGGGGTAGACTCGGCGATAGCGATAATATCCAAAATATCACTTTCTTTAACCCATTTGCGCCTTTGGACAGTTTCTTCGCTTATAAGCGGTATCATCGCATAACCGCCACCAAAGGTGAACGCACCTATACGGAAGAAAACCCAAAAAACCGACAAAAGCAGTTTTAACTTTTTTCTCATACCATAACCTCGAATAAAAATAATTCCCTTATAGTATACCCTTTTTACCTTAATATGTCAATGCAAAAACCCGTATATTCCATAGCGGTATTGTCCTTGACTTTTTTCTTTATAGGATGTAAAATTATATATGTATTGCAATAAAAGATAATTTTATTTTACTGTTATTTGAAAGGGAAGTCTAAAATGGCATCTACTAATAAGGACAAAAAACTTATAGCCGCCAAAACCATCTTTTGCGCTGCTGACATTTTACTCAATCAAAATACATCTGTAGAACTTGCTGCCGAAATTACCGCACAATTAAAAACCGTATTAAAATTTGTTATGCCGTTTTTACGCGGTCAGGATATTACTAACCAGTTCACTCCTGCGGCAAAAATCATAAATGATGAACATAAAAAGTGCGATAATGCACCTTTAAATACTTTTACAAACGGTCTGTGCAACTTTGCAAACATTACCGAAGAGGAAGCGCTTTTCCATTCTATCCCTGCTCTTTGTTATGCAATGCACGAAGATAAAGAATCACAAAATCCACTAATAAAAACAACAAAGGCTATCTGCGGAAATGATGATACCTTGGCTTTGCAACCCCAACTGTTGTTTATAGGTGAAACTTTGGGCATAAAGCCACTCGAATTTATAGGCGATGACCAATGTGTAGAGTTTGCAAAATCTTTAGCACAAAACACTGATTTTTCGTATGAAATACTGCTTGAAGCAGTTTATGGCATTTTCCATAAAGTAAAGGTCCTATACCTTTTAAGTTACGCCAAGGAAAATAAAGAAAAAAAGATTTCTCAAAAAATTATAGAACTTTTCAGCACCGAAAACCCCGAAAAATTTGTAGACGACCCCGCTTATATGGAAAAAGCCGAGCGTATGCAGTTTGTAAAAGGTTTGCAAAAATACACACTCGAAACATTAATACTTACAAAGAAGTTTTTAGAAGAAAACAACCTGCGTTTTTATCTTACAGAGGGTACACTTTTGGGTGCTGTGCGTCACAATGGGTTTATTCCGTGGGATGACGATGTAGATATCGCAATGCCACGCGAAGATTATGATAAATTAGTAGAACTTGCAAAAGATGGCAAAATTCCGCCCGAACTCAATTTTGACGCTTTAGAAAACAACCCTAAGCATTGGGTTTTAGGTGCTAAAATGCAACTTACAAGACCTACTCCGTATATTCAGCACAAAGTAACCAAACTTTCAAAATACAACGGCCCTTATGTGGATATTTTTCCGCTTGATTATGCACCTTATCCCACAAATTGGAAACTTACATTTTCTGCACTTTGCGTAAAAATAAGCCGTCGTTTGCTCTTTATAAAAACAGGTTACTCTAAAGGCACAAAGAAAAAACCTGCACGTATATTAGCCCGTATATTCTTGCCGATTATAAGCAACAAAAGAATTGAAAAATTTGCAATTAAAAAGATGAAAAAGTTTTATAATGGTGACCGCAAGTATATGGTTAATTTTTGCAGTTATTATCCTTATTATAAAGAAATTTTTCTGACTCCGTTCTTTGGTGAGCCGGTTTACATTAACTTTGAAGGTGTGCAAATGCCTGTGCCTTGTGAATATGATTATATGCTCAAAACCGTGTACGGCAAAAATTATGATACCATACCACCGGTACGTGTAACCGCTATGCGAAAACACGCATTTGACTTAAAAGACAAATAAAAATAAATACAAAAACGCAACCTTGCAAAACTGCTAGGTTGCGTTTTTGTTTTACACTAATTGTTCGCTATATTCGTTTTCGTCAACTTCATACCAAACGCTCGCATCAGCGCCTTCAGGTAACACAACAATTTTAACATAAGTTTCACCATTAGTGAGATACATACCCTCATCTGCGGTCAATATAATTTGCTTTATAGTTTCTTTTTTCATGAAAACACTCCTTAATATGCTAAAGTCCAATTTTTGGCGGTTATAGTTGCTTTTTGCTCGTCAGTAAGTTTAGCGCCTACTGTTGCGTGAAAAGTAATCGTTTGGGTAGTTTGCCCTGTCAAGTCTGCCAAGCCGTCAATTATTGATTGTATAGATTTTTCGTTTAGATATCGACAAGGCGAAAAAGATATATTCACTTTTATAGTGTTTGGTACAAAATCTATATCTTCAAGTAGAGTACACCCAGAAAAAGCGGCGGTTGTGCTTGGACACCTACTAATATCTAATGCACCATATATACTCTTTAGTTTTGACGAATTATAAAAGGCATAAGTTATGTCTGTAATTGTTGCCTTATAGTCTTTCATGTCAAAAACTTGTAAATTTATGCAGTCTCTAAAAGCAAATGTTATCATTACATCTCCCGCTTGTACTGCGGTTAGTGTAACCGACCTAACATTACTGTTTTTAAAACAATATTGCATATCAACAGGTTTTTTTAGGTGTAATACTAAATCATAGTTTTCGGGAAAAGTAGAACCATCAAAAACACTATTTAATTTTTTTATTTGAGTTAGTGGTAAAGCACCGTTTTCGTAGCCGTCTGTGTAGCCCTTATCATAAACCCTTTGCTCGTTCTCGGCTATGGTTTGTAATTTTTCCGCTATACTCATACACCATCACCGCCTATAAGATTTTCTTGTATTACTATGATATTATCAAGGGCGGTTTCTATATCACCAAGTACCGAATTATCTATAACCGTGCCATCAATATACTTCTTGGTATCTACAAAATAACTAAAGTCCGTTATGTTCACATATTCATTGTTAGTTGTAATTGTCATAGTGGGTGAATAACTATCAATATCTTCAATTACACCATTTACATTTGAGGGATATTCCTTTGAAGTTGTGCCATTTGAAACAATCAATTTCACACCGCTAAAATCTTCGAGATATGGTTTTGGTTCGGTTATATCAATACCATATTCAACCCAATCGGTCATAGTGTCACCTAATTCAAGTTGAGGATATAAAGTAAGTTCGTACTCACCAACTTCTTCTAATATTTCCCAACCGGTATAATAAATTGGTACACTTTTATAATTTTCTTTCCAAACAAATGTTATTTTTTCACCAGTAATGTACTGAATATCCGTGTCAATTACTGGTTCCATTCGCTCTTCATCTGGAAAAGGTTCAAACATAATTTCACAATGTTTGGGGTCCATTATTTCAGTATTGCTACTTCTCAATGAAAAAGTATATGTTTGGCCCGGGATTAAATCTTTTAAAAGAAAAATCACTTGAGTTGGCCACGCTTCGTCCTCTGATGTATACCCACTAATTGAAATACTACCATTATCATTTACATGCATTTCTATATTCGTATTTACAATATTTTCACCATTTTTATCATTGAAAATATTTCTACTTTCTCCAACAACTTCGTCATAAGTATCACTTGTGAGCTTCAAAGAGCATTTATGTGGAAAAGGCGATACATCGTTAACTGTCAAAGATTTAACACCGCCGCTTATGGTGTTTTGTATAGCAAGGGTAGTTAACAGGTTCATATCAGCATTATCGCCTTTTTCTCCTTTGTCACCCTTGTCGCCTTTTTGTCCTTGTGGGCCTGTATCACCCTTTTCACCTGTGTCACCTTTTGGACCTTGTGTGCCTTGAATCCCTTGTGGTCCTTGGACACCCTGTGGCCCTTGAACACCTTGCGGTCCTTGTTCGCCTTTGTCGCCCTTAAACAAACCGCTATTTGCATCTTCTCTTACGGAAATTGCAATTTGCTTGGTTTCGTTCATTAACTGTAACACCTGTGCATATTCGTCGGGTGTAGGTTGCATAGGCTCTTCGCCCAAAGTGTAACCGCTTTCTAAAATCTCTACTCGCACGGTTGTACTCGTGGCTCTGCTATCACCCTTAATGCCGAAAACTGACAAATTAAAACTATCGCCTTGCAACACCTCATAAGGTATGTAGCACTCATCCTCTGACAGACATAAATAATTTTGAGTATCAAGCACTATGCAAACAGGCTCTACGCCATCGGCAGTAAATACCGCTGTTTTTTGATAATCTTTCCAATTATCAGTAAACAAAAATTTGACCGTTTCGTGTTTTATACTGTCAGAAACTGCATTTGCAAAAAAATCGTTACTTACAGTCAATACATTATTGGAATGTACCTCAACACTAATCATAAAAAATTCCTCCTTAAATTTGGTACCTCCAATTATCCACAAAATCAAACCGACATTCACCGACATCTTTCAAAAATGGTGAAATCAACAAATTTCAAATCAAATTGACTTGCAAAATGCATAAAAATAAACCGCCATTTCAAAAAATAGCGGTTTTCGAATATCCTTTACACCTTATTTCATACCAATTTCTTTTTTGTAAAAGCTAAATTTTAATTTACTAAAATTATAATTGGTGCCAAAACCACAAGGAAATCCTTAACTGTTGACAAATGTGCCTATAAACATATATAATAATGATTGTAGTTAGGCGAAACAACTTTGTTTCGCCTAACCTATTCCATTATAAATTAAAAATCAAGGTGATTTTAAATGAAAAAGATAATTTATTCTGTTTTACTTATATTAGTTATGCTTTTCGCAACTTTTTGTATCGCAGGTTGCGGTGATGATGAAGAAAATAACAGTTCGGAACAGTCAAGCCTTTCCCAAAACACGGACAATGCCCAAACAGGCGAACAAAACACTGACGGAACCCAAAACATAGATGGCTCTATCACACCGGGCGTAACCACAAGCGCTAATGTTTCTTCGCAAGACCCATCAAACTTTGTAGCAAATAAAGATGCCGAAAAAGCTGTCGGCACCATACTCGGGTATATTAAAAAAGGTAAATTTGAAAAAGCACAAAAACTCATATTGCCAAAACAACAATTCGACCCCGAACCCGATTTAGGATTTGATGAGCCCACGATGGAAAAGATTAAAAAAATCTTTGCCAAGTTGGAATATACTGTTATCAACTCCAACACACAAAGCGAAACCACCGCCATAGTAAATGTAAAAATCAAAGCCGCCGATTTCCAAAAAATATTTACCGAATATGTAAAAAATGTAGAAGAAGCCCTAAGTAAAGGCTATAATAGCAATAAAGAGCACGATAAATTAATAAACGAAGCTTTCCAAAAAAGTTTAAAGGACAATGGTACAAAACTTGTAGAAAACCAAATAACGATTAATTTAGTCAAAGAAAAAGATACTTGGAAAATTCAAGATGATATTAATTTTTCCAAAGCCGTATTAGGCGGAATATTCGCAGTATCTAATATATTCAACGATATGTAAATAATAAAAAGCCGACTTATAGGCGTTGTACCGTTAAGGATACAACGCAGCGATATAAATCCCTTGCGGGATTTTCGATATGCACTATTGTGCTCGATATGTGCTGCGCACACGATATGTCCTACGGACGCGAGTAGGGATTTATATCATATCGCGTTTACCACTAGGTAAACATATCGAATTTTACGAAGTAAAATATATCGAATTGCGAAGCAATATATCGCAAAATATCATTTCCTTTTGAGAAAGTAAAACGGATGTGTAGAATTCTACACATCCGTTTAATATTTGTCTCATACCGTAACAAGCAGGGAAAATGTACGGCACATTTCCCAATCTTTAGGAGAACCTAAAACCCTTTTCTAAACAAATATCATCTATTCGATAAATTGGAATTTGACGGTATTACAACAGCTTTATCTCATTGGCAATCATAGCCACGTTTTTGGCGTTGGTATCAATTTTAATGGTATTGAGTGCTTGATACATCGGTATTCTTGCTATGC
>SVPC01000006.1 GCA_015066095.1 Oscillospiraceae bacterium | reverse complement strand
GAGAGCCAAATTTTTGTGAGATTTTAGGCGCAAAAAATGAGAATAAATAGACTAAATAGACCCATAAAAACCATTGATAAAATAATCAATCTTGAATGGGAATAACACCAATTCATATTATAAAACAAAAAAAGCTGTGTGAATTTCACACAGCTTTTAAAATTTTATGTTAGATTATTTGCAGTAGGGGCAAGTGCCGTCTTCTGCAAGGTGAGCGCCACATTTGCTGCAGAAAGCTGCAACTTGGGGTGCTTCGGGTTCTTCATCTTTATAATCGCTAAGGTCCGGCATTGCAAAGGTGTTATCTTCTTTGTTTTCTTCGTTTTGATTTTTGAGTTTGTTGTTGATTTGGATAATATTCTTAACCGCAATTAAAGCCAACATTACAAGTTCATAAGCGATGCGGATGATGATAGGTCCTAAAATCATGGTAAGGAAGCCAGTGTAACCAACCCAGTTGCCATACCAGTCGAATGAGAACAATCCAAAGAAACCTTCAACAATAGCATAAGCAGTTGCAAATACATAGAAGAACTGGAAAATCTTTTCAATTATCATAAATTTGAAATTGAAAATGTCGTGTAAAAGTCTGCCAATACCTTTAAGGCTTGCTCTTTTCTTCTCAGGAATGATAAAGATGAAAGCGAGAACGGTTGCCGCTAGGGCGAAAATAACTGATAAAACTGTGAAAATTGCGCTTGTGGCACCACTTGAAGCTATTGAACCACCGATACCTAATACAGAATTCATAGTAGGAAATCCTCCTTAAAATTTGATATTTATATTATATCTTATATGATATATAATGTCAAGATATTCCGCCTATTTTGTCGCAGAACACAACATTTAGTATAAAAAATCACCCATTGTAAAAATGGGTGATTTTAAAATTTATCTTTCTTCACGGAAATAGGGAAGACCCAAACCTTGCGGAGGTTGATGTTCGCGTTTTTTACGCATACTGGTGATAATAAGAACTATGATAGTTACAATGTAGGGTAACATTTTGAAAAGTTCTTGTGTTTCGGTGCCAAGACCTTGAATGTAGTTGTTTGCATTACAAAGAGCACCGAACACAAATGAGCCGACAATAGCCATTGATGGTTTCCAAAGAGCGAATATAACAAGGGCGATTGCCATCCAACCACGGTCGCCAAAAGCATTGTTTGACCAAACACCTGAAGCGTATGCCATAACGTATTGTAAACCACCAAGGCCTGCTACGGCGCTACCAATACAAGTCGCAAGGTATTTATATCTTGTAACATTGATACCTGCGGCATCGGCAGTTGCGGGGTTTTCACCCACGGCACGTAAGTTAAGACCTACGCGTGTACGGTTAAGTACAATTGCTGTAATAAAAGCGATTATTATTGCAAGATATGTTAAAAAGTCGTGCGATAGAAATAGTTCGCCAAACCAACCCAAATCGTCCGCAAAAGGAAGTTTTGCAGAGAAGAAAGAACTTGTTTTGGTAAGGGCGATAGAGGGTAACTCACTGTCGGTGATGTTGATAAGTGAAGCACCAAGGAAGTTACCAAGTCCGATACCAAGAGTGGTAATTGCAAGACCTGTAACATTTTGGTTTGCGTGTAGTGTTACGGTTAAGAAACTGTAAATAAGGCCCATAAGCACAGAACCGATAATGGCACAAAAAAAGGGAATTATTATTGCCAATAGGGGGTTCATATTTGCGATGTCATTACCGCAGGAATTTTCATAAAGGAAAGAGCCTACAACACCGCTTATAGCACCGGTATACATAATACCGGGTATACCGAGATTTAAGTGACCTGATTTTTCGGTGATGATTTCACCTGTTGAGCCGTAAAGAAGCGGTACACCAAGGAGTATAGCACGACAAATAAATTGAATAATCATTATGCTACCTCCTTTTTATGCTTAAACTTGATTGCGTAGTGAATAAAGAATTCACAACCAACAAGCATAAGTATTACAATACCTACCATTATTTCAGAATAGGATGAGTTGAGAAGTGCAGTATCTGCAACTTTTGCAACACCTAATCTCAAGAAAACTACGATAGCGGTCATAACAACCATAATAAACGGATTAAACTGTCCGAGCCAAGACATCAGAATAGCAGTAAAGCCTTGACCACCTACACTGTTTACATTTATGCTGTGGTCTTTACCTGCCACCAATAACATACCTGTAACACCGCACAAAGCACCCGATATAAGCATAGTTCTGATAATTACTTTTTTAACGTTTATACCAATATATCTTGCGGTGTTTTGACTCTCACCTACAACCGATATTTCATAACCTTGTTTACTGAATTTTAGATAAATATACATTACAACAGTTATTACTGCAACAGTAACAATATTTACAAAATAATCATTGCCGCCTATAGTTGGGAAGTTGCCATACTCTACGGGGTTAATAACGTTAGAACCGCCACCCTTTATGTAAACGTAATATGCAATGATTTGGGTTGCAATATAGTTCATCATAAGGGTAAATAAGGTTTCATTGGTGTTGAAAAGTGCCTTAAAGATTGCGGGTATTAAGCCCCATATGGCACCAGCAACGATACTGGTAATTACAATAACAGTAACAAGTGTGCCATAAGACAGTTTGTCGCCAAATTCCAACATACATATTATTGTGGCAAGGCCGCCCATAAGTGCTTGTCCTTCTGCACCGCAGTTCCAAAACTTCATTTTGAAAGCAGGGGTGAGTGCAAGTGAAAGCGAAAGTAATATTGCAATTTCTTGCAAATATTTCCAAAGCATTGTGGTGTTACCTTCAAAAAGCCGGCCAAAAACACCCGTAAACATTATATCAAAGGAATCGCCGAAAGATTTGTCTGCAACCAATACACAAAGCAAACCTACTATAACGAAGGAGAAAAGAATGGTTACAACGCGGATGCCCCACGCTTGCCACCAAGCCAAATCATCACGTTTAACTACGTGGAACAAGGGTTCGCGTGTGCTTTTTATAATTTTATCCTTAGCCATTATTTACCTCCTCGTCATGTGCGGTTTTTGTCATAAGAAGGCCAATTTCTTCTTTTGTTGCGGTTCTGCCGTCTACAATTCCTGTAATCCTACCCGAACCTATAACCATAATTTTATCACAAAGTTCCAAAAGTACGTCAAGGTCTTCGCCGACAAATATAACAGCAACGCCCTTTTTCTTTTGTTCATTGAGAAGATTATAAATCATATAAGAGGAGTTTATGTCAAGTCCTCTTACAGGGTAGGCTGCCATAAGTACAGTCGGGGAAGATGCAATTTCTCGTCCTACAAGTACTTTTTGAACATTACCACCCGAAAGGCGTCTTACAGGTGTAGATGCCGAGGGAGTAACTACTTCTAAATCGTCGATAATATGTTCTGCCAAATCTTTTGGTTTTTTGCGTTCCAAAAACATCGAAAAACCTTTCCTATAACTGCGAAGCATCATATTATCAACGATGTCCATATTCCCTACAAGACCCATACCCAAACGGTCTTCAGGTACAAATGAAAGGCGCACACCCAAATTGCGTATTTGCATAGGAGTTTTATCACGCAAATTTTCAACTTTGTTTGTTTTGGGGTCGTGATATGTGATTTCACCCGATGTTAATTGTTGCAAACCCGCAATAGATTCCAAAAGTTCGCGTTGACCGCTACCTGCGATACCTGCAATACCCAGTATTTCACCACTTTTAGCGGTAAAGGAAATATTATCAAGCACGGTTGTGCCTATACGGTCCACACAACTTATATTTTTAACGCACAAGCGGTCTTGTGGGGCTATGGGCTCATCTCTTTGAATATTAAGACTGATTTTTTTACCAACCATCATTTCGGTGAGTTCGGTTTCATTGGTCTCGGCGGTATTTACAGTGCCAACATATTCGCCTTTACGAAGAACAGCCACTTTATCCGAAAGTGATAAAACCTCGTGAAGTTTATGGGTGATAATGATTATACATTTTCCATCGTCACGCATGCGGCGTAAAATAGCAAAAAGTTTTTCGGTTTCTTGAGGGGTAAGAACGGCGGTAGGCTCGTCAAGGATAAGAATATCTGCACCGCGGTAGAGAACCTTTATGATTTCAACCGTCTGTTTTTCGGAAACAGACATGGTATAAATCTTCTTTTCGGGTTCTAACTCGAAACCGTATTGTTCGCTGATATCTTTAATTTTAGCGGTAGATTCTTTAAGGTTGTACTTGCCGTCGTTAAGACCTAATACAATGTTTTCAGCGGCAGAGAACACATCAACAAGTTTAAAATGTTGATGTATCATACCTATTTTATAAGTGAAGGCATCTTTTGGGGAAGCAATAACAGCCTCTTCTCCGTCAATGAAAATTTGACCTTCGTCTGGGAAATAAATACCCGAAATCATATTCATAAGGGTGGTCTTTCCACTTCCGTTTTCACCTAAAATGGAAAGAATCTCACCACGGTAGGCGGTAAGATTTACATTTTTATTGGCTATCACTTTGCCAAATACTTTTGTTATATTTTTCAGTTGGATAGCAGGTTGTTTAGACACATTAAACCTCCGTTCAAATAATTTTCAAGAAATGGCTACAAGTATTTATAGCAATTTCTTCAAAATTAGTTTAAGGCGAGGGGTTGCCCCGCCTTAAACTTTAAATTTTATTTATCAGCCGTAGTTTCTGTCAAGAAGGGTGATGCCGTCGATTTCGATATCGAAATAAGGAGCAGAACGATGCTTTGATTCATAGAAGATGCCGTTTTCAACAACTTCGGTATCTTTTTCAAAGTTAGCATCGGTATCAACGTCGGCTTTGTAAGAATCAATTTTCTTGCCGCCAACTGTGAAGTTTGCGGTATCAAATACATTGATAGAACCGTCAAGTAATTTAGCTTTTACTTCATCAAGTTTTTTTAGCGGTGTCTTTAGCAGCAGCTTTTTCGTTGATGTCAGTAAGAACAACAGAACCGGTTTCAATTGTGCCGGTATAGTCAGTCTTGATTTCTTCGCCCTTTTCAACACATTCAATCATATACTTAAAGTAAGGAGTCCAGTCAATTCTGGAAGATACGATGAAGGTATTGGGACAAGCAGCTACAGTAGAACCATTGTAAGAAACGTTGGGAACACCAGCGGTTTCACAAGCGGTAGGAGCACCCATAGAGTCAGCGTGTTGGCTTATGAGTTTGCAACCATTAGCGATAAGAGCCTGAGCAGCTTCTTTTTCCTTCTGTTCGTCATACCAAGAACCAGTGAACTTAACGTCCATAGTTACAGTGGGGCAAACAGATTTAGCACCGAGGTAGAAAGAGGTGTAACCTGACATAACTTCAGCGAAGGTGAAAGCACCAACATAACCCATTTTAGCATCTTTTGCTTCAAATTTGCCGTCAGCTATCATTTCGTTGAGCTTGAGACCAGCTGCAACACCTGCGAGGTAACGACCTTGGTAGATAGAAGCGAATGCGTTGTGGAAGTTTTTAACGCCTGCTGTGTGAGCCTGTGTACCTGTTGCATGGCAGAACTGTACATCGGGATACTTTTTAGCAGCGTCAATAAGGAAAGACTCATGACCGAAGCTGTCTGCGAAGATGATGTCACAACCGTCAACTTCGATAAGTTCAACAGCAGCATCATAGCAGTCTTTAGATTCGGGGATTTGGGTCTTTTGAGCATAATCTACGCCCATTTCTTTACAAGCAGCTTTAGCAGCATCCATAAAGTTTTTGTCGTAGGTTGATTGCTCGTCGTGAAGGAAGATAAAACCAACCTTCAAATCGGATTTTTCATCCGCGGTTTCTTCTCCGCCGCAAGCTGCAAAGCTGAAGAGCATTGCTACTGCAAGGAGGATTGCGAGTAATTTTTTCATTTTGAAAATCTCCTCTTTTTTTAATTTTTATGTAAATTTTAATTACATACTTCTAAAAGTGAGCGCTGTATCGCTCATTTGGTCAATTATTGCAAGTGATTCGACACGAATGCCCTGTGCTCGCAAGGTGTCTCCGCCGCCTTGGAAACCTTTTTCAATAGCACAGCAACAGCCTACTGTTTCGGCGCCTGCTTGTCCCATAATATCAAGCAGACCCAAAAGTGCTTTTCCGTTGGCAAGAAAATCGTCAATTATAAGCACCTTTTCGCCGCTTTGTAAAAATTCTTTACTTACTACAACGGTATAATCAGTGCCGTGGGTGTAAGAGTGAACTACGGTTTTGTAAAGGTCAGGTGAGAGATTAGCACTCTTATGTTTTTTTGCAAAAACTACGGGAATGTGCATTTTTGCCGCGGCGGCAACAGCTATTGCAATACCGCTGGTTTCAATGGTGAGGATTTTGTCTATTTTTTCACCTTTGAAAAGGCGGGCGATTTCTTCACCAATCTCCATTAAAAAATCAACATCGAGGCGATGATTTAAAAAGGAGTTTACTTTAAGAATGTTGCCCGGTAAAACGGTACCTTCTTTTAATATTTTTTCCTCCAAAGCTTTCATAATCAAAACCTCGACACCATTTATAAAATTATATTACTATTTTACATCATTTATATTAGAATGTCAACAAAATATGACATATAATTATGCCTAAAATTTTCACGATTTTTTGTAATAAAAAACGGGCGGTATTTCCGCCCGTAATAATTATTTTGTTATACAGTCTGCAACATATATTCCCATAGCACCTGATTGCGAAAGACCGCGACAAATACCACTGCCGTCACCGATGATAAAAACACCGTCTATAAGTTCAAATTTATTGTTCATAAAATGGGGACGGATAGAGTAATATTTACTTTCGCAGCCATAAAGCAGGGTATCGTCATTGGCGGTACCGGGTGCCACCTTATCGAGTGCGTAAATGGTTTCGATAATATTTGTGAGTATTCTGTGGGGAAGCACAAGTGAAATGTCACCCGCGGTGGCTTTGAGGGTAGGCTCAACCGTGTTTTGACCTAAACGATGTTCGTTAGTGCGTCTGCCACGAATAAGGTCACCAAAACGCTGAACAATAACACTGCCTTTACCTATCATATTGGCAAGGCGTGAGATACTTTCAGCATATTCGGTGGGTTGGTTGAAAGGTTCAGTAAAGCGGATAGATGAAAGAATTGCAAAGTTGCAGTTATCGGTGCGTTTTTCATCTTCTGCATAGGAGTGGCCGTTTGCGGTAATGATACCGTGGTTATTTTCCGCCGATACAAGACCGCCCTTATTAAAGCAGAACATACGGCATCTATCTTCAAAAGTTTTGGTTTTATAAAGAATTTTAGGCTCGTAAATCTTATCTGAAAATTCTTTCCAGATAACATCCTTCATTTCTACGCGCACACCGATATCAATATGATTAGAACTCATTTTAATATCAAATTTACGGCAAAAATCTGCTACAAAGTTAGCACCCGAACGACCTGTCGCGATAATAATCTTTTTAGCGCAAATTTGTTTGCCGTTTGAATAGTTAAGGGTATAACCGTCGGCAGTTTTTTCTACATTGGTACAATCATAGTGACTGCACATATCAACACCCATTTGTGAAAGGGCAACAATTAAGTTTTTCATTGTGACAAAGTTTTTATCAGTGCCGAGGTGCTTAACATTCATATCCAAAAGGCGAAGATTGTTTTGGATACATTTAAGTTTAAGGTCTTCGTTAGATTTATAAATCTTTACCTTACCCGAAGTACAGTATTTATCTAAAATTTTGTCAACCTCATCAATATAACGGTTGGCAAGAGTGTCACCTAATTCTTCACCCAAAGTGCCGCCGTAAGCAGTACCAAGGTTGAACTTACCATCCGAAAAAGCACCCGCACCTGCAAAACCGCTTGTAATTGAACATGTTTTACAATGTATACAGGTTTTATCTCTACCTACGGGGCAGTGTCTTTTTTCAAGTTCGTCACCGCGCTCGGTAATGATAATTTTAAGTTCGGGCGCGTTTTCTTTCAAACGGTATGCCGCCATAAGACCGCCTATACCGCCGCCGATAATTGCTACATCATATAAATTTGACATAATAATCTTCCTTTTAGAAAGTTTTTACGCAAAATAAAGGACCGCATTTTCTATTTGGGAAAATGCAGTCCTTACTGCTTACATATTATAAGACAATAAATTTATTTTGTCAATACAAATTATTTCAAATGGATAAATTTGTAACTTTCAAGTATTTGAAAAAATTTTCCGAGCCGTGGATACAAGGGTTCACATTTTTCACCAAAATGTTCCTTTACCTTTTCGCCTAATACCATTATATTTGTTTCGCCATCGATTAAAGGCCAGATAAAACTACCCATTTCATCCAAATGAATATAACTGATACGCGGTTTTTTAAAAAGTTTTTGCGCGATAAAATTGAAAACACCTTTATTTTCGATTTCAAGCGCGACCATTCCTTTTTCATCTGTCGAAAAGTGTTCAATTACCCTTTGCGGTACAAATTCAAGCAGGTTTTGCTGTGATACCTTACTCATCCGTATCAACCTTTTTTGTACCTGCAACACAGGAAATAAAATATACTGCGATGGTTATTGCCAAAAGGACAAAGCCTAAAATCATATATAATGATGATTGGGTTATATCACCGAATATCTGAATTTTCTTGTCTATGCCAAGTACAGTAAATATAGCGAGAACGATACCTACAATACCTTCACCCGCAACCATACCCGAGCCGAAAAGTGTACCATTATTGATAGCACTTTCACGACGTTTTTCTGACATTTTTGATTTATCAATGAATAGGCGAATAAGACCGCCAATCATAATACAAGCGGTGGTTTCTACACCGAGATACATACCAATAGCAAAAGGTAAAACAGGTAATCTTAAAATTTCAACGATAACAGCAATGGCAGCACCGATGAAAATGAGATTCCACGGAAGATTACCGTCAACAATACCTTCTACAATGGTTTTAAGCATATTTGCCTGTGGGGCTTCAACACCCACAGTAAAGCCTTGTGTTGCACCGCTTAAAAGGTAAAGTGTAGCGCCAATAGCCAATGCAGATGCTACAACGCCGATAATTTCACCGATTTGTTGTTTCTTAGGTGTTGCACCTAAAAGAAAGCCTGTTTTAAGGTCTTGTGAAGTATCACCTGCAATAGCGGTAACTATACAGATAATAGCGGCTATTGCGATTGTGGTAACCATAATATTTTCAAAGCCGAGTAATTTTAGAAGTGAAGCGGTAATTAAAACAGTTGCAATGGTCATACCCGAAACAGGGTTGTTAGAACTGCCAACAAGACCTACCATTCGCGAAGAAACTGTTGCAAAGAAGAAACCAAAAATAACAATCATTACGGCGCCGATAAAGGGAATAGGAATAATATCTATAACCCAGATTGCAACTATTAAAGCAATAATTCCGATAATTACAACCACCATATTCATATCGCGGTTAGTTCTTAAATTGTCATTTTCACGCTTTTTGAAAAGAGAACCGATTGCAGAAGAAAAAGTTTTAACAATTAAAGGAATAGATTTAATCAAACTTATAAGGCCGCCTGCAATAAGTGCACCTGCGCCGATGTATTTGATGTTTTGTGCCATATTTTCGGTTTGGGCAGCATCGCCGAAAGCGGTGATAATTGGTGAAATAACCAACCAACTAAGAAGACCGCCACCAAACAAAATGGAAGAGATTTTAGGACCGCAAATATAACCGACGCTTATAATTGCAGGGGATGTACTGGTACCGATTTTAGCACCTAAACCTTTAAAGGTGTGGCTGATGGTTTCGGTAGCAACCCCTAATCCGCCAGTTATAAATTTTGTGAGAGCGGCAAAACCCATACCTAAAAATACTGTTTTTGCACCCTGTCCGCCCTTTTCACCTGCAAGTACAACTTCTGCACACGCGGTGCCTTCGGGATAAGGCAAAACGCCGTGTTCTTGAACGATAAGTGCGTTACGAAGCGGTATCATAAATAATATACCTAAAATACCGCCGATGAGTGAAATAATAGTAATTTCAATAATGCTTGGCATTTTTGCAGTGCCGCTGTTTGCCCACATAAACAAAACAGGCAATGTAAAAATCGCACCAGCTGCCAAGGATTCACCCGCAGAGCCGATGGTTTGCACCATATTTGTTTCAAGTGGGGAATTTTTGCGTAAAATAACCCTTATTACGCCCATAGCAATAACTGCCGCAGGAATAGAAGCCGATACTGTCATACCAACTTTAAGTCCCAAATAAGCATTTGCTGCGCCAAATATTACTGAAAGCAAAACACCTACAATTACAGATGTAACTGTAATTTCTGGGGTGATTTTACTTGCGGGAATATATGGTTTGAATTCATTTTTGTTTTCCATAATTACTCCAATCTTTCTTTTTTAATATCTTGTAAATTGTATCATAAAGTTAGGTTAAAATCAATCAAATCTCGCAATATTTTTTTAAAACATTTAAAAGCAAATTAAAGGTGGAGACTGCGGAAGAAATACTTAACTTTTCGCTTGGTGTGTGCACATCGTACATATTAGGACCAACCGATATGCAATCAAGGTCTTTTATAGTTGAGGAAAATACTGCACATTCAAGACCTGCGTGGATAGCCTCTACCATAATTTCTTTGCCAAAATATTCTTTGTAACATTCTTTGTACAACTCTCTCAAAGGTGAGTCTGCCTTAAATTCCCAAGGGGGATAGAAGCCCGAAACATCACCGTGGGTGTTATATTTATCACCAATATTCAAAACCTGTTTTGCCAAATCTTTGAGTTTTGTTTCTTTATTACTGCGCAAAGCGTAATGGAATTTAACAACACCTTGTTCGGTAGATAATATACCAAGATTTAGTGAAGTTTCAACCAAGCCGTCTATTTCTTCACTCATTTTAATAACACCATCGGGAACATTTTGAAGAAGACCTAGAATGTTTTCTTTTGTACTAGTATCAAAACAGGTGCATTCGGCTTGTTCTGACGGGTAAACTTCTATTTTAAAATCAGGCTCACTTTTTTGAATATCAATAAAATACAGTTGCTCATCATCGGTAAGGCTTTGGAAAACATCATTCTTGTCGCTTGTGCAAATTTCGGCAACACAACTGTCGGGTATGGCATTTGGCTTTTTACCGCCATTTATTGAGATGAGTTCATATTCAAATTTGTTGTTAAAGGAATTTAAAATTTTGCCCATCAAAACATTGGCATTTGTTCTGCCTTTGTCAATTTCCACACCCGAATGTCCACCTAAAAGCCCACTAATTTTAAGTGTGATTTTTGTACCTTTGCAGGTCGTGGTGGTATATTCGCTTTTAAGAATTACATCTTGACCTCCTGCACAAGAAACGGTGAGCACATCTTCGGTTTCAGAGTCGAGGTTTATCATTATTTTAGATTTTAACACCGATGTATCGAGTGCATTAGCACCTAAAAGACCAATTTCCTCATCGGCAGTAAATATTGCCTCAATCGGTGGGTGGCAAATGTCGGTTGAATCAAGTATAGCCATAATATAAGCCACCGCGATACCGTTATCTGCGCCAAGAGTAGTATCATCGGCTTTAATAAAATCTTCGTCGCGCATAATGGTGATTGGTTGTGTTAAAAAGTCTATTTGTTTATTATCACTCGCTTGACACACCATATCAAGGTGGCCTTGTAGGATAATCGGTTTTGTATTTTCACCACCGTTTTGACCGTTTTTAAATATTATCACATTGTTTTCATTATCGCGTATATATTTTAAGCCGCGTTTTTTTGCAAAGGTTTCGCAAAAGTCGGCTATCGGCACACGGTTACCCGAACCGTGGGGAATATTACAAATATTTTGAAAGTATTTAAAGACCTTACTTTCAATTGTGTTTAATTTTAAATCTTGTAAATCAAGCATAAAAATTCTCCTTAATAAAATACCATAATATTATACCATAAAAAACGACCTTTTTCAACAAAACCTTTTATTGAAATATGGTACAATATTTGGTATAATTAGAAACGAAAGGTGGTGGGAAACTAATGAATTTTAAAAAGAAAAAAA
The DNA here is from genome assembly GCA_015066095.1 of Oscillospiraceae bacterium. Lineage (GTDB taxonomy): Bacteria > Bacillota > Clostridia > Oscillospirales > Acutalibacteraceae > UBA737. The sequence continues at coordinate 59,413 of SVPC01000006.1, read as the reverse complement.
CATTTTCTATAATTCTTGCGGCACTCTTTACCGCGCTTATTGCGGTGTTTGCGCAAATACCGCCTTCCACGCATGAGTTTCCCATTACATTACAAACCTTCGCGATTGCGCTTTGTGGGTTTACTTTGTCACTTAAATATTCACTCGCTTCAATAGTTACCTATATTTTATTAGGTGCGGCAGGTGCACCTGTTTTCTCAGGTTTTTGCGGCGGCATTCACCACGTAACAGGTCCTGCGGGCGGTTTTATTTTAGGCTTTCCCATATTTGTTTTATTCTGTTCACTCTTTGAAAAAAGAAAAAATAATTTTTTTAAAATATTTATGGGTATTTTAGGTATTATTATAATGTACATTTTAGGGATTATTTATTACGCCTTAGTTACAAGCACCCCATATTGGACCGCGATAGTAATGTATGCTCCGGTTTTCCTAAAAGATGTAGCGTCTTGTGTGTTGGCGTTTTTTGTAGGACAGGTTTTAAAGAAAAGGATAAAATTATTATATAAGTAAAATTAAAAACGCATTAAACTGAGGCACCTTCCTTACGGAGGGTGCCTCAACAAATTTTCTTTGGGTTTTATTGAATTGCTTTTCTTCTAGTTGATTTTGAAATAAATTGAATAAGGAATATAAGGCCAACAAGACCGAGACCGATAAGGTCGGTAACAATGCCGGGGTAAATCAATAATAGGCCGCCAATCGCAGATATAATGCGTTCATACCATTTCATTTTGGAAAGCATATAGCCTTCCAGAGATGCTGATACACCAAATATACCAATAACTGCGCTTATGCAGATAAGTACGACATCGTACCAAACAGTGTCAACAAACAACATTGCGGGATTAAGTGCAAATACGTAAGGAACGATAAATGCACCAATAGCAAGTTTTGTTGACGTGAATGCAGTCTTCATGGGGTTTGCCTGTGCAATAGCAGCACCTGCGTATGCTGCCAAGGCAACAGGGGGTGTTAGGTCAGCAACGATACCGAAATAGAACACAAAGAAGTGAGCCGCAATTGCGGGAACACCCATTTCGATAAGAATTGGCGCACAGGTTGCCGCCATAATGCAGTAGTTTGCGGTGGTTGGAACACCCATACCTAAAATAATACAAGCAAGCATTGTAAGGAACAATGCAATTATAACCTTATCACCGGCAAGACCTACGATACCGTTCATAAGTTGTTGTGCAAGACCGGTTGAGGTGATAACACCTGCGATAATACCTGCAACACCACAAGCAACTGCAACGGTAATCATACCCTGACCGCCTGCTGCCAATGCTTCAAAAATGCGTTTTGGTGTAATGCGATTTTCTTTATTAAAAATACCAACAACTATTGTTGCAAGAATTGCAATTGCTGCGGCAAACGCAATTGAGCGAGAACCTGAACTAACAAGCGCAATTAAGATGATAAGCGGAAGCAACAAATATGCTTGTTTGAAAAGGGGCAAGAATTTTGGCAATTCTTCTTTAGAAAGACCACGAAGACCTTCCTTTTTTGCTTCAAGGTGCACTGCAATAAATACACCAAGGAAGTAAAGCGCCGCAGGTAAAATTGCGCGAACAACAATATTACTGTACGACACACCGATATTTTCTGCCATCAAGAAAGCTGCCGCGCCCATAATAGGGGGCATTATTTGACCACCGGTAGAAGCTGAAGCCTCGGCGGCAGCGGCAAATTCGGGCTTATAACCGGTACGCTTCATAAGTGGAATTGTAACCGAACCGGAGCCGACGGTATTAGCAACCGACGAACCCGAAACCATACCTTCCATTGCAGAGGCCACAACTGCAACCTTGGCAGGACCACCCGAAAAACCACCAACAACCGAGTTGGAAATTTTAATAAAGAAGTCGGCAATGCCGGTCCTTTCAAGGAATGCGCCAAAAATAATGAAAATTGCAATATACTTAGAACAGGTATTAATCGGAGTAGATAATATACCTGAAGTGGTTTTGTAGAAAACGTCACCGAAAAGACGCATAAATTTTCTTAAAATATCGGGGTTAGTGTATGCAACTGTAACTGCGTAAATCATAAATACAACCGCAACAATAATTATCGGAATACCTACGCAACGACGACATAGTTCTAAAAGGCAAAGTACACCTATTGCTGCAATAATAATTTGATACAGTTCAAATTTATTACCCTGCTGGATGATTTTTTCAGCATCAATAACCAAGTAGAAAAATGAACTCGCCCCTGCGAACATTAGAATGTAATCATACCACGGGATATAGTTAACTCTTTGTGTGCCTTTTTTTGCAGGGTAAATCAAAAAACCGATAAATACAATACAACCAACAAAACTTGCAAGACGAATAAGGTCAAGCCAAGTGGCAAAAAAAGTTACGTAAATGCAAAATAGGGAAAAAGAGGCAAGAAGGGAAGAGATGAAAATCTTTGGTTTGCCTTCCCAAACACGCACGTTTGATTCTCTATCATATTTTTTCATTACGGCGTCAACATCCGTTAGAACTTCAGCCGTAACAGATTTTTTCTTAAATAAAGCCAATGAAGGTTTCTTCCTTTCATGAAAATATTAAGATAGCTGCGACTATTACCGCCGCAGCTATCGAGAAATTACGAATTAACATAAAGTTAATTATTGGGCTGCTACTTCAATTCCTTTTTCTTTGAAATATTTAGCAGCACCGGCATGGAAAGGAACAGTCATGCCTTCGGTTGCGTTTTTAAGATTAAGTTCTGCACCCTTTGCGTGTTCCTTAGTGATAGCTTCAATATTGTCGAAAATTGCTTTTGTAAGGTTGTAAACGTCATCTTCAGTTGCATCAGCACTTACGATAAGAGTTGCCTTAACAGTAACGGTAGCAATTTCTTCAGTTTGGTTTGCATAAGTATTTGCAGGAATCTTATAAACTGAATAGAAGGTATTGTCCTTCATGAGTTTTTCAGCAATGGCACCATCGATAGGAACAATCTTGGTGTTTTTATTAGTCATGCAAAGTTCGGTAATAGCGGGTGTGGGAGCACCAGCAACGATGAATGCAGCATCTATTTTACCGTCTTTAAGTGCGTCAGCACTTTCGTCAAAGTTTTGGCGTTGAGCTTTGATATCGCTTTCAGAAAGACCTGCAGCTGCCAAAACGTCCAATGCGTTGTAATAAACGCCTGAACCGGGAGCACCAATAGAAACTTTTTTGTCTTTAAGGTCATTTACAGACTTAATGTCAGGGTTGCAGGTTACAAGTTGAACAGCTTCTGCATAAAGACCTGCAACTGTACGGAAAGTAGTAACCTTACCGTCTTGTTCAAAAGAACGTGTACCGTTCCAAGCATAGTCCATAACGTCAGACTGAACAGTGCCTAACTGATAGTCGCCAAGGTCGATACCTTGGATGTTGTCCTTTGAGCCGCCTGTTGAAACAGGTGTAACATCAATGCCTGCTTTATCTTTCATATATCTTGAAAGAATGCCGCCATATGAGAAATATGTACCTGTGGGGCTACCTGTGCCCATTGACATTTTACTTGCGCCACCGTCAGCGTTTTCGCCTTGACCGCCGCAAGCAACCATGGTTAAAACCATGATAATTGAAAGTAATACGAGTAAAAACTTTTTCATTTTTGATTTGCCTCCTATATGATTTTATATATATACAACAATTTTATCATACATCTCGACGAATTTCAAGTAAAATTTTACAAATATTGCTTATTCTAGTACGGCATACTGTACCCGTATAAATGAAAAATGGCACTTTCAATTTTAGAAAGTGCCATAGTGGGTTATATATGGAGAGTTCCCAAAATGGGGCTTATAGCAAATATAAACCCGAAGAAAGGATAACAAACCTATAAATATCGGTTTTAAGATATTGTGAAACTTCTTCTTCAAAGTTTTCTTCTTCTACAACCACATAACTTTCCAAATTCACACGGGTAAGACTTTTAGAGCCTTTGTTGCAAACTATTGCATGGTCTCCGTCTAAAAACATACTTTTAGGTTTATCAAATGGCGATTTAGAGCCACCGATACGAAGTTCCTCATGCATACTGCTTAAATTGTAGCGAAGTAGTATGTTGCAGTCGGCGAAACTTGCCCAAATAGAATTTTTATGAATTACAATATCAGAGGCGGTAGTGTCGCGGTAGTTGAGATTTCCTTGCCATACAACGGTAGAGTCAGTGTCGATTAATTTAGCGTTACCATTTTTTAAAAGCAAAAGCACCTTTCCGTTTGTGAGAATATGTGATTTGGTGGTAATATAGTTGTCACAATGGTCTATAATGGTTTTATAGTTTGTACCGAATTTTGTCATAAGATATACGTTTTTGGGGATATCGGTAAAACGGCCATCCTCAAACGAAACCATTTTATAAGCAACTACAATCTTATCTTCTAGTTTTTCCTTGCAATATGAAAAAATAATACCGTTGGAAGAGGGCAAAATCTCGTATACTTTACCTTCGAAAACCTGTTTCATTATTTTTCTCCTTTGGTTTTGGTTATCATTTTTTGTGCGGCTAAAAGCACGCCCGCGTGGGCACTGTGGAAATTAAGACCGCCCTGCATCCAAGCGGCATATGGTGCGCGCAAAGGTCCGTCGGCAGAAAGTTCAATAGAAGCGCCGAGTGTGAAAGCACCTGCCGCCATAATTACGGGGTCGGTGTAGCCCGGCATATCCCACGGTTCGGGTACCACAAAAGAATCAACCGGTGCACCGCTTTGCATACCTTGGCAAAAGGCTACCAAATTATCTGCGGTATTAAGGGTAATACACTGTATAATGTCACCGCGTTTTTCGGTGGGGGTAGGTGATACCGCATAACCTAATGCGCCAAAAAGTGAAGCGGTGTAAACTGCGGTTTTAAGTGCTTCGCCAACAACGTGGGGAGCGGAGAACAAACCTAAATACAATTCACGCGAGTGACCGAGTGTAGCACCAACCTCTTTACCTACACCGGCACATGTTAAGCGGTAAGAACATTTTTCAACAAGGTCTTTTCTACCTGCAATATATCCGCCTGTGGGGGCAATACCGCCACCGGGGTTTTTAATGAGTGAACCTGCAATAAGGTCAGCACCCACTTGACACGGCTCTTTAGTTTCGACAAATTCGCCATAGCAGTTGTCTACCATAATTACCGTTTCGGGTGAGGTTTCTTTTACTATTTTACAAAGGGTTTCAATATCATCGATAGTAAGGGTGGGGCGTGTACTGTAGCCGCGTGAACGCTGAATGTAAGCCATTTTATAGTTGTCTTGTGATAAGCGTTTTTCAATTTCCAAAAGGTCGGGTGTGCCGTCTTCTTTAAGGTCAACCTGTGCATACTCTACACCAAAATCACTAAGTGAGCCATCGGTTTTTTCATCTATACCGAAAACACCCGTAATGGTGTCATACGGTCTGCCTGTAAGTACTAAAACTTTATCACCGGGGCGCAAAACACCGAAAAGCGCAACCGTTAAAGTATGTGTGCCCGAAACAAAATTATGTCGCATAAGGGAATCTTCTGCGCCCATACATTCTGCCATAACGCGTTCTAAAATTTCTCTGCCGCGGTCGTCATAACCGTAACCAGTAGAACCTGCAAAATAAGATTCACTCACACCGTTATTTATAAATGCTTTTAAAACTTTTAATTGGTTATATTCGGTAACTTTGTCTATTTCTGCAAAGATAGAACTACATTCTTCTAAACATTTTTTATCAAGTTGTAAAAGCGAATCGTCAATATTAAAAAATTCTTTAACATTCATCATTTTTCACCCAATATCCTGCGTTGTATAATTTTTTAAATCCGTTTTTTTGATAAAAGCCTTTTACACTGTCACGGCAACACACTAAAAAGTGTTTGCCGTAATTTTTTTGTAAAATTCCTTTAAGCGCAATACTGCCGTAGCCTTTTTGGTGACTTGCAAGACCATTTATTATAGCATAATCACCACAATTAAATGTGATAACGGCGCACTTATCTTTTATTGCAAAATATTTTGCAAAGCCGTGGTTTAGCCTTTTGCAGTAATCTACCGCAAAATAAGGATATTCGGGAAGTGACAGACCGTCTACATCCAAAAGGCGGTAAAGTTCTTTACTTGAAAGGTTATCGCTTACGCTTTCACCCTCAATATCTGCCTTGCGGTACATAATATTTATATTTTCGCGCGGTGCTTTGCCTATTTGTTTTAAGGTTTCAAGGTCGCTAAAAACACAAGCGGGATTTAACACACTTACAAAATGGGAAAGTTCGTCAAAATCAGGCTCGTTTGCGTAAATAATCATATTTCCGTCGGTCATAGCAATAAAAGCATTATTATCGTTTTGTATCCAAAACATAACCGAACTGTCATCTTTATAACTTTCATAAAGGCAATTTAGTTTAACCGCCTCTGCCGAAAGTGAATTTATAAAAGGTAATTGGTTTACGAGAGTAATCATTTGATATTACCGTTAGCAATGTTTTCGAGCATATAACCTGTTAAAGAAATCATACTTTCGATATCTTTTATATTGACAATGCTATTTGCCGAGTGTATATAACGGCAGGGGGCAGAAATTGCTAAAGTGCGTACACCTTCACCGCTTAAATGGATACCGCCTGCATTGTTACCGCCTGCAACCGCACATTTGCTTTGGCATAAAATACCGCTCTGTAAAGCTGCGTTATAAAGCACTTTATCGTAAACAGTGGCATTATCCATAAACGAAACAACTGCGCCTTTACCTTGCACACAAACACGCGATTCATTGGGTGTTCCTGCAATATCTGCGGCGGTGGTAGAGTCTAATGCCAAAGCAAAATCAGGCTTTACTGCAAAAGCGGCAGTTTTAGCGCCTCGAAGACCAACCTCTTCCTGTACCGAGAAAGTGGCATAGAAATCATAATCACTATATTCTTTTAAAAGTTTTATAAGCACAAGGCAACCTATACGGTCGTCAAGAGCCTTTGATTTTACACATTCGCCTAAAATCTCAAAATCACTCGGAATAACGGCGCCGTCACCCAAAGAAACTTTTTCTAGCGCTTCTTCTTTTGTTTTTGCGCCTATATCAATATAAAGGTCATCGCATTTGGGTAATTTTTTGCGGTTGTCACCGTCTAAAAGGTGGAAAGGCTTACCGCCAATAACACCGCTTACTTTACCATTTATTATAACTTTTCTAAAAAGCAAGGCCGAGATATCAATACCGCCAACGGTATTAAATTTCAAATAGCCATTTTCTGTTATAGATGTGATAATAAGACCTACTTCGTCAAGGTGGGCATCAAGCATGATTTTTTTATCAGGTGTCTTTTTGCCTTTTTTAAAGCAGATAATATTACCAAGGTTGTCCACTTTATATTCACAACAGTCTTTTATCTTGCCAATTATAAAATCTCTGACAGCATATTCATCACCCGAAATACCGTCTAAAAAGCAGAGTTCTTTTAATAAATCAAGCATTAAAAATACCCCCTGCAAGAATATATTTTTCCAATAAATCGCAAACGGCATTTAAGTCGGAAAGTGATAAAATTTCAACCGCAGAGTGCATATTGCGAAGCGGTATGGAAAGCACAGTTGTCTTTACACCGTCGCGTGAAATGGAAATCATATCAGCATCGGTGCTTGTTTTACCGCCTGTTACAAATGTGGAATAGCCTATATTATTCTCTTTTGCAATCGTTATAAGTTTTTGGTTTATCTTTTTATCTAATATGGGGGAGTAGGTTATAATACCACCTTCACCTAAAGGCGAACTTTCGTCTTTAGAAACATCAGGACTATCCCCAAAATCAACATCAATGGCGATTGCTTCGTCGGGATTTACCGAAAAAGCGGCGGTTATTGCACCGCGAAGACCAAGTTCTTCTTGATTTGAAAGTGCAAAGGCAACATTTACAGGCAGTTCTTTACCGTTTAACCTTTTGGCGAGTTCTAAAAGACATACCACACCGGCGCGGTCATCAAAAGAACGGCCGCAAATTAAATCGTCCGAAAGGGAAAAACATTTTTGATTAAATGTTACATAGTCGCCTACCGAAACAATTTCTTTGGCTTTACTGCCTAAAGCGGTATCTAATTTAATTTCGGTTATATTGTCATACTCAGTTTCACCCTTTGATAAATGGGGCGGAACAGAGCAAAACACAGCGGTAATTTTTTCCTTGCCGTGTACTGTCACATCGCGTGACGGCAAGGCGCGTAAGTCTATACCGCCGACGGTGGCAACAGTTAAAAAGCCGTTATCGTCGATATCCGTAACTACAAAGCCGACTTGGTCAATGTGTGCATCTAACATAAGAGTATAATCGGCCTTTCCTTTTAAAAAGCCGATTACATTAAGTGAATTAGTTTTTTGGGTTTTAGCGTACTGCGATAAAATCTCATACGCTTTGTCAGATGCTTCTGTAATGTTGCCTATACAGTCAAGTTCTGACAGTGTGCAAAGTGATTCCTTTATTTGCATTACAGTTTATTCACCTTATCTTTAAAGTAGTTGCCACGGGCAACAAAGTTGGGGAATTTATCAAAACTGGCAGAAGCGGGAGAAAGGGTTACAATGTCGCCGTCTTTTGCATTTTTAAAAGCGTAATCTACAGCTTCGCCGATGTCGTTTACATCTATAATTTCAGGTGTGCCGTTATAATTTTTATCATTTATAATAGCGGTTTTGATTTTTTCGGCGGTATCACCGCACAAAAGCAGTTTTTCTACCTTGTCGAGAACATAAGGCACCATAGGCTCGTAAGGAATATGCTTATCATAACCGCCTGCAATAAGCCATACTTTTTTTGGAAACGCTTTAAGACCTGCAATAGTTCTTGTAGGACTTGAAGCGATAGAATCGTTATAATATTTTACACCGTTTACTTCGCGTACAAATTCAATACGGTGGGGGACACCCTTAAATTCTTTAGCTACTTTCTTTATAGAGTCCATACCAACATAACCCCAAACGGCAGTGATTGCGGTAAGGTAGTTTTCTACATTGTGGTCGCCTAAAATAGCAATTTCATCACGGTGCATAATGGGAGCATCTATACCGCGGTACGACATATGGATAACACCGTTATTATCAAGCCAAGCGCCGTTTTTAAGGGGTGTTTCCATACTGAATGAAAGCGATTGACCGCGCACAAACGGTTTAAAACTGTTGGTTATTTCGTTATCTTTATTAAGTACGGTGCGCGAAAAAGCGTTTTGGTGAAGAATGATGTTTTTCTTTGCCTCTACATATTCGTCCATATCTTTGTGAACATCCAAGTGGTTGGGTGCTACATTGGTTACAACTGCAATATCGGGGCTTTTACGCATAGAAATAAGTTGGAAAGATGAAAGTTCTACAACTACAAAGTCATCTTTTGTAATATTTTCAATTTCAGGGAGTAAAGGTTTGCCGATGTTACCACCTACAAACACCTTTTTGCCTTCGGCTTCAAGCATTTTGGCTATAAGGGTGGTGGTAGTGGTCTTTCCGTCAGAGCCGGTTACCGCAAAAATAGTAGCGGGGCAAAGGTCGAAAAACACTTCCATTTCACTTGTGACTGCGATACCTTTTTTACGCGCGTCATCAAGTTCGGGCAGGTGAAAGTTCATACCCGGCGTGCGGAAAATCATATCCACTTCCAAATTATTTAAATAATCGTCACCAAGGCGCAACTGTGCACCTGCATTTTCCAGAGTATCGGCAATATCGCCAAGCATCTCACGGCTTCTGCGGTCACAAGCGTAAACACGCGCACCTTTGCTTAAAAAGTCCATAATAAGCGGAGTGTTGCTGACGCCGATACCGCACATAGCGATTTTTTTGCCTTTTATCTGTTCAAAAAACTGTACGCAATCCAAAATAATTGCCCCCAATATTTTATAGTTTATCTCATCTTTATATTATACTTAAAAATTATTCAAATATCAATCATTTTTAATAGGGAGTTTTAGTTTTTCCGTCCATAAAATTCAAAATCTTGGTTTTGTCTTTTTGGTCGGTGACAATTACAGGTTGATAATTGTTAGTGTTCCCTGTAAAAACATAGCAAGGTATAATTTCCGATTTACTGCTTTGCACCTTGAGAGTATCAGCATCTACGGTTAATTCCATTTGATAAATGATGGTGTTTTTATCGGGCTTTTTGCCACCGCCAAAGCAGAAGTTGCCTAAAGAATAAACAATCTCAACATCCTTATAAACTTCGCGTGGTTGCAAAACGTGGGGATGGTTGCCGATAATAAGGTCTGCACCTGCATCCACAAGGTCGTGACAAGCCTTTACTTTCCATTCTTCGGGTGCATAAATGCGTTCTGTACCGCCGTGGAAAAATATTATTTGGTAGTCAGACTTTTTCTCTGCTTTTTTAATAAGATTTTTAATTGTAGGAACGCCGTTAGGACGCCAAAGTCCGTAGCAAATAACCGCAATCTTAAAGCCGTTTTTTTCGTAGTACATTATGTTTTCATAATTGCCGAAATTAAGACCTGCTTTTTTTACTGCTGCGGTGGTGTCCTTATAACCTTGGTAACCGTAATCGTATGTGTGGTTATTAGCAAGTGATACACCCTCTACACTGCCCTTTGTTAAAATAGCTGTATTGGCGGTTTTAGAGCGGAACCAATATGCGGGGTCATGGTCTTTTTCGCTTTCTTTCAAGTCGCTATCTGTGAAAACATTTTCAAGGTTTACTGTTGTAAAATCGTCATTTGCAAAAACAGACTGAACTTTTTTTAAGAAATATTCAGGCGGGTTTTTCTGGGCATATTCGTTAAAACTTCCCTTTGTAGTCTGATTTTTAAAACTTGCGAGCATTACATCCCCCGCAAAAGAAAGTTTTATTGTGAAATTTTGCGGCTCTGGTTTGGGTTGCGGCTCTGGTTTGGGTTGCGGCTCTGGTTCGGGTAAACTCTCTGACGGGGTAGAATTATCAATCGAAGAAACATTTTCTACTTTTGAAGATTCTACCGATGCGGCAACATCACTCGATTCATTTGCACTTTGTGCTTCACAACCGCAAATAGTAAAGATAAAAGCGACAATACAAAGTGTTGAAATAATTTTTTTCATTTATAAACTTCCATCCATAAAAATATACTTAAACTATTATACTAAATATTTTAAACTTTAACAACTGTATAAATTACCAAAAATATTTATTTTATAACCGTTTTTTGCATAAGATGATAATGGTTTTAGAAAAACAGGGGGTAACTTTATGAATTTTATAAATTGTACAGGTGCTTCTTCACCCGAACTAATTAAAAAAACGGTGATTTTTTGGAGTGAAAACAGCGCACAGCATATAAACTCGCTTTTGCGCTCTGTGACGGGCACAACTGCTGTTTTGCAAGAAGAATTTAAACAGCAATTACATACATATTATGACATGTTTTTAAAAATAAAAGACGCATTATCTCAAAAGCAATTTAATTCGTCTATTTATACGCAATTTTTCGGGGTTAACATGGGGTTTATAAATCTGCTCGAAAGGATAAAGTATGAAACCTTTTCGGGGTACCCGATATTACAGCAGTCGGTATTTCACTATTTATATGAAGGTCGGTATATAAATGCAATACTGGGATTTAAAAATTCGGTTGGAAATGTGCTTGTGACCACATATTTTCTGCCCTTTCTAAACCGTTCGGTAGATTGTATTTACAACCAGATATATTTTTGGAGTATAATAGGTTCTATGCACCCATCGCTTATAATGCAAAACAACGCGTTTTACAATGCAATAAACGGATACGCAAAGGAATTTTTAACAGGTGTTTGCAACAGTTTTAATAATATAAATTTTGCGCTTTCTTCACTTAAAAGACCTGTAAAAAAGGCGAGTTTGAGCGTGATTTTTAACGAATTTGCGTCCCTTAATAATGACTATTTAGAGTTTTTAAAGGCGGTAAAACAAACAAGTCCGAAAATTTTCACCTTACCGTCGGCGGTAAGATTGCCATCATCATTTTACAATGCTGTAGACCACCAGATAGCCGAGCATACACTGGTGAGCGAAATAAATGGTAATATGGAAAAAATGTTTTAAAGTTTATAAAAACGGGCTCAAAATTTGAGCCCGTTTAACTTTATTTATTCACTTTTTCATTAATTTTCTCTGCGGCGGCGGATAGATAGCGGTTTTCATACATTTCGAAATTGCCGTTATCAACCATTTTTGCCACACTTACATCGATGGGCATTTTGCCGAGTAATTCGATACCAAGTTCTTCGGCGATAGTATCGGTTGAAGAGCCGAAAATCTTAAATTCTTCGCCACATTCGGGGCATACCACATAACTCATATTCTCAACAAGACCGAGCACGGGGATTTTCATCATTTCTGCCATATTGTAAGCCTTTTTAACTATCATAGAAACCAAATCCTGCGGAGAGGTTACTATAACAATACCGTCAAGCGGCAGGCTTTGGAAAACGGTAAGCGGAACATCACCTGTGCCTGGTGGGCAGTCTACAAACAAATAGTCAAGGTCGCCCCACACAACATCGTGCCAGAACTGTTTTACCGCCCCTGCAATAACAGGGCCGCGCCACAAAACGGGAGACTCTTTGTCTTCAAGTAAAAGGTTTATTGACATAAGTTTAATCCCGCTTTTGGTTTCGGCCGGTAATATGCCGATTTCGTTTTGCATAGCGCGTGAATTTATACCAAATGTTTTAGGTATTGATGGGCCTGTAATATCAGCATCCAAAATACCAACATTGTAACCCATTCTTTGCATAAGCACCGCAAGGGAAGATGTAACGAGTGATTTACCAACACCGCCTTTACCGCTTACAACACCAATTACGTGTTTAATGTTATTATATTCGCCTGTCGGCTCTAACAAACTTTCACTTTTTCTGTCACCGCAATTTTGGGAACAAGAACTGCAATTACCCGAACAACCGCTTTTGTTTTCTTCTGCCATTTTAAAAACTCCTAATATTAAATGTAACAATAATATTATACCGCTAAATTTTAAAAATGCAAGGTTATAGATTAAATTTTTATCTATTATTAAAGAAATCGTATTGATTGGCAATTGTAGCCCATGTAGCAGGGCCTACCGCACCTGATATTGGCAAATTAAATAGTCTTTGAAATTCGCTTACTGCGTTTTTTGTTTGGTCACCGTAGTAACCTGTTACCGAAACGGATGGTATTTCGGGGATATTTTGTGCTATTAGTGATAGATAGGTTTGTAAATCACTCACACTTTGGTTACGCATACCTTCTGTTAAAAAGAAACCCGGATAAAGTTTAGCATTACTGCCTTCATATCCTTGTGGCAGAGACGCTACCGTTTCGGTATAAACGCGTGTTATGGTGTTCCAGGTATCGTTATCAACAACCCCTGTTACGGGAAGCCCGTAAAACTGTTGAAACCTTTCCACCGCCTGTACTGTTTCACTTCCAAAATAACCGCTTCTCGGAACCGGCTCCAGAGCGCCGTTAAAGTAGGCAATAATACTTAAATAATACTGTACGGTGGTGACGGGGATACCGCTTGCACCCTCACTTACCTTGGTATCAAACGGAACGGTGGCTTCGGCAACTGTTATGCCCTCGCTCACAAGGTCTGAAAGGCTTTTTACCCCGTTATAATACTGTTTTATTCTGTACCATGTTGCCTTATCTACCGTGCCGTTTATTGGCAGATTAAAAATTTCCTGAAACTCTCTCACTGCCGCTTCGGTATCAAGCCCGAAAATGCCGTTCACTTCTTCTATTTTAGGTATGGCGGGGTAGTTTCGCGCTATGCGGTTGAGTTCGGTCTGAATGATTTGTACATTGTTGCCTGAATCTCCCACACGAAGTGGTACACCTGGATATGATTCTTCGGTAAAACCAACAGGCGCATCATTTACTATACCTATATCATTGCCGTAGTAGTTTTGCAAAATTGCAAATGGAGTAAGCCCTTGCTCGGCAAGAGATACCGTACCCCATTGTGAAAGCCCTGCGCAAGTGGATGTTGTGCCGTTGCAAAACGCGGCAAACAAAGGCTCAATACTGCCTTGGCGCACAATATAATCGTTAAAAATATCATCTACTATGTAACCGATATTTTCAAAAATTTCGCGGTCGGGGTTAAATGCCTGGTCAAAACGGGTTGTGTTGGTTATATCAAAATCATATCCGCGAGAGCGGTAATATTCGGTATATACGCGGTTTAAAGCGTAGGAAATTATGGCATAAATATTGGCTCGCAGTGCGTTTTCGGGCCAAGTGGGGTAAATTTCGCTTGAAGCCACATTTTTAACATAGTCGGTAAATGGCACGGTTACATTTGGGGCATTTTGGTCGGGTGCGCCTAAGTGTACCGTTATGGTTTCAGGTATTGTGGGATAAAGTACTTCTGGCATGGCGTTCACCTCAAAGGTCGTATTTTTGCGCTTCGTCAAATATTTGCGGACCTTTATCTTCTCCTGCGGTTTCCTCTAATAAAAGATTTGATTGTTGCAAGGAAGTGATAGTGCCGAAAACTGGGATATTAAGGTGTATGTTTTTAATATATCCGTCGGCTTCAACCGCCATATTATATAAAGCATAGGGGATGGCAGTGCTATTTTGGTCAAGTGAAATATTGCTTTCAGGGGTGGGAAGTACAAATGTTTTGGTTCTGCCGCTTTGGTCGGTTAAATCGGTATCTATTACATTCATATTTTCATAGTCACCTGTAAAAATTGTAATTTTAGCATTTTTCACAGGGTAGAGTGAGCGTACCGCCGTTACTATGCCTATAAGATAGCCTTCATTTGTGTCGGGTGTAGTGTTTACTGGTTTTGCGGTATGGGAATTGCGGTACATTCTAAGCATTTCATCCTTGTATTTGTCAAATAAATAATTATCCAAGAAAATCACCTCATATTATTTTATGAAAAGTAAGTGATTTGGTTAAAATATGGTTGAAAAACAAATCGGAAATGTTATAATAATCTAAAGGAGTGATTTTTTTGGTAATTCTAAAGAATGAAATTCTATATGTTGAAATTGCTGAAAAGGGTGCAGAAGTGCGAAAACTTTTGTGCGATGGTAAAAACCGCGTATGGACAGGTGATGAAAAATATTGGGATGGTGTTTCTCCCGTACTTTTCCCGATATGCAGCCGCCTTAATGATGGATATTTTACCTATGACGGTAAGGAATATTATATGGGTATGCACGGCTTTGTGCGCGATACCGTAGCAGAGGTTGAGTCGGCTACTGATTTAAGTGCAACCTTTCTTTTTAAGGAAACCGAAGAAACCTTAAAACAGTACCCGTGGCATTTTGAGTTTCGCGTTACATACACAATTCGCGGCAACTGTCTTGATACTGCTTATGAAATTAAAAATACTTCCGACAGTACAATGTACTACTCGGTAGGCGCTCACGAAAGTTATTATTGTGATGGCGGTATTGAAAATTACGACATTATTTTCGAGCGTAATGAAACCCTTTACAATGTTACATATGAAGATAAGAGTGTGCCTTGCACAAGAAATATATTGCTTAAAGACAGCAATGTTTTACCACTTTACGAGCATTATTTCGAGATAGATTCTATTATCTTTAAGGATGTAAAATCTCGTTATGCAACCTTGCGCAACCGCAAGACAGCGGAAACGGCATCGGTTAAGTTTGACGGTTTCGATTATCTGCTTTTGTGGCACAAACCAGGCGCTCCTTATATTTGTATTGAGCCATGGGCAGGTATTTGCGCTTCTAACGGCGGTGTTACAGACATCACCAAAAAGGAGGGTATATTGAAACTCGCCGCCGGAGAAAAAATTGTATTTAACCACAGTATATATTATGAAAATTAAAAAGCTTTTAAAGGTAAGAACCCCTGTGGAATTTTCCACAGGGGTTCTGTTTTTGATTAGTTGAATAAATTTTCAAATTCTTTGATAGCGTTTTTGTTATAGGTTTCAATATTAAAAGTATAGTCAGATGGGATTTTACCATCAATAAATGCTTTCATACCTTCGTAAATTGAATCGGCATCAAAATCTTTTGTTATAAATTGTTTGTCGTCAATAAGAACAGAAGATACAGCCTTGTAGTTTGAAACTATTATAGGAAGACCTACCAATCTGGCTTCTAGTACCGAGAGCCCTTGTGCTTCATAAAGTGACGGGAAGACAAAGCAATCGCATTCTTTGAGTAATGCAAATGGGTTTTGCATTACTCCCGTAATTATAACCTTATCGGTAATATCAAGATTTTTTGCTTGTGCTTCCAATTCTTCATGCAAAAGACCTTCGCCTATGATGTAAAGACTGGCATTTATACCTTCATCATTAAGACGTTTTAATGACGCAATTATATTTGCCTGGTTCTTTTCAGGCATACAACGTCCCATAGTAACAAATTTAATAGTATCTTTTCTGAACGGAAAACTGGTTATATTTTTAAGTCCATTTTCCTTTTTTACATTTGCAATGTAAAATGTCTCATTTTCAATATAACAAGAGGTATCTTCTTTTAACGACTCAAAGCGTTTCTTATCCAAAAGGTTGGTGACGAAGGTAAACTTGTCGTATGTTTTTTTGGTTGCAAGGTTTTTACGGTTTATTTCGCTAACAATTTTAGTAGCCGAAACAATCTTATCAAATTTTTCATAATTGGCAACGATAGTTTTTATATCAATTTCGGAATTATTTAGTTCGCGTTTTTGGGTGTTAGAAAATTCCGATTTCATATCGCTATGTTGCCAAATAATCTTTTTGGTATCTTTGTCGTCGCAACCCATTGTCGCCAAGACCGGGAAGAAAGAGCCGTAACCCGAAAAGTCGATAATATAATCGAAGTGGGGATTACCAAATATACGCACAAATTCACTTTGCATAATGGGTTTTATCGCTTTGAGTTTATCTTTATCTAATCGGTAACCAGATTTAATTGCACTTTTATAAAGGCTTTTATCTTTTCCGATGAATTGCGGTTTGCTTACGCGCATAAAAGTTCTGATGTTGTCGGGAATTTTATCAATATTAGCATTAACTTCCGGATTTTTTGAGTCGAGTACAAATGTGGTAATATCATATTTATCAAGGTCGATATTTTTTATAAGGCTGAAAAACGCCGAAGTTACACCGTTTGTGGATAAACCACCCGGATAAATAAGTATTGATTTTTTGGTTTTAGGAGCAGACTTGATATTGTAATTATAATTCTTATCAAACAAAATATTTAAAACTTTGCCCGATACGTTGCCGTCGTCATATTTACAAGCCCAAGCACGGGTACTATCTAATATCCCTTTATAATCTTTTTCTACTTTTTCAATATTATTGATAAAGCCGGAAAGTTCATCTAAAGTTTTGGCACATGGACCCGGAAGTTCATCAACAGAGAAATAAAGGCCTCTGCTTTTTGAGTACTCTTCAAAGTCGGGAATATAAAATAAAACAGGTCTTTGAGCAACAAGATAATCGAAATAAATACTTGAATAGTCGGTAATTACAAGGTCTACAATTGAAAGAAGAGAGTTAGCATCAATTTGATATGAAATAAAGTTACAAGCGGAAAGTTGCTCTTTTGAAAGATTTCTATATTCAATTTGGTGCGGTTTGATTATAAGTTGATACTTACTGGTATCGATTGTCTTGTTAAAATGCTCTAACATAGAGGTGTAACGGTTAATGTCAATTTTCGGGTTTGCGACATTGTTACCATTCCATGTGGGGGCATATAGGATAATCTTCTTGTTGGGGTCTAATACTGTACCGTGGTCACGCAGTTTTTTCAAAATTTCTTCGCGTTTGGTATTAACAACCATATCATTACGCGGAAAG
Organism: Oscillospiraceae bacterium; assembly: GCA_015066095.1. Taxonomy (GTDB): domain Bacteria; phylum Bacillota; class Clostridia; order Oscillospirales; family Acutalibacteraceae; genus UBA737. The sequence goes on along the minus strand of SVPC01000006.1, from coordinate 41,673 downwards.
CCTTCTTCGATATACTTTCCTTTAAATATTTCACGAAGACGGAAAGAATTATTGAAAATATCTGTCATAAATTCGTTAGGGGATATAACATAGTCCGCCATAAGCAAATTGCGCAACATATTTTTAACAAGGCGCACACCATCAGGGGTATCATAGCCCAAAGATTTGACAGTAATACTGTGCCAAGTGCTTAAATAAACCTGACCTTTTCTTTTTGAAAAGAAATTCAAAAAAGAGGTGTTGTTTATAAGGTATTTACTTTTTGCGACAAAGTATGAATAACCTATACTTTTATACTTGACGAATAAAACATTTTTGCAGTTTTTATATTCATTTCTTAAATATTCTATTTCGCTGTCATCTGCAATTGTCCAGATATGCAAGTATTTTTTAAAATCAGGTCTTTTTTGAAACTCTTTAAACAATGCCAAAGGGTTACAGAGCATACTTGCACCGGCATGTGATTCATAAAATACCCAATTTTCTTTTATTTTTTGGGTTTTACAGAACTTGAAATACTGCCCTTTCCAGTTTAAATCATCGGTGACTTTAGCGTAGTACTGGGGGGAATTGTAGTAAGGTATCAATGTCCTTTTAGCTTTTCTTACTGCACGTTTTAAAATATTCATTTTAAATCTCCTTACAGTTATAAATGACTTATCAGTCAAGTAATGGTTTGTATATACTGCGTTATTTAGCCTTACTTTCGCAATAAAGACAACGGTAAACACGGTTTTCTTTATCGGTGAGGGTGAAAATGTGGGGAAGTTCTTGCTCAGTCCCGCTTATGCAACGCGGATTTTTACAAGTAATTACATTGGTAAGTTTTTCGGGCAAAGCAATACGCTTTTTCTCCACATTTTTGCCGTTTTCGATTATATTTACTGTAATATCAGGGTCGATATATCCCAAAATATCGGTATTAAGGTCAATTGAGGCATCGATTTTAATAATATCTTTTTTGCCCATTTTACGGCTGGGCGCATTCTTAATGAATGCCACAGAACACTCAAGTTCGTCAAGGTTTAAAAGATTATAAATCTTCATACCAAGCCCTGCGGTAATATGGTCAATAACAATGCCGTTCTTAATTTCGTCAATAGTCATTATTCTACCCCCAAAAGCATTAAGATAAGAGCCATACGCATATATTTGCCGTTAAGCACCTGTTTAAAATAACAAGCGCGTGGGTCATTATCAACACCTACGCTTATTTCATTTACACGGGGCAACGGGTGAAGTATGCTTAAATTTGATTTGGCGTTTATTAGTTTTTCGGGTGTCAGTATATAACTGTCGCGAAGCCGTAAATATTCTTCTTCATTGAAGAAACGCTCGCGTTGAACACGGGTCATATAAAGAATATCAAGTTCTGGCATGGCGGCTTCTAAATCGGTGGTTTCTATAATTTGGAAGTTATCCTTTTTAAGCGATTCTCTAATATATTCGGGAACGCGGAGTTCATTTGGAGAAATAAGTACAAACTTAACATTATTGTAACGGCGAAGCGCATTTATAAGGGAGTGTACCGTTCTGCCGAATTTAAGGTCACCGCAAAGACCGACAGTAAGGTTATCGAAACCGCCCTTTTCACGCTTAATGGTGAGTAGGTCTGCGAGTGTCTGTGTGGGGTGGTTATGACCGCCGTCACCCGCATTGATAACGGGGATACTCGCATTCATACTTGCTACAAGCGGTGCGCCTTCTTTGGGGTGGCGCATAGCAATAATATCGGCATAGCAAGAAACAGTTTTTGCGGTGTCTGCTATACTTTCGCCTTTTGCGGCAGAACTGCTTTGTGCTTCCGAAAAACCTAAAACATTACCGCCGAGTTCGTACATAGCGGCTTCAAAACTAAGCCTTGTACGGGTTGAAGGCTCAAAAAACAATGTAGCAAGTTTCTTACCCTTGCATTTTTCGGCGTATTTTTGTGGGTTATCGATAATATCGTTTGCGGTATTTAATAAGGAGTCGATTTCTTCGAGTGATAACTCGGCAATATCGATTAAACTTCTCATTATAAAAATCCTTTCGAAAAATTATTCTTTAGCGCCGTTTACAGCGAGATAATTTTTAATTCTTTCAACATTTTCGCGGTTCTTTTCGTCTTCTTCCAAATATTCGATAATATCGTAAACATCAACTACCGAGTATACAGGGAAGCCGAATTCTTCGCCGACTTCTGCCATAGCACTTTTTTCGGTTTTGCCTTTTTCCTTGCGGTCTACCATAACAAATGTAGCGGCAACTTTGGTGCCGGGAAGACCCGAAAGGATTTCCATACTCTCGCGAATAGCGGTACCTGCGGTGATAACATCTTCAACTATAACGATTTCTTCACCTTCTTGCGGTTTGTAGCCTACAAACACACCGCCTTCACCGTGGTCTTTTTCTTCCTTGCGGTTGAAGAAGAAGGGAACATCAAGTCCGTTTTTAGCAAGTGCTACTGCAACAGATACAGCAATCGGTATACCTTTATAAGCGGGGCCGTAAAGAACAGTTTTTTTATTGCCTACTTTCTCAAAGTAAGCCTTTGCATAAAATTCGCCTAATTTGCAAATTTGTTCGCCTGTTTTAATATCACCTGCATTGATAAAGTAGGGGATTTTTCTGCCTGATTTAGCGGTAAAATCGCCAAACTTTAAAACACCGGCACTCTCAAGAAACTTTATAAACTCTCTTTTATAACCTTCCATTTTTATACTCCTTTTATTATCCAATAAACTCGTCACAACAACGCTTGTAAGCGGCAACTGGGTCGGCTGCGGCGGTAATAGGTCTGCCCACTACTATGTAGTCACTGCCTATTTTCTTTGCTTCTTCGGGGGTCATAACTCGCTTTTGGTCGCCCTTGTCACCATCTGCAAAGCGCACACCGGGGGTAACAGTCAAGAAAGACTTTCCACAAGTGTCGTGAACCTTACCTGCTTCTAGCGGAGAACAAACAACACCGTCAAGACCTGCAATTTTTGCATTATTTGCGTAGTGCATAACAACCTTATCAATAGGCTCTTTAATAAGAAGGTCGTTTTCCATTCTCTCCTGGTCGGTAGAAGTAAGTTGTGTTACTGCGATAAGAAGCGGTCGTGTACCGTCGGGTCTGGTCAAACCTTCCAAAGCGGCTTCCATCATAGAAATTGTACCGCCTGCGTGGAGGTTTGTCATATCAACATCAAGGCGAGAAAGTACTGCCATTGATTTTTTAACTGTGTTGGGAATATCGTGAAGTTTTAAATCTAAAAAGATTTTGTGACCGCGTGACTTGATTTCTTTTACGATTGCGGGACCTTCTGCATAGAAAAGTTCCATACCGATTTTTACAAACGGTTTTACATCAGTAAATTTGTCTAAAAATTCGAGTGTTGCTTCTTTACTTGCAAAGTCACAAGCGATAATTACGTCCTTACCCATTATGAGCGCCTCCTATAATATCCGTCAAACTATTTATTCTGTATTTTTCCATTACTTTTGGTAAATTATCAATAATATTCTTACAAGCAAACGGGTCTACAAGGTTTTGAGCACCCACTTGTACCGCGGTAGCGCCTGCAAGCATCATTTCAATAACATCTTCGGCAGTAGAGATACCACCCATACCGATAATAGGTATTTTTACTGCATCATAAACCTGATAAACCATTCTAAGTGCTACGGGTTTAATAGCGGGACCCGAAAAACCACCCATTTTGTTTGCCAAAATCGGTTTTTTACTTTTCAAATCAATGCGCATACCGAGAAGCGTATTGATAAGGCTCACACCGTCAGCACCCTCACTTTCACAAGCCTTGGCAATTTCTACAATGTCGGTAACATTTGGTGAAAGTTTGATAAACACAGGTTTAGTGATAACCTTTTTAACTGCTTTTGTAACTTCGGCGGCGTTTTTTGCGCTTGTGCCGAAAGCCAATCCGCCACCGTGAACATTGGGGCAGGAGATATTTACTTCAAACCAACCGATTTGGTCCTCACTATCAAGTTTTTCGCAAGTGTAGGCATAGTCTTCCACAGAAAAACCGCTAACATTTGCCATAACCGGTTTGTGAAAACACTCTTTAAGTTTTGGCAATTCTTCACTTATAACTCTATCCACACCTGGGTTTTGAAGACCGACTGAATTGAGCATACCTTGGGGACATTCCGCAATACGGGGGGTGGGGTTGCCAAAACGCTCGTCACGGGTGGTGCCTTTAAAAGAAAATGTGCCAAGGCAGTTTATATCATAAATACTTGCAAATTCGTATCCAAACCCGAAAGTGCCACTTGCGGGGATAACGGGGTTATCCATTTTAATTCCCGAAAGGATTACACTTGTATCTACCATATAATTTCCTCCCTGTAAAGCACGGGGCCGTCTTTACAAATACGCTTGTTGCCGTATTTTGTTTTGCAACTACAACCCATACACGCACCAAAACCGCAACCCATTCTTTCTTCAAAACTGTACTGACCGCTGGTGGTTGCTTTAGATTCTATCGCCTTAAACATTGGCATAGGTCCGCAGGTGAAGAAATAGGTATATTCGCGGTCCATAGCATCGGTAACAAAGCCTTTTACACCGTAAGAACCGTCAACGGTTGTGACAATTACTTCCACACCTAAATTTTTGAAAGCGTCTTCGTAAAAGATTTCGTCCTTGGTGTTAAAGCCCAAAATAACTGTGGGGGTTTTACCCATTTTTAAAAGTTCTTTGCAAAGGTTGTAAAGGGGCGGTATGCCTACACCGCCGCCTATAAGCAAAGGCTTGTCACCACCTTTTTCGGGGTTAAAGCCGTTGCCAAGGCCAACTAATACATCAAGTTTTTCGCCCGGCTTCATATTTGCCATTTGTTCGGTACCTTCACCTACTACTTTGTAAATTAAAGTAATGGTTTCTTCATTGTAATCGCAAACCGAGATGGGACGGCGCAAAAACTTGCCGTCTAATTTGATATTTACAAATTGACCCGGTGCTAAAAGGGAAGATGTATCCCCTGCAAGTACCATACTGTAAACATTGGGGGCTATTTTAAAGTTGTAAAGAATTTCATAAATTCCTTGAGTCATCATAGATTTTTCACCTTATGCGTCGATGGTAGATATAGTAAGCGTGGTTTCTTCAAGTACATCCAAAAGCACACGAACAGTATCGAGTGCAGTAAAGATGGTAACATTATTTTCTGTTGCGTAGTTTCTGATTTTGAAGCCGTCGGTCTGTGTTCCGCTAGACTCAATATCGCGTGTGTTGATAACATAAGCGATATGTCCTTGACGAAGCGCGTCGCGGATTTGGTCGGGGTCTTCTTCAATCTTTTTGAGTACGCGGGTGTTAATGCCGTTTTCTTTTAGGAACTTAGCAGTACCTGAGGTTGCTTCAATATTAAAGCCTAAATTGTAGAAACGGCGGATAAGCGGTAATGCTTCTTCCTTGTCTTTATCGCTGATGGTAGCAAAAACAGTACCGTAGTTCTGTACTTTCATACCTGAAGCCTGTAAAGCCTTTGAAAGTGCACGGTTAAGTTTATCATCATAACCGATTGCTTCACCTGTCGATTTCATTTCAGGTGATAGGTAAGCATCAAGGCCGCGGAGTTTATTGAACGAGAACACAGGCACTTTTACATACCAACGGTTCTTTTCTTGTGGGTAGATATCGAAAATACCCTGTTCTTTTAAGGACTTGCCGAGAATAACCTCGGTTGCAATATCTGCAAGGCTGTAGCCTGTAGATTTAGAAAGGAAAGGAACGGTACGTGAAGAACGGGGGTTAACCTCGATAATATATACATTTTCATCCTTATCAACAATAAACTGAATGTTGTAAAGACCAATAATGCCAATACCGAGACCTAATTTTTTGGCGTATTGTAAAATTGTGCCCTTAACTTTATTGGAAATACTGAATGCGGGGTAAACGCTGATACTGTCACCGCTATGAACGCCTGTGCGTTCAACAAGTTCCATAATACCGGGGATAAATACATCTCTGCCGTCGCAAATGGCATCAACTTCTACTTCTTTACCTTGAATGTACTTATCAACAAGTACAGGGCGGTCTTCGTCAATTTCAACCGCGGTTTTAAGGTAGTGCTTAAGTTGTTCTTCGTCTGCTACAATCTGCATAGCGCGGCCGCCCAAAACGAATGAGGGGCGAACAAGTACTGGATAACCGATTTCTTTAGCGGCTTTGATACCGTCTTCAATCTTGGTAACCGCCTTACCCTTTGGTTGGGGAATATTCAGTTCGTGAAGAATTTTTTCAAAACTGTCGCGGTTTTCTGCACGTTCAATAGCATCGCAATCAGTACCGATAATCTTAACACCACGGTTTCTTAGCGGTTCAGCTAAGTTGATAGCAGTCTGACCGCCGAGTGACGCTATAACACCTTCGGGCTTTTCAAACTCGATAATGTTCATAACATCTTCGGGAGTTAAAGGCTCAAAATAAAGTTTGTCGGCTGTTGTATAGTCGGTAGAAACAGTTTCGGGGTTGTTGTTTATAATAATTGCTTCATAACCCGAATTTTTAATGGTGGTAACAGCGTGAACGGTAGAATAGTCAAATTCTACACCCTGACCTATACGGATAGGACCTGCGCCTAAAACCACAATTTTCTTCTTATCGGTAAGAATCGAAGCGTTCTCATCGTGATATGATGAATAAAAATAAGGGATATATGCGTTTGTGTGGCAGGTATCAACCATTTTATAAACGGGGTAAACATCATTTTCACGGCGGAAGTTGTAAACATCAATTTCGCCGCATTCCCATAAACGAGCAATATATTTATCAGAGAAGCCCATTTTCTTGGACTCTTTAAGTATAGCAAGGGCAAACTTATTATCTTTGAGATTTCTCTCCATATCAATAATGTGCTTAATGGCTTCAAGGAAGAAAGCGGTAATTTTTGTAATTTCGTGAATTTCGCTAACAGTAACACCGCGATAAAGAAGTTCGGCAATGGCAAAGAGATTGTCATCACGAAGTTCGCTTATATATTCTTTAAGTTCATTATCGGTCATATTGTCAAACTTATGATGGTAAAGGTGGCAAATACCGATTTCGAGTGAACGAATTGCTTTAAGCAAACTTTCTTCCAAAGTAGTACCGATACCCATAACTTCACCGGTGGCTTTCATCTGTGTACCGAGTATGTTGGAAGCGGTGGTGAACTTATCAAACGGGAAGCGGGGGAACTTTGTAATAACATAATCAAGGCGGGGCTCAAATGCGGCGGTGGTGTTGGCAATAGCGATTTCATCCAAAGTCATACCAACCGCAATTTTAGCGGTAACACGCGCGATGGGATAACCACTTGCCTTTGAAGCCAAAGCCGATGAACGGGATACACGTGGGTTAACCTCGATAAGGTAATATTCTGAACTTTCGGGGTTGAGTGCAAACTGAACATTACAGCCGCCTTCAATTTTAAGTTCGCGGATAAGTTTGATTGCCGAGTCGTTAAGCATTTTAAGGTCGTGGTCGTTAAGTGTCATAATAGGCGCTACAACGATAGAGTCACCTGTGTGAACACCAACGGGGTCGATATTTTCCATTCCGCAGATAGTGATAGCGTTATCGTTACCGTCGCGCATAACTTCAAACTCAATTTCCTTATAACCCTTAACACTCTTTTCAATAAGAACTTGGTGAACGGGGGAGAGTTTAAACGCGTTAAGACCTATTTCAATAAGTTCTTTTTCGTTATAAGCGAAACCGCCGCCTGTACCGCCCAAGGTGAATGCAGGGCGCAAAACAACAGGGTAGCCGATTTCTTTTGCGGCTTTTTTTGCTTCGTCTAAGGAGTAGGTGATTTGAGAGGGGATAGTGGGCTCACCGATAGACTCGCAAAGTTCTTTAAACATTTCGCGGTCTTCGGCACGCTCGATACTGGCACTACTGGTACCTAAAAGTTCAACACCGCACTCTTTTAAAATACCCTTTTCTTCAAGTTGCATAGCAAGGTTAAGACCTGTCTGACCGCCAATACCCGGAACAATAGCATCGGGTCTTTCATAACGGATAACCTTTGCCACAAATTCAAGTGTTAACGGTTCCATATAAACCTTGTTAGCAATAGTGGTGTCGGTCATAATTGTAGCAGGGTTGGAGTTGCAAAGAACAACTTCATAACCTTCTTCTTTAAGTGCTAAACAAGCCTGTGTACCTGCATAGTCAAATTCAGCAGCCTGTCCTATTACGATAGGGCCTGAGCCTATAATCAAAATCTTTTTTAAGTCTGTTCTCTTTGCCATTTTTTTACTCCTTAATATATTTTATCTCATCGCCTAAAACGGTAAGTTTGTTTTGACCGTAAAGTTCGCACCCTTCAAATGGGGTTGCAATGCCTTTGGATAAAAAATCGTCTGTGTCTACGGTGAATTTTTTATCTAAATCCCATATGGTGTAGCCGCTTTGCGGTATCGAAAACCGCTTTCGGGGATTTATAGCCATGATTTCAATAAGTTTTTCTAATGTTATTATGCCCGTTTTTACAAGGTATGTGTACATAACAGGGAATGCAATTTCAATGCCTACTATACCGAAAGCGCTTTTTTCAAGTCCTTTTGATTTTTCTTCACTGCTGTGTGGCGCGTGGTCGGTAGCAATCATATCAATAGTGCCGTCTTTTATACCTTCTATGAGGGCTAGTCTGTCGGCTTCGCTTCGAAGCGGCGGATTCATCTTAAATCTGCCATCTTCTTTAAGGTCTTTGTCGGTAAGCACCAAATAGTGGGGAGCGGTTTCGCAAGTGACATCCACCCCATCGGCTTTGGCTTTTCTTATAAGTTCCACACTTTCTTTGCAGGAAATGTGGCAAACGTGGTATTTACAACCTGTTTCTTTAGCAAGTTTCAGGTCGCGTTCAATGGGTTTCCATTCGCTTTCACTACATATACCCTTGTGGCCGTGAGCCTTTGCATACTCGCCGTCGTGAATGTAACCGCCGAAAAGTAAACTGTTATCTTCACAATGCGCTACTATAATTTTGCCAAGTTCTTTGGCTTTTTTCATAGCCTCACGCATCATTTCTTCGTTTTGCACACCGCGGCCGTCATCCGAAAAGGCAAAAGCGTGACGAAGATTTTCAAAATCCGAAAGTTGTTCACCCTTTTGTCCGACTGTAATTGAGGCATAGGGGTAGACATTTATTACAGCATCGGTTTCTATAATATCGAGTTGAGCCTTTAAATGCTTTGCACTATCGGGTACGGGGTTAAGATTGGGCATTGAGCAGACATCGGTATATCCGCCGTGAGCACAAGCCATAGTACCGCTTTTAATGGTTTCTTTATATGAAAAACCCGGCTCTCTTAGGTGAACGTGAACGTCACAAAAAGCCGGGAAAACAAATAAATTATTGAAATTAGAAACAATACCGCCTGTAGGAAGCGGAAAATCTTTAACAATAAATGTGCCATTTTCATAAACCTTTGCATTATTTATCATATTGTTCAAAAAATTCCCGCCTTTCTTAAAAAAACACCCTGCCAAAAGGCAAGGCGAACACAACAACCGCGAAGAAAAAATCACGGTGTTGTTGGCGTCATAGCGCCATGCGTATAATAATATAATTAAACTTTATATATAATATCACAATATAACACCATTGTCAAGAAATTTGCCCAATGTTTTTTAAATAAATGGTTTGTAAATTTTGTTGTTTTATGATACAATAAACTTATTATACGATAATAGTGATTATACACACGATTATAAAACACAACAGTAAGGAGAAAAGTTAGTGTCATTTCCGCTTGATAAAATCAGAAATTTTTGTATAGTAGCCCATATTGACCACGGCAAGTCAACTTTGGCTGACCGATTACTCGAGCATACACAATCGGTTGCAAGTCGTGATATGGAAGAACAAATACTTGATAGTATGGATTTGGAGCGTGAACGCGGTATTACCATTAAAGCACACGCGGTAACTTTATATTACGATGCAAAAGACGGTGAAACATACGAACTTAATTTAATAGACACTCCAGGTCACGTGGACTTTAACTATGAGGTTTCGCGTTCGCTCGCGGCTTGTGAAGGGGCGGTGCTTATAGTTGATGCTTCGCAAGGTATTGAAGCGCAGACCTTGGCGAACACCTATTTGGCGGTAGACCACGGGCTTGAAATTTTGCCTGTTATCAATAAAATTGATTTACCTTCTGCCGAGCCTGAACGCGTCAAAGCAGAGATAGAGGATATTATCGGCATTCCTGCCGACAATGCACCTTTGATTTCGGCTAAAACAGGTGAAAACATCGAAGAGGTTTTGGAAAAAATTGTTACCGAAATTCCTGCACCTAAGGGCGACGCAAACGCACCGCTTTCGGCACTTATATTTGATTCTTATTATGACCCTTATAAGGGTGTAATAGTGTATTTCCGTGTTATGAGTGGTAAGATAAAAGCAGGGGACACCATTAAAATGATGGCTACAGGCGCCACCTTTGATATTGTAGAACTGGGTCGTAAACGCGCCACATCTATGGAGCCTTGCGATGTTTTGGAAGTGGGCGAAGTAGGCTATTTGGCAGCTTCTATTAAGACTGTAAGTGAAGCGCGTGTAGGTGATACGATTACTTTGGTGGATAATCCTGTATCTGAGCCGCTTGAGGGTTACCGCAAGGTTAACCCCGTGGTTTTCTGCGGTATTTACCCTGCTGACGGCGCTAAATATCCCGATTTGCGCGATGCGCTTGATAAATTACAGTTAAACGATGCTTCACTCCTTTTCGAGCCCGAAAGTTCTAATGCGTTGGGCTTTGGTTTCCGCTGCGGATTTTTAGGACTTTTGCATATGGAAATTATCCAAGAAAGACTGGAAAGGGAATATAATCTCGACCTTGTTACCACAGCACCAAGTGTTGAGTATAAATTTACACTTACGTCGGGTGAAACCATTACGGTGGACAACCCTACAAACTACCCCGACCCTGCAATTATTGCAGAAGCACTTGAGCCTGTGGCAGATGTGCATATTTACTCGCCGAGTGATTATGTTGGCACTATAATGCAACTTTGTGAAGAACGTCGCGGTGTTTATACCGATATGAAATATATGGGCGACCGTGTGGATATTCACTATATTATGCCTATGGGCGAGATAGTTTACGACTTTTTCGATGCATTAAAATCTCGTACAAAAGGATATGCCAGTTACGATTACGAGATGAAAGGTTATGAAAAGAGCAAACTTGTAAAACTTGATGTTTTACTTGCAGGTGATATGGTGGATGCACTATCCTTCATTGTGCATACAGATAATTCCTATGCTCGTGCTCGTAAAATAGCCGAAAAGTTAAAAGAATTCATACCGCGTCAGTTGTTTGAAGTGCCTGTACAGGTTGCGGTTTCGGGCAAGGTTATTGCGCGTGAGACCGTTAAGGCTATGCGTAAAGACGTACTTGCTAAATGTTACGGCGGTGATATTACCCGTAAGAAAAAACTTCTTGAAAAACAAAAAGAGGGTAAAAAGCGTATGCGCCGTTTAGGTAATGTTGAAGTTCCGCAAGAAGCATTTATGGCGGTACTTAAACTTGATGAATAGGTGATTTTGTCCTGATATATGTTTAGAAGAATATAAAAAATCGTTTAAAAGCCTTCCTTTTGGAGGGCTTTTGTATTTTGGTTTTAAAACTGCACACACTATTAAAAATTAAGTGTGGTGACTTTATGTCTGGGCAGATAGCAGATTATAAAAACAGTTATTTAAGCGGTAATTTAAAAGAGGATATTGCATTTTTTAAAGACATTTTTAAAAGGGATGTTATTTTGCGTGTTAAGGAGATTTCGGCACGGAAAGAAGTACCGTTTGATTGTGCGCTTGTTTATATGGACGGTATGACCGATTCCGAACAGATAAATGAAGCAATAATCCGTCCGCTTCTTACCCAAAATGTGAATAATGAAAGCGGAAGTATAACCGATTATATCGGCAAGCAAATACTTTTTGCGCGTGATGTAAAGCAAAAAGAAATAGTGGCAGATATGCTTGAGGGCATACTTTACGGTGAGGCGCTTTTGCTTATAGACGGCAGTAAGCAGGCACTTATGATGGATGTTAAGGGCTTTCGCACCCGTGGTATTAACGAGCCGCAGGAAGAACGCATATTACAAGGTCCGCGCGAGGGCTTTGAAGAAGCGGCGCTTTTAAATCTTGCAATGCTCAGGCGCAAACTTTTGACTCCCGATTTTTGCACCGAAATGTTCCGTGTCGGCAGACGCAGCTCGACTGCGGTATTTGTTTGTTACTTGGGTACACTTGCCAATGAAAAAATACTCGAAAAATTAAAGAAAAAAATACAAAAAATAGATATAGACGGTATACTTGATACTAACTATATAATTGAATTGATTAAAGAAAAGGGGAGTCCGATTTTTAAAACAAGCGGACTGACAGAGCGTCCTGATGTGGTTGCGGCGCGGCTTTTAGAAGGGCGAATTGCCATAGTGGTAGACGGTACACCAATGGTGGCTACAATACCCTATTTGTTTTGTGAAAATTTTCAGTCGGATGAAGATTACTATCAAAATTATCTTTTAAGTTCAGCAGAACGGTTACTCCGCTATTTTTGTTTCTTTTTAAGCATTAGCATACCCGCAGTTTTTATAGCACTTTCTACATTTCACCGCGCACTTTTGCCAACCCCGTTTGTAATATCGGTCATGCAGCTGCGAGGTGGTGTGCCGTTCACACCTATGACCGAGTGTGTGGTTATGATTTTGGTTTTCGAAATACTCAAAGAAGCAGGTATCAGAATGAGCCAAAACTTGGGTCATGCACTAAGCATTGTAGGCGGTCTTGTGGTAGGACAGGCAGCGGTGGAAGCCAGAATTATCAGTTCGCCGATACTTATAATAGTGGCGCTTTCGGGTATAGCGGGACTAATGTTACCAAGGCTTAAAAGTGCTGTTTTTTATTTTAGAATAGGTTTTGTGGCATTATCTTCTGTTTTGGGGCTTTACGGGTATTTTTTAGGGTTGATTTTCTTGCTTTTTTATGTTTTTTCTCTCAATTCTTTTGGGATAGATTACACAATTTCACTTAAAAAAGCCAACATTCAAAGCCTTAAGGATACTTTATTTAGGTTGCCGTGGAGTTATATGGTTTACCGACCTGTTTTTAACAAAAATAAGGTGCGAAAGGGTAATAAAAAATGAAAAAAGTGATTTTTGCGGTTCTGTTTTTGTTTTTACTTTGCGGTTGCGAAAAAACAGGTCCCGAATATCTTATTTCAAGTATAGGTTTTGATAATGAAAACGGCAAGTACAATGTTTATTTTGAAGCGGTTATTATAAATTCCGAAAACGAGGAGCAAACCCTTAAACTTTTAAACGGAAAAGGCGACAGTATTGATAAAGCGGTAAAGCAAATTAAAAATAGTTGCACCCAACCTCTTTTGCTTTCTCATTGCGGTGTGATTGTGATTGGTGAAAATATAGATGCCGACCAATTTAAAGACATTAAAAATTATTGTTACGATACCGACCCTATAACCCTTTCGGCATACTTTGTGAAAGCAAAAAATGCAAAAGAACTTTTATCGGCAAAGCCGGTATCCTCGTCGTGTGTGGGATACGATATTATGGGGCTTTTAAAACAAAACAATGCCACAAAAAACAGATTTTTTGAGATTTTAAATGATGTGCAAAATGTGAAATTACCCACAATATCGGTAAAAGACAAAGGGGTGTATTTTGATGGAAAAAGCAAATTGTTCCAATAAACTTTTTGGTGCCTTGTGTGTATTGTTTGTGTTGGGTAATACTGTGATTACAGCGCCCATAAATAACGCAAACAAGTATAATTTTTTGGCATTCTTAATCTCTTTTATTTTATCAATAGGCGTGTATTTTTTGTTTTATTATATACCGTTTTCTAGACTTTTTACAGCGGTTATTTGGTTGTTGTCACTTTTTTGTGTAGCGGATACATTTATTACTTTTATCGTATTTATAAGTGATAATTTATTACCCCAAACAACACCCATTTTAATAGCAGTTTCTTTCGCACTTTTAATTATTTATGCATCCTTTAGAGGAAATGCGGTTTTAAAAGTTTCAATTATAAGTGTTTTTATTATAGCTTTTGTGTTTTTGGTTTACTTTTTGTCTACAGCTAAAGATTTTAATGTGAAAAATATTTTTATTTATAATATCCCGTCATTTGCAGAACTTGGAAATCAATTGTTGCCGTATGTTCTAAGTGTTGCTTTGCCTACAGGAATTTTAGCGGTTTTCGCACGGCTTAACGGATTTTCCAAAAAGACGGGCGTTTTAGGAATCGGCATAGGGTTTATATTATTGGGAATTTGTTTGCTTAATACGGTTTTGTTGTTTGGTATCGCGCTTTCCACTAGACTCGATTGTCCTTATTCTTCGGTGGGCAGTACGGTGACTTTTGGTAATTTGTTTACCCGTCTGGATGGGCTTTTGTATTTTGTTTATTTAGTAACAAGCCTTGTTAAATGTATTGTAGGAATTTTGGTAATAAAAAAATCAAGGGATATCCCTTGATTTTTTATTTTAATTCTATTATAAGACCTAAATTGCCCCGTTTGCACCCAGTGACACGATGCGAATGTAAACTATCACTGTTACAACAAGTACAAATATCAGACAAGTCAATGTTATCAGGGTTTATACCCGCATTTATAAGTATTTGGCGGTTGGCTTCTATTAAATCGAGCATATAATGACCGTTTGATTTTTTTGTAAAGATTTTAGATAAGTTTAAAAATTCAAGTTTTAAAAATTCGTTATAAACAGGGTCGTCAACCTCGTAACAGCATTTGCCAATGCAAGGACCGATACCCGCAATTATATCTTTTGGATTACAACCGAACTCTTGTTGCATTTTTTCAACAGTTTTTTTGCCGATTTGTTTAACTGTTCCGCGCCAACCTGAATGGGATGTGGCAATAACCTTTTTTTGAGGGTCTAAAAATACAAGGGGAGTACAATCGGCGTACTGTGTTACGAGTGCCACTTTGCTTTGGCCTGTTATAAGTCCGTCAACATCGCAAAAAGCGGGGGAGAAAATACCTGTGCCACAATCATTTTTTGTTGCGACCCTTACATTGTCGGTATGGGTTTGGGCGCTAAGTACAAGATTTTTAATATCTATACCCTGGGTATCACACAAACGGTGGTAATTTTCTATAACCGCTTCGCGTTTATCGCCACGGTTAAAACTAACATTCATAGAGCCGAAATATCCCTCACTTACACCGCCTATACGGGTGGAAAACAGGTGGTTTACAAGACCTGTTTCTTCTATTTTAGGGAATGTGATATAGCAAATACCATTTTTATGGTTTATGTTAAGGTTTTTTGATGTCATATACGGGTTCCTTATGAGTGATTTCATTTAACAATCGCATAGAACGGGAAATAAGTTTTTCTCTATATTCTTCGCCGTAAAGTTCGCCTATTTTGCAAAGCGAATCTTTTATCATAGGCGGACGCATAGTGACAGAATGAGTGTCAGAAGCGATATAACAAATAAGGTCTTCCTTTATAAGTTTTTTAAGTGTGTGTGTGTAGTGTTTTGTAAAGAATGAAGTGGCATTTACCTGTAAAGGAATGTCATTTTCTTTTGCGAATTTTAAGAAAGATTTATAACCGCTGGCTTTGTGATAGCGCTCGATATGTGCAATTATGGGCTTGAAGCCTAATTCTTTAAGTTTATTAAGTTCATACTCAAAGTGTTTGTTTAAAAGACCGAAATTAGGTTCTAACAATATATATTTAGAATTAGCGAGTGTGAATTTTTGAAGAAGGGAAGCATTACTTATTCCACTGTAATATAATATCTCACAACCCAAGTAAATATTCGGAAAAGGGTTTTGTTTTATTTCTTCTATAAGATTATTGTAATGTTCTTCGCGTTTTATTAAAAAATCATCCAATGTGTCGATTAAGGGGTAAAAATGCGGTGTTAATATAACATCAGTAACATTTTGATTTTTTAATTCATTTAATAATGCAAGTGAAGAGTTTAAATCTTTGGCACCGTCATCAATACCATACAAAATATGTGAATGGATATCGAGATACATTTTTACCACCTCCTGTTTTTATGCAAAAACGGGAGAAAAGTTCTCCCGTTTATTTTATTCATTATTTGAGTTTTGTTGGTTTGCATAACGATAATAGCTATACTTATTTCTTGAATAATATCCGCCTTTACCGCCTGAACCGTTGATTATAACGCCATCAAGTTCAATATCAAGCACTTTAAGGCTGTCGTAAGCATATTCAAATGCTTCATATTTTGTTACACCTGCGCGTATAACCATTACTAAAGTATCAACCTTTTGGGCAATTATCAAGGTGTCAGATACTACATTGATGGGTGGAGTGTCAAGAATAATAAAATCATATTTTTCTTGCAAATCTGCCAAAAGTTTATCAAAAGCGGGAGTACTAAATAATTCAGATGGGTTTTTAACCTTTGCACCCGAGGGGATAACATCCAGAAAATTGTTGTAATGAACAACTACATCGTCGATGGTGCCGGTTTCCAAAAGTACATCCATACAACCTTTGTCATTGTTAATTTTTGCCTTTTTGTGAATGGATGGTTTGCGAGCGTCGGTATCAAGAATAACAACTTTTTTATTAAGTTGTGAAAGTGTTATTGCGATATTAAGCGCAGTTGTAGATTTACCTTCAGCCGCGTTGGGACTTGAAATGGCTAAAACCTTACCATCATTTTTAGAAAGAATAGAAATAAGATTTGTACGGAGGTTTTTATAAGATTCTACTATTGCAAAAGGAGTTTTGTTAAGCTCGGAGTTAATAATTTTTTCACCCGAACCGTTTTTGACAGACTTAATTGCCATAGTAACTACCTCCTTTATAATATGATTTTGCATATTTCCCCGATTTGGCGGTTGCAAAATCAGGTATATCACCTAAAACAGGAATGTTGTAACGGTCTTTGAATTCTTCTTCTGATTGGATTGTTGTGTTGAAAAGTGAAATTATATAAGCAATAACAAATGCCAACAAACCGCCTATAACCATAGCCAAGAGTGTAGAAGAAACGGTGTTAGGATAGGTTTTTGCAACACTGCCGTCGCTCTTGGTGACCTTGGTTTGAGCGCCGGGGACATATTCTTTTATATATTCAGGAGTGAGTTCCAAAAACATATCTGTGATTTTTACCACTTCATCGCGGTTGGTCATCTCAAAACGAACGTCTATAAAGAGTGAGTAATCGTCACGTTTGCTGATTGAAGCAAAGCTTCTAAGCTGTGCGGCGGAGTATTTGCCGTTAAGCTCTTTGGAAAGTTGTTCATAAATGGGATGGTCTAAAAGGCAGTCTTCAACAGTATCAAGAAGGTTGATAGAAGCCGTAATATCAGCATTGTTTACTTTATCGTTGCTATTTTGCAGTTGTTGTTCACTTGAAGTATCTTTGTTTATAATACCACCATTGGTAACTACAACCGAACCACTTGCGGTAAAGCGTTCGGGTAAATAAAATTTACAATAACAAAAAGTACCAACACCAAAGACAATGGCTGTCAGCAAAATTAAGAAAAAGTTTTTAATTATTAAACGGAAAATGTGATAAATAGAAAATTCGTTCACGTCAATCCTCATTTCTATAAATTCATGGTGTCGCAAAGACCCATTTGACATTATAACTTATAATATAAAATAAATCAACACTTTTTTAAATACTCAAAAGTTTTTTGTGCGATACGAAAATTTCGTCGGGATTTTTATAAGCGTTTTTGTAAACTTCTATGTTACAAGCTCCACCAAAATTGTTATATTTCAGAATTTCAAAAAAGCCTTTAAAATCAAAATTTCCGTTAAGTGGAAGAAGACAGTCACTTGCTAATGAGTGGTCGCTAATATGAAAATGTTTTATATTTTCAATAAATTCGTTTACTAAATCTATTGGGTTATATCCACAACGGATGGCTTGCTTTATATCAAAGCAAAATTGGGCATCGTCACCTAAAATATCTTTCATAGAACGCAAAAATTCGATATCGCCCGAGCGGTATCTAACTACATTTTCCTGTAAAACTGTAACGCCGTTTTTTTGGGTTTCGCGGTTTAATGCCATAAACTTTTCACAATATTCTTCATCTGTGGTAAGACCATTTGGTTTTCCGCCGTGGAGTATTATATATTTTGCGCCAAGTTCTCGTGCCACTTCGGAATAACGGGTAAATTTTTGAAGTGATTCATAAAATCTGCGCTCATATTCCGAAAAAATCATAAAAGACTCAGCCAAAGACAAGGTAGGATGTATGGCGGTTATATCAAGACCGTAATCTTTTTTAATATCTAAAAGCATATCAACAAAGGAAGGCTTTAATTCGCTTTCACAATTAAAGAAAATTTCGGTTGTTTTAACTCCCGCTTCGCCTATTTTTTCTAATGCCAGTTCGGTTTCAAGCGGATAAAGAGAAGCGGTAGAAACTCCTATTTTCATTTGGCACCCTCCTTTGGTGTTACATAAACCGTTTTATTGGTTGTGTAAATAACCATACCCGGTTTTGCACCGCTAGGTTTTTTGACATATTTTATGGGAGTATAGTCCACCGCAACATTTGAAGAAGCGTAAGCCTTTGAATTTGCGGCTGCTAATTGCGCTGCTTGTATGATTGTTTGCTCGGTTACTTCTTTTCCCGAATTCATAACAACAACATGGCTACCTGGAATATTTTTGACATGAAACCACAAATCGTTTTTATTTGCCAAAACAGTAGTTATATAATCATTTTGCTTGTTGTTTTTACCCACGAGAATTTTGTATCCTTCGTCGGATAGATATTCTTTATAAGAGATGTTTTGAGTATTGTTCTTTTTAGGATTGGAAGTTTGCTTTATATATCCTGATTCTGCCAATTCGGCGCGTATTTCGGCTATCTCGGCAAGAGTTTTACTGCGGTCAATTGTATCCAGCACCGAATCAAAATATATAAGTTCTTGCTTGTCTTTTTGGGTTAATTCTTTTAAGGTTTGCTCTGCGGTGTAGGTTTTTTTATATTCCTTAAAGTATTTGTTAGCATTATTTTGGGGTGAAAGTGAAATGTCAAGCGGAATTCGTACCATTTCTAAATTTACACTATAATAGTTAGGTACTTCGGCATACGAAGCACCCTTTTCTATTTGAAAAAGGTTGGCTTTAATAAGTTCACCATATATACGCAAGGTTTCACGATTTTTGCATTTTTCAAGTTCTGCAAGGCGTAATGTTAATTTCTTTTCGGTGCGGGTTTTTAGGTTGGTTAAAAGTTTTATAATATCTTTTGCCGCTGTATTTATGCGCAAAGCGGTTTCTTTTTGGGTGTAGAATGCGTCTAAAAGTGCAGAAAAACTTTCAAAATGGCGGTTTTCAAATGAACTGCCGTATTGTGCAATCATAGTATAGGTATAATCAAAAGGCCTATTTTCTTTATCGTAAATGAGAGTAGGCAAAGTGTTGTTTTTTAAATCATCGAGTATAATTTCAAGTGTTTTTACGGGGGTTGGACTGTTTTCAATTTCACGGCATATAAGGGGTGAAAAACCGTCTATGACAGAAAGTAACGAGCCATCCGGTATTGAATTTAAAATTTCAGATACCCCACAGGTTAAGGGGTTTAGTTTTGGGCTTTTTGGTGGTAGGGTATAGGTGGCTCCAGGTAAAATCATCCGTGAAGAAGATTCAACATCACTGTGACGCAAAGAATCTATGATTTTCCCATCCGAATTAACTAAAATAATATTTGCTTTACCGCCTATCAGTTCACACACTAAGCGTAATTCTACAATATCGCCCATTTCGTTTGTTGATGAGAACACAAAAGTAGCAACACGCTCTAATTCAGGTTGAATTATATCTACAAGCCGCGCGGCAGATAAGTATTTCCGCATAAGCATACAAAACATTGGCGGGGTTTGGGGGTTTTCGTATTTATTTTCAGTAAAATGCACCCTTTGTGCGCCCGATTTAGTTGATATTAAAAGTCTTTTTTGAAGACCTTTTTTGCGCAACAAAAAAACCAACTCATCGCGTGAGGGCTGGTATATTTTGTCCACATGACAGTCTGTGGCAGTTTTTAATTCGTCAATCACTTTATGAAGAAAAGCGCCGTCAAATGCCATTAGTTATTCTCCGTTAAAAGATTTTCTATTTGCCCAAAAACACGACTGTAAAATTCATATTCGTCTTTTCGGCTTTCAATATTTTCGAGTGCTGACATACACTCAAAAATTCTTCGTTGTTGTTTTTTGATATAAACCATACCGTCGTCGGTTTTGGGAATTTCGCCTATGTAATAATAACTATCGGGATAAACGATTTTATTACCTGTGTATTTTGCCGTAATTACCGAATAGATTTTTTTGTTTTCAAAAACAGGGGTTTCGATGACGATTTCAAAAGCATTTTGTATTAAAAAACGGCGTAAAACCTCGGGCGAGGTGGTAGGTTGTAAAATTAAAGAAATACCTTTATGTTTAATCCAATCGCAGTTTTTAAGTATGCCCGATATAACCTCACCGCCAATGCCCGCGATAATAACAGTATCGGCTTCGTCCGCCGTCACTGCCGAAAGACCGTCGCAAAGGCGCAATGAAATACCGCTCACACCACTTTCGATAATATTTGTCTGAGCATTTTTGAGCGGTTTTTCATTAAGCTCGGTGGCAATAACGGTTTTTGCGATATTGTTTTGTTTAAGATAAATCGGCAAACGAGCATGGTCTGTACCTACATCACAAACCCTTGCACCGGAAGGCACAAGGGAAGCGATTGTTTTAAGGCGTAAACTAAGTGTAGACATTATTTGCCTTCAAAATATTTATTAAGTTTTTCTACTAAAGTATCACAGTCGGTGCCATGTACCTGACAAGCCTGTTCAATGGTTTCACCGCGAGAAGCAGGGCAACCCAAACAATGCATACCTATTTCAAAAAAATACTGTGCACAACCTGTATCAATATCTAATACATCGCCAATGAGCATATCTTTTGTGATTTTCATAGTGTTTTCTCCTTTTGTTTTATACTCTTATTATTAAAATAACTTTGTGGGTTTATCCAACTCTACACGATTATGGTTAAAAAGTTTGCGGTTATCCATAGCCCACAATTTACCCGAAAAATCGTCCGCTTGGGTGTTTGCCACCGCTTCGCGCATTTCAAATACACGTGAATCCATAAGGTCAAGTTCGGATAAAAGTTCCGCCTCTATAAAAGATGGGCGTACCGCAGCCCCAAATTCAGGTTCACCATGATGTGAAAGAACCATATGCTCTAAAAGGGTAGCGGTCTTTTTCTCTGTGCCCAATTTTTCGGCATATTTGTTTATTACCATAGCGCCCATAGCAAGGTGACCTAAAAGGTTGCCTTGTACCGAATAACCTGTGGCAATACCTGTGTCGGCAACCTCAAATTCGGAAAGTTTGGCTATATCGTGCAAAATAGCGCCCGATATTAAAAGTTCGCGGTCTACAAACGGATAAATTTCGCAAACTGATTGTGCCAAACGCACAATAGAAAGTGTGTGGAAAAGAAGACCGCCGCGTAAGGCATGATGAAGTTTGAAAGCAGCAGGCCAGTATAATAGTTTTAAGCGGTTATCCTTTAAAATTTCACTTACCAGCATCTTAAGGTTTTCATCACTAAAACTTAAAGATATATTAAGCAACTCGTCATACATTTCTTCGCCCGAATAATCAGCCGATTTAACAAAATCTTCTGCTTTAATATTATCTTCAGGTGTGGTGGGACGTATGCGCTCAACGCGCAATTGGTCTGTGCCGTTATACTGCGAAATAGTGCCGCGTACTTTTACTATTTGGTTGGCATCATATTCACCGTGAATATCGGCAGAATAGCGCCAAAGTTTTGCATTTATTTCGCCGTCACTGTCGCCCAAAGTCATATCCAAATAAGTATCACCTTTAGAAGATGTCTTTTTATCGACGCTTTTAATAATGCAAAAGCCTTCGACCAAAGAGTTATTATCAATGGGTGTAAAATTCATAAAACTTCCCTCGAATCTTTTATTATTCAAATTATACAACAGTTTTGGTTATATTGCAATAATTTAGAGTAAAAAATTTTCCTTGACTTTTAAATTTATATAGGTTATTATATAAAAAGATTGTTAACTAATACGATTTTGGTGCTTTAATGGGAATAAATTTTGTCGAAAATAACAAAAATTTAAGTGATAATGAGGTAATTTCACTAATAAATGCGGGAGAGTATGAAAATCTGCAGATTATTATTGACCGTTATCTTCCGCTGATTATTAAAACTGCTAAAAAATACTGTCCTTCTAACGAGGTTGAAGATGCGGTTCAAGAGGCAACTTTCGCGTTATATTCGGCGGTTAAAAATTACGATGCGCAAAAAGCCACTTTTTCAGCACTCGCCGGTGTTTGTATTAAGCGTTCTGTTATAGCACATCTTCGAAAAAACAATGCGCAAAAGGTTATCCCCGAAGATTTACTTTTATCGTTAGAAGAAAACGAGATAGCGGTACAAACTAATCCCGAAAGCATTCTTATTGAAAAAGAGAATTATAAGGCTTTGGCTGATAATATCCGTTTGGAACTTTCTAATTTGGAGTATAGTGTTTTACAATATTTTCTTGACGGTAAGAGCTACCGCGAAATAGCCGATTTAATGAATATAACCGAAAAATCGGTAGGTAATGCGCTTAGTAGAATTCGCAAAAAAATCAAATAACGGCATAAGCCGTTAAAATATGCCCATGTAGTTTAAAGGGAAAACGTTGTAATCAAAGAAGACGGCTCGATACCGTCCGGGGCAATAATAAAAACCTAAGAGAGGTAATAGGAAATGTTCGAAGACAAGACACTGGTTTGCAAAGATTGCGGAGAGGAGTTTGTTTTCACTGCAAGAGAGCAGGAGTTTTACGAATCTAAGGGATTCGAAAATGAGCCGCAACGTTGTAAACCTTGCCGCGACAAACGCAAGAATGCAGGAAGAGCACCGAGAGAATTGCACGAAGCTGTATGCGCTGCTTGCGGTGGTGTAGCAAAGGTTCCGTTTATTCCCCGTGATGACCGTCCGGTTTATTGCAGTGAATGCTTCGCAAAAATGAAGGAAGAAGAATCGGCTGAAGAATAATTTTAAGTCTGATGTGCTGTCTCCTTGGAGACAGCCTTTTTCTTTTTTTTGAAAATATTCATATTTTTTTAATATAATGCTTGTCATAATGTGTTAAAATATTGTTTGAAAGTGGGTGTACATTGTGAAAAGTAAAATTTTAATAGTGGATGATGACCTTAATATATGTGAATTGTTACGCCTTTATATCGAAAAAGAGGGTTTTGAAACAATAGTCGCAAATGATGGCGAACAAGCGGTTGATATGGCTTTAAAAAATCATCCCGATTTAATCTTGCTTGATATTATGCTTCCTAAACTTGATGGTTGGCAGGTATGCCGTGAGATAAGAAAAACTATGGAAACACCTATTATTATGATAACCGCCAAGGGAGAGGTTTTTGATAAGATTTTAGGGCTGGAACTTGGTGCGGATGATTATGTAACAAAGCCGTTTGACACTAAGGAAGTTGTGGCGCGTGTAAAGGCTGTTTTGCGTCGCAGTAATGATAAGAATAAAAAGCAGATTAGCGAAGTAAAATACGATAAATTGCGTATTAACCTTACTAATTATGAATTAGAAGTTGACGGCAAACAAATTGACACCCCACCAAAAGAGTTGGAACTTATTTATCATTTGGCAAATAATCCAAACAGGGTGTACACGCGTGACCAGTTGCTTGATGAGGTGTGGGGTTTTGATTATTACGGTGATTCGCGTACGGTGGATGTACACGTAAAGCGATTGCGCGAAAAGTTGGAAAATATTTCATACGAATGGTCGCTTAAAACTGTTTGGGGTGTGGGATACAAATTTGAGGTTAAGTAGATGAAACTTAAACTTTTTAAAAAATATTTTTTCACAACGGTTATTATAATAGTTGTGAGTATTGTGGTACTTATGATGATTTTTTCGGTTGTGCTTAACGACCATATAACCAATTCTTCATATTCCACATTAGAGAAATGCTGTGACGAGTTGAGTGAAAGCATTACTGATTTATCCACCGATGCCGATGAGCAGTTTTTGGCAATAGCATCTCCATTAGCAAATGTTACCGACGCGGATATTTTTATTGCAGATTCGCACGGTGCGGTTTTAAAATGTGCTTGTTCACAGTGGCAGCAAAATAAAAAGTGTATGCATTCTTCGTATATTATACCTAAGGATGTTATAGACCGCGCAACAGGTGACGGCATAAGCGAAATAACAGGCCTTAAAATGTATAAATATCCGCAATATGTTTCGGCAAAGGCTATCGGTGAAAATAAAGAATTTTATGTTTTTGCCACATTACCTATTTCGCAGTCACACGATTTGATAAGTCAGTTGTCTAAAATTTATTATCTATGGGCTATAATTCCGCTTCTTTTTATGTTTGTGGCTATATATATTATGACATATAAACTGACCAAGCCCTTGAAGAGTATGTCCGAAGCGGCAAAGGCGATGGCTAAAGGTGATTTTTCTAAGCGTGTGCCTGTAACCAGTGATGACGAAATTGGGGAACTGGCGGTTTCATTTAATATGATGACAAATTCGCTATCACGCCTTGAGAGTATGCGACGCAGTTTTGTGGGTAATGTTTCGCACGAACTTAAAACACCTATGACCACTATTGCAGGTTTTATAGACGGCATTCTAGATGGAACAATAAAGCAAGAAGACAGAGAATATTATTTAGGTATCGTTTCAAGTGAAGTTAAGCGTCTTTCACGCCTTGTTAACGGTATGCTTAGTGTTACACGGCTTGAGTCGGGTGAAGAGGTTCTTAAAAAACAAGAGTTTGACATTTACTCTCTTTTATGTACAATAATGATTAGTCAGGAACAACGCGTTGAGAGTAAAAAGATTGAAATAGTTGGTCTTGACAGCATTGACCCAACAAATGTTTATGCCGATAAAGATATGCTATATCAGGTGCTTTACAATTTGGTTGATAATGCTATAAAATTTGTAAATGAGAATGGAAAAATTTCATTTGATTTTAGGGATACTCAAAATGAAATAATTTTCACCATAAGTAATACCGGTAAAGGTATACCTCAAAGCGAGTTGCCGTTTGTTTTCGAGCGGTTTTATAAGGTTGATAAATCTCGTTCTGATGTTAAAAACAGCACAGGATTAGGACTTTATATTGTAAAGACTATTGTAACAGCGCATAGTGGTAAAATCTCGGTTATGAGTAAGGAAAACGAATTTACCACCTTTAAAGTTACTATACCAAAGGAGAATCATGATGGAAGAAAATAACAATATTTTCGGCGAATCTGCGGAACAAAAACAAAGTTCGGTTGAAATTTCAGAAAATACATCTGATATGGGAACACAGGATTTTGAAGAGCCTCAGATTGAGGTAATGAATGATGTTCAATCTATAACTTCTTTCGAAACTGAGTCGGATTTAGAGCGGGATGAAAATAATAACGGTTTAAATTCGCCCTATGTTGAAAATTATAATCCTATAAATTTTTCTGTAGTTGAGCCTTTAAAAGATTCCAAACCCACAAGCCGAGGACTTAAGTTTTTTGTTATTATAATGATTGCGGTTTTTGTGCTTACCGCCGCATGTGCTACAGGATATTTTGTAGGCAAAAATTCTTCACTTGGTGTTTTTGTGGGAAGCGATGTGAGTGTAGGCTTAGAGGCTAAACCCCAAGACAGTGATGAATTGACTGCTGCGCAGGTTTATAAAAAGGTTAATCCCAGTGTGGTTGGTATCTGTGTTTATAATAGAAAGGGCGCGGCAGCTAATGCTAGTGGCGTTATATATTCAGATGACGGTTACATTATAACAAATGACCACATTTATTCCGAGGTTTCGGGTGCAAAATTCAAGGTTTATGCTTATGACGGCAAGGAATATGATGCCGAGTATGTAGCAGGTGATAAGGTTTCTGACCTTGCTGTGCTTAAAATTAAAAACGGTAGTTTTAAAAAGGCAAAGTTCGGTAATTCCGACCAGTTGATTTTCGGGGAAAATGTGGTAGCAGTAGGTCGTCCCGGTGGTGCTTCTAATGCTTCGAGCATTACAAAGGGTATAATTTCTGCTACCTCGCGCCGCGTTCAGACCACTTCCAGTTATTCAGCCCGTCTTATAGAGACCGATTGTCCGATAAATCCCGGTAGTTCGGGCGGTGCTCTTGTTAATATGTATGGTCAGGTAATTGGTATTACTTCATCCAAACTTGCAAGTGCCGATATTGATGCTGTAGGTTACGCTATTCCTACTACCACAGTTAAAAGAATAGTAGAAGAACTTATTAAAAACGGAAAGGTTGTAACAAGGGCAAAACTTGGTATAACTTATAAGGCAATTGATTCGGTGGCAGCCGAAACGAAAAATTACGATTATGTTGGTCTATATGTTGATTCGGTATCGGAAGACAGCGACCTTTATAAAAAGATAGTAAAAGGCGATATTATCACCCATATCAATGGTATAGAAGTTACAAGTGATGAGGTTGTACTTGATATTATTGAAAAGGCAAAAGCAGGGGATACTGTTAAGGTTACTTTTGTAAGTAAAGGTCGAAAACCGACTACGATAGATGCCGTTTTAAAAGCAAATGTAGGTGAATCTAGTTATAATATTACAGAAACACCTAAAAACCAAACACCGATAATTTCCGAAGAAGAAAACGACGGTATTTTCGATTTCCCGTTTGGTGAATAAAATTCAGAGTTTATAAAAGGTAGAGGTTAATAACTTCTACCTTTTTTATTTTTGTTGGTGTGTTTTATCGACAAAGTTTTCATTGGTGTGGCGGTATAATATAATTGGTGATTAAAATTGATTGTCTATGCTGATGTACTGGTGTTTTTGAACACATTGGTCGATTATTTTTTATTGCTCGCAGCCGCTAAGATTACGGGGGAGAGGGTTAAAACCTTCAGAATGGTTTTGGCTTCCTTTGTGGGCGGACTTTGCGCACTTTACATATTTTTACCTTCGAAGGGTGCTGTGGCGGAGTTTTTATATAAATCTGTGGTCGCGTTTGCGGTAACATTTATATGTCTTGGTTTTGGTAATATAAAACGCTTTTTTAAAAATGCTGGTGTTTTCTTTTTGGTTTCGTGCGCTTATGCAGGGGTTATGTTTGCTTTTTGGCTGATATTTAAACCATACGGAATGGTTATAAATAATTCGGTTGTATATTTTAGCATTTCCCCCATAGTTCTGGTTGTATGTTCGGCAGGTGGATATGTAGTTTTTGCTTTGCTTTGGCGCATATTTAAAAGAAGTTCTCACTTGGCACAACGGTGCAAAGTTACAGTTTTTGCAGATGGTAAAAGTGTATGTCTTGATGCTATCGCGGATACGGGTAATTCGCTCCAAGACTGCTTTGGGAAAAGTGAGATTATAATTGCCGACCAAGGTGAAGTAAAATCACTTTTGGGCAGTACCGACTTTGAAAATACTCCATCGCTTAAACAAAGATACAGACTTATACCTTGTAATACGGTTTCGGGGTATGGCGCACTTAACGGTTTTAGATGTGATAGCGCGACAGTAGAATATGAGAGTAAAACAATTGTACTTGAAAAACCGCTTTTAGCGGTTTCAAAAACGGCGTTAAATGACGATTATAACGCAATTATCAATCCTGAAATTTTAAGGTGATTATTATGAAATTGAAAAATTTTTTGTATATGATTTTACTGAAAATAGGCATTGTCAAGCCGACTTTTTACATAAATGGGCCTGAAACTTTACCGCCGCCTTTAACCGTTACAGAAGAAAGCGAATTGGTAGGTAGAGAGGATAAACAATCACGAGATATGCTTATAGTACACAATTTGCGGTTGGTGGTATATATTGCCCGTAAATTCGACAGTCCAAATACTAATATAGAAGATTTGATTTCAATAGGTACAATCGGTCTTATTAAGGCGGTAAATACTTTCTGCCCCGACCGAAATATAAAACTCGCAACCTATGCTTCGCGATGTATTGAAAATGAAATTTTAATGTTTTTGCGTAAGAGTTCTACCTGGCGCCACGAAATTTCTATTGACGAGCCACTCAATATAGACTGGGATGGTAATGAACTATTGCTTTCGGATGTCTTGGGAAGTGATGGCGACGAAATCGGCAGGGGTGTAGAGCAAGAAGACGAAAAGCAATTGCTTAATAATTTTGTTAAGGGTTTGCCTGTTAGGGAAAAGCAAATTATGGAAATGCGCTTTGGTATGAACGGTTATGAAGAATATACCCAGAAAGAGGTGGCAGATACATTGGGTATTTCGCAGTCGTATATATCGCGTTTAGAAAAGCGGATAATCTGCAAACTGAAAAAACAAATTGAAAAAGCGGTGTAGCGGTGGTATAATAACTGTGTAAATATTTTGTTTAGGATAAAGTGATGGAAGTATTGTTAATTTATTTAGCGGCGATAAGTTTTTTGTCATTGGTGGTTTGTTGCTACGATAAACGCGCGGCACAGCATAAAAAACAAAGGATTAGCGAAAAAACATTATTGCTTTTATCTGCTTTAGGTGGGGCGGCAGTAATGTATATGACAATGTGTATAATACGCCACAAAACAAAACATACTAAATTTATGTTGGGTTTACCTGCTATTATATTGGTGCAAACAGCTATTATACTTTTGATTTGTTTTAAATTTTCGTAAAAAATGTTAAAATTTCAAAAAATTGCAATTTTTTGTTGACAAGTGCAATCTTTGTTGATATAATATTAAGGCTGTCAAAAATGATTCATTAGCTCAGACGGTAGAGCACTTGACTTTTAATCAAGGTGTCCGGGGTTCGAATCCCCGATGGATCACCAAATTAAGAAACCGACCAACAGGTCGGTTTTTTAATTTTTATGTATTTAGGGGATTCGAACCCTGAGAGGGCGCGAAGCGTATAGCAAAACAGTTGAAATAATAGTTTAACATATCACTTCCTACAAATCACTTGCAAATTTTAAAAACGGTGTTATAATCTTCTTGGGTGATGTTTATGTTTGAAAACATTAAAAAAATATGTGATATTTGTTTAGAATTGGGTCTTCAAGGCTACGATTTGATTGTTTATAAAGACGGCAAGTGTGTTTACCGTAAATTTGACGGTTACAGCGACATTGAAAACAAAGTTCCGATGAACGGCAAGGAAAGATACAACATCTACTCCTGCTCCAAACCGATTACTGCTACGGCGGCTTTGCAGTTGTGGGAAAAAGGTTTGTTTTCGCTTGAAGACAAATTGGCGGATTATATGCCCGAATTTTCCCGAATGACCGTAAAGACTGACGATGGCATTAAAAAAGCCGAAAACCCCATACTTATAAAGCATCTTTTTGAGATGACGGCAGGCTTTTCGTACGATGTGAATTCACCCAGCCTTAAAAAATGTTATGAAGAAACAAACGGCAAATGTCCAACCCGTGAGGCTATGAAATACTTGGCAAAAGAGCCATTGTTGTTCGAGCCAGGGGACAGGTGGCATTATAGCCTTTGTCACGATGTTTTGGCGGCGCTTGTTGAAGTTATTTCAGGTGAAAAGTTTGAGATTTATGTTAAAAAGAATATTTTTGACAAGGTTGGGATGAAAGATACTACCTTTATGTTACCCGAAAGTGAACTTAGTACCATTGCCGAGCAGTACCGATTTGCAGACGGAAAGCATAAAAATGTGGGCAAGAATATTCAAAATTATAAAATAGGCAGTGAATATGCTTCGGGTGGTGCCGGTGGTATTTCTACTGTTGACGATTATATTAAGTTTTTAGAAGCGCTTCGCACAGGTAAACTTTTAAAGCTTGAAACTTTGGCTCTTATGCAAACCAACCGCTTGACCAAAGAGCAAAGACGCACCTATTGGACAAACGGCACACACGGTTATGGTTTGGGTGTCAGATGTGACAGGGGACTGGAAGGTTACTCAGATTTTGGCTGGGGCGGTGCAGCAGGCGCTTACCTTGCGATTGATACCGAAAACGGAATTTCGCTTTATTTTGGCACACATCTGCTTTCTTCACCTGCACAGGGTATAAGAAGTGAGCTTTGCCGTGTAGCAATGGCGGAAATAACAGGCAGTCAGGACTACCAAAATGTTTTTAAAAAGCTTAAAGGACTTTATGATTACAGTCTTACATATTAAAATAGAAAGCCGAGTGCATTGCACTCGGCTTAATTAATACTTTTTAAAACTATTCTTCGGGCTCGTCAAATTCAATATCAGCAATGATAACGTTAACCTTAGTAACGGCAGAGCCTGTCATTGTTTGAATTTTATCTTTTACATTTGCCTGAACTTCTTCTGCAACTGTTTTAACATTTGCGCTTTTCTTAACAATGATGTAAACCACAATTTCCAAAGCACCGTTTACACTCTCGATTTTAACCCCTGCAAATGGGTTTTTAGATTTAACAACACCTTTAAGGTCTATACTCTTATTAGGTATGCCTGCTACACCGTCAATTTCGGTAGCGGCCATTTTTGTCATTTTTTTAAGAACGTCAACATTGATTGAAAGAGCGGAGCTTGTATTTGCCATAGGTTTAACCTCCATATATTTGAATGTCTTTACCTTATTATAACACTTATTTATCAATATTACAACTTTTTTTTATTTTGTTGGAATAATTTTAATTTTTGAAAGGTCTATGCCCGATTCATTTGTGACAATATCCTGAATTTGCATGGTGTTTGCTGTGGTTAGCCCATCTGATTTTACAATAATATTTATTCCGTTCGCTCCGATTATGGCTACTGCTTTTTCAAAGCCTTTTGCCTTTAAAAGAGCTTCAATATTAGCTTCTCTTGTCATTGTGTCGGCAATTGCTTCAATCTTTTTAAGCGCACTTTGTTTATCTTTATCAGTCAGCTTATCGTTTTTAAGGGTTTCTTCAACCGTTTCAATAGCACTTTTGAGTGTTTTGTTGCGTTCTGCCTTAGCGGTTGCAAAGTAGTCCTGCGTTTTGGTATCGGCCGCGGTCTCGGTATCGGCCTCGGCCGATACATAGGAAGCCTCACCTAAATATTTTGTAGATGACGGCATATATTTCGTGTTTAGCCATATTGCTGCCGCCAATGCGATTACCATTACTCCGACTGCTAATTGACCTTTGCCTAATACTTTGCCTTTTTTCATTTCAGTTTCCTCCTGCTATAGATACTCTGTGAGATGTAATATTTAATGCCGCCGTAACGGTATTTTCTATTTTTTCGGCAATAAGTTCATTATCCCCGCCTACACATACTATTGCCACACCGCGTATTTCGGGCATTTGCGCGGTAACAAGCAGGGCCTGCTCACCGCCGTCAGATGTTTTTACGGTTATGTAACCCTGCTTTGATTCGCTGCTAGTTTGTACTGTGTCATTTTCGGTTTTATCTTCCGATGAGCCTTCGGTCACATCGGCGTATTTATAACGCATACCGCTTTCAAGGGTGATTACTACCGTAACATCAGAATTACCTGTAATTTGTTGTACTATTTGCTCTACATCATCGGTTAGTTTCAGGCGGTAATCTTCTACCGAAAATTCGGTGAAAAATGTATCGGCGCTTTCGCTACTTTCACTCCCGGTGCCAAGACTTGAAAGAAAGATTAAAACTATTCCCGCAATGCCTAATATGATGAGCGCCTTTGGGTTTTTGAGTTTGTCTTTATATTTTAAAAAAATATTATTCATTAACTATTTCAACCTCTCGATTTTGCGCCAATTCTCCCAATGCTTTGATTATATTTTCCCGTGGTTCATCCGATACAATAACCACTTTACTAATTACTATGCTGTCGCCTTGCGATTTATTAGTAAAAATTGAAATGTCGCTGAAATTTATATTTTGCTCTTTTAATGTGTAAGCGAAAACATATTCCGCCGCCGCAATTTGCATTTCACCTGAGTCCTGTTGACTATTTGCCGGAGCAATACTTTCCAGCGAAATGTTTTTAAAAGGGATGTTTGCGGCAGATATTACAAGGCATAAAAAGACAAGGCTAAATGTGTATTTTATGGGTTTTGATATGTTACCTTCGGGGCAGATGATGTAAAGTAACCCCAAAAGGATACAACCTGTGCAAAATGCGGTAAAAAATTGTGTCATGTCCTTGTACTTCCTACAACAACTGTGAGTGAGATAATAAACATAGCGCCTGTTAGGAGTATAATGCCTATAAGCACCGATAAAACGGTGTCAATAGCCTGTATCAATGACGAAATTTTAGGTAATGAAAAATTGAGCGCAATAAAGTCGGCAACCCAAAGGGAAAACCGCCAAAGTATTAGTTCTATTAGTATGGGTATAAAAATAACAGCGCAAATAACCACGCCATAGATACCTACCGAAGATTTTAAAAGCGACATTGATGCGGTAAGGGTGCCTAGTGCTTCTGATAATATACCGCCGGCTACCGGTACGGAAGAGCCGATTATAAACTTTGCGGTGCGCATAGATAGATTGTCCGCGGCGGAATTTACAACGGTTTGTATGCTCAAAATGCCTAAAAAGATTGTGGATATAAACGAAACTATCCAAAGGGAAAGTTTTTTAATTGCGGCAGAAAGACCGTTATTATTTAAAAAAGGGGATATCCCTGTGGCAATACTGACACTTAAATACCCGCCGATTAAGGGAACTACCACATAATTAGAAAGCAGACTCACACCATTTGCCGCGCCCAAAAGCAAACCGCTCATAGTGACTGATGTTGCGGCTTTGCCCGAAGCAGTTGTAATAACCGCAAAAACGGGTACGAAAGCAGTCATAAATGTAGCGCAGGTTTTCATAGCCGATACAGCACTGTTAATGGATGAAAATACGGGGACTACAATTATCCCCGCTATTGCTAAAGTGGCGGCATAAATAACCGCCGAGTTTACGGGGATATTATTGGTATCAAAAAGCGCTGCGCTAATTAGGACAATTGCAACAATTAAACCAAGAGAAATTAGCGGCTTTTTAAATCCGCCTCTCAAAAAATTCCAGATATGTGCGAAAACATTTTCGCTTGACAGATTGTTCACCCAATTATAGTCGGTAATATCTATATCATTTTGCTCTAAATATTCTTTTACTTGATCAGATAGTGAATCTTCCAGTTCCAATGCTCCGCTTTGCTCCAATTGTTCTTTGTAAAGGTCGGTTTCTTCGGCGGTAGCAGAAAGCGTGAAAATCCATATTAAAAATAATACACAAATTATTGCTTTTTTCATTTTACAAATCCTATGGCGGTTTCTAGTATGCTTAAAACTAGGGGAACAGACAACAGAAAAATGGCACATTTACCTGCAAACTGTGCCTTTGCTGCTAATGCAGTAAGACCTGCATCGGTACAAGCGTCTGCTACAAATGATGTTATATATCCTATACCCATGGCTTTCAGTGCGGTTTTGAAATAACCGCTGTTTATACCGCTTTGTGATATTTTTTGCTCAATCAGCGAAAGCGGGGTAATTAAGTTTTTCAAAATAAAGGATAAAACAATTACCGAGCAAAAGATAATAATTAAAAATGAATATTCGGGCTTGTAACTTTTAAAGATAATGCAAATAACCGCGCATAAAAAAATAAGCACCAAAATTTTTACAATTTCCATTTTACAATCCAAACAAGTCTTTTACAGTATCAAAAAGTTCGGCTACTGAGTTTACAATCATAAGCAGCACCACCACAAGCCCCGCAAGGGTGGTAAGCATCGCTTGTTCTTCACGTCCAGAGCGAATAAGCACCAAGTTAAGCACAGTAACTATAATGCCGATAGCGGCAATTTTAAAAATAAAATCAACATCCATTTTTTAACCTCATATAAAGAAAATGCATATAAAAACACCGCTTAAAACACCTATACTGCGGTAAAGTTTGCCAAGACCCATATATTTATCTTTTGCCCCTGTAATTCGTGGGTTTAAAAGATTTGCGTATAGTTCACACCGCTTTTCTTCGGCAATTGAATCTGACATACCCAATTTGTCGAAAAAGTCTTTTAAAATTTCCACATCTTCCTTTTCAAGATGGGTGAAATCGTTATAATCAATTGTGAAACTTTGCTTTAGTATGCGGTCGAGTTCGCCCGAATTTAAGCGTATGTGTTCTTTTAGTTCCATAAGTCCGTTTTGGAACGCACAAAGTTTTTTATAACGAATTTTCAGTTGCTGCGACTTTAAAAAACCTATTGCAGATGTGGCAATAATTACTGCAATAAATCCTATAATCTTAAACTGCCACACTTGAAAGCCGCTCCTTTGCATTGATTACCTTTATTTTATCACCGTGAAGCCTTGGTAAAAGCGCCACTTGGCTTATAGCACCGCTTGAAAGCAGTTTGCGTGTTACAGCTCTGGTTTGCAGTTCTTCTATACTACCTATATGTGCGGTGGTTATAATTTTTACACCTGCGCAAAAACTTTCGCTTACGCTTTTAAGTTCACTTAAAGTGCTGATTTCGTCAAAGGCAATAATATCGGGAAACATTGTTCTAAGAGCAATTTCAATACCGTTTGCTTTGTTTTCGGTTATTAAAATATCGGTATTAGGGCCTAAATCGTTGGCGGCTTTGCCATTACTGCTACCTGATATTTCTTGTCGGCTGTCAACAACGGCTATGCGTGTTAGTCTGCCGTTTATACCGCCCGATAATTGGCGGATAAGGTCGCGAAGCACTGTGGTTTTTCCGCTGCCGGGCGGTCCTGCTATTAAAAGTCCACCGTTTTTGTAATCTCTTACAATCTCATTGGCACACCCAAAAACCTCACGCGCAATTCTAAGATTTATAGACGAAATATCCTTTAAAGCGCCGCTTGCGGTGAGATTTCCGCAAACACCCGCGCGGCTACCGTTTTTCATTACTATGTATCCGTTTTTAAGTTCGTTTTCGTGTGCAAAAACCGAGTTGTTACAAAGTCTTTTAAAACTTTGTTCCAAATCGTCTGGGGTGATTTTATATAGGTCATTTGATAGGAAAAATTGGGTTTGTCCGTTGTCTCTTACAAAAACCGTTTCGGTGCCTACTGTCAAAGCAAGGGGTAAACCCAGTCGCATTCTGATTTCGTTTGCATTCTGTTTGACGGTGGGTGACAGGAGTCCTAAAACTTGGCGACAACTATCCGATACTGCATAAAGCACATCATTAAATCTTTTGTTATCTTGCATTTTGTTCACCTCAATAAAGTCTATGAGCGACTTGTCCAAAGTAGAACAAATTTTAATGCGGAATTCGTAATTCGTAATGCGGAATTATAAAAAAACACCCCGTGGAATTTTCCACGGGGTGGGTTAATTTAAATCTTTATTAGCAAAAATTACGAATTACGAATTCCGCATTGCGAATTAGTATGCAACGCCCTGTGCAATCATTGCTTCTGCAACCTTTTCAAAACCTGCGATATTAGCACCTGCAACAAGGTCGCCCTTCATGCCGTATTTTTCAGCGGCTTTAAGGGAAGCTTCGAAGATGTTTTTCATAATTTGCTTAAGTTTTGCATCAACTTCTTCAGCGGTCCAGCTGTAACGCATAGAGTTCTGGCTCATTTCAAGACCTGAAACTGCAACACCGCCTGCATTAACTGCCTTAGAAGGAGCAACGATAACGCCATTCTTTTTGAGAAGAGCTACTGCTTCGTTAGTGGTAGGCATATTGGAAACTTCTACATAATATTTAACGCCGTTAGCGATAATCTGTTCTGCTTCCTTAACATCAACCTCATTTTGGGTAGCGCAAGGCATAATGATGTCAACCTTTGTGCCCCAAGGCTTTTGACCTTCAAAGTAGGGAACACCAAACTTGTCGGCATAATCCTTAACCTTGTCGTGTCCCGAAGAACGCATTGAAAGCATAAATTCAATCTTTTCGTCGGTGTTTACGCCGTCTTCATCATATATGTAACCGTCAGGACCCGAAATGGTAACAACCTTACCGCCGAGTTCGGTAATCTTCTTAACAGTACCCCAAGCAACATTACCAAAGCCTGATACGGCAAAGGTTTTACCCTTAATTGTGTCGCCGAAAGATTTGAGCATTTCGTCTACATAGTAAACTGCGCCAAAACCTGTAGCTTCGGGACGGATAAGAGAACCGCCATAAGAAAGACCCTTACCGGTAAGAACGCCTGTGAATTCGTTGCGGAGTCTCTTATATTGACCGTAGAGATAGCCAATTTCACGGGCGCCTACGCCCAAGTCACCTGCAGGAACATCAAGGTTAGCGCCGATATGCTTTGAAAGTTCGGTCATAAAGCTTTGGCAGAAACGCATGATTTCACCGTCACTTCTACCGCGGGGGTCAAAGTCACTACCGCCCTTGCCGCCGCCCATAGGAAGACTTGTAAGGCTGTTTTTGAAGGTTTGTTCAAAACCTAAGAATTTAATGATACTTGCATTTACTGAAGGATGGAAACGTAAGCCCCCCTTGTAAGGACCGATAGCAGAGTTAAACTGTACTCTGTAACCACGGTTAACGTGAACCTTGCCCTCATCATCTACCCAAGAAACACGGAACTGAATCTGTCTTTCGGGCTCTACCATTCTTTCAATAATGCCCCATTTTTCAAAATTGGGGTTAGATTCTACTACAGGTTCAATAGATTCCAAAACTTCTTGTACGGTTTGTAAGAATTCTTTTTCACCGGGATTTCTTGCTTCAACATCGGCGTAAACCTTTTGCAAATAAGCTGATTTCAACATAAGTTTTCCTCCTAAATTTTTCTTATTTTACTATAATACTACGATTTTTTTAATGAGTCAACAAAAAATTTCAAAAAAATACTTGAAATTTCAAAATCATATGTTATAATTGTATGTAATTGAATAACTATGTGAAGTTTGCAGAAGCATTTGCGACTGTGAACGGATAGGACTTTGGAGAATTCTGTTAAATCAGATGCCGAAGGGGCAAGGCAAGGTTAATCTTGTTAATCTCTCAGGCAAAAGGACAAAGGGTATATTTTGTTTTATTAAATTTCCGGGTCTGTTTGTTTAGACTCGGTTTTTGTTTTTAAAAAACGAATCCCATTCTCCTCATGGTATTCAATAGAAAGTATAAAAACAAAAGGAGAAGAAAAAATGTTAGAAAAAATCGCAGAAATCAACGGCGAAATTAATGGCGTTGTATGGGGCGTTTTCGGTCTTGCTTTACTTATCGGTACTGGCATTATCGTAACACTTTGTACAAAGGTGTTCCAGGTTTCGCACATCGGTCACTGGTTTAAAGAGACTTTGGGAAGTCTTTTTAAGAAAGACGTTATCAGTCACAGTAAGGAGAAGGGTTCAATTTCACCGTTCCAGGCACTTTGTACAGCACTTGCCGCTACGGTAGGTACTGGTAATATCGCAGGTGTTGCCGCAGCTATATGCATCGGTGGTGCAGGTGCGGTTTTCTGGATGTGGGTTGCTGCATTCTTTGGTATGATGACAAACTTTGCTGAAAATGCTTTGGGTATTTATTTCCGTAGAAAGAATTCACAAGGTGAATGGTCAGGCGGCGCAATGTATTATTTGCGTGACGGTCTTGGCGGTAAAAAAGGTTGCAAATGGATTGGTCGCGTATTGGCAGTGATTTTCTGTATCTTTACTATGCTCGCTTCTTTCGGTATAGGCAGTATGGGTCAGGTAAATAAAATCGTTGCTAACGTTGCGTCTGCATTTGATGTAGAAGCAATTTCTTCAATTGAGGTTTTCGACGGCATTTCGCTTTACAATATTATAATAGGTGTTGTGATTATGGCACTTACCGCACTTATTACCTTGGGCGGTCTTAAAAGAATTGCTAACGTTGCTGAAAAAATTGTTCCGTTTATGGTTGTGCTTTTTGTTATAGGTAGTCTTGTAATTATCGGAGTCAATTATGATGCTATCATTCCTGCTTTGAAGGCTATTTTTGCCCATGCATTTAAGCCGATGTCTTTCGTTGGCGGTGGTATCGGCGGTGTTATCGTTGCCATGACCAACGGTTTCAAACGCGGCGTTTTCTCAAACGAAGCAGGTCTTGGTTCTTCGGTTATGGTACACTCAAACTCCAATGTTAAAGAACCTGTTAAGCAGGGTATGTGGGGTATATTTGAAGTATTTGCAGACACAATGGTTGTTTGCACTATGACTGCACTTGTTGTTCTTACTTCAGGTGGTCTAAACGGTGGTGTATTTAACGTTACTACCGGTGAAGTAGCACAAGGTCTTTCAGATGCGACTCTTGTTGGCGGTGCGTTTAATGAAGTTTTCTCTTGGGGTAATATTGGCGAAAGATTTATCGCTATTGCGATGTTCCTTTTCGCATTTACTACCGTTCTCGGTTGGTCGCATTACGGTTCAAAAGCGTGGGAATATCTTTTTGGTGCAAAGACTACATTTATTTTCCGTATTATCCACGTTATTACCGTTATCTTTGGCGCAGTACTCACATCAAGCCTTGCTTGGGATATTTCTGATACCTTCAATGGTCTTATGATGGTTCCTAACCTTATCGGCGTACTCGTTCTCACGCCTTTGGTTATGAAGATAGTTAAAAACTATGTTGACCGTAAGATTCGTAAAAAAGATGTTAAACCTATGTTATCTTACAAGGATGACGAGGTTGAAGAAAAAGAAACCGCTCAGGTTTAATTGTTTAAAAGCCCGACTTTTTGTCGGGTTTTTCTTTTGCTTGTAAAATAGGGAAATTTATGATATTATTTCTATAATATATGTAAAAGGAAGTTTCAATATGAAAACTGACGTAATTATAATAGGCGGTGGCGCGGCAGGTCTTTGCGCCGCGGTGTATTTAAAACAAAAATCTCCCGAACTTACGGTGCGTATTTTAGAGGCCTTGCCACGTGTTGGTAAAAAACTTATAACCACAGGCAACGGCAGATGCAATATTACAAATAAAAATATCTCTTTAGATTGCTATCACGGTGAAAACAAAGAGTTTTGCCGTTATGCATTGGAAAAGTATGATTTAACTGCTACTGCTCGGTTTTTTGAAAATATTGGTATCCCTTTTATATATGAAGGCGACAAGGCTTATCCTTCCTCGCTTCAAGCGGGGTCAGTGGTAGATTGTCTGCGCTTTATGGCGGAGGAATTAGGAGTTATTATACATACCGATACTAAGGTTACCAATATAAATGTTTTGGGTGATGGCTATAAAGTAGTTGCGGACAGATTGGGTTTTGCTACCAAAAATGTTATTGCTGCAACCGGCGGTCTTGCAGGTGGTGAAAAATTAGGCTGTGACGGCAGTATGCTTGAAATTATGAAAAAAGCAGGATTTAATGTTACTAAACTCACTCCGTCAATAGTGCAGATAAAAACCGTGAATGATATATCTAAGCAGTTAAAGGGTATAAAGGTTGATGCGCAGGTATCACTTAAAAAAGGTGATGAGATTTTGCGTCAAGATTTTGGCGAAGTATTATTTACCGATTACGGTCTTTCGGGTCCTTCTGTAATGCAGGTGTCCAGAGCAGTTTCAAAGTGCGAAAATACGGCAATATCTCTTGACCTTATGCCAAACACCGATTTACAGACCCTTTGCGGTATGATTGAAAATCGTAAAACCATTATGCGAAATCGCTCGTTGGAAGAATTCTTTACAGGTATGCTTAACAAACGCCTCGGTCAGGTGATACTTAAAACCGCGGGTCTTAAACTTTCCGATAGAGTTTCGGCTATGGATGATACCCGTGTTCAAAAAATCGCAAAAATTATTAAAAATATGCATTTTGAAGTGATTGGTACAACGGGATTTGTTAATGCTCAGGTTACAGCAGGCGGTCTTGATACCACACAGTTTAATCCCAAAACTATGGAATCGGTAGATTGCAAAAATCTTTACTGTATCGGTGAGATTTTGGATATAGACGGTGACTGTGGTGGTTTTAATCTGCAGTGGGCTTGGAGCAGCGCTATGTGTGCGGCAGACAGTATACTGGGTGTAGAAAAATGATTTTAATAAATAATTTGAAATTTCCGCTTGATACTGATTTCAATAATCTTAAAACCGCGGTTGAGAAAATTATAAGGTTCAAGATCGATGACGCGTATCTATATAAGAAGTCGGTTGATGCGCGAAAAAAGAACAATGTACATTTTTGCTGTGCTGTTTTGGTTGAGACCAAAAATGAACAGGCACTTTTGAAGAAAAATAAAAATGCATCTACATATATAAATGAACAATATACTTGGCAAGTTGCCAAAAACTTTCCCAAATATCGCCCTGTGGTAGTAGGCTTTGGTCCGTGCGGTATGTTTTGCGCGTTAGCACTTGCCCGTGCAGGGCTTAAACCCTTGGTGCTTGAACGCGGACAGGATGTAGATACTCGCAAAAAAGATGTCCAAAATTTTTTGCAAGGCGGAAAACTTAATCCTGAGTCCAATGTTCAGTTTGGCGAAGGGGGAGCCGGCACATTTTCCGACGGTAAACTTAATACAGGAATTAAAGATTTACGTTGCCGAGCGGTATTAAAGGAATTTGTCGATCATGGTGCTGATAAAAAAATTCTTACAGATGCCAAGCCACACATTGGTACAGATGTTTTGGTGGATGTGGTTAAAAATATCCGTAATGAGATTATTTCGCTCGGCGGTGAGGTGCGCTTTGGCGCAAAGCTTGAAAAAATCGATACGCATAATAATAAGGTAGAATCGGTCACTGTTAATGGTGAAAAAATAATTTGTGATAGCGTTGTGTTGGCAACAGGCCATTCTGCACGCGATGTTTTTGAATGTTTACGCGATGATGGAATTGCAATGGAACGCAAAGCGTTTGCAGTGGGTGTCCGTATCGAACATTTACAAGAGAATATTAACAAGGCGCTTTACGGTGAATGTTATAATCACCCTGCTTTAGGTGCTGCCGATTATAAACTTGCGGTGCATTTACAAAATGGTAGGGGTGTTTATACTTTTTGCATGTGTCCCGGCGGAGAGGTTATAAATTCTTCGAGTGAGCAAAACGGCTTGGCTGTAAATGGTATGAGTTATTCACTCCGCGATGGTAAAAATGCTAATAGCGCTTTGCTTGTGGGTGTTAACCCCGATGATTTTTTTGGTGAAGATGTTTTGGCAGGTTGCGAATTGCAAAGAAAAATCGAGCAGACGGCATATAATATATGTAATGGCGCGGTGCCGATTACTACTGTGGGCGAATTTGTGTTTGGTAAAAAGGTAAAGATTACAAAGGTGGAACCTACGGTAAAACCCAAATATGATTTTGCTGATTTTAAAAAACTTTTTCCATCGTTCGTAATCGAAAGCCTGAAAGACGGTATTTTAGAATTTGATAAGAAGATTAAAGGTTTTGCAGATGAGTCTGCAGTGCTTACTGCTCCCGAAACACGCAGTTCTTCCCCTGTAAGAATTTTGCGAAATGAAAATTTTGAAAGCCTAAATCTTGCGGGCTTATATCCTGCGGGCGAGGGCGCAGGTTATGCTGGTGGCATAATGTCTGCCGCTGTTGATGGCATAAAAGTGGCAGAAATTATAATAAATAAGTAATTTTGACTAAAATTTCTCCTAAGTTTTCGATAATAGAAGCACATTTGACCAAAGGGTTGAATGTGCTTTTGAAATTTTTAAAATTTTTTAAAAAAAGTTTCAAAAAAGTGTTGACAAAGGGCTTTAGATGTGGTAATATAATCGGGCGCCCTAAAAAGGGGCAGCA
>SVPC01000023.1 GCA_015066095.1 Oscillospiraceae bacterium | reverse complement strand
CGTTGGGTAATTCACATTCAAGATTAACAAAATCGCCCTTATGCCCGTAAAGTTTCTTGAGTTCGGGCATACCCGCTATATTCAAGGAATTAAAAGCGTCTATTAGTTTTTGCATACTATTCTTCCCCCACAAAAATTACTTCGGGTTCAAGTTCTACACCGTCATTTTGCAAAACTACATCTTTAACTTTTTGCATAAGTTCTCTTACATCATTAGCAGTCGCATTATCGTAATTTATAACAAAACCTGCGTGTTTTTCGCTTACCATAGCACCGCCAACCCTCAAACCTTTAAGATTGTTTTTCTCAATAAGCGCACCTGCAAAATGTCCAACAGGGCGCTTGAAAGTACTACCTGCTGACGGAAATTCAAGCGGTTGTTTAGATTTTCGGCGGTCCATATAGTCATCCATTTGTGCCTTAATTTCTGCCTTATCGCCTTTTTTAAGACCAAACTTTACCGAAAGAATAATACTGCCGTTGGTTTTGAAAATACTTGTACGATAACCAAGTTCCATATCACTTAAATCAATTTCATTGATATTACCGTCTTTATCTAATACAGTGGCCGATACAACTACCTGTGACATCTCACCGCCGTAAGCACCGGCGTTCATATAAAGTGCACCGCCCACACTACCGGGGATACCATAAGCGAATTCAAGCCCTGTAAGACTGTTTTCCAAAGCGGCAACACAAAG
The DNA here is from genome assembly GCA_015066095.1 of Oscillospiraceae bacterium. Classification (GTDB taxonomy): domain Bacteria; phylum Bacillota; class Clostridia; order Oscillospirales; family Acutalibacteraceae; genus UBA737. The sequence goes on along the minus strand of SVPC01000023.1, from coordinate 12,676 downwards.
TTTAGCAAGACTTTCCCCCGCACCTGCAACAATCTCATCATTTTCGACAGTTATTTTATCAAACCCCGCAAGACTTATCACGGCACCGCGGCAGCCTTTATCAGACACCAGCAAATTAGAGCCCTTGCCCAAAACAAGATAAGGCATTTTACTATTTTTGAGTTCCGCCAAAACCTTTTTAAGACATTCAGCACAATCACACTCTACAAAATAATCTGCCTTACCGCCGATTTTAAAACTGGTGTGATTTTTCATCATTTCGTTCTTTTTAAACGGTATTTTATTGTCAATACAAAACTGATAGAAAGACATAAATTACTCCAAAAGTTTATTTAAAAGGGTCTACTGTGGTATTAGTTTCTTCTTGAATGTCATCCGACATACCAAGTTTTTTAAGCAAATCTTCCGCCGCATTGTAACCGAGTTTTTTCTGACGGTTGTTCATAGCCGCAACCTCGATAATCACAGCTAAATTTCTACCCGGTTTTACAGGTATTGTAAGTGACGGAATTTCCAAATCGAGAATGGTGGTGGTCTGTTCTTCAAGACCCATACGGTCATAAGCCTTATTTATATCCCATTGCTCGATATTGATAATAAGGTCGATTTTTTCTGTAAGTTTTACCGCACCTGCACCAAAAATACGACTAGCGTTAATAATGCCTATGCCACGAAGTTCAATAAAATGCCTTATATTATCGGGCGCAGTGCCAACAAGTGACTTGTCCGATACACGGCGGATTTCCACAGCATCGTCGGCAATAAGACGGTGACCGCGCTTTACAAGTTCTATTGCGGTTTCACTCTTACCTACACCGCTTTCACCCAAAAGCAAAATACCCTCACCGTAAACTTCTACAAGAACACCGTGTCGTGTAATACGGGGCGCTAGATTAAGATTTAAAAACGCAATAAGTGCGGCAGAGAATGAAGATGTAGAAGCATCTGTACGCAAAAGCGGAACATTAAACTTTCGCGCAAACTCCACAAACTTTTCACTTATTTCAAGATTACGGCAAATAACCACCGCCGACGGTTTATGAGCAAAAAGGTCGTGCACACGCTTTTCGGCATCTTTATTGTCAAGATTTTCTAAAAAACTTTCTTCGGCTTTACCGATAATTTGTATGCGATTTTCATCAAAATATTCAAAATACCCCGCCATTTGAAGACCGGGACGATTTACTTCGGTTGAAGAAATCATAAGTTCGGAAAGATTTTCCGGTACAAAAAGTTCTTGAAGCGATAACTCCTTTATCGCCTTTGTAAGCGGTACAGTATAAACTGATTTCATAGTGAACACTCCCTTAAAGATATACTTATTTATTTTATTATATTATAAAACGCGCAAAAACGCAAACTTTTTTAAATAAAGTTTTACTTGATAAAACCGAGCACAGAGTTTATAATGTTCTTATATTATTTTAAAAGGATGTTTATCTTATGAAACTCGGTCTTGTAGGTTTGCCGAATGTGGGCAAATCAACCCTTTTTAACGCAATTACAAATGCAGGCGCACAGTCGGCAAACTACCCTTTTTGCACCATAGAGCCCAATGTGGGTATGGTAAGCGTTCCTGACGAGCGTCTTGAAAAATTAAAAGAAATCTATAACCCCGACAAATTCACCCCTGCGGTTATTGAATTTGTAGATATTGCAGGCCTTGTAAAGGGCGCTTCTAAAGGCGAAGGTCTTGGTAACAAGTTTTTATCCAACATTCGCGAAGTTGACGCGGTAGTTCACGTGGTACGTTGCTTTGAAAGCACCGATATTATCCACGTAGAAGGCTCGGTTGACCCTGCACGTGATATTGAAACCATCAATTTGGAACTCATTTTTTCGGATATTGAAATGGCAGAGCGCCGTCTTGACCGCGCTACAAAGGCTTTAAAGGGCGACAAAAAAATGCAGCCCGAGGTTGATTTTCTAAAACGCCTTATAGCACACCTCGAAAGCGGTTTACCTGCACGCAGCATTGAAATTAATGATGATAGCGAACAGGAAATAATTAACACCACCGCGCTTTTATCGGCAAAACCCGTTATTTATGCTTGTAATATGAGTGAAGACGATTTTATAAACGGTATTGACAGTAATAAAAACTATAATACTGTAAAAACTATAGCCACAAACGAAAAAGCCGAAATTTTGCCGATATGCGCTGCTTTAGAAGCCGAAATCGCAACCCTTTCGGATGATGAAAAGGTTATGTTTTTGGAAGAACTGGGTCTTGAGCGTTCAGGTCTTGACCGTATGATTCAAAAATGTTATTCACTTTTAGGCCTTATTTCCTACCTGACAGCTGGCAAACCCGAAGTTCGTGCTTGGACCATTAAAAAAGGTACAAAGGCACCGGGTGCCGCAGGTAAAATCCACACCGACTTTGAGCGTGGCTTTATCCGTGCAGAGGTCATAAACTTTACACAGTTTATGGAATGTGGCGGCAATATGGTAACCGCCAAAGAAAAAGGCCTTGTCAGAAGCGAAGGCAAAGAGTATATAATGCAAGACGGCGATATTGTGCTTTTCAGATTTAATGTTTAATTTGGAGTGATTTTTTGCTGTTTTACGGTTATTATTTAGACCCGTTATACATCTATTTGGTTTTACCTGCCATTGTGCTGTGTATTTTCGCACAGATAAAGGTTAAATCCACCTTTTCAAAATACTCAAAAAGCTACTGTTTTTTAAGCGGTTGTGAAGCCGCAAAACAGGTACTGGAAGCCAACGGTATTTACAATGTTTCGATAGAGCGTGTTTCAGGCAGTCTTACCGACCATTACGACCCAAAAGCCAATGTAATAAGGCTATCCGCCACGGTTTATGACGCCCGTACAGTTTCGGCGGTGGGCGTTGCCGCTCACGAGGCAGGTCACGCGGTGCAGTATGCCAAAAACTATTCCCCCATAAAATGGCGCACCACCATTTACCCTATATGCCGTTTTGGGTCTTCCCTTTCGTTTCCGCTTTTATTTATAGGCTTATTTTTGGGGTTGCCGTTTCTTATGAATGTGGGTATTGTGTTTTTCGCGTTAACACTCGCTTTTCAGCTTATAACCTTGCCTGTCGAATTTAATGCCTCACGCAGAGCAATAGAAACCATAAGAACTAACAATCTTTTACCCGACGAGTATCAGGTAAAAGGGGCTAAAAAAGTTTTGTCGGCGGCGGCACTTACCTATATTGCGGCATTTTTGGTATCATTAGCACAACTTTTAAGACTTTTAGCACTAACAAACAGACGGCGTAGATAAGCGTCGTCTGTTTTGTATATAGCACCATTTATCACCCATAATAAATTTAGGTGATGAAATGAAAAAAGCGAATTTTTTAATGTTTCCCATTGGCGCGTGTGGGTATGGGCTTATTGAAATTTTATGGCGTGGGCACACCCACCCGTCAATGCTTTTAGCGGGTGGGACTTGTTTTGTGTTTTTCGCTAAAATAGGCGAAAAATTTAAAAATTCGAGCCTTTTAAAACGCGCCATTATCGGGAGTGCTTTTGTAACCGCTATTGAACTTATTTTTGGCATAATTTTTAATATAATTCTTAAAAAGAATGTGTGGGATTATAGCAAACTTCCCTTTAATTTTAAAGGGCAGATTTGCCTTTTATACTCGGTTTTTTGGGTTGTTTTAAGCCTTTTATTTATACCACTTGCCACCACCTTAAAAGTAAGATTGCAAAATAGAAAATAAAGTGGTATAATATCTTTATAATCAGAGGTGATATTATGGATTTTTTGCATAGAACTTGGGCAGAAATAGATATAAATGCCCTAAAACACAATTTTGAAATTTTAAAAGCCAAGTCAAACGGCACTAAAATTATGGCGGTTGTAAAAGCAGACGGCTACGGTCATAGTGCTAAGGCGGTTGCACCCGTACTCGAACAAAACGGGGCGAATTTTTTTGCTGTTTCAAATATCGACGAAGCATTAGCCCTTAGAGATTACGGTATACAAAAACCCATTCTGATTTTGGGGTATACACCCGTTAACCGTACATCCGACCTATACCGCCACAAAATTTCACAATGCGTTTACTCGTATGAATATGCAAAACTTCTCTCCGATTCAGCTCAAAAAGAAAATGCCACAATAAACATACACATTAAACTTGATACAGGTATGTCACGCCTTGGGTTTGACTGCAGAAATGAAAAACTTCACGGTATAGAAGATGCCGTTATGTCCGCAAAACTCCCCCACCTTGTTTTAGAGGGCGTTTTCACCCACTTTGCAGTAGCCGACCGAAACGAAACACAAGAAGACGGCTTTACCGACAGCCAGTACAACCGTTTTATAAAGGCGATAGAAAAACTAAAAGAAGCCGACCTTAATCCTTCGGTATGCCATTGTTGTAATTCGGCAGGTTTTCTTTTAGATAATGACAAACACCTTAACCTTTCGCGCGTGGGTATCTCGCTTTATGGTCTTTCACCTTCAAGCGATTTAGAAATCAAAGATGATTTTATCCCTGTAATGACCGTAAAATCGGTTGTGTCACAAGTTAAAAATATCGACAAAGGCGACACCGTAAACTACGGTAGAACATTTAAAGCAGAAAAAGAAATGCGTATAGCCACCATAACAGCCGGTTATGCAGATGGTTATCCCCGTGTTTTATCAAATAAGGCTTATGTGCTTATAAACGGCCAAAAAGCGCCCATTGTTGGCCGCGTTTGTATGGACCAGATGTGTGTTGATGTTACAAATATTCCCGATGTCAAAATGGGTGACGAAGTTATTTTATTCGGCAAAGAACTATCCGTAGATATTTTGGCAGACCTTGCAAATACCATAAATTACGAAATTATTTGCGGAATTTCTCCGCGTGTACCCAGAATAATAAAAAACGGGTGATTATATGGAAAAATACATACTAAGCCTTGATGAGGGTACAACAAGTGCAAGAGCGATTTTATTCGATAAAGACGCCAATGTTGTTTCCATAGCACAGCACGAGTTTACACAAATTTACCCAAAACCTTCGTGGGTGGAACATAACCCGCAAGAGATTTATTCAGCACAATACACCGCCCTTACCGAATGTATTACCAAAGCCAATATAAACCCCAAAGATATAGCAGGTGTTGGTATTACCAACCAACGCGAAACGATTATTGTGTGGGATAAAAACACGGGTGAGCCTGTTTATAATGCAATAGTTTGGCAATGCCGCCGCACAGCCGATATATGCGAGAAACTAAAGGCAGACGGTTTGGAAGAATATATAGCCGACACCACAGGTCTTAAAATTGACGCATATTTTAGCGGCACAAAGATTAAATGGATTTTGGATAATGTAAAGGGAGCCCGAGAAAAAGCGAAAAACGGCGACCTTATCTTTGGTACAATTGACACTTGGCTTATATGGAAACTGTCGGGCGGTAAAATACATATAACCGACTATACAAACGCATCCCGCACTATGCTTTATGACATACATAATCTTTGTTGGGATAAAAAACTTTTAGATGTGTTAAATATCCCCGAGAGTATGCTCCCACAGGTTAAAAGTTGTAGTGAAATTTACGGTGACATAAACATTTTAGGTGAAAATATCCCCGTTTCAGGTATAGCAGGTGACCAACAAGCCGCCCTTTTCGGTCAGCGTTGTTTTAAAAGCGGTGACAGTAAAAACACATACGGCACAGGTTGCTTTTTGCTTATGAACACAGGCGAAACCGCTTATAAAAGTAAAAATGGTTTGCTAACCACTATTGCCGCTTCTTTTGACGGTAAAATTAACTACGCGCTTGAAGGTAGTGTTTTTGTAGGCGGCGCAGTTATACAATGGTTGCGTGACGAATTATGCCTTATAAAAAAATCTGCCGACAGTGAAAAATATGCAACATCTGTGTCCGATAATGCGGGTGTTTATATAGTCCCCGCCTTTGCAGGGCTAGGCGCCCCTTACTGGGATATGTACGCCAAGGGCACTATTTGCGGACTGACACGTGGCAGTAACAAAAACCATATTATAAGAGCCGCTTTGGAATCTATCGCATACCAGACTAATGACCTATTGTTAGCGCTTGAGGGCGACACAAACCTTAAAATTACCTCCCTATTAGCCGATGGCGGCGCGGCTCAAAACGGTTTTTTAATGCAATTCCAAGCCGATATTTCAAATACAAATGTAATTTGTCCCGATTCGAGTGAAGCCACCGCTTTAGGAGCCGCATTTTTGGCAGGTCTTGCGGTTGGTATTTGGAAGGACACCGACGAAATTGCAAACATAAATCTGCAAAAAACCACATTCTCACCCAAAATAGAAAATCAAAACCGTTTGGAACTTTTAAGCGGTTGGGAAAAAGCTGTAAAATCGGCAAAAGCCTTTACTAAGGAGTGATTCTATGGAATTCGAAATCCGCACACTTCCCCTTACAAGCACCGATAATATCCATACGTTAGAAGGAAAAATTTACATACCAAAAGGTGAAATCAAAGGTCTTTTTCACCTTGTACACGGTATGACCGAGTATATTGATCGTTATGACCATTTATTCACTTTTTTGGCGCAAAACGGTTATGTCGCCTTTGGTTTTGATAATTTAGGTCACGGAAAAACTGCGCGGGAAAACAGCGAACTCGGTTTTATAGCCCACAAAAACGGTTGGAAATATTTAGTTCACGACTGTATTGCTTACAGTAAAGCAGTTAAAGAAATGTTCCCACAGAAACCGCTTGTACTTATGGGACACTCGATGGGCTCGTTTATAACCCGTCTTGCTGTGGAATATGCACCCGAAATTTACGACAAGTTTATAATCTGCGGTACTTCAGGTCCTAATCTGTTGGCAAAGTTTGGGCTTATATATGCAAAGTTGGCAATGTTCATACAGGGCGAAAAGCACGTTTCAAACACAGTTTACAATTTAGCTTTTGGCAGTTATAACAAGCGTTTCAGGGGTGCCACTGATTATGAATGGCTCACAAAAGACCGCCAGATAATCGATAAATATTCAGCCGATAAATACTGCACCTTTAAATTTACATTATCGGCTATGATAGACCTAATGAAATTAGTTTCTGGTTGTAATCGTGCGGCTTGGTTTAAAACAGTAAAGAAAGACCTGCCGATTTTGCTCGTGTCGGGCGAAGATGACCCTGTTGGCAACTACGGCAAAGGTGTAACCGCCATATACGACAAGTTAAAGTTGCAAAATACAAATGTTTCCTTAAAACTATACAAAAACTGCCGTCATGAAATTCATAACGACAGTTGTAAAGATGAAATGTTTGAGGACATTTTACAATTTTTAAATTAAAATAAATCGGTCGAAAGGTAACGGCTACCCGTATCGGGGAATATTACCACAATATTCTTACCCCTGTTTTCGGGCTCTTGTGCCAACTGCTGTGCCGCACAAAGTGCCGCACCTGCCGATATTCCTACCGACAGCCCCTCTATTTTGCAGACAAGTCTTGCATACTCGAAAGCATCGCTGTCACTAACAGTTATAATTTGGTCGTAGATATCCCTATCAAGGTTTTCGGGCACAAAATTTGCACCTATGCCTTGAATTTTATGCGTTCCGCTTACACCCTTTGACAAAACGGGACTGCTTTCGGGTTCTACGGCTATAACTTTTATATTGGGGTTTTGTTCTTTTAAATATTTACCCGCACCGCTCAAAGTTCCGCCTGTGCCCACACCGCAAACAAGGATGTCTATTTCTCCATCAAGGTCGCGATATATTTCGGGTCCTGTGGTTTCATAATGTGCTTTAGGGTTCGAGGGGTTGTAAAACTGCCCTGCGATTACACTACCCTTTATTTCGCTTTGCAACTGCTCGGCTTTTTCGATAGCACCACTCATACCCTTTACGCCATCTGTGAGCACCACTTGTGCACCAAACGAAGCAATCAGTTTTCTGCGCTCTATTGACATTGTATCGGGCATAACTATAATAGCATTATAACCACGTGCGGTACACACCGCCGCAAGACCTATACCAGTATTGCCCGATGTGGGCTCTATTACCGTAGCACCTTTTTTTAAAATGCCTTTTTTCTCGAAATCAAGTATCATAGAAAGCGCAACGCGGTCTTTTATACTACCTGCTGGGTTAAAATATTCAAGTTTGGCAAAAACATTTGCACCAAACCCAATATTTTTCTTTATATTACAAAGTTCCATAAGCGGGGTATTTCCCACAAGTTCAGTAAAAGATTTATAAACTTTAGCCATAAAACCACCTCAAATATTATTTTAACATTCAATTTTGTTTTGTCAATGATAAAAGGAGATAAAAATGTACGACGAACTGACAAAGATAGACATACAAAAGCTCAAAGACGAATTAGAATATCGTATAGGTACTGTTCGTCCTAAAATTTTAGAAGAAGTTAAATTCACTCGCAGTTTTGGTGATTTATCCGAAAATGCCGAATATCACGCCGCCAAACGCGAACGCGGTAAAAATGAAAGCCGTATACGATATATCCGCAATATGCTTAAAACCGCCATTGTCATTGATAGCGAAAGCAACCAAAACGAGGTTGGTCTTTTTGATACTGTAACCTACTATGTCGAAGAAGACGATTGCGAAGAACAGGTACGGATAGTAACCACCTTGCGCCAAAACTCTATGGAGGGACTTATCAGTAAAGAGTCACCATTAGGTAAAGTGCTCATGGGTAAAACTGTGGGTGAGCGTCTTTTAGTTAAGGTTAGTGACGATTACAGTTATTACATTGTTATTAAAAATATTCAAAAAGGTGAAGATGACGCGAGCCTTGAAATTCGCAAGTTTTAATTAAACCAATTTTTTATTTTTTCGTAAATTTCAACCGCTTTAAATTTCACAATATATTGGTCGCTGTTTTCGGCAACCTCGGCAGACTTTTCATCTGTGCTATCGCGCAAATCTCCGCTTGACGCTGCAGGTATACACACACTTGGGAATATTACACACCACCAGTTTTTACCCTCTGCTTTACCGAGTTCTATTATTAGTGAACGGTAATTCCCTGCAGGTAAAGTAAAGGTTTCATATTCTCTTGTTTCAAAAAAACAGTCACCCAATGTAACATTCGCGCTATAATCAAAGCCGTTTTCTTTTATAACTCGGTTGGCAATTTGGGTAAATTCATCAATGTGTTCACTCGCCTGTTTTTCAGCGTTTTCGAGTTCAGTTACACCTAAAAACAAATCCCCTGTTTCATTTAGTATCGTATCACGGATTTTAAGTTTAAGCACTTGGTCTTCGGTACTGTCCGAATTGGCTATAATATGTAGCCTTAATATATTCTCGCGCAAATCATCACACAACACACTAAACTGTGTCATAGATAAAAGCATAGCGCAAATAATACCGAAAATAAGGGATAATTTAATTCTTTTGTTCATAAAAACACTCCTGTCAAAAAATTCTTACATTTAGAATCTTGACAGGAGTTAATTTTTTTATTCAAATTCTATTGCTTTTTCTTTAAATGTTGTTACAAAGCAATTAATATCTTGTTTTTTCAGTTGTTCTGCCGTCTTATTTGCATCGTTGAAATTTTCAAATATCGCAAACCAAGTGGGTCCGCTACCCGAAAGTGATACCATAAGCGGCTCACACTTTTGCAAAGCAGATTTCACAAAACTTTGTTCCCACACCGCGCAAAAAGAATTAGCAGAGTTTTGCGACAAGGCTTTTAAATCACCTTTCTCCACCGCATTTATCACCTTTTCGGTGTCACAAGTAATATACGGTTTACTGTCTATTATGCGGTACATCTCACCCGTAGAGGGTTTTTGCTCGGCAATAGCCAACACAATATATCCATTTTTGAACGGTTTTAAGTCGGTAAGACATTCACCTATACCTTCGGCCCGTCTGCAACCGCCGTTTATAAAGAATGGAACATCTGCACCAAGTTTTAATGCGGTTTCTCTTAATTGTTGGTCGGTAATATCGGCATTATAAAGGTTTCGAAGTGCCAGTAAAACCGCTGCCGCATCCGCACTGCCACCACCAAGACCGGCAGGTGACGGTATATTCTTTTTTATAGTTATATCTGCGCCGCCCAAAAGACCGTAATCTTCGAAAAACAGTTCAGCCGCGCGATATGCAATATTATCTTCTTGTTTTATATCATATTTATCGCACTTTACGGTAATACTTTCTGCCTTTTCTATTTGCAATTCGTCAAAAAGACCTACCGAGTGCATCACTGTGTCAATTAGGTGATACCCGTCTTCCCGCTTACCGCATATATTAAGCGATAAATTAATTTTTGCATTAGCTTTAATCTTCATAGCATTGCCTTATCAGTTATTTACTTTATAGTGATAACCGTAGGTTTCTTCGGTTAAAACTTCAAACTTATATCCCTGTTTTTTTAAACCTTCTATAATATCGGGCAAAGCCTTAACAGTAGTTCCCTTTGCCGCAGTATCGTGCATAAGAACACAAATAGAGTTCTTATTCTTGGCTTGTTTTAAAACATTTTTAGTAATACGCGAAGCGGGAACATTATTGCCCGAAGCATCACCCGAATCTACATTCCAGTCAAAATAAGCATAACCCTTAATTTGCACCTGTGTTGTAAGGTCGGTCATAATGCCTTTTTTGTATTTTCTACTAACCGTATTATTACTGCCGCCCGGGAAACGAAGCAGCATGGTTTTTTCACCGGTGTATTTTTCAATCTTATCTGAAAGTTTATTTATATCTTTAAAAAAGTTTGTACGGCTCTTATAAATTTTAGAATAATCATGGGTATTGGAATGAAGACCAATTGCGTGACCTGCCGCTTTTATTTTAGGCAAATATTCAAGTTTTGAATTTGTACCTATTACAAAAAAAGTGGCTTTTGCATCATACTTGTCCAAAATTTTAAGTATTTTCAGTGTATTATCAGACGGGCCGTCATCAAAGGTTAAATAGCAAGTTTTGGTGGGTTTAGGATATTTAGACTGAGGTGAATTTTGCTTTGCTGTAAGTTTTTCCACCTCAGCCTTTTTCTTAGCACTCAGTTTTTCTATTTCTTTTTTGTAGTTTTTATTTTCATTCTGAAGCCTTTTGTTTTCCTTTTCGGCTTGTGTCAATTTTTTGGACAATCTATCCTTTTCGGCTTTTTCTGTTTCTAATTCCTGCTCGGTTTTATCCAAAAATTCGCTTGTTGTTTTAAGTTGAGTTTCTTTCTCTCTGATTTCTTGGTTTTTATTACCGATTTTAACAAAAGCAAAAACCGAAAGACCAATTGAAATCACAAGCAAAATGATAACTGCAAAAAACAAATAACTTCTTACATAGCGCTTGATTTTCATATCCTCACCGCCTTTCTTACATAAATCAACCTATTATAAATTATATCATATAGCACCATATTTTTTTAGTTACAAATTATTACAAAAATTTTAAGAAATAATATTTATATAACTAACATACCTATAAAAAAGTTGAAATTCATTTGGTTTGGTGGTATAATATAAAAAATGCCATTTGGAGGAACATTATGAATAATAAAATTCTCATTTCAAGTGACAGCACGTGCGACTTAAGTCCCGAGCTTTTAGAACGTTATAATATTAAAACCGTACCGCTTGGTGTTAATCTTGGCGACAAAACGTTTTTCGACGGCGTAGACATCACACCTGACGAGATTTATGCACACCATGAAAAAACAGGCGAACTCCCCAAAACCACCGCCGCAAATGTAGGCGATTTGATTGATTATTTCAAACCTCTTTCCGAAGAAAATAAGGCAGTTATCCACCTGTCTTTGAGTTCAGATTTTTCTTCCACCTACAACAACGCTTGCCTTGCTGCAAGTGAGTATGACAATATTTTTGTTGTTGATTCACGCAACCTTTCAACCGGTAACGGCCTTTTGGTTATTGCTGCCAAAGAAATGGCAGAAAGCGGTATGGAAGCAAAAAAAATAGTTGAAAAACTTAATGAAATGGCACTTTGTGTTGATGCTTCATTTGTTATTAACGACCTTGAATATCTGCATAAAGGTGGTCGTTGCTCTGCCCTTGCTATGCTTGGTGCAAACCTTCTTAAATTAAAACCCTGTATCGAGGTTAAAAACGGCAAAATGGGTGTGGGCAAAAAATACCGTGGGAAATATAGTGCCGTATTGCAAGAATATGTAGCAGAACGCCTTGTAGATATCGATAATATCGACCTTACTCGCATCTTTGTAACCCACGCAGGTGTTGACAGCGAGATTGTTGACTCTGTAATTGCTAAGGTTAAGGAAGTAGCACCCTTTAAAGAAGTGCTCTTAACCCGCGCAGGTTGTACCATTTCTTCACATTGCGGTGCAGATACTTTGGGTATTCTCTTTGTTCGTAAGTCACCTTTGGAGTAATATCGCATAATATGTTTTAGGGGCTTAAAAAGGATATATCCTCTAAAACGGCGGTAAAATTATTTTATCTTTAAAATAACCGTTTCCCCTTTTATAATATAGAGAAACCGTCCAACAGGACGGTTTCTTTTGTCGTGTGCCACGACACGCAATCACGCTGCTACATTTTATAAAATCACAACCATTTACCACGACAATATGGTAAGGAGTAAATTATAATTTGTAGGGGCTAAAAGAAACGTACAAACCAATGCCTTCTCCTGCGGGAGAAGGTGGCACGGCGTAAGCCGTGACGGATGAGGAGTCAATGAAAATTGATTTAAAACACCTCATCCACCGCTAACGCGGTCTGACAG
>SVPC01000022.1 GCA_015066095.1 Oscillospiraceae bacterium | reverse complement strand
TTAAAGTCACCCTTTACCGCCATAGCAAGAATAGCGCCTGTTTTTACATCCATAACCACAGCGGCACCGCGTTCGGCGATTTCATTTTGCTCAATAGCAGTTTCCAAATACTTTTCGGCGGTATACTGAATGTAAGAATCTATTGTTAAAACAAGCGAAGTACCCTTAGTCGCTTCTTCAACCTTTTCGTAGGTGAAGCGCATATCTGTACCTGCGGCATTTTTAGCGGCCACAACACGACCGGCAATACCAGTAAGTTCATTATCGTAATAACTTTCAATACCGGCAAGACCTTGGTCATCAGAGCCTACAAAACCTAAAACCACCGAAGCCAAAGTATCATTGGGATAATAACGCTTTGTCGTTTCGTCAAGTCCGATATACTTGGTTATTTCAAGGTCTTTATTAGCCGAAATAAATTCGCGTACCCTATCGGCAGTCTGTTTGTCGATTTTCTTTTTAACAATAACATAGTAAGAATTCTTGTCTGTGTGGGCATATACGTCTTCATATTCTACCTCCAAAATTTCTGAAAGACCTTTTGCAATTGTAACACGCACATTTTCGCGTTCATTTGCATCTTTAATTTTTTTGATACTGTTTGGGGTTATATAAACCGTCCACGCAGTAGAACTTGTTGCAAGTATCTGCATATTGCGGTCGTAAATATCACCGCGCGGTGCAGATATCAAACTGTCGTAAAGTTGTTGCTCAGACGCCTTGCTTTGATATTTTTCACCGTTAAGCACCATTATATTTATCAAACTGCCGCTTGAAATTAAAGAAAGACACAGTATGAGAATTATCATAACAACCATTGTGCGTGTGAGCATCATCTTGTTTGGTTTTATCATCACTGTGCCTCCTTATATATTATATATATATTATAAATTATACCCGAATACGAGAGCCAAATTTTTGACTCTCGTACCCTAATTATTATATTATTTTTAAATACATTTTTATTACTTTTTAGTGAGTAATTGACCATTTGCATCTTTTGCTATGTCTTGGTCATTAACCCTTATATAAGTAACATCATCTTTACTCGGCTTTTTCATACCGATATTCAAAGCCTCTTGTTCAAGATTTACATAGGAAATTCTTCTTTGAAACTCCATTTCAAGCGCGGTATTTTCGCTTTCGAGTTCGCTTATTTCGGTTTTAATATCGTTTATTTCCGAATTAACCTCATTTATTCTTATGCGAAGCGTTATATTTGTGCAAAGACCTGCAAGTACAATAACAACACACATTATTGCAGTAACTGTGGGAGAAAGCCTTCTTGCGTTGGCTTTTCTCTGTTTTGCACTGACTTTTGGTCTTGGCATAACAACAATATTATCGCGATTTTGAGTTTTCTTTTCTTTAGGCATAAACATTTCAAAATCGTATGCCAAACTGTCGTTATAATATTTCAAATTATCCAACGTGCCTTCTCCTTTTTGTCCTTAGTTTTTAATAATTACCCTCAATTTAGCGCTACGGCTTCGGGGATTTTGTTGTAATTCAGTTTGCGTGGGTTCAATGGGTTTTCTTGTGTACAAATGCCCACGCGGTGTTTTTCCGCATACACAAACGGGAAAATCAGGCGGACAGGTACAACCTGTGCAAAATTCTTTGAAACGCTGTTTAACCATTCTGTCTTCTAAAGAATGGAATGTAATAATAGCCAAAACGCCATCTTTATTAAGTAAATCGAAAGCCTTGTCCAAAGCCTCATTTAAACGGTCTAATTCACCGTTTACTGCAATTCTCACCGCTTGGAAGCATTTTCTTGCGGGGTGAGCGTCGCGTCTAGCTGCTGACGGATATGCATTTGCTATTATTTCTGCCAACTGTGTAGTTGTGGTAATTCTCTTTATTTTGCGTTCACTCACAATGCGCGAAGCAATTTTCCTTGAAAACTTTTCTTCACCGAAACGAAAGAAAATATCAGAAAGTTCGGTTTCGGAAAAATCGTTTATTATATCTTCTGCCGAAATACCGCTTTTGCTCATTCTCATATCAAGCGGTGCATCTTTATGAAAGGAAAAACCTCTATCGGCGGTATCAAGTTGATATGATGAAACACCCAAGTCAAGCAATATGCCGTCTACTTTATCTATACCCAATTTAGAAAGCACTGTATCCATATTGCCAAAATTACTTTGTATAACAGTTGCGGGAAGCCCCTGCAAACGCTCGGTAGCAATCTTTACGGCATCGGGGTCTTGGTCAAGGCAGATAAGCCTTCCACCGTTTAATTTAAGGGCTATTTGTTTGGAGTGTCCTGCCCCACCCGTTGTACCGTCTACATAAATACCGTCGGGTTTAATATTTAATGACTCAATGGTTTCATTAAGTAAAACCGAAATATGATTAAATTCCATAATTAAAAATCAAGTTCTGCCATAATATCGGCAATAGATTCAGGTGTAGTGTTTTCGTTTTCTTCTGCCCACAGAGCGGTGTTCCAAATTTCTACCTTATTATTTACACCGAGTATGTCTGCCTTTTCTTCCAAACGGGCATACTCACGAAGATTAGCAGGTACTAATATTCTTCCCTGCGCATCAAACTCTACATTAAAAGCATTAGCAAACAGAAAACGCTTTACCGCACTTGATTTAGTGTTTGGAAGGTTGTCCAACTTTTCTACAAACTTTTCCCATTCGGGCATTGAATAAACACACAAACAGCGTTTACCCGAAATATCTTGCGAGATTATAAACTCTTCACCAAGACCTTCGCGAAATTTAGACGGGATGAAAACCCTGCCCTTTTTATCTATATTGTGTTGAAAGTTACCTAAAAACAAGATTTTCACCTCTTTTTTCACCACTTTAATGCACTTTAGTGGTTTTTTACTCCACTTTGCACCACATAACTGTATTATAATGTGTCTTTTCGTAAAAATCAAGTGTTTTTTCAAAAAAATTATTACAATTTTGAAATTTTTTATTAGATATGCCCAAAAACGCAAAAAATCCGCTTAAAAAAGCGGATAATTTACGAATTTAACAAAATAAAAACAGCAAAGGCTGACCTTTGCTGTTTTTGTAATTTTACTCAAGTTCAAATGCGCCTGTATAAAGACTATAATATTTACCCTTTTGAGCGATGAGTTCTTTATGACTGCCGCGCTCTATAATTTCACCACGTTCTAGCACCATTATAACATCCGAATTTTTAACGGTAGACAAACGGTGAGCAATAACAAACACCGTTCTGCCCTTCATTAGACTATCCATACCCTTTTGAACTATGGCTTCGGTACGGGTATCAATACTTGATGTTGCCTCGTCCAAAATCATAACAGGTGGGTCTGCAACCGCCGCACGGGCAATTGCTATAAGTTGTCTTTGACCTTGTGAAAGGTTTGAGCCGTTATTAGAAAGTTCGGTATCATATCCTTTAGGCATACGGGAAATAAAATCATCCGCACCCGAAAGTTTTGCAGCTTTTATGCAATCTTCGTCGGTAGCATCAAGTCTGCCATAGCGGATATTTTCCATAACCGTACCTGTAAACAGGTTAGTTTCTTGCAAAACTATACCCAAAGAACGGCGCAAATCAGACTTTTTAATCTTATTTATATTGATGCCGTCGTATCTGATTTTACCGTCTTCAATATCATAAAAACGGTTGATAAGGTTAGTGATTGTAGTCTTACCTGCACCCGTAGCGCCAACAAAAGCCACCTTTTGACCGGGGTTTGCATAAACACTAACATTTTTAAGCACCTGTCTTCCCTCTACATAAGAGAAATCGACATTTTTTAAAAGCACATCGCCCTTAAGTTCAGTATAAGTTAATGTGCCATCGCCATGCGGATGTTTCCACGCCCACAAACCTGTGCGCTCACTGGTTTCTGTAATATTGCCATTTTCATCCTTTTTAGCGTTTACAAGCGTAACATAACCATCATCAACCTCAGGCTCGGCATCCATAAGTTCGAACACACGCTCTGCACCTGCAAGACCCATTACTACCGAGTTGATTTGCTGTGAAACCTGATTAACATTGCCTGTAAACTGCTTGGTCATATTAAGGAAAGGAACTAAAATACTAATAGACACCACAGGATACAAACCCGAAATGCTGATGTTAGGAACTTGTGTGAGCAGTAAAACACCACCCACAGTTGCGATAATAACATAAAGTATATTACCGATATTCATATTGATAGGACCTAAAATATTGGCATACGAGTGTGCGCGTCTACTATCCTCGTAAAGTTCGTTGTTCACCTTATCAAATTCGGCAATACTCTTATCCTCGTGACAGAAAACCTTTACAACCTTTTGGCCGTTCATCATTTCTTGAATATAACCTTCCGCCTTACCGATTGCCTTTTGCTGACGGATAAAGTATTTTGCCGAGCCACCGCCCACCTTTTTGGTAACAAGGAACAAACAAAATACACCGCCAACGACAACCAAAGTAATCCATATACTGTAAGACAGCATTATAAAGAAGACAGTCACAACTACTATACCTGCCTGTATAAGAGAAGGTATTGATTGAGAAACCAACTGACGGATAGAGTCGATATCGTTGGTGTAATGGCTCATAATATCGCCGTGTTTATTAGTATCAAAATATTTAATAGGCAGATTTTGCATCTTATCGAAAACTGCTTTACGCATCTTACCCAAAAAGCCTTGGGTTATATATGCCATAAGTTGAGTGTGTGCAAAAACCGACAAAAGCGAAACAATATAAAGAGATGCCAGAATTATTATTTTAGGTATAATAACCTCTTTTGCACCTGTCCAATCACCTTGACGGTAAAAATCTTCAATCGCTGCTAAAATTTGTTGGTTGAAAATTGCGGGTAAAGTAGCAACCAAAGCAGAAAAGACAATACAACAAAGTACCACAGGAAGCAAAACGGGATAACTTTTCCAAAGCATTTTGAGAGTGCGTTTTAAAGCCGCACCGTTAAACTTACGGGTAGCAGAAACACCTCTCGGTAAATTACGGGGTCCTTGATTACTATTATTACTCATCCCTTTCACCTCCGCTTGTCTGTTGCTCATATACTTCTTGGTAAATTTGACAGTTTTTAAGCAATTCGTTATGCTTACCAACATTATCAATCTTACCGTTATCCAAAACAATTATCATATCAGCATCTTCTACCGAGGCGATACGCTGTGCGATTATAATCTTTGTAGTTTGGGGTATATATTTCTTAAATCCTTTGCGTATAAGCGCATCGGTCTTGGTATCAACCGCGCTTGTAGAGTCGTCAAGAATAAGAATTTTCGGCTTTTTAAGGAGTGCTCGTGCAATACAAAGACGTTGCTTTTGTCCGCCCGAAACGTTAGTACCGCCTTGCTCTATATAGGTGTCATAACCATCAGCAAAAGTGGTGACAAACTCGTCCGCCTGTGCTAATTTACAAGCCTCGACAATCTCCTCATCAGTAGCATTTTCATTACCCCAACGAAGATTTTCCTTTATAGTGCCCGAAAACAGTTCGTTCTTTTGAAGCACCATAGCCACATTATCGCGCAGAGTTTTAATATCATATTCTTTAACATTTACTCCGCCTACCAAAACTTCGCCTTCGGTAGTATCATAAAGACGCGGTATAAGTTGCACAAGTGAAGATTTAGACGAACCTGTACCGCCGATAACACCCACAGTCATACCGCTTTCAATCGAAAGTTGGATATTTTCAAGCGCAAACTTTTTAGCGTTCTCGTTATACTTAAACGAAACTTTTTGGAATTTTATCGAGCCGTCCTTAACATCCATAACAGGATTTTCGGGGTTTTTAAGGTTGGGTTCTTCGTTTAAAACCTCACAAATACGCTTCATAGATTCAAGTGACATTGTAATCATAACATAAATCATAGAAAGCATCATAAGCGACATCAAAATCTGCACACCGTAGGTAAGCATTGCCGAAATATGACCCACATTTACAGTCAATCCACTGCTTGTGATTACAAGATACGAGCCCAAGAATAAAATCATAACAGTGTTAAAGTACATACAAAACTGCATTATGGGGCTGTTGAGTGCCACAATGCGTTCTGCCTTTGTAAAATCGTTTGCTATACCGTCAGATGCAGATGCAAACTTCTGCTTTTCGTAATCTTCACGCGAGAAGCCCTTTACCACACGCATACCGCGTACATTTTCTTCAATAGACTCGTTAAGTTTATCGTACTTTTTAAACACGCGTCTGAAAGCAGGCATAGCCTTGCGGCTAATAAGCAAAAGACCAAAAATAAGCACAGGTATTACCACAACAAAAGATGTAGCAAGTGCGCCACCCATTGTATAAGCCATTACAACCGAGAAGATAAGCAACATAGGACTGCGAATAGCAGTACGGATAATCATCATATAAGACATTTGTACATGGGTTATATCGGTTGTAAGTCTTGTTACAAGCGAAGTTGACGAAAACTTATCGATATTTGAAAATGAAAATCTTTGTATACGGCAGAACATATCACGACGAAGATTTTTAGCAAACCCTGCCGATGCTTTGGCACAGGTAATTGCGGCAATACCTCCGCAAGCAAGTGACAAAAGCGCCAATGCCACAAGCATACCACCTGTTTTAAGTACAGTCGACATTATAAGTTCGGGGTTAGATTCACTCTCTGTCAATGAATTAACCATATCAGCCGTAAGAAAAGGTATAACTGCTTCTATCAAAACCTCGCCCATAATAAAAATTAAGGTTAAAATAGAAGGCAGTTTATTTTCTCTAATACTTTTTGCTAATGTTTTAATCATTACTTTCCTCCATGTTTTGTATAAGACGGTCGGCGGTCTTTAGAAAGTTTTGAATTTCGGTTTCTGTAAGACCCTGTCGCAACCGTTCTTCCCTTTCATCGCGGTTATTCAGCACCGCTTTATGAATTTTTATTGCCTTTTCGGTAAGAAGTATCTTTTTAAGCCGTGCATCATAATCCACACATTCGCGTGTTATAAAACCGTTTTGCTCCATAGTTTTTAAAATAGCACTTGCAGTAGAACGGCGGATAGAAAACTCAGCTTCAAAATCTTTTTGAAAAACGTCCTTTTTCCGATTATCAAAAAAATATGTTATTGCCCAACCATTAATACCTTTGGGCAATTCGAAGCCTAATTCGTTCTTGCTTTTTTCAACATCACGCTTTATAAGATTGGATAAAATACGCACTTTAAAACCAATGTCGTTGCGTTCTTTCATAGTTCACCTCACAACTATTGTTAGCACCCTAACATTTTATCATTATATAACATTTATGTCAATAGTTTCATTGTAAATATTTTATGAATTTGTTATGTTTTTTACAAAATTAAAAGGAACGACAAAAATGCCGTTCCTTACGATGATTTTATATTAATTTCATAACATTCCACATTTAATTAATGGGTACTAACACGAATTTTTTACCGCTAAAATTATCGGTTTCGATTTCGTTTATTTTCATAATCTCGTCAATATCGGCGTTATATTTTCGCGCTATATCCCACACACATGCCTTATCATCCGAGAAACAAACCACAACACCGCCCGTTTTTTCTTTACAACACGGTTTTTGGGGGTCAACCTTGATATCGGTTATAAGTGAAATCTCATTTTTCTCATAAACTGCACCCGTTATGAGCATTTCAGTTCTCAATTCAATGCAATTTGCATTCATAATAGCAAATGAAACCGAGCAAATCTCTATTTCGGGGTCAAACTCAAAGCGCTCACTTTCACAGGATATGGGGTGACTCCATTCGAAATCCAGCGGTTTTTCGCAATAAAAAACATTGTCGTCGCCGTCACACGCCAACATTCCCACCATAATAACTGCTGAAAGGCAAATTTTATCGGCTTCGGTCTTCACCTTTTTAGACTGCACTTCGCACCATATATCCACAACCGAACTGATGCTTTCATTAAGTTCTATATTCTTTTTGAATTGGCACTTTTCACTGATATTCTCACAAATACTTTTAAATGTAAGATTTGCTTTTTGAAGTTCGGTTTCAAATTTTGTGGAAAAAGCATCTTCTATTACCGCAATATCGTTGACGCAGTAGCTTTCACTCTTTAAAAGTATTTTTGCATTTAAAGAAAAACTGCGACAATCACCGCTCAAATGCGAAAAAGGTCTTACATCTAAAGCGGCAATCTCACCCTTAATATCACATTTACAAAGTTCGGTAATACCTGCCATTTCAACAATTTGTGAAAATGGTAAGGCGGTTTTTAATATTTGCGGTGTTTTAACGCCATGTGCTAAATAAAGCAAAGTGACCGCCAATTCGCCCTTTACAACAGTCTTGTCATTCATAACCTTGCAGTCGTTTATATTAACCGACGCATCGCTTCGAAGCAGATTTTCAATCGGTGCCTGTGCGTTACCGATATTTATTTCTTCCTCTACGACCAAATATTTTTCTCGGTAACCCATAGGAATTGTAGCAGGTGTTACCGACCTTTTGAGTTGAACATTATCTCCCTCATAATCGGCTACAATCTCATTACTGCAACGCTTGAAAACGCAAAGTTTTATACTTGCCGCGCCGTGAATATCCACCTTTCTGCCCGATACTGCACGGCAGTTTATATAATCGCATTTAACACGAGCCGTAAGGTTTACATTATCACATTCCTCAGGCATTTCTTTAAGTTTACTGAAAGGATAAGAATATTCATAAGAACACAAATTATTATCCTTATCACAGTAAAGAAGTGTAATGCAAATATTGCCGTCTACCGTAATATTTTTACCATTTATAGACTTTGAGGTAATACGCGCCGTCGCTTTGCATTTGAAAATTTTTGAAATATCACGGCAATAATCGGGCAAAGTAAAATCTACATCTATTGGTTGTTCACAAGTATCAGAATAAATGTTTTGATTGTAATATACACCCGTTTTCAAGGCTTTGTTGTCCATAAAAAATTTCCTCGCTTTACAACTTTTTAATAAAGTTTATGAGCGAGGAAAAAAATATATTACTTTCTTTTTACAATATTATCCATTGATTTAACAATCATACCGTCATCAATAACACCGCGCACAGAGGTTAAAGGATAAACTGTTGTGTTTTTACCTATTACAGTGCCTGGGTTTAAAATACAACCGCAGCCAATATCTGCACCGTCTGCCAAAATAGCGCCGATTTTACGAAGCCCTGTTTCAATATTCTCACTGCCGTGTATAACAATATTACTTTTATCACTTTTAAGATTAGAGCAAATCGAACCCGCACCCATATGAGCTTTATTTCCGAGCACCGAGTCCCCCACATAGTTATAATGCGGCACTTGTACGCCGTTTAATAAAACCGCATTTTTAAATTCGGATGAATTGCCTAAAACACAATTTTCACCCGTGATTACATTTCCACGAATGTACGCACCGGGTCTGATTTCTGTGCCGTGACCGATTACCGCAGGTGCTTCTATTACCGCAGACGGATGAATTTTTACATTTTCACCTACAAGCACACCGTCTTTCAAAACAGCAAAGCCTTCTATTCCACTTTCAACAAGTGCTTTAATATAGTCTTTTATATTAGGTAATATCTCCCACGGATATTCACTATCCGCAAAAAGATTTTTAAGATAAGGGGTTTCTACATAAAACAAATCCCTGATTTTAATTTTCACTGCCGTGACCTCTTTCTATAATAAAATCTGCTAATTGCTTTGCTATATTTTCGCTGTCAGCTTCGCTTTCTACCATCACACGAACCACAGGCTCAGTACCGCTTTTGCGAAGTAAAATTCTACCCTTACCCTGTAAAGCATCTTCAAGAATCTGTTTTTTCTCTAAAATCGCAGTATCAGAAAGAGCTGCATTTTTATCTTTAACCCTTACATTTTGGGTGTACTGCGGATAAAGTTTTACATCTTCACAAAGTTTTCCGATAGATAATTTGGTATCGCACACTTCTTCGGTTAGCATTATAGCTGTCAAAAGTCCGTCACCTGTTGTGGCATACTTCCTTATAATAATGTGACCTGACTGTTCACCACCAAGTGAATAATCATTTTTTTGCATACATTCATATACAAAACGGTCACCTACATCGGTGGTCACACACTCAATACCCTTTGCCTTTAAACTTGCAAAGAAGCCGCTGTTAGACATAATTGTAGCAACAACAGTATTGCCATTTAACATTCCGCGAGATTTTAGACGATGACCTAAAATATAAAGCATCTTGTCACCATCAACCACATTGCCGTCACCGTCTACCGCAATACAACGGTCACAGTCACCATCAAAAGCAAAGCCCATATCAAGGTGATTTTCTTTTACCAATTTGCAAAGGTTTTCAATGTGGGTTGAACCACAACCACGGTTTACATTAAGTCCGTCAGGTGTGTCACCTACAACCTTTATTTGTGCACCCAAAGCGCTAAATACCGATTTTGCAATCATCCACGATGCGCCGTTTGCACAGTCTAAACCAATTTTTAAATTCTTATATGAATGTGATGCCAAAGATATAAGATAACCTACATAACGATTTCTGCCCGATGCATAGTCGATAATTCTGCCTATTTTTTCTTTTGTGGCAAGTGGCAAATCGCCGCTTAAAGAAAATGCTGACAAATCACCATCGAGATAATCTTCAATATATGCGGTTGTTTGGTCATCCAACTTTTCACCGTAACGATTTATTACCTTAATACCATTATCATAGTATGGGTTATGCGAAGCAGTAATCATAATACCGCAGTCAAACTCATCCTGTTTGGTAACATAGGAAACACTGGGAGTAGTGGTAACGTGAAGCATATATGCATCTGCACCAGACGCGGTAATACCTGCAACGATAGAATATTCAAGCATATAACTCGAAAGACGCGTATCCTTACCTATTACTATTTTGGGTCGGTAACCAGATTTACGGCAACCCGAAAACTGAGTGCCATAATACCAACCTAAAAATCTGCCGACTTTATAGGCTTGAATAGATGTAAGGTTTATATTTGCCTCGCCTCTAAAACCATCTGTACCAAAATATCTGTTTTTAGGTTTTTCTCCATTTTTATTAGATTCAATACAAGAATCGTTTTGTAGTAATTTATCTGTTGTTATTTGGAAAAGGTTGCAAATAGCAAGTATTTTGTCTATTTGCGGAAGCGCTTGGTCGAGTTCCCATTTAGAAACCGACTGTCTTGATACAGAAAGTCTTTCAGCCAATTCTTCCTGTGACATATTAATGCCGTTTCGCAAAGCAATTATCTTTTCGCCAATGGTCATAATAACTCCTCCAAAATATTGATTACCTATATATTATCAAAAAATTTAAACGTTCGCAACCAACCCAACTTTATATTTTTTGCAACCTGTAGTTGCTAAACGCTTTTTATTTTACATATATTATACTCAAAAATCAAGATAATATTGACTTTTTGTAAACTTTTGTGGTAATATTGTGCTATAAACTTAAGGTGGTTTTCTTATGCTTAAAACAACGCCCGCAGTATTTGCGGTAGGAAAAGAATATCAAATTATGGTAGAAGTCGAGTGTGAGTCACTTTTCAGCGTTAAAATTGGTGAAAATACCTATTATGATGAATCTAACGGTATTATGAACTCGCGCGAACCTATCCACCGCGTAAATGTACCAATGGAAGAACTTAACAATGCGGGTGAATATACTGTTTGTGTTAGACCAATAATACTTCGCAAACCATATTACACACAAACACAACCAATATATGAAGAAACTTATCGATTCGACAAACTACCCGATAAAAACATCCGTGTTTTCCATATTTCCGATGCTCATAATATGATAGAATCACCCGTAGCAGCAGCAAAAACTTTTGGTAATATTGACCTGCTTATTTTAAACGGCGATGTGATTGACCATAGCACAGACCCCGAAAAATTCGCTAATATTTACCAAATTTGCGCACTTTTAACCGGCGGCTCAAAACCCATCATTTTCTCGCGCGGTAATCACGATATGCGCGGCAACTTTGCTGAAAAGTTTGCCGACTATACCCCCAGCCAATACAAAAACACCTATTATACATTTACACTTGGTAATATTTGGGGTATGCTTCTTGACTGCGGTGAAGATAAGGACGATTCTCATCCCGAATATGGTCACACTGTGGCTTGTCACCAATTTAGAGAACGTCAAACCGAGTTTATAAAAAATGTTATCAAAAACGCAGATACTGAATATGCTGCAGAAAATATTAAAACAAAGCTTATCATTTCACACAACCCATTTACCGAAGTGCTTCGCCATCCATTTGATATTGAAAAAGAAATTTTCAGCACTTGGGCTTCCCTTTTAAAGGAACATATAAAGCCCGACCTTATGATTTGCGGACACACTCATCATTACGGCATAAACAATATTGGCGGCGAAAAAGACCACCTTGGACAACCTTGCACCGTAGTAGTGGCTGCAGAACCACAGCCAGAGCGTTATATTGGCGGTGGCTTTATTATAAACGATGACAGAATAGAAATTCAGTTCACAGATAGTTTAGGCAATACTCTACTTAAAGAAACACTAAAAAAATAAGTTTTTAAAAATGAAAGGTAAATTATGAAATCAATAAAAAGTATATATAAAATCGGTTTAGGTCCTTCAAGTTCTCACACTATGGCTCCTTCATTTGCAGCAGCACGATTTTTTAGTATGTATAGTGAAGCTGATTATATTAAGGTCACATTGTTTGGCTCTCTTGCAAAAACAGGTAAAGGACACGGAACCGACCGTGCTATAAGTGAAACATTGGCAGACATAAAACACGATATATTTTTTGACTGCGAAAGCGAAACTCCCGTTCACCCTAACACTGTGGAATTCATTGCTTTTAAAAGCAATGAAGAAATTGGAAAAAAGCAATTTTTCAGTATTGGCGGCGGTGAAATTTTAGCCCAAGGTGAAACCACAAATAAAACAAAAATTGTATATAAGGAAAAAAGTTTTACCGAAATTGCAAACCTTTGCAAAGCGCAGAATATTAGACTTTCAGATTATGTTTTCGAGCGTGAAGGCGACGATTTTAAATCATATCTACTTGCTGTTTGGAAAACAATGCAAAACGCTATAAACGAAGGCTTGAGCCGTAGTGGAACGCTCCCCGGTGGTCTTTCGGTTGAACGCAAAGCGCAGTTTTTATACAGTCAAAAACATATTGACGAAAGCCCCCAAACGCGTGAAAATCGTTTGGTTTGCTCATATGCTTTTGCAGTAAGTGAGCAAAACGCCGACTGTGGGGTTATAGTCACCGCTCCCACTTGCGGTTCTTGTGGCGTACTTCCTGCAGTACTAAAATATATGCAAGATAAAAACAATTTCTCCGACGACGATATTATTCGTGCGTTGGCAGTAGCAGGTCTTATAGGAAATATTGTAGCAACTAACGCTTCAATTAGCGGTGCAGAATGTGGTTGTCAAGCCGAAATAGGTACAGCTTGTAGTATGGCTTCTGCCGCTCTTTGTGAACTTTTTGAAATGGGCATAGACCAGATAGAATATGCCGCCGAAGTTGCTATGGAGCATCATTTAGGACTCACCTGCGACCCCGTTTGCGGTCTTGTGCAAATACCGTGTATCGAGCGTAATGCAGTAGCCGCTATGCGCGCTATAAACGCTTTAAGCCTTGCAAATTTCCTTTATGCCAGTCGCAAAGTTTCTTTTGATGTGGTGGTAGAAACAATGTACCAAACCGGTAAAGACCTTTCCCACCTCTACCGAGAAACATCCGAGGGTGGACTTGCTAGACTTTATAATAAATAAACATAAAATGCTTGGCCATATAGGTCAAGCATTTAATTTTTTAAATATTTATTAAGAAAATTGAGAGTTTTCTTTTTATCTGCCGACCACATAGGAACTATAAGGTCACGCTTTGCGCCGTCACCCGTTATCCTGTGTACAACTGTGCCCCTTGGTAAAACTGAAATACAGTTCTTTAAAATTTCGGCATATTCTTCTAATTCCAACGGTACTACCCTACCCGTTTCATACTCTTTAGCAAGTTTAGTATTTTTAAGTATATGCAAAAGGTGGAATTTAACGCCATCAGTTCCGCCCTCAACCGCAAATTTTGTGGTTTTAACAGGGTCATCATTAGGAAGACCTATAATTATATGGGTAATTACCTCTATCCCCGCATTTTTGAGGCGTGAAACGGCATCACTATAAACCTCACTTTTATAACCGCGGTTTATATATTCTGCCACCGTATCATCACTAGTTTGTAAACCCAATTCTATTGTTACGGGCTTTATTTTATTAAGTTCGCTTAATAATTCTATTGTACTATCGGGTAGACAATCGGGACGGGTGCCGATATTAAGACCCACTATATAATCGGGCTTTATCGCTTCATAAAACAAAGTTTTAAGCCTTTCGTAAAGCGCGTAAGTACTTGTAAAAGACTGAAAATAAGCAATATATTTCCCGTCTTTGTTCTTTGCTTCTACCCTTTTCTTGGCTTTCTCTAATTGTTCGGTTATATTGTTTCCGCTCTCGGCAAATTCTCCGCTGCCAAGCGCCGAACAAAAAATGCAACCACCCGTAGAAATACTGCCGTCGCGGTTGGGACAGGTAAACCCACCATCAAGCGACAGTTTATACACCTTACAACCGAATTTTTGCTTGTAATAATTATTTGCGGTTTTATACATAAAATCACCTAAATTCTATCTATATAACTGTTTTCTTATATTTCGTCTTACTCTATTAATATGTCTTTCAAAATCACCATTATTGATTAGTTCTGTCAAAACATACTGCATAAAAGTTGAAACCGTACAAGAGTAAAATCCTAATTTTTCATCAAAACAGTCAACAAGATGCTTTGGCAATACCATATAGCCGATACGAAGCGACGGAGAAATAGTTTTCGAAAAGGTATTAAGATATATAACGTTATCATTCTCGGACAAAGCAAACAACGTTTCGCAAGGTTTAGATGAAACTGAAAATTCTGACTCAAAATCATCTTCTATAATATACCGATTATTTGTTTGTGACCAGCAGATGTACTCGTGTCGTTTAGAGGCTGTGGCAGTAACACCGCTGGGGAAACTTCTATAAGGCGTTGTATGTAATATATCGGCTTTGGTGACTGCCAATGCACCGCTTTCTATACCAGTATTTGTAAGAGGTAGTGTTTCATAGTTTAATTCAAGCACTTTATAAACCTGCTCGATTTTTTTATATGACGGGGTTTCTACGGCGTATATTCTGTTTCTTCCCAGTAATTTCACAATCATACCGTAAAGATATTCCGAACCTGCGCCAATAATAATTTGCTCTGTTCCCACCTTTATACCACGATTCCGCGCCAAATATTGTCTAATTGCTTCCCTGAGTTCAAAACAGCCATGATTAGAAGCTTTTTCAAGCAATATATCACCATATAACATCATTACCTTTCGCATTGTTTTATTAAGAACTGATAAAGGAAAATCAGGATATATATGTTGATGTTTAGTACTTAAAATCTCGGTACGATGTTCATTTGAACTTACAAAACCGTCCGTTTTACGAAACACAACCACAAAACCGCTACGTTGCCTTGACTCAACGTACCCCTCGTCACATAAAAGTGCATAAGCGTGTTCTACCGTAATTGTGCTAACTCCCGTTTCCGCCGCAAGATATCTTTTTGATGGCAATTTGGTGTTATACAAATACACTCCGTCAATTATATCATCTCTAATTTGCTTATAAAGTTGCAAATAAATCGGGCGGACTTCTTTATCAATTATATATTTCATCTGGCTATATAAAATACTCCTTATCTGATAATTGTTATATGTTCAGTTATAATATACACTATTTTCATGCAAAAGTAAAGGAGTTATATTATAATGTATAAACAAACAAAAATCATCGTTGTAGCATCACTTATAACGGCGCTTGTATGTATAGCTACCATGATAGTTAAGATACCCTCACCACTTAAAGGTTACATAAATTTGGGTGACTGTATTGTCTTAATTGCCGCTTGGATACTTCCTCCAATGTATGGTTTTCTCGCCGCAGGTCTTGGTTCTGCATTAGCCGATATATTTTCTGGATACATTATATATGCACCTGCAACCTTCATAATTAAAGGCGTAATGGCACTTGTAGCATTTTATTTATTTAAACTTATACATAACAAACTTGGAAATTTACCATCACGAATTATTAGTGGCGTAGCTTCGGAAAGTATAATGATTGTGGGTTATTTAGTCTTTGAAAGTTATCTATACGGTTTTATACCGTCACTCGTAAACGTTCCTGCAAACTGTGTACAAGGTATAGCGGGAATGATTATCAGCACAGTACTTATAAAAATTTTTGAAAAAAGTAAAATACTAACCAAATTTTTAAAGGCTTGACCGATTGGTCAAGCCTTTTGTGTTAGAATAATGTCGTTATCCAATAAATAATACCGTAAATCACACTCGCAACAGTGCCATATACAATAACGGGACCTGCGATTTTAAACATATTAGCACCTACACCTAAAACAAACCCCTCTGCTTTAAACTCTATCGCAGGGGAAACTACCGCATTTGCGAAACCTGTTATAGGAACTAATGTACCCGCACCTGCAAATTTTGCTATTTTGTTAAACACTTTAAGTGCCGTGAGTAATGCCGATAAAAATATAAGGCTTACCGTTACTAAAACTTTTGCTCTTTCTTCATCCAAACCACAAATTGTTGAATAAAGTTCCAAAAGCAATTGTCCCAAAACACAAATAAAACCACCGACCAAAAAAGCAAAAAAACAGTCGCGAAGTTTAGGTGACGGCGGCGACAATTTTTTCACCATTTTTGAATATTGCTTATTATTAGGTTGCATAAAAAAACACTCCTTTAAGAGATATTTTCTCTTTCAAGGAGTGTTTTATTCAGTGAATTTTACAATTCAATTATCTCAATATTATCAATTTCAACCGCCACAACGGGTTTATCGCTCATACCGGTTTTTACATTTGCAATAGCATCTACAACATCCATACCTTCATACACCTGACCGAAAACTGTATGACGGTAATCAAGCCAAGGTGTACCGCCCATTTCGGCGTAAGCCTTTGCGCAGTCTTCGGGGAATGCATCGGGCAAATCTTTCATTTGCTCTAGCATATTTTCGGGCACGGTATTTGCCTGTACAATAAAGAACTGACTGCCGTTAGTATTAGGTCCTGCATTTGCCATAGACAAAGCACCACGAAGATTATGAAGTTCGGGTGTGAATTCATCCTCAAACTTTGTACCCCAAATAGATTCGCCGCCGATGCCTGTACCCATTGGGTCACCACCCTGAATCATAAAATCTTTTATTACGCGGTGAAAAATGAGACCATTATAGTATCCATTTTTAGCGTGGGTTGTAAAGTTTTCGAAAGTTTTGGGCGTCTTGTCAGCAAAGAGTTTTATCTTGATGTCACCCATTGTGGTGTGCATAATTGCAACAATATCGCCCGTTTCGGGCTTAGTTAACTGTAAATTAGCCATAAAATGCCTCCAAAATATAAAATTTTCACTTGTATTTTACCACTATATGTAGTATAATACAAGTAATAATTTGGCAAAATTTTAATTTTAAGGAGTATTTTTTATGAATTGTCCTTTTTGTGCCTATGAAGAAAGTAAAGTAATCGACTCTCGCCCTACCGACGAAGGTCAAAGAATTCGTCGCAGAC
>SVPC01000021.1 GCA_015066095.1 Oscillospiraceae bacterium | reverse complement strand
TTTTTGTTTTTTATCTCCCCGATAAACTACAATTCATATGTGTCTATATGGTCGGGGATAAGGGGTTGAGATTTTATTAAGTGTAAAGGCGTAATTGCCCGTCGCGGCACGCGACAAACAATAATTTACCATCGGCACTTTTTCTATATAATTCATTTATTGACTTAATTTTAAAAATATAGTATTATTAAACAAAGGTGGTGAGCGTATGATATGTAAAATAGCCGATTTTATAATAGATTTTAAAAACATCTCGGCTTCGGCAGAGTCATTTCTAATGGAATATGCTTATAGCGATACGCCACAGTTTGTAATTGAACTCACACCCGATGACATTGAACATGCTTACGCCGCAACAGATATCCCCCAAACACCGCTTCAAGCGGAATTTACCGCTCTTTATACCAAACTGATTTCTACTATTCCGCTCTACGATGCTTTGTTTTTTCATGCATCATTAATAGAAGTGCATGGTGTCGGTGTAGCATTTACAGCGCTTAGCGGCACAGGAAAATCTACCCACACCCGTTTGTGGAAAAAACTACTTGGAGAAAAGGTACAGATAATAAATGGTGACAAACCTATTATTCGTTTTATAAACGGCATCCCCTACGGCTACGGCACTCCTTGGTGCGGAAAGGAACAATGGGGCAGGAACGCAAAAACACCTATTAAACACATCTGCTTTATTGAGCGCAGTCTAGAAAACCATTGTGAAAAAATTTCTCCAAAAGATGCACTTAAAAGCATTTTTAATCAAATTTTCATTCCTAAAGACCCTGCTGCCGCTTTTTCTACATTAGGACTGCTTGATAATATTTTCAAAAATATAGACCTTTGGGTAATAAAATGCAATACCGATATTGAGGCAGCCGAAATCGCTTACAACACCATTTTTAAGGAGAAATCAAATGAAACTTAAATACGAGTATGTAATAAATACCGTAGCAGACCAAATAGTTGCTGTGCCGCTAAACTGCCAAAACGGTAAGCAAAATATAATCAAAACCAATGAAACCGGCGCTTTTATATTAGAACTTTTGAAAAACAACATTCAAAAGCAACAAATTATAGAAAAAATATGCGCTGAATATGAAATAAAATCGCAAGACCAACTTAACCTTTGGGTTGATTCGTTTATAGAAAAATTGCAAACTGCAGGTGTGCTTTGTGATGAATAACAGTTTTTCTATTGCCAAAAATCTTTTAGAGCAAAACGGCGAAATAGTAGGCGCTACAAAAGGCGACAGTATGCGCCCCCTGTTCCGTGACGGAAAAGACCGCGCGTTAATTGTTCCGCTTGTGCAAAAAATCAAACCTAATGATGTGTTACTTTACAAAAAACCAAACAGCGATGATGTTGTTTTGCATCGTGTTATTAAAATGACCGATAACCGCCCTGTTCTCCGTGGTGATGCGTTGTATTTCTGTGAATTCGGTATTGCGCCCCAAGATATTGTGGGTATTATGAAAGGTTTTTACCGCGGCGAAAAATATTACGATTGCCAAAAAAGTTTAAAATATAAACTGTATGTTTTTTATGTCCGAGTAAGTTACCCTTTACGCCGATTTGGTCACAAAGTAAAATCATTTTTTAAAATATTAAAACGCAAATTTTAAGAGCCTGAACAAAGTTCAGGCTCTTTTATTATTGTTGTGGTTGTTGTGTCGGTTCTGGCTGAGTTTCCAATATAAACTTTTTCATTTCTTCCTTGGCGGCATCTATATCATAAACATAATACCATACACCGCGAATGGTTTTTCCTTTACCCTTTACAACATCATTTGGTATGCTGAGATTTTCCATCTGTGGTTGCGAGGTGATTGCCCACATACCAATATCCGTTATGTCTTGCGAGGACATTGAGGTAGTACATTCCGAAAGCACCATTTCCACAACCTTAGGCAGTTTTGTGATGCTGGTATCCTTTACCTTTTTAAACATAGCCTCCAAAACCTCTTTTTGGCGGTTGCCACGCTCGACATCACCGTCTATTTTACGGATTCTGGCATAACATAATGCTTGTGTGCCGTCGAGGGTTTGTTTACCCGTTTTAGAGATGTCATCGCATTTAAGTGAAGTCTGTTTGCGAAGCTTGGGGAAAATATAACTATTAAGGTGGTCTTTTTCCTTTTTATTTACATCAATAGTAACGCCACCTATATAATCTATAATGCGTGAAAACTCATAAAAATTCACAGTAACATAATCTGTAATCTCTAAATCAAAATTTTTATTAAGGGTTTTAACCGCTAATGTAGACTTTCCGTAAGCATATGCGTGAGTCAATTTATCATGACCCCTCACATCCATTTCTACATAGCTGTCACGCGCGATAGATGTTAGTTTAATTTTATTGTGTATCTTGTCAATAGTAAGAATTATAACCGCATCCGACCTGCCCGAACTATTATCCTGTCGCGAATCGATACCAAAAAGGGCTATATTCTGAACATCTGCATATTGGCTGGTCTTTATGTGAAGTTCCTCAGGTTCTTTATATTCAAGCGGTTCCTGATTTATATGTTCATCTATATAAGAAGGCAACACCCACTTTGTAATCGCAAAATAACCGCCAACGCCTAATGCAATTAAACAAATCAGCATAATCGATATTGCCTTTAAAAAAGTTTTACCCTTGCTCTTTTTCTTTTTGTGACTGCGCGGTTTACTCGAAGAAGAAATATCTTCATACCTAGTCATACTATATATATCTATACTGTCCTTATCATTATCATACTCATTAGTATAGCGCATAACAATCTCCTATTTTTTAAACTTTAATCAACATAAACAGTATACGACATTTTCTTTCAAATGTCTATACTATTCTGCCTCTTTTTATCGAAGAATCCCCAAATTTTTGACGTACCTTATATATAGAATCTTCTACCATTTCATTTTGTTGCTCATTTTCGCTATTGCCGAAAATATCCTGTTGAACTGCATCCCTATTTTCTTTAAGACCTATTGCGCGTAAACCTACTGAACGCAATGGTTCGGCAAAATTATAATTACGCTTAAATAATTCCAACCCACGTTTAGCTAAAGTTATGGCAGAATTGGTAGCATATGAATAAGTAAGGCTAAACTCCCTTACAACAAGCGACGCCGTTCTTATATGCACCTGCACTCCCTGCGCGTAAAGTCCGTTTTGGCGCAAGGTGGCGCTTATATTTTCCGCAAACTCTAAAAACGCTTTCCATACCTCTTCATTATTAGTAAAATCTTTACCACAAGTAACCGATTTCCCCACGCTTTTAGGTTTACTTTGGTCGGTAATAGCGGTAACAGGAGAATTATCCTGTCCTAATGCATATCTTTTTATATCTATCCCGTTTTTACCTAAAATTCTTTGTAGTGTTTTATCATCACAAAATGTAATGTCTCCTATTGTTTTAACGCCAATAGCGTTGAGTTTTGCGGCAGTATTTTTGCCCACAAACAAAAGGTCACTTATAGGTAGCGGCCATATTTTTTGTTTAAAATTTTCTTTGGTTATAACGGTTACGGCATCAGGTTTTTTAAGGTCAGAGCCTAATTTTGCAAAAACTTTATTAAAACTGACTCCTACCGAAATGGTAAGCCCCAACTCCCGTTTAATATCCATTCTTATTTTATTTGCAATCTGCTCTCCGCTGCCAAAAAGCAAAGTGCTACCTGTTACATCAAGCCAACATTCATCTATACCAAAAGGCTCTATTAAATCGGTATATCTTTCGTAAATTTTTCGAGCTTTTAAAGAATATTCTTCATATTCCTTATATATTGGTGGCAACATTACAAGCTGGGCACATTTGCGCTTTGCTTCAAAAATAGGTTCGGCAGTTTTTACACCGAACTTCTTTGCTAACTCATTTTTTGCCAAAACAATGCCGTGCCGATTTTCGGTATCTCCGCACACAGCCACCGGCATATCTACAAGGGTAGGATTAAAAAGAAGCGAAACCGACGCAAAAAAATTATTAAGGTCGCAATGTAAAATTATTCGCTCACTCATATAACCCCTCCTTTGAACATTTGTTCCTTTTAATATTGTACCACCGAGCGTATCAAAAGTAAATATACAATTTTTGCCGTTATTGAGCAAGCCTTATTTTTCATATAATTGCATAGAAAAACATAGGGGGATTTTTTAGTGTTCAATCTTATTTTGCAACTACTTTCTAATTTATATTATTTTGCCCTGCATGTAAGCAGTAGCGGTTCTTTTCCTTCTCCGCTTAGCGCAAAAAAAGAAAGCGAACTATTGGAAAAAAGCCGTAACGGCGACTTGGAAGCGCGAAACAAACTTATAGAACACAATTTGCGCCTTGTGGCCCACATTGTTAAAAAATATTACTCCACCAGTTCTAATCAGGACGATTTGATTTCCATAGGTACTATAGGACTTATAAAGGCGGTCTCCACATTTAAAACTGATAAGAATATACGTCTTGCCACCTATGCTTCGCGTTGTATAGAAAATGAAATTCTAATGTTTTTCCGCAATCAGCGAAAATCGGCACAAGATGTTTATATAAGTGACCCGATTGATACCGATAAGGAAGGAAACGCCTTAACCTTAATAGATGTAATAGCCGATAAAAGCGATATTGTAGAAGAACTTGACACAAAATTTAAACTACAAAAACTTAAAAGCATATTAAAGCCTACGCTTGACCCACGGGAATTTGAAATAATACAACTCAGATACGGTTTGAACGGCAAAGAAGAACTTACCCAGCGCGAAATAGCAAAAAAACTAAATATCTCACGTAGTTATGTTTCACGCATAGAAAAATCAGCACTTGAAAAACTGCGTTCTAAATTTTAAAGAGCAGTCACACGACTGCTCTTTTTTATTCTTCACACGCAAATACTACATTTTCTAATTCGCAAAACCTGGTAACATCGAACTTTATTTTCTTCGCAACTGTTATCATTAAACCAATATTGCCCTCTACCCCACTCTTGGGCGGAATAATTGTATAGGTGACTTCCCCACCTATTTTTTCAAGTATTTCCTCTATAGTTTTATTTGTCTTATATAAATCATCGAGTTCTATGTATACCAACTCAGTAGTTCTTTTTCGTTTCTCGAACTTCGAAAAAACCACAATAGCAATCAAAAACAATGCTGCACAGATAATAGCGCCGATATAAAAACCATAACCCAGTGCAATACCGATAATACTGGTGGTCCATACACCTGCCGCAGTTGTAAGACCGGTTATAACATCGTTATTCTTTATAATAATCATACCTGCACCCAAGAAACCTATGCCAGATATAACCTGTGCCGATATTCGCATAACATCACCGCCAAAACCGAGATTTTGACTCACATAAACACTCATAAGCGATGTAAGACACGAACCTAATGCAACAAGCACATGAGTTCTCATACCGGCGGCGCGACCGTGCTTTGCACGCTCACTGCCTATAACCACACCCACCAATACTGCGACAGCCAACCTTAAAACCACTTTAAAAATAAAACTGTTAACGATAATACTAATTATTTCCATCATTTACACCCTTTCGTCATTTAATATAAATATTTATCTATTATATACCTATTTTTAAATTTGTCAAGTAATGATTTTTTTTAGCGCCTACATTATTATATATAATATATACTAGAGAATAACATATTTTGCTTATATATACATATTATATATGTAACTAACACAAAAAATTAAAAAAATTGGAAATTTTTTAACCCCCAACATTTTGTGACTGTATCAAAAAAGGTACAAATATACCCCAATTTGTTGTGATTTTCTACTTCAGCCCCCCGATTTATTAACTTTCAATTGTCGATTTTGTAAGTTTGCACAAAAAAATCGTCTCAAAACCGCTACAAAAGTGTTACAAACTTGTAACCTTTTTGTAATTTTTGTTATTTGTTGTGCAAATTACACAAAAATCGACCACTTTTTTATTTTGACAGTAACAAAAATTTGATGTATAATACCACTTGCTTTGAAAATCAAGCCGAAAATTTTTGCTTCGGCCCATATTAAAGGAGTTATTGGATGATTAAAAAAATTAAAAGTAAAGTGTCGGCTTTAATGTTTAGCAGACATGTTCGCCTCGGATTGGCGGCATTGCTTTGTGCCGTTACCGTAGCAGCTACTACTTTAATTCACAGCTCAATCCACACAATTAAAATATTCGACGGCGAAACAACCTATACCGTACGCTCATTTAATAATAATGTAGCTATGGTTATGAATGATGTAGAACTAATTTCAGATTATAAAGTTTTAGAAGCTAAAACAAATGACCGTGTTACCTCTGTTAAAATTTCTTACGGTTTTCCCATATACATCACCAGAGGCGACAAAACAACCGAAACCGTTTTCCACGGCGGTACAGTAAAAGAGGCTTTGGAACAAGCAGGCTTCGCACCTGACCAATATGATTTTACACAGCCTTCTTTGGACACACAAATTAACGATACTTGCTATATCGACTACACCGATATAGACTATGTTAAAACCACCACAAAAGAAACAGTACCTTTTAAAACAAAGACTGTATACTCTGATAAATATAAGGAAGGTACTAAAAACGTTACCCGTGAAGGTACAAATGGTGTAACCGAAGTGACACTTACCGAAAAAATTGTCAACGGTGTTTCGGTATCTACCACCAAAACTTCTAAGGTTATTACAAAACCTGTTGCAAAAACAGTAACTGTAGGCGCTAAACCCGGCACACCTAAAAACGGTTATATTTCTACATTAAGTCCTAAAATTGATATTGAACTTGACGAAAACGGTGTACCCGTAAACTACAAATCTAAAATGAAGGTACGCGCAACCGCCTATACACACACAGGCAACCGTTGTTCGACAGGTGTTAAACCCCAACCCGGCTATATTGCGGTTAACCCCAAGGTTATCCCCTACGGTACAAAGATGTTTATTAAAACCACCGACGGTAAATACATCTACGGTTATGCAGTAGCAGCCGACACAGGCGGATTTATTAAAAAGCATCCCACAGGTATCGACCTTTTCTTCGACACCGAAAGTGAATGCCGTAAATTTGGCGTAAGAACTGCCGAAATTTATATCCTCGAATAACATTAAACCCCACCAAAAGGTGGGGTTGTTTTTTATATTATTCATTAGGCATAGAAAATATTTTCATCTTACCGGACTTTACATAATCTATAAAATCTTTTTCGTCGTTTATAGGCTCGTCAGAACACATACCTGCCAAAATCTTTATTCCGCCCCCTATATGGTTATCTGAACCGGCGAGTTGGAGCAGACCGTATTTTTGGGCATAAAGTTTTGCCATCTCGTTTTCAAAATCAGTGCGACAGGCATTTATAATCTCAACACCTTGAATAGAACGCGGGAACAAACGAATATGGTCAATATAGCCCGCTTCGCGGAAAGGATGTGCCTGTACCACAAGCGCACCATTTCCCATCATAAATTCCAACATATCGCGCATATTCATTTTCATAATTTCAGGATGTTTATAATACCATTGTTTTTCAAGACCATAAACCAAAAAGTCCGTTCCGCCGTAAGTTACTTCTACCCCTAAAAAAACCTTTATTCCAAGTGCCTTACCTATTTTTACACCGTTATCATAATCGGAAAAATAAAAATCGAGAGCTTTTGTGTAATCGTCACGGTGGTCAAGATTTATGTTTCCACCAATAAAATGATTAGTGATAAAAACACCATGATACCCTGCGTCTTTATAAAATTTAACTGTTTCCTCTACACCCACACAAGCACAACGGCTTACAGGAGCGGTGTGAAGATGTGTTTCGTATTTATACATACTTTTCACCTTTTAACAATTATTGGGGTTTTGGCTATCAATTGTTTTGCCAAACACCCAAAAACGTTGCACCAAAAACTCGGTGACAAAATTCAGTATCATATTAAGCGCCGTTACAAGATACCCGTTCCACAGTAAATCTTCGGCCAAAAAATCGCCCAACAATGTGGTAAGCGGAGTAAATGCCACATAATAAGCCAAAACCTTTAACATTGCCACCGGGATATTTGCAGCCGATTTAAAGGTAAACTTTCGGTTTAAGGTAAAGTTCCACACAATTGAGAGAATTAACGAAATTAAATAAGAAGGCCAATATGGTAAATCAGTCAACTCATAAAGAAGTGAAAAACTGCCCATTTGAATCAGTCCTGCACTAATAGAAAATAATGTAAATTTAACTACCCGCCAAAATTCTTTCATAAGTACCACCCCTTTTTTTCAGTATACAAAGAAAATGATGGTATGTCAATGTTATTATAAAAACATAAACCCCGACCAATGGTCAGGGTTTTGTTTTGCATTACTATTTTCTTGTTCTACCATATAACTCGGTGGTTTCACGCACTACCTTTGCAAGCCAATCATTTATACAACTGCCATCAATTCGCCAAGTCCAGTTATTACCCACGGTGGAGGGGGTGTTAATTCTTCCCTCTGAGCCCAAGCCGATTATATCCTGCATCATTAAAATACAAGTATCGGCAACCGACATCATCGCTGCTTTCATCATCGCCCAGTTAAAGCCGTCGCCCCGCTTTGCAGATAAATACTGCTCGGCAAACTCTACTTCATCTAGTGCATTGTTTTGCACCCAGCCGTTTATAGTATCATTGTCGTGTGTGCCTGTATACACCACACAATTGGTATTAAAATTATGTGGCAAATAATCGTTATCGCTATCGCCATCAAAGGCAAATTGCAATACCTTCATACCAGGGTAACCCGATTTTTTGAGCATTTTAAGCACTGCGTCGGTCAAAAAGCCCAAATCTTCCGCTATAATGGGTAAATTCTTACCGAGTTCACCCTCAATTGCTTTAAAAAACGCAATATCAGGTCCTTTAACCCATTTGCCATTCTTGGCATTTACATCGCCGTAAGGCACCGAATAATAAGACTCAAAACCGCGGAAATGGTCAATACGCACACAGTCGTAAAGTGATAACACATATTTAAGGCGCTTTTTCCACCAAGTAAATCCATCGGCTTTCATAAATTTCCAATCATATAGCGGATTTCCCCATAACTGTCCGTCATCTGAAAAAGCATCAGGCGGACAACCTGCAACTGCTTTAGGCTTCAAATCATCATCCAACTGAAACTGCTTTATATCTGACCACACATCTGCCGAATCGTAAGCCACATAAATAGGAATATCACCAATAATCCTTATACCTTTACTATTCGCGTATTGTTTAAGCGAGTTCCATTGTTTTGCAAACATATACTGAATAAAGCAATAAAACTTTATACTCTCTTTATGCTCTTTTTGAGCAGTTTTAATGGCATCGGCTTCTCTGAAACGAAGCGAATTATCCCAGTTTTCCCAAGAAATATCACCATTTGCATTCTTTATTGCCATAAAAAGAGCGTAGTCTTCCAGCCAAAAGGTATTTTCCTTGCAGAATGCTTTATAACCATTGTCTTCTTTAAAACGAGCAAACGCTAACCGCAGCATTTTCAAACGGCTTTGATACAATTTACCGTAATCTACCCTATCAAAACCGCCGAAATCGAAAGATTCAAACTCCTCACTTGTCAAAAGCCCATCTTCTATCAAAAGTTCGGGGTCGATAAAGTAAGGATTCCCCGCATATGAAGAAAACGACTGGTATGGCGAATCACCGTAATTAGTAGGGTTAAGGGGTAAAATCTGCCACCACGTTTGCTTTGATTTATGGAGAAAATCGACAAATCGATATGCTTCGCGGCCCATTGTTCCGATACCGCCCTTTGATGGAAGCGAAAATATCGGCATTAAAATTCCGTTTGTTCTCAACAAACTCACCTTTTCTTTGAATTTCTAAATCTAATTTTCCGCGTTAAATCAAATTTATACCGAAAATGCCTTTGATATTTTATGTAAAAGTTTTTTGAAATTTGGCTTCTTTACAAAATTTATCATTTTTTTAATATTATGTCGTGTGATACAATAAAACGCAAAATCGGCAATTACTACCGCCAAAAGCACCGCTTCGGTTTTGAAAACAAAACGCAATAAAACAGTAAGCGCACCACATACAATACCGTATAATAGCTTTTTATATCTTGCCGCAGCCATAAAGTTATAACCCAATGTCATAAAAACACTCGCAAAGAACAAACCGCTTCCCAAAAGTGATACCGCCAAGTTTTGTCCCAAAGCAAGTGATAACACCGCCGTTGTGATAATAAAGCTTACAGGTATTATGGGATTTATAATACGGCGAAGCATAAGATAAATACCGCCTACCAAAATAAGTAATACCGAGGTTTCACCTATATTGCCACCGTGCAAACCAAAAAAATACATCTTAGCAGTTCCCACAAAGGAAATCGAATGATAAAATGTTTCCACAGGCAAATAAATTTCGGTATTTAAAAATGGAACAACATAGGTGCCGAATTGACCTATAAATAAAATTGCCAACAACCCTCTTGCGAAGAGCGATGGTGTAGTAAATATGAGAGATTTATCCTTAAACACAGTTTTTCTAAGGAGCGTTGCCAACAAAACAACCGCCACAACCAACCAAATATTAAGTACCGAACTTAATACAAGCCCCAAAAGTAAACCGCTTAAAGCAGCGGAATAATTTATTTTAAAGCCTTTTTTGAAAATAACATCACACAAGCAGTCAGCGCCAACCGATAAAACCACCGAAAGAGCCAAAACCAAAACCGCGCGAAGCCCAAAAAGCAAACAACCAAAAATCGCACAAGGCAATAAACTTATAAAAATATCAACAAGTGCCGATTTTTTGAGTGGTGTTACGGCTTTTTGACGATAGTAAAAAAACTCTTTAACCATCACATAAATATCCTTAAAATTTGATATTCTTTTTTGTTTTATATCCATTCTTGTTCTCCTTTAAAAAGATATAATTATTTTACTATATTTACACGCGATTTTCAAGTGTGTGTATTGCCGTTTATAAAACGGCTTGATAAAATGATAAACAATTTTTAAAAACTTACACACATAAAAAATTCCCCGATTACTCGGGGAATTCGTTTATCTATTATTGATTGTTTTCAATATACTCTACAACATCACCAATTGTTTTGATGTTTTCGATTTCCTCATCAGGAATTTCTACATCAAACTCATCTTCAATAGACATCAAAATTTCTACAACATCAAGACTGTCTGCATTTAAATCTTTACCAATATCGGTTTCCATTGTCAATGTATCAGCGTCAACATCAAGTTGCTCGGCTAAAATGTTTTTAATTTTATCAAATGTCATAAAAATCCTCCTAAATAATCTGTCGAAAGACAGCTTCTATATAAAATAATATGTTTTTTCTTGCTGTTTGTCAATACTTTTTTTATATTATATAAAAAAGGTTGCAAAATTATGTTATTTATTTTATAATGATTATAATTACTATGAAAGGTAGGTTTGTGTTTAAATACACAGTTACTATGGCTAAGGAAAAACTCGTAAAATCTATTACATCTATGGATGAAGACTTCGCAAAATGGTATACCGATGTTTGCATTAAGGCAGAACTTATTGACTATGCTTCGGTTAAAGGTTGTATGATTATCAGACCATACGGCTATGCTATTTGGGAAAATATACAAAAAAATATGGACAACCTTTTCAAAGAAAAGGGCCATGAAAATGTTTACATGCCTATGTTTATCCCTGAAAGTCTTTTGCAGAAAGAAAAAGACCACGTAGAGGGTTTTGCTCCCGAAGTTGCTTGGGTTACCCATGGTGGTGAAGAAAAATTGGAGGAACGCCTTTGCGTTCGCCCCACATCCGAAACCCTTTTCTGCGACCATTTTAAAAATATTGTTCATTCTTATCGCGATTTGCCTAAACTTTACAACCAATGGTGCAGTGTTGTTCGTTGGGAAAAGACCACCCGTCCTTTCCTTCGCTCACGCGAGTTTTTATGGCAGGAAGGCCACACCCTTCACGCAACCCGCGAAGAAGCCGAGGCTGAAACAATCCAACAACTTAATGTTTACGCAAAGTTTGCGGAAGAATATCTTGCAATGCCGGTTGTAAAGGGTGTTAAAACCGCAAAAGAACGTTTTGCAGGTGCGGAAGATACATATACTATCGAAGCATTGATGCACGACGGTAAGGCTTTACAAAGCGGTACTTCACACTTCTTTGGCGACGGTTTTGCCCGTGCTTTTGACATTACTTTCACCGATAAAAACAATCAACCGCAGTACCCTTATCAGACATCTTGGGGCACAACCACCCGCCTTATTGGTGCAGTTATTATGACCCACGGCGACGATAGCGGTCTTGTGCTTCCGCCTATGATTGCCCCCATCCAGACAGTTGTAGTTCCCATCGCAACCCATAAAGAGGGTGTTTTGGAAAAGGCTAACGAGGTTTATGACCGCCTTAAAGCGGTTTGCCGTGCAAAACTTGACGATAGCGAACAATCCCCAGGTTGGAAATTTGCCGAGTATGAAATGAAAGGCGTTCCGCTTCGTATTGAACTTGGTCCTAAGGACATAGAAAATGGTGTTTGCGTAGCAGTTCGTCGCGATAACGGTGAAAAGATTATTGTTAATCTTGATGAACTTGAAACCAAAATCCCCGAACTCTTAAAAGCTGTTCAAGACGGTCTTTACAATAAAGCGCTTGAGCGCCGTGAAAATATGACCTATGACGCGCACAACCTTGACGAGATGAAAGAAATTGCTGACAACAAGCCTGGCTTTATCCGTGCTATGTGGTGTGGTGATAGAGAATGCGAAGACAAGCTCAAAGAGTTTGCAGGCGTAACCTCTCGCTGTATCCCGTTAGAGGGCGAAGAACAATTAAGCGAAACTTGCGTTTGCTGTGGCAAACCGGCAAAGCATATGCTCTATTGGGGCAAGGCTTATTAAAATTCAGTAATATTGAATGCAGTATTTTGTTGTTTATTGGGATGTCAGCTACTATGATACCCAATGAAAAATTACATGAGGTGATAGCCGTGGTAAAACATATTATTCTGTGGAAATTAAAAGATGAATATAATACGGACGAGGTTAAAAAGGGCATAAAAAGTAACCTTGAAGGTCTTTTGGGTATAATTCCCGGTCTTTTGGAAATTTCGGTGCAAACCGAATGCTTATCTTCTTCCAATGCCGATGTTATGCTCTACTCGGTATTTGAAAGTGAAACAGCGCTTAAAGGCTACGCTACACATCCCGAGCATGTAAAAGTGGCAGACACCTTTGTCCGTCCATTTACCCAAACCCGCAGTTGTATAGATTTCTGTGAAAAATAGAGATTTTAATTAAAATAGTAAACGGGCATACTTATATGTACGCCCGTTTAATTTTTCCCATTTTAAAAAAAGAAAAAAATTAAAAATTATTATTGACAAGACCGACTCTATTTGATATAATAATTGAGCGCTTTAAAAAGTGAATATATTTGCGAGTGTGCTGGAATAGGCAGACAGGCACGTTTGAGGGGCGTGTGTCAACCGACGTATGGGTTCAAGTCCCATCACTCGCACCAATCGAAAAGACCGTTTAAATACGGTCTTTTCTTTACTTTAAGCCATTTTTTAGACTTTTATATTTTGCAAATTTGCATTGAATTTGTGATTAAAAACATTAAAAAGTCACACAAATCAAGCCAAAAGTCACACGAAATGTCACACGAAAATCGAATAAATCTCACTTTTCGTCAAAAACCTCAAAATTCTTGACAGATTAACTTTGTTTTGATAAAATTAAGTATCACTCTAATCAGTTAAAAAGGAGATAGTTATGCAAAGAGAACGCTTAGGAAGTCGTTTAGGCTTCATTCTTTTAAGTGCGGGTTGCGCTATTGGCGTGGGTAATGTTTGGAAATTTCCGTGGATGGCAGGTCAATACGGCGGCGGTGCTTTCGTTTTAATCTACTTGCTGTTTTTGATAGCTTTAGGTCTTCCTGTTATGGTTGTGGAATTTTCACTTGGCAGAGCCAGTCAGTCAAGTCCTGTAAAACTTTATCAAAAGCTTGAAAAACCCGGTCAAAAATGGCATCTTCACGGTTATGCAGCGCTGATTGCCAACTTCCTTTTAA
The DNA here is from genome assembly GCA_015066095.1 of Oscillospiraceae bacterium. Lineage (GTDB taxonomy): Bacteria > Bacillota > Clostridia > Oscillospirales > Acutalibacteraceae > UBA737. The sequence continues at coordinate 3,603 of SVPC01000021.1, read as the reverse complement.
TGATGTTTTATACCGTTGTTACGGGTTGGATGTTCCACTACTTTATCGGTTTTATATCTGGCAAAATGACCGGCATTTCTAACGAGGCTTCAGGCCAACTTTTCGGCAATATGCTTTCAAGCCCTTATACCAATGTGGGTTTCATGGCACTTGTTGTTGTAGTGGGATTTTTGGTTTTGTCTTTTGGTCTTCAAAAGGGTGTTGAACGCATCACTAAATATATGATGGTAGCCCTTTTAGCCCTTATGATAATACTTGCAATCAACAGTTGCACTCTTGACGGCGCAAAAGATGGTCTTTCTTTCTATCTTAAACCCGACTTATCCAAAATCGATGGCAGTGTGATTGTCGGCGCTATGAACCAAGCATTCTTTACATTAAGCCTTGGTATTGGCTCTATGGCCATTTTTGGCAGTTACATTGGCAAGGAACGCTCACTATTAGGCGAAAGTGTAAATGTTTTAGTGCTCGATACCTTTGTTGCTATTACCGCAGGTCTTATTATCTTCCCTGCTTGTACCACTTATGGTGTCGAAGTCTCAAACGGCCCAAGCCTTTTGTTTGAAGCAATGGCAAAAGTATTTAACAATATGTCAGGTGGCAGATGGTGGGGCTCGTTATTCTTCTTATTTATGATTTTTGCCGCTTTCTCTACCATACTTGCCGTTTTTGAAAACATACTTGCTTGTGTGCGCGAAATCACCAACTGGAGCCGCGTAAAGGCTTGCATCATTTGCGGTATAGCAATACTTATACTTTCTGTGCCTTGTGCATTAGGATTTAATTTATGGTCGGGTTTTGTTCCGTTCAAGAGCGGTTCAGCCGTACTCGATTTAGAAGATTTTCTTGTAAGCAACTGCTTATTACCTTTGGGTGCGCTTTGTTATGTGTTGTTCTGTGTCACCAAAAAAGGTTGGGGATTTGATAATTTCCTTAAAGAAGCCAATACAGGTAAAGGTCTTAAACTTGGCAGATGGATTAAACCCTATATGACCTTTATATTACCCCTAATAATTATTACAGTATTTGTTGTAGGAATTGCCACCTTTGAGTTTGCTGATAACTTCACTATTTGGGGCTGGATAAAATCTCTGTTTTAAGAGTGCATTTATTGGTTGAATAATTTATAACATATAAAAAAGCAGGAATTAAATTCCTGCTTTTTTAATTCTTATTATGATTTTATTTCAAATTTAAGATTCATATTTAATCTTGCCGCCTATAATCGTTTTAACAATATTGAAATCATCGTCGGTAATGATAATATCTGCATCTTTCCCCGCTTCAAGTGAGCCCTTGCAGTCGTCTGCGCCAATTGCCTTTGCGGGGTTAAGACTTGCGGCTTTAACCACTGCCCACAACGGCATATCTGTATTATCGCAAACATTTTTAACTGCATTGTTAAGTTTCAAAACGCTACCTGCTATGGTGCCGTCCTCCAAAAGACATTCGATACCGTTTACAATAATCTTTTGACCGCCCAAAGTATACTCGCCATCGGGCATACCGCCGGCCCTAGTACAATCAGTAATAAGTACAAACTTATCACCCTTAACCTTTCCGATAAGTTCAAAAAGACCTTTATGTATATGGAAAGTATCACAAATAAGTTCGGTCGAAACGTCGCGAAGCAAAGCCGCTCCCACCACACCTGGATTGCGGTGAAGTAAACCTGTCTGAGCATTGAAAAGGTGAGTGATATGTGTAGCACCTGCATCTATACCCGCCAATGTTTCTTCAAAAGAAGCATCGGTATGACCGATAGAAACCTTTACTTCACAATTTTGGCAAATTTCGGCAATAGCTTCTACACCGCCCTCCATTTCAGGAGCCATAGTAGCGAGTGAAATTATATCAGCATTATCTATTACAAACTTTGCATCGGGAACTTTAATATATTCTTCAGCCTGTGCGCCCTTTTTCTTGGGGTTGATAAACGGCCCCTCAAGATTTACACCCAAAATTTCGGCTCCGTCCCAATCTTTACTTTTAGCTTTAAGAGAACGCACAACATCCAACGCGCTTTTTATTTGGTCCATACTAACAGTCATTGTAGTAGGGCACCAAGATGTGACACCATTTTTCATAATTCCATTAGCTATTTTTTCGATACCATCTGCAATACCATCAGATGTGTCCTCGCCTAAATAACCGTGAATATGAATATCCACAAGGCCCGGTGCTACAAAACCACCATTTGCATCTATAATCTCTGCGTTTTGGGGTATATCTTCTATATGGGTAATGCCAACGATTTTATCTTCAAAAGCGAGTGCGCTATTTTCGAGTATACCATCGGGCAAAACTATCTTACCGTTTACGATGTATTTCATAAATTTTAATCTCCTTGTAAACCTTTGTTAACATTATAACATTTAGGTGTAAACATTTCAATATGATGAAACAGATTTTTAAACTTTTCGAAAGGAATTTCTTTACATTCAAGTATTTATTTGGTACAATTAAATAAAATAAAACTTAAGGGTGATTTCATGTATTATTTAGGTGTAGACCTTGGCGGTACTAATATTGCTGTCGGGCTTGTTGATGAAAATTTTAAAATTGTTTTAAAAGATAAAGTGCCCACAAAAGCCTCCCGCCCCGTAAGTGATATTATGGACGATATGGCGGCTCTTTGCAAATCTATAGTCGAGCGCGCAGGTGTTTCATTTGATGAAGTTGAATCTGTTGGCATTGCCGCTCCGGGTTCAATTGACCCCAAAACAGGCTATGTTCGTTATGCTAACAATATCAAAATGAAAAACTTCCCTATAGCTGACGAGCTTAAAAGCCGTTTCCCTGTTAAGAAGGTTTTTCTTGAAAACGATGCTAACGCCGCCGCTTTAGCAGAAGCCAAAGCAGGTGCGGGTAGGGGCTGTAGTGACCTTGTTATGATAACACTCGGCACAGGTGTTGGTGGCGGTATTGTTATTGACGGAAAACTTTATTCCGGCTTTAACTACTCAGGCGCCGAACTTGGACACACAGTTATCGAGGTTGGCGGTAGGCCCTGCACTTGCGGTAGAAACGGTTGTTTTGAAGCATATAGTTCGGCTACGGGTCTTATCAACATGACCAAAGAAAAAATGATAGATGAAATTGATTCTATTATGTGGGAGCTCGCAAAGGACAACCTTGAAAATGTTAACGGCAGAACTGCTTTTGATGCCGCAAAAAAAGGTGATACAGCCGCCAAAGAGGTTGTAGACATGTATATAAAATATCTTGCCTGCGGTCTTACTAATATGGTAAATATTTTCCAACCTCAAGTACTTTGTATTGGCGGTGGCGTTTGTGGCGAAGGTGACTATCTTTTAAAACCGCTTATTAAAACCATTCGCCGTTGGGAATATGGTGGTGCAACACAGACCAACTTCTCACAAATAAAAATTGCCGAGCTTGGTAACGATGCAGGTATTATCGGCGCCGCAGTATTAGGTATGTAAACCATATAAAGCAAAAAAGAAGATGCGTTGAGGCACCCTCCGTAAGGAAGGTGCCATAATTTTATATAAACTTTAATAATCTTTTTAGCTATGGTATAATATTTTTAAGTCAACACATTTTATGTTTTGTGTTGTTCAGTTAATCTTCTTTAAATTG
>SVPC01000005.1 GCA_015066095.1 Oscillospiraceae bacterium | reverse complement strand
CATCGCCAATGGCGACATGATGCATTTGCTACGCAAATATGATGTTGCTCCCTTGGGTCGCAATGATGCGATATTTGCCCCAAAATGTGGCGAAGCCACACATCATTAAGCGTAGCCGTCATCATTGGGTGTTGCCCAACATCATTTGCCGAAGGCAAACATCATTCAAAAAGACCTCTTTTGTCCAGTAGACAAAAGAGGTCTTTTTGTTGGTCGAGATGACAGGATTCGAACCTGCGGCCTCTGCGTCCCGAACGCAGCGCTCTACCAAACTGAGCCACATCTCGATATTAAGTTTTTACTAATTGTAGATTTTGTTGCACAATCTTCTCGCGCTGCTACGCAGCTTACTCTTGCGGTTCCCGAAATTTATTTAGGCGCAGGTCGCGCCTATAAATTTCGACCACGGCGCCTTTTCGTTTTCCCTGTTTCGTCCCCCCGGACGCGGTCAAACTCAAAGCTACCAAACTGACCCACATCTCGATATTGAGTTTTACGCGCACATATTATTATATAGTTATAAATATAAAATGTCAATCTTTTTTTAAAGATTGACATTTTATTTTCAGCCTTTTTTCAAATTGTTAAGTGCTTCTTGCATTTGGGCATAAATCATATCACCCAATTCGTTAGTGTTCATATTTTCGTACTCTTCGGGGTTTATTACATTAACAACACAAAAATCAACCTCGCAACCGCACCATACCATTCTTTTAGGTATTTCACGCGTACCATTAAGAACACAAACAACTATGGGAGTTTTCGCCTTTAAAGCAATCTTAAAAGCACCGTTTCTGAAAGGTAACAATTCACACTTTTTACTGGTGTATCCCTCAGGGAAAATCGCCACCGATGCTTTTTCTTCTTTCAAAAGTTTTATAGCGCCTATTATTGTTTTGACTGCCTCGCGGTTATTGTCCCTATCAATAGGCAAACCATAAAGTTTATGCATTATTTTTGCAATAAAAGGCATTGTCTTGTAAATTTCTTTTTTACCTATATACCCAATTTCGTTATCTGGAAAAACCGACCATATAACCGCGGGGTCAAAATCGTGCTGATGGTTACAAACAAAAAACATTTTTTTATCAGTAGGTATACTGTCAAGCGGTACACCGCTTACATTTATTTTGACCCTTGCAAGGCTTATAACCAAAGGTAAAGTCATTTTCAAAACAAAACGATAATATTTTGCACCTTTATCTTGATTGGAATCAAGTTTTACAAATGCGAAAGACAACAAAAGCCAAATCGCGTGAAGCAAAACAAAACCCAAAAAGAAGCCTACAAACAGTACTGGCACTAACCACCACGAATAACTTTGTTTTAATATATCAAAAAAATTATTAAGAATCGGTACCAAAGCAGCGCTTAGCACCAAATACACATAAATCATTTTAAACCTCAATTTTGTTTTCTTACAATACCATATTCATCATAAAAATTAAAATAAGGACAGGGAAAATTCTGACAAGTCAAAAAGCGTTGCATTTCATCCTCGTCAAGATTAACCTCACAAAAATAGCAATCGCTCTCGTCATCATAAACATAATTAGAGCAATTTTCACAGTTAGTCTTTTTCATAAAATCACCTATTGCGTAGAAGCCTGTGAAGAATCGCCTTCTTGTGAGACAGAAGAACCACCACTCGAAGTACCGGACACATCGGAACTTGAGCCTGAACTTGTACCAGATGATGTTGCATTTGATGATGTGGTAGTATCATCCGAACTCGAACCTGAACTCACATCGGAAGATGTAGTATCTTCGGAACCTGTGGAATCGGTACTTGAAGAATCAACAAAGTCTGACTCGGTTAAATCTTCGCCATCCTCATCGTCGTCGTCATTCGGTTTAATATTATCTTCCACAGGGCCCTGTGATTCACCAAACATATTTCTATACCAGTCATTTTTACCGATACCGTTAATCTTTACGTACTCTTCTGGAGAAATATCTTGATAGAAAAAGGCGTGTAACAAATCTTTGGCAAAGTCCAAATCGTAGTAAACAGTAGAGCCAACCTTGGGTATAGACGGTGCTTTCATCTGATATTCATTAAGCGGCATACGGGTTTGTTCAAACTTCGGAGATTCAAGCAAAATATCAAAAGCGAGACCCATTATTTCACTCAAAGAAAGTGATGTTTCGGTATAGGGCATAAGCGCTTTTGCAAGACCTAAATACTTTGACTTGTCCAATGTAAGCGCCTTATTAAAAAGTTGCTCCATAACAAAACGCTGACGGTCTGTACGGCCGAAATCGTTATTAGTACCCCAAATATTCACAAACTTGCGTATGCGTGAATATGCAACTGCCTGAATACCGTTAACATGATGTTTGCCTGCAGTCGTTATATAGTACGGCTTGGGGTCTATTCCTAATTTTTTACAATGACGCTTAACCAAACCATTAAAACCGTCTTTATGGTTGGTAGAAACTTCTTGCTTGGTAAGTTCTATATCTATGCCACCTACCGCGTCAATAATTTCTGCCATTCCGTAGAAATTAACTGTGGCATACTCCGAAATATCAAGACCGAAATTACGGTTTATAGTCTTAATTGCAAGTTCAGGACCGCCCGAAGCGTAGGCGCTGTTCATCTTTTGGTAATAGGTCTTACCATTCTTTTCAATTTTAACAAGCGAATCGCGCATAATAGAAACGATTTTAATCTTTTTAGTTTCGGTATTAAGACTTAAAATCATCATACTATCGGAATTGCCCTTAAAGGAGTTTTCGTCACGAGTATCCAAACCGAAAAGTGCAATATTAACAACCTTTTCGTCAATAATATTTTCAAAGCCTAATTCCTCGGGATTATCAGTTATAGGATTATAATTGTAATCTAAAAACATTGGTACTGCAATACAGGCAACGATAGTTAGAATCAGAACAACTACAGTAGTAATAAGCAATGTCTTTTGCCACCACTTACGCGCTTTAAACCAATCACCTAATTTTTGAAAAAAACCTGCAATACCACGCTTTTTCTTTTTAAAGCGTTGGCTTTTGTATTTTTTATTGGTAGTAACAATATCAAATTTTTCATTTGCCTTAGAATTTTCAAATTCTTTGTTTTCCATAAATTCACCTTTACTAATCTAAAAGACTTTTATAAATGTCACCTTTCTTAAGTCCGGTGATATTCGCACTTTCTTTCGCTGCAAAAGAAGTAGATTGTCCTTCGCTCACCAATTTTTTAGCGATAAGTACCGCTTCTTCCAGAGTATAAACCTTTTCTTGCTCTTTCGCGCCGCTTATTATAAGTACAAACTCACCGCGCGGAGCATTCTCGGTATAATGCTCGATAGCACCTGTAAAATTGGTATGAAATACCGTTTCATGAAGCTTTGTAAGTTCACGCACAATTGCGATATCACGCTCACCAAAAACACTCAACATATCATTTAATGTAGCAAGTAATTTATGCGGTGCTTCGTAAAACACCATTGTACGCTTTTCATTTTTTAGTTCTTCTAAATGAGTGCGTCTGCCGTTTTTCTGGGTGGTTAAAAACCCTTCAAAACAAAACCTGCCCGATGCCATACCTGAAATTGAAAGTGCGGTAGTAATAGCACTAGGTCCCGGCACAGATTCTACAGGTATACCATTTTGATGGCAAAGGCGCACCAAATCTTCACCCGGGTCAGATATAGCAGGCATCCCCGCGTCTGATACAATAGCACAGGTTTCACCCTTTAACATTCGCTCTAATATCAAATTACCACGAGATGCCTTGTTATGCTCATAGTAAGCAAGCATCTCTTTTTTTATATCAAAATGATTGAGCAGTTTTACGGTTACGCGCGTATCTTCTACCGCCAAAAAGTCTACTTTCTTTAAGGTTTCAATAGCGCGTGGGCTAAAATCTCCCAAATTACCTATAGGCGTACCTACAACATAAAGTTTACCTGACATTATAAATACGCCTCCTTATATGCGCCGTAAATCTCTATCATTTCTTTTGAAAAACTGCCGTCTTCTTCAACATACAAAGTCGGCTCTATACGAAGACCTGTTTTAGAGCAACGCTTTCCTTCTATGAGCACAAGCCACGGCTCTTCCCCTTTGCGCTGACACACAAGGCGCAAACGCTTAGGCTCTACCCTGCACTCGCTCATAATACGCATAAGTTCACTTAGTCTTTCGGGTCTGTGGCACATACAAAGTCTGCCACCCGTTTGCAAAAGTTTAGCCGAAACTTCCACAATATCACGAAGTGTGCATTCCACCTCGTGACGGGCAACCCGTAACCGCTCGTTAGGGTTTTTAAGCCCTGCATTAGGCGCTTTATAGGGTGGATTACAGGTAACAAGCGTATGACACCCGAACTCCACCTTACCTTTTAATACTTTAAGGTCACAGTTTATTGCCGTAAACCTATCTATATTTAATTCTTCCTTTGTCTTTTGCGCAAGAGAAATTGCTTCTTCGCTTATATCAACACCTACTGCCGATGAAAGCAAACCGTCGCGCAACATCAAAAGGGGTATTATACCACAACCTGTACCCAAATCTACCATTTTATCTTTAGGTTTGGCTGTAGCAAAATTGCTAAGCAACACCGCATCAGTCCCGAAGGTGTGATTTTTATTCACATAAAGATAAAAACCTTTACCAAGCGGTTCGCGTTTTAACTTCTGCTCCATTTTACGCCTTGTGGGGTATCCTCTAAAATAATACCCATTTCTTTAAGTTTATCACGAATTTCGTCCGCGGTTTTAAAATCTTTTGCCTTACGGGCTTCGGTACGCTTTTCGATAAGTTCTTCAATTTCGCTATCTAAAACTTCTTCTTTACGGTTGTAAACAAGACCCAAAACGCCTGTAAGTTGGTCGAACATATCTGCACACGCTTCCAAAGTCGCCTTTTTAGCACCTGAAGCGATAGTGCTGTTAATATCGCGAACAAGCACAAATATCGAAGCCAAAGCGTCTGCTGTGTTAAGGTCATCTTCCATAGCGGCAATAAAGTCTGCTTTGTGTTCTTCAATAAATGCAGGAATTTCGCCGCCGTCTTCTGCGTTTTTAAGCGCAAAATCAATATTATCACGGCAGGTATAAAGACGTTCAAGCGAATTTTTAGCCTGTTCGATAATATCAACCGAATAGTTTATAGGACTTCTGTACTGCGAGGAAATGAGGAAATAACGAATAGGCTCATAACCAAATTTCTCTGCAACATCACGTACAGTAAAGAAATTGTTAAGTGATTTTGACATCTTATGATTGTCAACATTGATAAAGCCGTTATGCATCCAATAATGCGCAAAATTGCAACCATTAGCTGCTTCCGACTGAGCAATTTCATTTTCATGGTGTGGGAAAATAAGGTCAAGACCGCCACAATGAATATCTATGGTTTTACCTAAATATCTACCTGCCATAGCAGAACATTCTATATGCCAACCGGGTCTGCCCTTACCCCAAGGAGATTCCCAAAAAGGTTCGCCCTCTTTAGCACCTTTCCAGAGACAGAAATCCATCGGGTCTTCTTTTATATCTGCACCGCCGTCTACACGGTTACTAGCACCCTCTGCCAACTCGTCAAGCGGTTGGTGAGAAAGTTTACCGTATTCGCCGAATTTTTTAGCGCGGTAATAAACATCACCGCCCACAGCATAAGCATAGCCTTTTTCAATAAGGGCAGAAATAATACCCTGTATTTCGGCGATATTATCGGTAGCGCGGGGATGAACGGTTGCTTCTCTTACATTAAGTCCCTTAGCATCGGTCCAAAATTCACCAATAAATCTTTCAGCCACTTCGGGAACTGTTATACCCTCGGCATTGGCTTTATTTATAAGTTTATCGTCAATGTCGGTGAAATTCTGAACAAAATTCACCTTAAAACCGCGCCATTCAAAATAACGCCGCAAAACATCAAACACACATAGCGGACGCGCATTACCGATGTGAATATAGTTATAAACAGTAGGACCGCAAGCGTAAATTTTCACTTCGCCCTCGGTAATCGGTTTGAAATCATCCTTTTGACGGGTAAGTGTATTAAAAATTTTCATTTGGTTTTCTCCTTTAACATTGCTTCTAACTTTGCTATCCTGTCTTCAAGCAAATCCATTTTTTGTTTGACAGGGTCGGGAATATGAATTTGGTCAAGCGCCACACGCTTACCGTCCTGACGGACAACACGCGCAGGAACACCCACAACTGTAGAATTAGGCGGAACTTCTTCAAGTACCACAGCACCTGCCGCTACACGCGAATTGTCCCCTATTTTAAACGGACCTAAAACCTTGGCACCCGCACTTATCATAACATTGTTGCCAATCGTCGGGTGGCGTTTGCCCGTATCCTTACCCGTACCGCCAAGCGTTACACCTTGATAAATAAGTACATCATCACCTATTTCGGTGGTTTCTCCTATCACCACGCCTGTGCCGTGGTCTATAACCAAGCGTCTGCCAATGGTGGCGCCGGGATGTATTTCTATACCTGTTTTACGCGCCGCCCGTTGAGAAACAAGCCGCGCGAGGAACATCATATTATGTTTATAGTAAAAATGTGCACGGCGGTGCATTCTTACCGCCTTAACACCGGGATATAGGAAGAAAACTTCCCAAAAACTGCGCGCCGCAGGGTCGCGGTCGCGAACAGCGTTTACATCTTCTCTTATTCGATTAAACAAAAAATCACCTATTTCGATGGGTCAATATAATCTTTACTGCCTATTAGATAAATAATGCCCGAAATCACACAAAGTACCGCAGATATCCAGAAAATTGCATTAATAGCAATATCACAAATTTCCTTAATACTAACCAGACCAAAATCACCAATTAAAACATAAGCAAAAAGTGCTAAAACAATACCAACCATCTGGGTAACTGTTTTAAGTTTACCCCAAATGTTAGCAGCAATTACCTTTCCACCACTTGATACAACAACAAGACGGATAGAAGAAACCATAAACTCTCTGAAAAGAATTATAAAGGTTACGGCGGTGATTTGCCAACAATAATCAGTACCCGCATACATAAATATAAAGCCTAAAAATGCCGCAGTTGTGAGCATCTTGTCAGCAAGTGGGTCTAAAAACTTGCCAAATGATGTAACGATATTGTTCTTACGAGCCAAATGACCGTCTATAGCATCGGTCAAAGCCGCCAATATAAACAACACCAGCGAAACGGTATAATGATACGAGAAATCTATAAGCATTGAAGCCATAAACAAAGGGGTAGCTATAATCCTTATAATTGTTAGTTTATTAGGTATGTTCATTCTTCAAGTTCTCCTAACAAATCATATTCTATAGAGTCGTTTATTCTGACCTTTACAAACTCGCCAATAACTAGCGGGCGGGTAGACATAAAGAAAATTTTGCCGTCAACCTCTGGAGCATCGGCCACTGTTCTGCCAAAATAACACTTAATATAATCGTCCCAACCTTCAATTAGCACTTCGGTTACAGTACCGATTTTTTCTTTATTTTTCTCTGCGGCTATGGTGGTTTGCATATCCATAATATTTTCCATACGCGAAACCTTTGTTTGTTCATCCACCTGAGAGTCAAACTCTGCCGCCATTGTATCTTCTTCTGCAGAATAGGTAAAACAACCCAGTCTATCAAATCTAGTTTCTTTTACAAATTCACACAATTCACAAAATTGTTCTTCGCTTTCCCCAGGAAAACCTGTTATAAAGGTAGTGCGAAGAGTAATTTCGGGGATTTTTGCACGAATTTTCTCAATTAACGCTTCTATACTTTGCTTGTCGACCTTGCGGTTCATCTTTTTAAGAATCTCACCATTTACATGCTGAAGCGGAATATCCAAATACTTGACAAGTTTTTCTTCACTTGCAACTACGTCAATCAGTTCATCGGTAATCTTATCGGGATATGTATAAAGGGTTCTTATCCAATGAATACCCTCAACCTTGCAAAGTTCTTGCAACAACTCTGCCAACATTGGTCTTCTGTAAATATCAGCACCGTATGCAGTAGTATCCTGTGCTACTACAATAAGTTCTTTAACGCCACAGGAAGCCAATTCTTTCGCTTCGGCAACGCAATCTTCTATCTTACGGCTTCTGAGTCTTCCGCGAATTTTAGGTATTGCGCAATAAGTACAGCAGTTGTCACAACCGTCAGCAACCTTTAAATATGCAGTAAATGGGAAACCGCCCAAAATGCGTTTGCCGTTAAGGTCAAGCGCTTCCTTTTCTCCAAATGAGTTTTTACAGTTGCCTTCAATTGCATCCTTTACAATTTGCGCAATATTGCCATTAGAACCTATTCCTACACAAACATCAACTTCGGGAATTTCTTCGGTTACGTCGTCTTTATATCTTTCTGCAAGGCAACCTGTAACTATAAGTGCTTTACAGTTTCCCTCTGCCTTATAGCGTGATGCTTCTAAAATATTTTCAATCGCTTCGGCCTTTGCATCTTCAATAAAACCACAGGTGTTGATAATAATTGCATCTGCCTGTGCTTCTTCCGAAGACAACTCAAAACCGGCCTGTTTTAAGGAGAAAAGCATCATTTCGGCATCTACCTGATTTTTAGGACAACCGAGCGACACCATACTTACTTTATACATACTCGTCCTCTGATTCTTCTATATAACTTTTTAACGCTTCTTTTACCGCACTATATGAAAAACCTTTACGCGCCAAAGCGGCAAAAACCTTTTCTACTCCCTTTTGGTCGGTGAGTTTTGTACGGTACTTTTTATCTATCAAATTTTTTATCTGGGTCTGTTCATCGGCTTCGGTTTCTTCTAAAACCGCCTTAGCCAAATCGTAAGGCACACCTTTCAAAAGCATTTTTTGTACTGCTTCGCGTTTGGAAACATTGGCTTCCATCAGCCTTTCGGCATAGTTACGGGCATATCGCTCGTCATCAATAAGACCCACTTCTATAAATCGGGCTATTACCTTGGCAGACGCCTGTTTGCCAAAACCTGCTCTTATAAGTTTGTCATATAGCGCCTTTTCGGTGTGGTCTTGCCTGTCAAGATACCACACCGCACGTGATTTTGCACGGGTATAGTCCGACAAAAATTCAAGTTCTTTTAACTGCTCTTGTTCCAAATACATACCAACATTTAAGCACTTGTCGGCACATACCGTTTTATCTAAAAAGACTACGCTATCATTATCGAAAGTAATCTTCATCAAATGCAGTTTGTCTTTTTTTATTTCGGTTATTTGCATTAGTCGTCTACTGCTATATCTATATCAATAGACTTGCGGGGAGAAGCCACAGGTTCACTCGGCATAATCACATCGTCATCCGAAAAATCTTCCTTTGGTGCTTCTTTACTTGTGATAAGCGCCATAACCTTGTTTTCAATTTCGGTAGCCAACTCTATATTGTCTTCAAACAATTTTTTAACATTATCTCTACCTTGACCGAGTCTGGTTTCACCGTAGTAGAACCACGCACCCGACTTTTTAATAACACCTGTATCTACACCTGCATCCACAATTTCGCCTGTGTGTGAAATACCTGTGCCGTACATAATATCAAACTCTGCAACCTTAAATGGCGGTGCCACCTTGTTCTTTACAATCTTTGCTTTGGTATGAACACCGATAATCTCACTGCCGTCTTTAATAACATCGCCCTTGCGAACATCTATACGAACTGATGAATAGAACTTAAGCGCTCTACCGCCTGTTGTAACTTCGGGATTACCGTACATAACGCCGATTTTTTCACGCAACTGGTTAATGAATATAGCCGCGCAGTTAGTCTTTGACAAAGCACCTGTAAGTTTGCGGAGTGCTTGTGACATAAGACGTGCCAACTGACCGACATGGCTGTCGCCCATTTCGCCCTCGATTTCGGCCTTGGTAACCAAAGCCGCAACAGAGTCAATAACAATAATATCAATAGCGCCTGAACGAACAAGACTTTCAGCAATTTCCAAAGCCTGTTCACCTGAATCGGGTTGAGCAACCAAAAGGGAATCAATATCTACACCCAAATTAGAAGCATAAATCGGGTCAAGGGCATGTTCAACATCTATAAACGCTGCAGTGCCGCCTGCCTTTTGTGCTTCTGCAACACAGTGAAGCGCAACTGTGGTTTTACCCGAAGATTCAGGACCATATATTTCTACAATTCTTCCTTTGGGGATACCGCCTATACCGAGTGCTACGTCAAGGGTTAAAGAACCTGTCTTAATATGCTCAACGTTCATTGCCGCATTCTCACCAAGGCGCATAACTGCACCCTTGCCAAATTGTTTTTCAATATGCTCGATAGCGGTTTTTAAAGCCTTTTGCTTTTCACTTTCTTCTGTTACTTTAACTGCAGTTTTTGCCTGTGTATTTTTAGTAGCCATTTTTATTACCCCTTTATCCTTTTATTGCGGTAACTACCCGCTCAATTTGATTTAAATCTTTAGTTATTGTAATTTTAACAAAACCAGAGTCCGTTAAAAGGGACTTTACACGCTCTGCTTCATTTATGCCAACCTCAAAAGCCAACATTCCGCCGTCTTTGAGTGAATTTTTATAATTATTTATTATAGCTCTGTAAAAATCTAAACCGTCTTGACCGCCCAAAAGTGCGGTTTCTGGCTCGAACTTTGTTTCGGGTGATGTAATCGCCATTTCATTAGGCGGTATATAGGGCGGATTACTTACTATCAAATCATAAGTTTGCTCACAAGCCGTGCCGTCGCAAACATCTCCTTTTATTCCCAAGGAATTGTATGCACCGCAAAACTCGATATTTTGCTCGATATAACGCAATGCCTCGGGATATTTTTCCACCATTACTACTGCGCTATCAGGGAAATCGAGTGCCAAAGATATACCGATACATCCACTACCTGCACACAAATCAAGTATTTTAGGAGACGGTTTATTTTCCAAATACTCACAGCACTTTTCAACAAGTATCTCGGTATCACTTCTTGGGATAAGCACCCCAACACCTACCTTAAATCTATACTTGTAAAAGTCCCATTCACCAAGTATATACTGAAGCGGATACCGTATCTCGCGTTGACGCAAGATTGCGGTCAAATTATTTTGCTCATACTCGGTAAGTTCTTTGGTGTATGCCGTAAGAATTTCGCTGTTCGAAAGCCCTGTTATATGCTTAATAATAACCTTGGCTTCAAAAACGCTGTCTTCAATTCCGGCCGCTTTAAGTTTTTGTTTAATGTGATTATATGCCTCAAATATTGTCATCATTACGCTCCACATCGGGAATTTTAGGTTCACACGCTTTAAGCGCCGCAATTGCAATCTCTATCATATCATCTTCGGGCTCTTTGGTGGTAAGACGCTGCAACCACATACCGGGTGCCGAAATGATACGCGTTAAGAAATTATCATATCTGCCACAGGCTTTAAGCACCTCATAACCCACACCGCAAATGAACGGTACCATTAAAATTTTTGTTATTACCCATATCCAACCAAAATCATATATAGGCGGATAAATCATCTGCACAACTGTGGAAAAAATAACGCTTATAAGTATCATAAGTATCATAAACGATGTACCGCAACGCGGATGAAAGCGCTTTTGTTGTCTGACATTTTCTACATTAAGTTCTAAACCTTTTTCATAACAGAAAATTGTCTTATGCTCTGCACCGTGGTACATAAACACGCGCTTTATATCCTTCATAAAGGAAACGAGCCATACATAGCCCACAAAAATTACAAGTTTTATTAACTGTTCTATACCAGAGCGCAAAATTTTAGACTTGATCGTGGTATCACAAAGCCACTCAATACCCGAAACGCACCAATACGGCAAATACATAAACAATATTACCGCCAATGCCAATCCTAAAACCAAGCCGACCATCATAATAATATTTAAAAAACGGCTTTCCTTTTTCTCGTCTTTTTCGGTTTTTTCTTTTTCTTCTTCCAAATCGGTAAAGCCCGATTTGTCGGCCGAAATCATAAGTGCCTTATAGCCTTGAATCAAAGACTCGGCAAAACCTATCACCCCGCGTATTATGGGCCAACCAAAAATCTTACACTTTTGTGTTAAACGTTTTTCTTCCATAAAAGAAGTGTCAATTCCGCCGTCGGGAGTTCTGACACAAAGCGCGGTCTTTTCGGGGCTTTTCATTAAAATACCTTCAATCAAAGCTTGACCGCCTATAGATGTATATTTCGCTTTAGACATCTTGTTCTCCTGTAATTTGTTGTTGTATATTGTTTTCCTGCAACATCTCTAAATCTTCAGTTTCTTCTTCCATATTTTCTACTTCTTCATAAATTGGAAGCACTACTGTAACGGTAGTACCAACATTTTCAATACTTTCTATAAACAAAAGTCCGTCGTGCTGTTTAATAATTTCATCAGCCACTGCAAGACCTATACCCGAGCCGCGTACTACCTTGTTTGCCTTATAAAACTTTTCTTTTACACGGTCGATATCTTCGGCAGGGATACCCACACCCGTATCTTTAACCGTTATTCTTACACATGCTTCCTCGGTATCAAGGTTAACTATAGCCTGACCACCCGCTTCGGTATATTTAACGGCATTATCAATTATGTTAATAAACACTTGCTTCAAGCGGTTTTTGTCACCCATAACAGTAACATCCTGAGACGGCAGACTCAACACAAGTTCAATCTCTTGCTTTTTGGCAAGCTCTTTATACATATCAAATGACTCGCGCAGTATAAGCGAAACATTCATAGGTTGAGATACCAGTGAAAGACGACCTGTCTGCATACGGGAGAAATCGAGAAGTTCTTCAACCAAACCCGAAAGACGGTCAGCTTCCGAAAGCACAACATCAAGACCGCGGTCAACAAGTTCAGGGTCACTGCCTAAAGACATTTTAGCAGTTTCACCCCAACCGCGTATAGCAGTAAGAGGTGTACGCAATTCGTGAGATACCGAAGAAATAAAATCATTCTTTATGTTTTCCGAATTACTAAGTTCTGATGCCATATAGTTAATCGCATCACAAAGCTCACCTATTTCGTCATCTCTTTTAAGTTCAATACGGGCATCAAAATTACCCATAGCAATATTACGTGCAATATTACTTACATCGCGTATAGGGTTCACAATAGATTTAACAAAGAAAAGTCCAGTAACACCCGTAACCGCAAGAATTATAACGCAGATAAGAATTACCAAACCTATCACATAAGTCATAAGGGTGTTGGCATTGGACATAGAGGTAATCCATCGGTAAGCGCCCAACTCCTCACCCGATTGGTCATACACCATAATAGTGCCTGCCATTATAGACTCGTCGGTGTTACTGTCACCCTTAAAGGTTTCCATATCACCGCTCTCTTTTGCCCCTATATAATCGGGCATTTCGCCCACATCATCAAGAAAACCTGTGGTAGAAACAAATACCTTGCCGTTTTTATCAATAACCTGTACCTCGATTTTATCCTTATAAGTAAAATCACCTGCCAAAGTTATTGCCGTATCTTTAAAGGTGGCACTGTTGGTTTCATGCAAAGCAGAAAACTCATCAGAATATTCAACCGCCAAACTTTCAATCTTTTCAGTATAAAGCATATTGTAAAGCGACGAGAAAGCAACCGCCGCAACACAAACCACTGCTGCCACAACAAGAAAAATATTAATAAACCATTTGTATGTTATACTTTTAAATTTAATATCAAGACGCACGGTCACCTCTCCTTTCCGCCTTATTTAGAGTATATATTATCTTGTGTTCCACTTATAACCCATACCCCACACGGTTAAAAGTCTTTGTGGGTTAGACGGGTTATCCTCTATCTTCATACGAAGTCTACGTACATTTACGTCAACAATCTTTTCTTCACCAAAATAATTACTGCCCCATACTTTGTTAAGAATGTCAGTTCTATCCAAAGCAATATCGGGATTTGTAAAGAAATATTCCACCATCTGAAACTCTACCTGTGTAAGTTCTATATTTTCACCGTTTTTGAGTAAGGTTCTCTTTCTCAAATTAAGGGTGAACTCACCCAAAGTGATGTCATCACTGGGGGTGGTTTCAGTCTTGGGAGCATACATTTCAACACGGCGGTAGAGCGAGTCCACACGCGCCAAAAGCTCGGTAGGGCTAAACGGTTTTGTAATATAATCGTCTGCACCAAGCATAAGACCGCTGATTTTATCCATCTCCTGTGTACGCGCCGTGAGCATAATAATGCCCAATGTTTCACTCCTTTTACGCAATTCTTTACAAAGGGTAAAACCATCCATACCGGGCATAGAAATATCTAAAAGTGCGATATCAAAACCCTCAAGGTCATTATCAAAAATATCTAACGCTTCTTCGCCCGAACCTGCTTCTACAACAGTATAGCCCACACGCTTTAAATTTATGGCTTCAAACTCGCGGATTGCAACTTCATCTTCAGCTATTAAAATGCGTTTCATTTGTTTGCCTCCTGATTATATACTCCAAAATTAGACTTAACATTTTCTAAGGTGACGTTTGCTTCTTTAGAAATACGACAAGCAATTACAAAATCACCTATTCTGCCGATTTCACTAAGATTCAAAGCATCATAAACACCCTTATCCCATTCCTTTTTGGTTATTGCCCTGAAATAAATCAAACTTTTGCCTACCTGCATTTGTTCGGTATCATAGGTGTATATTTCACGGATGCGGTTGTCGGTATCTTTTAAAATGGCGATATTGCCAACCCACTTTGCAGGAATGTTATAGTAATAACCGTCTAAAACGTTAATCATTGATGTTACCTGTGTGGTCAAAATTTCACCGTTAAACGAACACCAATTTGTAAGATAAAGCTTTTCTGCAACCTCACTTTTAGAAACCGACGGAACATCAAGTTGAACAGGTATTTCTAAAACAGAGTCGCCGTTAAAATCGTGTGTCGCAAAACTTACCGAACGAAGTGTGCTTACAGTTTCGGTCAGTTGTTCATCATATAGCGGATTGCTAAGTTTACCCTTTTCGTATATTAGCACCTCGGTTATAGCGCCTATACCCTTAACCGAATCAATATAAACTGCTATTTTACCCGAAGAAAGTTCAGACACTATCGGATGCCCGAAAGACTGCACCTTACTGTCAAGCATACATCTTCCCATTTGCACCACACCATCATTTGTGAAGCCATAAAGCGTAGCAATGTTTTGTGAATTTTCGGTATTTGCATCTATTACCAAAACCTCGTTAGTCTGATTTTCGTCAAGGTCACAAACGATAAAATGGTTGTATTTATTAAGCATTCGTTGTATTAGCGCACCGTCAGTAAAACTGTACACCGCAAGTTGCATTTCACTTGTGCCGTAAATTTGCCAACCCACCAAAATTTCATTCACACCGTCTTTATTAAGGTCGCAAAAATCAACCCTGTGAACCCCTGCTGCTACGATGGTCTGCACCGCAACCGATTTCCAACTGTCTTTAACGCGAGAAACAAGGTTAATATTCATCATAGTAACATCGCCGTCGGTAGTGCTGTAAAATGCCACAGCCTCAAAAGTACCGTCGCCGTCGATATCATTTTGTACCACTGCTGAGCGGTAATCACCGCTTTGCGGATATTTAAAAGAATATGCTTTGCCAACGCTGTCGCTTATCGCTTCTGATATAAGTTTTAAATCACCCGAAAGGGAGGGAGGCGTCAATAATTCCGATGTATCGGTTGTGAAAAAATCGCATCCACATAATGTTAAAGTTAACAAAAATGCTAGCACGCAAATCGCTATTTTTTTAATCATAAACTACCTCTCCTTTCATCACATAAATATTCAATATACATTATATCACAACTATAATAAAAAATAAAGAACTTTATTATTAAAAATTCATTAATAATAAAAAATTTTCCTTTTCTTGACATACGGTGATAAAAATGTTAAAATATACTGGATAATGACTTAGTCTGTCTAGGTTATTGGCTTTGGTTTTGCGGATTTTGGCGAACCGCAACAATCACAAGTTTTCATATCGCGGGAGGTAAACGCACGGCTCCCGTCTATATAGAAATATTTAGAAAATTCCGTGTTTACTATATAGGAGGTGCATTTAATGCAACCATACATCATTATGGGCATTGTTGCAGCCGTACTTGCTGTTGTAGGCTTTGTAGTAGGTACCGCCTACCGCCGCAAATCTGCAGAAGCCGCTATCGGCTCTGCCGAAGATGAAGCAAGACGCATTTTAAACGATGCCATTAAAACCAGTGAACAAAAGAAAAAAGAAGCTTTATTAGAAGCAAAAGATGAAATCCACAATATGCGTCAGGAAACCGAAAAGGACCTGCGCGAACGCCGTTCTGAAGTACAGCGTCAAGAACACAGACTTCAACAAAAAGAAGAAGCTCTTGACCGCAAGATTGATAACCTTGAAGCCAAGGAAGAAAAATTGGCTCAGCGCTCAAAAGAGATTGACGCCCGTATCGAAGAATGTGACCGTATAAAACAAAGCCAGATGGATTTGCTTGAAAAAATCTCAGGCTTTACACGTGAGCAAGCAAAGGCTCACCTTTTACAACTTTTAGACGATGAATTAGTTCATCAAAAAGCCGTAAAAATTATGGAACACGAACAACACACCAAGGAAGAATGCGACCGCATAGCAAAGGATATTATCTGCCACGCTATTCAGCGTTGTGCAGCTGACCATTCGGCAGACCTTACTGTTTCGGTTGTAGCGCTTCCAAATGATGAAATGAAGGGTAGAATCATCGGACGTGAAGGTAGAAATATCCGCGCCCTTGAAACCGCAACAGGTGTTGACCTTATTATCGACGACACACCCGAGGCTATCACCCTTTCAAGCTTTGACCCGGTACGTCGCGAAATTGCGCGCGTTTGTCTTGAAAAACTTATTCTTGATGGTCGTATCCACCCTGCAAGAATTGAAGAAACCGTTGCAAAGGCCACCGCAGAGGTTAACGCAACCATAAAAGAAGCCGGCGAACACGCTGTTATCGATGCAGGTGTTGCCAATATTCATCCCGAACTTGTAAAACTTTTAGGTAAACTCAAATACCGCACAAGTTACGGCCAGAATGTGCTCAATCACTCACTTGAAGTTTGCTACCTTTCAGGTCTTTTGGCTGCTGAACTCGGTGCAGATGTGACCCTTGCTAAACGCGCAGGTCTTCTCCACGATATAGGTAAAGCGCTTGACCACGAACAGGAAGGCACACACATCCAATTGGGTGTCGAAGCGGCTAAAAAATATCGCGAAAGTGAAACTGTTATTCATGCAATTCACGCTCACCATGGTGAAGTTGAAGCGAAGACACTTATCGCTTGTATCGTACAAGCAGCCGATGCTATCTCGGCAGCCCGTCCCGGTGCCCGTCGCGAAAACATCGAATGTTATATTAAGAGACTCGAAAAATTGGAGGAAATCGCCAATTCCTTTAATGGTGTTGAAGGCTCATTCGCAATTCAAGCAGGTCGCGAAATTCGCATAATAGTTAAACCTGAAGTTGTAACAGAAGACCAAATGATTCTTATGTCACATCAGATTGCCGAAAAAATCGAGAACGAACTCGAATATCCCGGTCAAATCAAGGTTAACGTTATCCGCGAAAGCCGCGCTGTTGACTACGCAAAATAAACATAAAATACGCCTTGCAGAATTTCTGCAAGGCGATTTTTTTATTTGTTCCAATATTCTTCAAGGCATAAACCTTTATTTGTTATTTCTGTCGCAATTTCGGGAGAATCTAAATATCTCAAGTGCCAGGGTTCGTACTCAATTTTTATTAGTTTTCTAATTTATTCTTTCTAAAAGTGCGACGGTTTCTACATGCCCGGAGACAATGACATTGATGTCAGTAGTATAACTAAACAAGTCAACACACGAAGGCTCCTACCAAACATATCTATACTTTTCTCTCTTCATAGTATTTAGAAATCTTAGCTTTAATGTTGTTGTAGTAAGAATCAGTCCATTCCCACTTATAATCTTCTTTGTAATTGATGATAGTCGTATTATCATTTTTTTCTAAATCATAAATATTATAGTTTTCATCCACAAATATTCCGCCTACTTCTAACCATTCAACAATTCCTTTAAAATCATATTGAAAATATTCTAACCATCTTTTCGTTTTTGGAAGACTATATGCTAGTTTCAATCTACAGTTATCTTCACCTTCACACATTCTTTTTATATCGTATAACGTATGATCTATACGGTCTCCAAATACAGCAGCCCTTGACATGTTAATTCCATTGGTTTCTTTTGGAAAGTGGAATATCGGAGCCTTTCTGTATTCTTTATACTCTTCAACTAAATTTTGATTCAGACCGCACATATTATAGATTCGACGCAAAGAAACCAAACCATCTGCACTACAAGCCACGTCTTGGGCATATTTAATTGATTTCCCATCAGGATCAATATAAAAACTATACAGCATTAACCATTTTGAATATTCATCGACACTTTGTGCTTCATTAGCATACTCAATAAAATCTTGCATCACTTCAATGTTTTTTTCATACACGTCTTTATAACTTTTCAACCTAACTCTATGTTTTGTTATTGCTTTACCAAATACATTCTTTAATATAGAATCCGAATAATATGTATCACTGTATTTATTGTAAAAATCACTTCTCAAATACTCTTCTAATATATCCATTTTCTCCTCCATTATTCTATAGTCTCTTCTCCCTTGACATCAATATAACCATCTCCTTCGTCTCGACTAAACTCTGTCTTCGCACTTCGTGCTCGCCAATCGCTAAGTTCTCCCTGTATGGTGCTCCGTAATCTGCGCTCACTTCACTTACGCTCGTGACAGCAGTATTACCGTCTCCACGTGCGCGGTTCGTGGGAATAAATCGCAAGGAGTATATTCTTTGAGCCGGTACCCGTTTTCACCGAAAATCTTAATGTCACGCGAAAGTGTTGCACTATCACACGAAACATAAACTACCGTCTGTGGGTGAAAATCGTGCGCAATAGTTTTTATAACCTCTGCACTTACGCCCTTGCGCGGCGGGTCTACTATTACCGTATCGGCAGTAACACCCTCTCGCACCAGTTGATATGCAGCGTCGGTAGCATCTGCACAGATAAAGCGTGCATTTTTTATACCATTTATCTCGGCGTTGTACTTTGCATCTTCTATCGCTTCGGGGATTATTTCCACACCGATTATGCTTTTAGCATCTTTTGCCATTGAAAGCCCGATAGTACCTGCACCGCAATATAAATCTATAATATTCTTGCCCTTAGGGTTGGCATATTCTTTGGCTTTATCATAAAGTTTTTCTGCCATTGTGTGATTAACCTGATAAAACGACAAGGGCGAAAGTCTTATTTTTACACCGCACAAAACATCAGTTATATAATCTTCACCGCAAATGGTTTTGCAAATATCACCCAATATGACATTTGTATCCTTTTTATTTATGTTTATCTGCACACTTTTAATATTGCCGTCAACTTTTAAAAGTGAATCTATAAGCATATCACTTTCGGGCAAAATATCGCCATTTATCACAAGACAAACCATAATTTCATTTGTTACTTGCGCCTTGCGAATATAAATATGCCGTAAAAAGCCCTTGTGAGTGGTTTCATCATAAATACTTATATCATTTTTCCTTGCCCAGTCGCATACACATTCGGTGATTTGAGCAAAAATTCGGGGTTGCAATAAACAGTCTTCGCAAGGGATAATTCTATGTGAATGAAAAGCATAAAAACCCGCATTACCGCTCTCGTCCAAAGGATACTGCGCCTTGTTGCGATAGCGGTCAGGATAGTCTGCAATAATAGGTTGCGGTTTTATATCTACCCCACCAATACGCTTAATGTTTTCATAAACCTTATTTTGTTTTATCGCCTTTTCCGCATAATAACTTATATGTCGGTAAACACAACCGCCACACTGGTTAAACACTGGACAATCGTTATCTATTCGGCTTTTTGAAGGTTTTATAAGTGATATAAGTTTTCCGTAAGCGTAAGATTTTTTAACCTTTAAAATCTTCACCTTCGCTCTGTCACCAACTGTCGTCAGCGGCACAAAAACCGCCATACCATCGGCACGACCCACACCGCTTCCCTCGGCAGTAACATCAACAATATCTAAAATGTATTCTTCGTTTTTTTGCATACTACATCTTCTTTATGTTTTTTCTTTAGTATAACATAGCCAACAAAAAAATAAAAGCCTTTTTAAAAAGGCTTTTATTTTTTATCCTATTTGCAAATCTTTAGGCTCGGCAATTGTAATGCCGTTCGCCTTTAATATTTCACTTGCTTTTTGGGAGTCTTCAAGTTGCATAATCATATATGCCTTGCCGTCCTGATGACCGAAAATTGAGTACATGTAGTGAACATCAATATTTTCCTTTGCCAAAACTTCCAAAACATCACTCAAAGCACCGGGCTTATCATCGATAGCAACTGCCAAAACAGGAGTTTCAGTAAAGATAAGTCCCTCACTTTTTAATACCTTTTCTGCCTGTGCATTGTCAGCAGTAATAAGTCTTAAAAGACCGTAATCAGCTGTTTCGGCAATGTTTATAGCGCGAAGGTCTACCTTGTTGTCTGACAAAAATCTTGTAACATCTAAAAGCGCGCCTGCTTTATTTTCCAAAAATACGGTAATCTGATTTATAGCCATAACGAACCCTCCTTAAATTTTACGCTTATCAATAATGCGGACAGCCTTACCTTCGCTTCGTGCTATTGATTTGGGGTCTACAAGACGGACTTTAGCATAAATACCAAGCATAGCCTTTAAAGCAGATACCAAATTCTTTTCCATTTCGGTAATTTTACCAAGTGAGTCAGAGAAAATTTCAGGTGTCATTTCAACCAAAATTTCAATAGTATCGCTGTGGTTTACACGATCAACAATAATCTGATAATTTGCAGGATATCCGTTTTCTAAAAGTACCGCCTCAATTTGTGACGGGAACACATTAACGCCCTTAACAATAAGCATATCGTCGCTTCTACCCATAGGCTTGTGCATTTTAACTAGCGTACGACCGCAAGAACATTTTTCGCGGCTTAATACTGTAATATCCTTTGTGCGGTAACGAAGAAGCGGAAAGCCCTCTTTAGTAATAGATGTAAATACCAACTCACCCTGACTGCCCTCAGGCAAAACTTCGAGTGTATCGGGGTCGATAATTTCAGCAATAAAATGGTCTTCATTAATGTGCATACCTGTTTGCTCTGAACACTCGAAAGCAACACCGGGACCGCTTGTTTCTGTAAGACCATAGATATCATAAGCCTTTATACCGAGTTTTTCTTCGATATCGTGGCGCATCTCCTCACTCCAAGCCTCTGCACCGAAGATACCTGCTTTAAGTTTTATCTGGTCGCGGATACCGCGCTCGTAAATACTTTCGGCAAGATATTCAGCGTAAGATGGAGTACAACAAATAATTGTAGCCCCAAGATCGGTCATAAACTGTAACTGTCTGTCAGTATTGCCCGAAGACATAGGAAGTGTTAAACAACCTACTTTATGGCTACCGCCGTGCATACCGCTACCGCCGGTAAAAAGACCGTAACCGTAAGCCACTTGACAAACATCCTTCTCGGTACCGCCTGCCGCCACAAGAGCACGGGCACAGCAGTCTTCCCACAAATCAATATCATTTTGTGTGTAGAAAGCCACTACGCGCTTACCGGTTGTACCCGAAGTCGAATGGATGCGAACACAGTTTTTAAGGTCAGTACCCAAAAGACCATAAGGGTACGCATCACGCAAATCATCTTTTGTAAGGAAAGGCAATTTATGTAAATCGGCGATACTTTTTATATCGTCGGGTGTAACGCCCTTTTCTTCCATTCTTTTACGGTAATACGGAACATTTTCCCAAACGTGCTTTACCTGTGCTACAAGACGCTCATTCTGAAGCGCTACCATCTCCGCGCGGGAGGCACATTCCATATCCTTTTGATAATAGTTTTCCATAAAAAATACTCCTAAAACTCTCTACCCAAAGCGAAAGCCTTTTTGTTAAGTTCTAAAAACTTCTGTGGTACACTTTGCTCAATAGCTAAAAGCCATTCTTCATCTGTAAAATCGAAAAACTTTGAAAGTCTACCCATAAGAACTATATTAACCGCCTTTGAACTACCTGCTTGTTCTGCTAAAGACAGCGCATCAAAAGCATCAAGTTTTACACCTAAATCCTTTATTTTATCCACCAAATTTTCGGGATAATCACAAGCACCGATAATTACAGGCATGGGATTTACCTGTTGGGTGTTGGTAATAATTACACCGTCGGGCTTTAAATATTCTACCCAACGAGCCGCTTCAAGCATTTCAAAAGAAATGATAACATCAGCCTCACCCTTATCAATAACAGGAGAATAAACCTTATCGCCGTAACGAACATAGGTAACAACACTACCGCCGCGCTGACTCATACCGTGTACTTCACTTACCTTTACATCGTAACCTTTACCCAATAAAAGTTTGCCGAGCAATTTACTTGCAAGTAATGTACCCTGACCACCAACGCCAACTATCATAATATTACGAGTTTCCATTATTTATCCCCCTTTACTGATTCAAACACATCAAACTTACACATTTGCGAACATACACCGCAACCTGTACAAAGTGTGGTATCAATCTTAACCTTGCCGTTTTCCATACTAACAGCAGGGCAACCGATTTGCATACACATTTTACAACCTACGCACTTGTCAGTATTGGTCTTAATAGGACCTGCGTGTTTTACATATTTAAGCAAAGCACAAGGACGGCGGGAAATAATAACCGAAGGCTCGTTTTTACCAAGTTCTTCTTTAATAACTGTATCACATTCCGAAAGATTATAAGGGTCAACAACGCGTACGCTGTTTATACCAACGCTGTGGCACAGCGCTTCAAGATTGATTTTAGAAGCAGGGTCACCCTTTAAGTTATAACCTGTTGTGGGGTTTTGCTGGTGTCCTGTCATACCTGTGATAGAGTTATCAAGAATAATAACGGTAGAATTAGAATCGTTATAAGCAATATTTATAAGGCCTGTAACACCCGAATGCATAAATGTGGAGTCACCGATAACAGCAACCGTCTTGCCGTCTGTTTTGCCTTGGTTTGCTTTGTTAAAGCCGTGAAGACTTGAAACAGAAGCACCCATACAGATTGTAGTATCAATTGCATTAAGCGGTGCTACTGCACCCAAAGTATAACAACCTATATCACCGAGGACGGTAAGTTTATTCTTCTTTAATGTATAGAAAAGACCGCGGTGAGGACAACCTGCACACATAACGGGAGGACGCATAGGAATATTTTCTGCCAAAGCCTTACCACTCGGTACAGTTTCACCCAATTTTTGGGCAACGATATTCTGTGAAAATTCACCCAAAAGACCAAAAAGTTCTTTACCGCTAACATCTACACCGATGTTTTTGCAGTGGCTTTCGATAATGCCGTCAAGTTCTTCAACAACGATAACCTTTTCTACGCTCTTTGCAAAATCTTTAATCTTATTTACGGGGAGCGGATTTATCATACCAAGTTTTAATACAGGGTATTTATCACCGCAAACTTCCTTAACATAATGATAACTTGTAGAAGATGTAATAATACCAACCGTATTTTCTTTTCCTTCTTCCACACGGTTGAAGAAAGCGGTTTCAGCATATTCTATAAGTGCATTTGTGCGTTCTTCTACAAATGGGTGGCGCTTTTTAGCATTACCCGGCATCATTATATATTTAGCGCCATCTTTAACATACTCTTTTTGTGCTATTTCCACCCTGTCACTCTCTTCAATAACACTTTGAGAGTGAGCAACACGAGTACACATCTTTAAAAATACAGGTGTATCAAATTTTTCAGAAATTTCAAACGCTTCTCTTACAAAAGCGATAGACTCTGCACTGTCACTTGGCTCTAACATCGGAATTTTAGATGCTATTGCATAATGACGAGAATCCTGCTCGTTCTGTGAAGAATGCATACCGGGGTCATCAGCAACACCGATAATAAGACCTGCATTTACGCCTGTATAAGCCACGGTGAAAAGCGGGTCTGCCGCTACGTTTACGCCAACGTGCTTCATACCGCAAAAGCTTCTTTTACCTGCAAGACTTGCACCGAAAGCAGTCTCTAAAGCAACCTTTTCATTTGGTGCCCATTCAGCATAAATTTCTTCATATTTTGCTGCATATTCGGTAATTTCGGTACTGGGAGTACCGGGATAACTTGATACAAAAGAACAGCCTGCTTCGTAAAGACCACGAGCCACTGCCTCGTTACCGAGCATAAGTTTTTTCATTAATTACACCTCTATAAGATATATAAAATATTATAATTTATAATTATATAACAAAACTCGATTAAAATCAACTAAAAGATAGCAACCAACCGCCACAAAAATTGTGGCGGTTTTTATTATTATCAAGGACGTTTTAGACTCAAATTAAGAATAAAAGCAATTATGCCGAGTGCTAAAAGGAGTATAAAAGGTGCGGTGTAACCGCCAAAACTTTCAAGTAAACTACTACACACAGTCGCTATAAACGATGCACAAATCAGGTTGCAGTTCATTATACTAAAATTCGTAGCAAAATACTTTTGTCCGTAAAATGCAGACACAAACGCAGTAACCATTGTGGGACACGAGCCGTAAGATAAACCGGTCAGGCAAAGACCAATAATACATATCGGCAAAGAACCGGTTATTACTGATAAAAGGGTTATGCCTGCTGCCACTATTGTTAAAATTGTAGCGATAAGCATTGTCTTTTTTCTGCCCAAAATATCAAACATTGTACCCGTTAAAATTCTGCCCAGACCGTTACAAACTGCAAGTACACCAACAAGTGTAGTAGCCAATGTTACCTGTGCACCGACCGAAAGGGCTAAATCACGAGCAAAACTTATAACCGAATTACCTACCGCAGTTGCAAATGCAAGTAAAACAAAGGCTCGCCAAAATGAAAACCTTGTCAACATTTGCTTTGTAGTATAATCTTTACTTTCAAATACTTCTGTACTGCTATTGACTTTTTTCTTGGCTGTAGGTAAAAACGTATCCGCTTCGGGACGTTTTAAAAATAAACTTATAAGACCTAAAACCACAAAAAGCGCAACACCTAAAAGAATATATGTGCCGCGAAAAGCCAAACCGCTTTGGAAAGCCGATTCTGCCAAATTACCAAGCAACAACGAACTTGCGCCAAAACCCATCATAAGACAGCCTGTACACAAACCTTTCTTATCGGGAAACCACGCACTGACAGTAGAAATTATCACATTATAAGCGATACCTATACCAAGCCCTGCCATAACCGCATAGGTAAGGTAAAGCAATACTACGTTACCGCTATTTAAAAAACCCGTAAGCGCCATTCCACTACCTGCCAAAACGGCCGAAGTAAGACTTGCCAATTTAACACCAATTTTATGTGAAAGAAAACTTCCCACAAGACCGCCTATACAGAAAAAACACATAGTAAGTGTAAAATTAAGCGAAAGTTGTTGCTTGGTCCAACCAAAATCACTCTCAAACGGAACCTTAAGAATTGACCAGGCATAAATAATTCCAGCGAACAACATTACCAAAACAGATAATGTCAAAATAAACCAACGATATGTATTTTTTACATTATTACCAGTATTGAGTTTCATTCAAATCCCTTCTTAAAGTCAACTCTTTATTTGCGCCTCTACAACTCCATCGGGACAGTATTTTTTGCGAAGCGCAGGTTTTTCAATTTTACCCGTAGGATTGCGGGGAACTTTATCGAATATAATTTTCCTAGGTCTTGTGTAACGAGGAAGTTCTTTGCAAAATTCATTGATTTCTTCCTCGGTACAATCTGTTCCCTCTTTTACTTCTACAATAGCAGTAGCAATTTCACCCAAACGAGAATCAGGAAGACCGATTACCGCAACATCCTTAACCTTTTGGAACTTACGAAGTAAGTTTTCAATTTGAACGGGATAAATATTCTCACCGCCCGAGATTACAACATCTTTTTTACGGTCTACAAGATAGATAAATCCGTCAGGGTCTTTTTTAGCCATATCGCCTGTGTAAAGCCAACCGCCTTTAAGAATTTCATCTGTGGCTTCGGGGTTTTTGTAGTAACAGTCCATAACACCGGGCCCGTATACTGCTAACTCACCAATGTCACCGTCGGCAACTTCATTACCACTTTCATCAACGATTTTTACTTCCCACAAATAACCTGCTTTACCAATAGCGCCAACCTTATCTACATTTTCAACACCTAAATGCACACAACCCGGTCCTATTGATTCACTTAAACCGTAGTTAGTGTCGTATTGATGATTTGGGAAATATTTAAGCCAACGCTTTACAAGGCTTGGCGGTACGGGTTGCGCACCGATATGCATTAAACGCCATTGTGCCAAAAGATAATCATTCATATTAACCTTGCCCGACTCAATTGCGTCAAGAATATCCTGTGCCCACGGCACCAAAAGCCAAACTATTGTGCATTTTTCTTCGGTAACGGTGCGTAAAATCCACTCAGGCTTAACGCCACGCAAAAGCACTGCTTTACTACCTGATAAAAGGCTGCCAAACCAATGCATTTTAGCGCCCGTATGATAAAGTGGCGGTATGCAAAGGAAAACATCGTCACGGGTCTGCCCGTGGTGATTTTGCTCGGTTTTACAAGACGCAATAAGCGCTCTGTGACGGTGCAAAATGGCCTTTGGAAAACCTGTTGTACCCGAAGAAAAATAAATAGCCGCATAATCTTCTTCTTCCAAAGCCACAGGGGGCACAGAAGTGGAGCAATAATTCATAAGTTCTTCGCAATTTTCGGCATATGGGGGCTTATTTTCACCCACAAAAAGCATTGTTTTAACCTGTTCTAAACTGTCTACAACGGTATCAACACGCTCAGTGAATTCGGGGCCGAAAACCAATGCTTCACAATCTGCAAGTTCTAAACAATATTTAATTTCATCACCCGAATAACGGAAATTAAGCGGTACTGCAAGACAACCTGCTTTTAAAATACCAAAGTATATAGGTAACCATTCAAGTGAGTTCATCAAAAGAATTGCAACCTTTGCACCCTTCTTTATACCACGACTCAAAAGCAAATTAGCAAATCGATTAGCCTTGCGGTCAAAATCGCACCAAGTCATTTCACGGCGATAGGGTGCGCCGTTTGCACTTTCTATAAGACTCGCTTCTCTCCAAGTAACCGCGCTATCACGCTCTTCCGACGGGTTAACCTCCACAAGTGCTATTTCAGAACCGTAAAGACGGGCGTTTCTTTCTAATAAATCTGTAATAACCATTTCTTCACCTTAAAATATAATTTTTCACTTTAAACATTTTAACACTTTAAAGCGTAAATGTCAAGTATTATTTTCAATACTTTAAAGCGTTAAAATGTATACCGACTGTTTTTGTCAGGGAATATAAAAAAACGGAACCCGAGGGTTCCGTTTTGTAAGTAAACTGACTTTAAAATTAAGCGAGTTCAACAGTAGCGCCAACTTCAGCAAGTTTAGCCTTGATTTCTTCAGCTTCTTCCTTGGGAGCAGCTTCTTTAAGGGTCTTAGGAGCGCCGTCAACGATAGCCTTAGCTTCTGCAAGGCCGAGACCGGTAACTTCGCGAACAACCTTAATAACCTTAATCTTTTCAGCGCCAACTTCTTTGAGTACTACGTCAAATTCAGTCTTTTCTTCAGCTGCTGCTGCGCCGCCTGCTGCGGGAGCTGCTACTGCTACAGCTGCTGCTGCAGATACGCCAAATTCTTCTTCTACTGCTTTTACAAGTTCGGAAAGTTCCAAAACTGTAAGAGTTTTTAATTCTTCAATCATTGCTGTAATCTTTTCAGATGCCATTTTAATTTCCTCCAATTAAATAAATGTTTTTTAAAATTTTAATTATTCTGCTGACTCACCTTTGTCAACAATAGCTTGTACAGCACGTGCGAATGCTGCGATGGGTGCTTGGAATGCATTGCAAACAGTTGCCAATAGAACTTCCTTGGTGGGAAGGTTACCAAGAGCCTTGATAGTATCAATATCAACTACCTTGCCATCTAAGAAACCGGTCTTAACCTTGAAGTTGTCGTGACCATCTGCAAATTTGCAAAGAATTCTTGCGGCTGCTGTGTAATCTTCGTCTGAAAGAGCGATAGCAGTAGTACCTTCAAGTGCGAAAGCCATATCTGCTAAATCTGTACCGTCGATAGCACGGCCTAAGATTGTGTTCTTTACAACGAAGTAATCTACACCATTTTCACGAAGTTCCTTACGTAAAGCGGTATCATCTGCAACTGTTGTACCTTTATAGTCAACAACTACACCTGTAACTGCCTTAGAAAGTTTTTCCGAGAGTTCTGCAACCTGCTTTTGTTTTTGTTCTAAAACCGCTGCGTTGGGCATGCGTTTCACCTCCGGGGTAAAATAATAAATGCTTGCCCAAAGACTACGGACAAGCATAAAAAATATAAAGTAAAACTTAAATTTTTAATCGCTTAACCTCGGTAGGCGATAAAACTTACGGCAAATGCCACCTACTGTCTTTGGATTGCAACAGTAGTATTATATACACTTTCCAACAATTTGTCAAGCATTTTTTGTAAAAAGTTTTTTCTTTACTTATATTAACGTTTTGTATATTGACTTTTTATAATTTTTAATGTACTATTGTAAAGCATAAATACTCGCCCGTATAGTTCAACGGATAGAATAAGGTCCTCCTAAGACTTAGATGCAGGTTCGATTCCTACTACGGGTGCCAGAAGCGTCGGGATAAATCTCGCCTAAGATAAAAAACACTTGGCTACTGCTGAGTGTTTTTATTTTTTGTTCTATCAATAGTCTTTTTCATATTTTTTATTGAATCAGCTTTTATTCACATTTATAACAATTCCGAATTACGCATTCCGAATTCCGAATTAAATCATTATTGCCAACCGTATTTTTTAAGGTCTATAGTGCCGTCTTGTCTGAAAACAATACCTTCATTTTCAAGCAATTCCCTTTGAGTGTCGCCACCACCGAAAGCAAAAGCATCGGCTACTTTTCCCTCGCGATTTACAACCCTGTGACAGGGTATAACTCCGGGGGCAGGATTGTTGTGAAGCGCATACCCAACCACTCGCGCCCAACGCGGATTGCCGGCTTTTAGTGCCACATATCCATAGGTTGCAACCTTACCCTTAGGTATTTGTTTGACAACTTGGTAAATTCTTTCAAAAACACTCATTTTAATTACCTCACTTATATTATATATCTTTCCCCGTTTAATCGCAAATTAAAAACAAAACTGACACCACTAAAAAGCGATGTCAGTATGTTGCCTAAATTCCAATTTACCGTTTCCACACAAATTATAACCGTGCACTTTATAGTCACGCATTACTTATATTTATCAATTTTTGGCACTAGTTACAGCGCTGGTATTTATTTCAGCCTTTGGTGCTCCTTCAAATTTGGGAGTATATTTTTTACTGTGGAAGCAAACCCAACTGTTACCTTGGCTCACTTCAAGCGGTTTGCCGTCGGTAGTTGTAAACTTAAGACTACTTGACGAACTGCCCTTTGACCATTTAATAGGTGTATATGTACCGTTTACACAATAATAACCGCTACCTGAAGATAAATCTACTTTTTTATGCTTGCCGTCGGGATAATATGTAATAGAAGTTGAAAGCACAAACACATTCTTGAAAGTTTCAGTTTCGCCTGTGAAGTAATCTTTACGCAAAATATCTCTGAAATAGCGTACATACTTGCCGCTCTTAGCATCATACTTAAAGATTGACCTGTATTTTGTAGAATATTCTACAGTTACAGTTTCGGCAGCCGAAGCATAGGTGATTTTAGCATCTTTAGCTGCAAAATTCTGCCAATTCTCAACATTCTTTAATTCGATATTATAATTCTTTTTCTCAAACCATTTCCAAATCTTATCGCCATAACCGTAAAGGGTATGCTCATATGCCTTCCCGTTCTTTATACGTGTACCTGCATTATTAGTGCCAAGCACAAATGTCTGTGTATCGCGAAGATGCGGTTTTGCATAATTGTTATCTTGACCGTGGTGAACATAAATAGCATCGTGGCCCATTGATAAATCAATATAAGGATAACGGGCGGAACGAACTGTACCAATTTTCTCCACTTTAGAAATATCCTTAAACACTGCCATAAGACGTGTAATACCGCCCTCTACCTCGGTTTCGTACACAATATCTGCCTTAGAAAGTCCTGTTTGTACACTTTGCGCATCGCCGCGGGTACCTTCCCAAGCGTTATTTATCATTATAGCAACAGGTCGACGGTTCGCCAATGCTTCATCTGTAAGATTTTGCTCACCTGTAAGATTATTCACATAATATACCGGTTCAGGAGGCTTGACTTCGGATGATACTTCCTTTGGTTTAGATTCAGTCGTTTCTTCCGCCCCGCCACAGGCTGCCAAAAACAGCATTAAAACACATAAGATTACTGCTAAAAATTTCCTATACATTGTAGTTGCCTCCCAAAAACCATAATTTTTCTACAATATATACTATACTACATATTGTATTATTTTTCAACAAAAAATTATAGGCTCTGCAAAATATTTTGCAGAGCCCTAAATTTATTCTTCCTCTTCTTGCTGCATTTGTTCAACCGCTATGCGTTCTACTCTGAAACCGTCGGTTTTAAGGACTGTTATATTAAGGTTTTCCCAAGTAAAGGTACTGCCTTCTTCAACCTCACCCTCAAGCATTGTGAGTGTCCAACCGCCTACTGTGGCAGAATCAGCTTCAAATTCCTCGTCCTCATCAATATCAATATCAAACTCGTCAAAGAAATCGTAAACACGCATATCGCCGTCGGCTTCAAAATGTGTATCGTCAACGCAAATGAACTCGCGTTCAATTTCGTCCGACTCGTCAAATATTTCGCCAACCAGCTGTTCGAGCACGTCTTCCATCGTGAGAATACCCATAGTACCGCCGTACTCGTCAAGCACAACTACCATATGGCACTTGTTTTCCTTCATTTTTTCAAGCACATCGGGCAATGGCATAGTCTTATGTACGAAGGTGACAGGTAATAAAAGTTCACGAATATTTACCTTGCTCTTTTCCACATAAGTTTTATAAAAATGATTAAGGTGGAGTATACCTATAATATTATCGGTTGTGTCTTCGTAAACCGGCAAACGCGAATATGTGGTTTCTTCACACTTGCGCAAGTTTATTTCATACGGGTCACGAATATCAAGTGCTTCCATATCTACACGGTGTGTAATGATTTCGTAAGCCAAAACTTCATCGAAATCGAGTGCATTTTGCAAAAGGTCGCATTGTTCTTCGTCCAATACACCCTCATCTTCAACTATATCAATAATATTTTCAAAATCTTCTTCTGAAACGGCCTCGCTATCATCCACATTCTTTTCCCAAATCTTTGAAACAAGATTTACAAAGCCCATTATTACAAAGTTGATAGGTGTAAATATTATTGATAACACATAAATCGGAATTGCCGAGAAACAACAAAATATTTCAGGGAACTGCTTTGCTAATACTTTAGGCACAATCTCGCCAAAAATCAGTACCAAAACAGTCGTTCCCACAGTGGAAACCCAAGCGTAGTCTTCGTCGCCGCCAAACCATCCTACAACCAAAACTGTTGCGATAGAAGAAGATGCCATATTGGCAATATTATTACCTATAAGTATACTGCTTAAAAGATTATCATAGTCGTCAATAATCTTCACCGCCATCTGGCGCGAAAGTGTGCTTCTTTCCTTTAA
Source organism: Oscillospiraceae bacterium (assembly GCA_015066095.1). GTDB lineage: Bacteria > Bacillota > Clostridia > Oscillospirales > Acutalibacteraceae > UBA737. The sequence goes on along the minus strand of SVPC01000005.1, from coordinate 62,457 downwards.
AAGATTTTTAAGGCGTAACACATTAACGCTAGAGTATGCAATCTCGGTAGCCGAGAAAAATGCCGACACCAAAATCAAAGCCACTACGAACAAATAAAGTATAATATCACTCATCTTCGGCACCTCCTACGTCGTTTTCGTCGTAGATTTCGCCCACGAGTTCTTCCAAAATGTCTTCCACCGAAATAATACCTATTACCGCACCGTTCGCACCTTTGACAAAACTCAAATTACGGCGATGGTTACTCATTTCTGTAAGTACTTCATCAATCGGCATATATTCATCCACATAATACGGATAATCAATAATACTTGCAATTATTACGTTATTCTTATGCTTCATATATGCTTTAAGGAATTTTCTTATCTGCAAAACACCTCGAATGTTACCCTTGCGGTCAGTAACAGGAATTCGCGAATGTACAGAATTTTTTACAACCTTTAAAATCTCAGGTGTTTTAAGCGCTATCGAAATAGTTTCAACCTCATCCCACGGTGTCATAACATCACCTGCAAATGACTGTGAAAATTGAAGCGCCGATTTCATAAGTTCGCCTTTTTCCTCATCAAAATCTTCCTCTTCAGAAATATTTTCGACGATATCGGTCAACTCTTCTTCGGTCATAGTAACCTGATTGTCGCTATGCTTTTTAAATGGTTTTGAAATTAAGGTTGTAAGCGCTGTAAGGGTTATAGAAATAGGCTTTAATATTTTCATTAAAGTAACAAGCGGTAATGATGCAATCTCAGCAAACTTTTCATTACAAGCGCGGGCAAAGCACTTGGGTAAAATTTCGCCAAAAATAAAAATAACCACAGTCGCAATCGCCGTCGCTACCGCAACCCACTGGGCGCCAAAGCTCCCAAGAGCAATAGTAGTAGCAAGCGTTGCACAACCGATATTCACAATATTGTTACCAATAAGTAACACGGACAAAGCCTCGTCAAAATTATCAAGAACCCAAAGCACACGCTTTGCACCCTTACTGTCTTTTGAAGCCTTGCTCATCATATGAATTCGGTTAACTGAAGCTAACGAAATCTCGGTACCTGAAAAGTAACCGCTCAACACTATTAAAATTACAAATAAAATTATACTGCCCGCCGGACCGTCGTCCACAATATCAACTCCTATTTTTTAAAAGTAAGTACATATTACAACATATTTTCTTTTTTGTCAATGAGTTTTTGTAAAGTATTGCCTTTTTTAGTTTTATAGTATATAATATATAATGAATTTTTATGTGCGGAGGAAAAAATGGATATAAATATAGGTGATAAACTTTTAATGAAGAAAAAACACCCCTGCGGGTGCAACACCTTTTCCGTACTGCGCATAGGTATGGATTTTCGTCTTCGTTGTGACGGTTGTGCCCACGAAGTGATGATACCGCGTTCCAAAGCCGAAAAGGGCCTAAAGAAAATAATCAAAGCAAATGGAGATATATAATGTTTGATAAATTAGAATCTGTTGTAAACCGCTATGAACAAATCGGTATAGAACTTACACGCCCCGATGTAGCTTCTAATAACGAAGTTTTCACAAAACTTATGAAAGAACACGCGGAACTCACCCCTATTGTTGAAAAATACCGCGAGTATACCGCAGCAAAGGCGGCAGAAAAGGATGCTTTGGAAATTTTGGCAGAACCGAATCTTGACAAAGATTTCAAAGAACTTGCCGAAGAAGAGCTGAAAGAAGCAAAAGAAAATATTGAAATATTTTCGGGTGAACTTAAAATACTGCTTTTACCCAAAGACCCCAACGACGATAAAAACGTTATTATAGAAATCCGCGGCGGTGCGGGTGGCGAAGAAGCGGCGCTCTTTGCGGGTTCACTTTATAGAATGTACACAATGTACGCCGAAACGAACCGTTGGCAAGTAGAGGTTATGAGCGCTAACGAAACCGAACTTGGCGGTTATAAAGAAATATGCTTTATGATTGAGGGTAACGGCGCTTACTCCAAATTCAAGTACGAAAGCGGTGTTCACCGTGTTCAGCGTGTGCCCGATACCGAAACACAGGGCCGTATACACACCTCCACCGTAACGGTAGCGGTTTTGCCCGAAGCCGACGATGTTGAACTTGAAATCAACCCTGCCGACCTTAAAATTGACACCTTCCGTTCATCAGGTGCCGGTGGTCAGCACATCAATAAAACTTCGTCCGCTATTCGTGTAACCCACATTCCCACAGGTACTGTTGTAGAATGTCAGGACGAACGAAGTCAGTTTAAAAACAAGGATAAAGCGCTTAAAATTTTGCGTTCACGCCTTTTAGACGAAGAACAAAGAAAACACGACGAAGCAATCGCTTCCGACCGTAAAAATCAGGTTGGTACCGGTGACCGAAGCGAACGCATACGCACCTATAACTATCCCCAAGGCAGAGTTACCGACCACCGAATTGGTCTCACACTTTATAAGTTAGAACAAATACTAAATGGTGATATGACCGAGGTTGTAGATGCGCTTATTACCTATTATCGTACCGAAGCATTAAAATCTGAGGAAGAAGCTTAAATGATAACACAAAAGCTTAACACCGACAAAAGTGGTATAGAAACTGCTTGTCAAATTTTAAAAAACGGCGGTGTTGTAGGCATACCGACCGAAACTGTGTATGGTCTTGCCGCAAACGCGTTTAACCCCAAAGCAATCGAAAAAATTTTCGGCGCCAAGGGCAGACCGCAGGATAATCCGCTTATAGTTCACATTGCCGAAATTGAAACAGTTTATGAAATCGCAAAGGATATTCCAAAAACCGCACTTATTTGTGCCGAAAAATTTTGGCCCGGTCCGCTTACCATTGTTTTAAACAAGACTAACAAGATACCCGACTGTGTATCGGCAGGGCTTTCAACAGTTGCTATAAGAATGCCGTCTAACCAAACCGCGCGTGAGGTTATTTCAAAAAGCGGACTTCCGCTTGCCGCACCGTCGGCTAATATTTCGGGCAGTCCCAGTCCCACCACGGCAGAGCATGTGGTTAATGACCTTGACGGCAAAATTGACGCTGTACTTATGGGAGAAAACTGTAATGTTGGTGTGGAATCTACCGTTATTTCCCTTGCCGGTGAAAAGCCCGTACTTTTACGACCGGGCGGTATAACCTTGGAACAACTGCGCGAAATTTTACCCGATATAACCGTAAACAAAGCCGTTTTATCCGAGCTTGAAAGTGGCGAAACTGCCGCAAGTCCCGGTATGAAATATAAACACTACGCTCCCAAAACCGAAACTTTTCTTGTAGAGGGCGAAAACTTTGCAGACTTTGTAAATCAAAAATCAAATGCGGTTGCAGTCTGCTTTGCTGAAGAAGAAAGCGATATAAGTATACCAAAAATAATTTACGGCGAAAAGGCACATCCCGAAACATTAGCGCAAAACATCTTTTCTGTACTGCGCGAAGTGGATAATTCAAATACAAAATACGCATATATTCACGCCCCCGAAAAAGACGGAATTGGTCTTGCAGTTTATAACAGACTTATCCGTGCGGCGGCGTTTAAGGTGATAAAATTATGAACTTAATCATAGGTGTTACAGGACCTACGGGTTCAGGAAAAAGCGTTTTAAGTGAATATTGTAACAAATTCGGCTTTCGCCATGTCAACTGTGACACCCTTGCACGAAAAGCAGTTGAAAAGGACAGCGAAGGTCTTTTGGCATTGACTAAAGTCTTCGGTGACGATATCCTTAACACCGACGGCACACTTGACCGAAAAAAATTGGCTACCATTGCATTTTACTCCAAAGAAAATACCGAACTTTTAAATAAAACAATTTTCCCTTTTATTAAAGAACTTGTATTAAAAGAAACAAATAAAGGCAAAATTTTATTAGATGCACCCACACTTTTTGAAAGTGGGATAAATGAAATCTGCTTTAAAACAATCGCTGTTTTAAGCGATAATGAAATTCGTCTTAAGCGTATTATTTCACGAGATAATCTCACAAAGGAAGAAGCGCTTCTTCGTATGAATGCAGGAAAAAGTGATGATTTTTATCAAAAAAATGCAGACTATATAATATACAACAATAAAACCGAAGATGAATTTTTTACAGATTTCAGCGAGGTTTTAACCAAAATTTTTCAACAAGGAGAAAACTTATGAGCGATATTAAAGCATTAAAAGAGCAACTATTTTACACCCCTAAAAATGGGTTAAAAACTGCTGACGATAAACTTTTGGGTGAAATTGCAACCTACTGCGAAGAATATAAAAAGTTTTTAGATGACGCCAAAACCGAGCGTGAAGCGGTAAAAACCGCTCTCGATATGGCAAAGAAAAAAGGCTTTACCGAGTTCGAGTACGGCAAAAAATATAATGTCGGTGATAAAGTTTACTTTAATAACCGCGGTAAAACTGTAGCTTTTGCGGTTATCGGTGAACAAGCAATTGATAACGGCGCAAATATAACCGCCGCACATATTGATTCACCCCGCCTTGACCTTAAACCCAACCCTTTATATGAAGAAATTGAACTTGCGCTCTTTAAAACTCACTACTACGGTGGTATAAAGAAATATCAATGGGCTGCTATTCCGCTCTCACTCCACGGTGTTTTTGCGCTTAAAGACGGTAGTGTTATAGAGGTTTGTATCGGTGAAAAGGATGACGAGCCCAAGTTTGTTATAAACGACCTTCTCCCCCACCTTGCAACCGAACAAAGCAAACGCACTTTAAACGAAGGTATCAAAGGTGAAGAACTTAATGTGCTTATCGGCAGCCACCCATTTAAAGATGACGATGCAAGTGAACTTGTAAAACTTAATATTTTAAATATTCTTAATCAAAAATATGGCATAAATGAAGCCGATTTCTTATCGGCAGAACTTGAAATTGTTCCTGCTTTCAAGGCTTGTGACATCGGTCTTGACCGCTCAATGATAGGCGCTTACGGTCAGGACGACCGCGTTTGTGCTTACCCCGCTTTAACCGCCATTTTAAAGGTTGAAAACCCCGAAAAAACCGCTATTGCAATCCTTGCTGATAAGGAAGAAATCGGCTCTATGGGTAATACAGGTTTGGAATCTGATTTCTTGCGTTTTGTAATTGGCGATATTGCTAAATGCCAAAATGTTGACCCTACTGTGGCGCTTCGCAATTCGAAATGCCTTTCTGCTGATGTTAATGCCGCTTTAGACCCCACATTCCAAGATGTTTCTGAGCGTCGCAACGCTTCCAAAGTGAATTACGGCGTGGTTGTTACCAAATATACAGGCGCTCGCGGTAAATCAGGCACTTCCGATGCAGGTGCCGAATATGTGGCATATGTTCGCAATATGCTCGATAATGCAGGTATCACTTGGCAAACAGGCGAACTTGGCAAAGTTGATGCAGGCGGCGGCGGAACTGTTGCTCAGTATATCGCAAATATGGGTGTAGATGTTATTGACCTTGGTGTACCTGTTCTTTCAATGCACGCGCCTTTTGAAACGACTGCTAAATTCGATGTTTATATGTGCTACCGCGCAATGTATGAATTTATGAAATAATTAACCTGTCCCACACCCGTAGCATATAATATTATTGACCCGGGTAAAAAAATAAAGGGTGTGGAAGTTTGTTAGACAACAGATATGAAAACACGGCTTATGAATGCACCTGTGCAAACCGTACCTGCGTTAACGCTGTTCTTGCCGTTTTGGCAATAGCATTGGCGCTTGTAGTAGGCTTGATTATAGGCGTTACCGCCACCGCTACCATTGTAGAAGCTTTGATTCCTTTGATAGTTTTTGCAGTAGGCCTTGCTTTGGCGATAATTTTGGTTTTCTTTTTAAACCGTTGCAGATGCCGTAACCGAAATTAAAAAAATGCCATCGAAAGATGGCATTTTTGCTTATTGGAACTGTTTCATAAATTCCCTTATTTGTTGTTTTTGTTTTTCGGTAGCATTTTTAAATATTTTTATAATCTGCTTTTCTTCGTGTGTAATTTCAAAATCGGGTGTTTTATACTTTAAAACCGCCGTAAAATCCACTTGGTTAGGGTCTTTAACAACCAACGGTCTAGGCTCGGGAAAATCAGGCTCTATCGGATTTTCACCATAAAGTAATAATTCCGCTTTTACCCCTAAAACATAAGCGATGTTAAGCACAGTCTGTGCAGGGATATTTTTTGCCTCGCGTTCCATTTGCGAATAGGTGGTATAATTCATATCCAAAGCCGCAGCAACTTGCTTTTGGCTCATTTTTTTCTCTTTTCTGTATTTTCTTATTCTTTCATTTATAGTCAAATCCGAAGTTTTTATTATATCCATAATCTCTCAAATTCCCCTTGACGGCATAATCAAATATTGTTATAATGGAACAGGTTAGGCGAAACAAAGTTGTTTCACCACAAAATCTTTGATTTTGCGACAAATTTTTATTAAAAATTTGTCCTTTCCCATTGCAATGAGTGTTGTACGCTGGAGTGGCTCAGTTGGTAGAGCAGCTGATTCGTAATCAGCAGGTCGTGGGTTCGAGTCCCATCTTCAGCTCCAAAAGGTTTCCGTTCACTTCGGGAACCTTTTTTATATTTTACCAAATAAGACAATTTTTGTCAATATGCTTTATTTTGATAAAACCCACTTAAATTATAGTTTATCGTGGAGACGATTGGTATATCGTAGGGGCAAACAATGTTTGCCCGTTCAGGTGAGATGTAATTTTTCGGGAGACCATTGGTCTCCCCTACGATGTTTTTATATAGATAGCACAGGAAGCCTTCCCCTTGAGGGGAAGGGGAAGATTCCCCCACAGTGTGGGGGAAATGTCGGCAAAGCCGACAAAAGGGGACGGGTCTGTCAGACCGTATTAGCGGTGGATGAGGTGTTTTAAATCAATTTTCATTGACTCCTCATCCGTCACGGCTTACGCCGCGCCACCTTCTCCCGCAGGAGAAGGCTTTGGTTTGTACCATTCTTTTAACCCGATAAACTATAATTCATATGTGTCTATATGGTCGGGGATAAGGGGTTGAGATTTTATTAAGTGTAAAGGCGTAATTGCCTGCGGCGGCGCGGCACAAACTATAATACACCCCTTACCGCATTGTTGTGGTAAGGGGTGTATGCTTTTATTCTTCTATCTGTTTTCCTAAAAATGCTGCCGCAACCGAAAGCAATTTAACCTCTGCGTCGTCTACGCCCTTAATACCATCACTTTCCAATAAAACAACCGCACCGCAAACATCACCCGCTGTAATTATAGGCACTGCGGCACAAATTTTACGCTCGACACCCTCTAATGCAAAGTGGGTCTGCTCAGGTGTATATGTCACATTACGACGGCCCTCAATAATATCCTCTAAATCGGGTGTGATTCTACGTTCAAGCGCCTCTTTTTTAGAAATACCTGCCGCCGCCACACAATGGTCACGGTCACAAATAATTACCGCAAGTTTGGTACCTGTACCAAGCGCTTCGGCATACTCTGTCGCAAAATTAGAAAGTTCACCCATCGGTGAATATTTTTTAAAAATAACTTCCCCACCCGCATTGGTATATATTTCCAAAGGGTCTCCCTCTCTGATTCGCATCGTCCTTCTTATCTCTTTCGGGATAACGACACGACCAAGGTCGTCTATTCTTCTCACAATACCTGTTGCTTTCATATATAAATTCTCCTTTAATTTCAACTCGTGATACTATTATTTGTGATTAAAGGGAATTTATACTGAATATAAAAAAACGAACCTACTTTTTTCAAAGTTAGGTTCATCTTTTTTGAAATTCTTGTCCTGTTATTAGATAATTGATTGAAACGTTAAAGTAATTTGACATTTGAACTAAAAGTTGAAGAGATGGCTCTCGCTTACCGTTTTCATAATAAGACAATGCTTCTCTTGAAATGTTTAAATCTAACGCAACCTTTTGTTGATTCAATTTTCGTTGTTTGCGTATATTTTTTAGTCCGATCATCAAATCACCTCTTGCATTTATTGTAAGGCTATGTTACAATAAATATGTAACGTTTTGTTACTTGCTGAGGGTTTTTCACAACTTTTAACATGCCAACTTATGCGGTGTAAATTGTATTTTTTAAAGCGAGGTGATTTTATGATTAAAAAAATTATTGTGCTTTTAATGACCTGTATCCTATTCTCAACAGTAGGTTGCTCTGTTCCAAATAACCCAGCTTCCCTTCTTGAGCCAACGGAAACTATATTTACTGTTGATAATTATCATTTACAAATAACAGCAGATAGTACTTTCAATGAAAAGACCGACGGTGATTGGGATTTGCAAATAACCAATGAAAACGCTTACATAAGCATCATGGCGTATAGACATATCGACATTCCTGAAAATTTAACACCATTAGATATTTACGATATGCAAAATGAGGGATTGTTAAGTCAAAGAACCACTGTTAATGTTATCGAAAAGGCAAAAACACAAACATTTTCACAGCAAGTAGTTACCCACGCCTTATATTCTGCAGAGAAAGACGGCGTTAAGAACTATTATGCGTCATATTTGATTGAGTTGCCAGACGACGAAACCTTTGCATGGGTATTAGTCTCTGCAATGCCATCCTATCTAGATGAAAACAAAGAGTATCTGCACAATATTGTTTGTTCCCTATCAACAATTAAATAAACGAAAGCGGAGTGGAATACCACTCCGCTGTTACGAAACAAATTAAAACACACAAAAAACGCACGCGTGCGTTTTTTGTGTGTTTTTGTGCGTTTTGATCAATTTAAAACATACTTAGATCCTGCCCCTGAACCTACTAATCGTATTTTATTTGCATCCGCCATTTTCTTCAATATGCGAAATGCCTGTGGTTCTGTAACATGTAGTAAATCAACAACATCAGCTCTCTTAACATCGCCTTTTTTCTTGAGCAACTCTAATACTAATTCCTCATGGCGAATTGGGTCTATATCTTTCTGACGAATATATGCTACCGTATTCTTTGTTTTTTTGTAATATTTAGAACTAAGCATATAATAGCGACCGCGCCCATTACCACCAGCTTCAATTAAACCTGACACAACTAATGTTTCAACAGTTGTTCTAATACGACTTTCAGATATTTTAAGTTCCTCAGCTAACTCGTGAACATGACAACGTGATGAATTTTTAAGAGCGTTCATAACTAATAGTGAATGTATAGGTAATGATCTTCCCATACGTTGTTGCTCTAAGGAAATCATTTGTATGAATGCTTTATCTGTAGGTCCTTTGGGTATAAACAATTTTACAGAATTAGCTGTTGACTGTGTATAGTCTGGCAAATGTCTACCGTATGACAAGGAGCCTTCGTATATTCTGTCGATTCCTCGTCCAGTTCGTTCTGCTAACCCAATTCTTTTTAAGGCATCGGCAAGAACCGGATTTCTTCCGTGTGGCTCGGCGTCTAATAGATTATCAATGTTTATACCTTCTATAAAACCGCCAGGATTACTAATTGTCATGCCAATGTCTGTTATTTGTATTAAGACTCTGCCTAACACAGAATAATCTCTATGACAAAAAGCATTTACTAAAGCTTCTCTAAAAGCCTTTATGTCATAATCAGGAATGGTAATTCTAAATAACCCCATTTCCATTTCTTCAGAGCGATTCCACGCAGAGAAGAACTCTGTTATTTTTTCAAAGGCAGATAAAATTGGAAGTTTAAAAGACTCATTGATTTTAATATCGGTACCACTTAACACCTGAATAGAAGATTCCGCTGTAGGCATATGCTTCAATAGTGCTTCTTTTTTTCCAATTAATAGCAATCCGCAAAAGGTAGGCACTAACTTTCCTTCGTTTAGTGTTACCAGTTGTAAGGCTTTATCCAGTTCTTCATCATTTAACTCGAGCAAAGAAGGCTCGCCTCGATAAGATCGAATAATATTGCGAAGTCTTTCTCGTTCTAGAGGGTCAAGATCAGAATAAGATGAATCTGGAACAGGCTGTGAAGAATAATCTAATAAGCTAAGTGATGATAATCTCGTCGCAATTTCATATGGGTACATGGGTACATTTTCTGGGCTTCCATCAGCTTTCAACCTTCTTCGTTGCATTTTGCCAGTTGAAGAAGAAACTATAGATGTTCTTTTAGGTACAGATATTTTTAAATACGGGAATTCAGCTTCAACTACTTCTACCCTCACCGAAATTGGAGGCACTGTTTTATTTGCAATAAATGCAGCTAACTGAGTTGCATCCTTATGTTTATCATGAAGCCCTGTGATTGTTCCGTCATCTTCAACACCAATATATAAATCTCCGCCATCAGTGTTTGCAAATGCGACCACCGCATCTATTATTTCGTTATTATCCAAACAATTTCTATCACTTTTAAATTCAATCAATAAATTTTCTTCCAAACCTATATAGGACATATTAATCACCTCACGAATGTTATTATAACGCACGCGTGCGTTTTTGTCAATATTTAATCGCACCCGTGTGAAAAACGGTATATTTCCCTTATTAATTACTATATAATGAATTTTAAGCGAGGTGGATTTCACCTCGCTTTTGCTATGTATAAAAACCGTCAAAAACCGTTTTTGACACCAATGCGTTCAATGGGGCAAACCAGCGAAAACCCTAGTGTTTATGCGCCTTTCAGGCGGTTTGCCCTAAAATAACGCATTCCTCGATTCTACGAACTATTCCAGTTGCTTTCATATATACAAAAATCTCCTTGCTTTACAAATTTGTACTGTTAGTATCTGTAAAACAAGGAGATTTATACTATGAGTTCTGCTTATTTAAACATAATTTCGTTAAGAATACTTTGTAAATATTCCTGTCTGCCGCTTGAAGGAAGTTTTGGTGCTCCAATATCTTCGGCGATTCTTGCAAGTTCTGAAAGAGTTGTGTTACTATCAACAATTTTCTTGCCGATGCCGCTTTCAAAGCTTGAATATTTTTCTTTAACAAAGCTGTCTAATCTGCCATCTTCAATGATCTCTGCTGCTTTGATAAGCCCCAACGCAAAGGTATCCATTCCTAAGATAAACGCAAGAAACATATCCTCGGCAGTATAACTGGGTCTACGTGTTTTTGAGTCAAAATTAAATCCGCCCGTAAGACCACCGGCCTTTAACACTTCGTACATACACATAGTTGCATCGTATACGTTTGCGGGGAATTCATCGGTATCCCAACCGAGCAATAAATCCCCTTGATTAGCATCTATTGAGCCAAGCATACCGTTTATAGCAGAAATGCGCAGTTCGTGTTGGAATGTATGTCCCGCAAGAGTTGCGTGGTTTGCCTCAATATTCATTTTGAAGTCTTTATCAAGACCGTATTGACGTAGGAAGCCTATTGCCGTTGCAGCATCAAAATCATACTGATGCTTCATAGGCTCCTTGGGTTTGGGTTCTATGTAAAAATCCCCCTTAAAACCGATGGAACGACCATATTCAACCGCCATTTTCATAAGTCTTGCAATATTCTCTTGTTCAAATTTAATATCGGTGTTGAGAAGAGTTTCATAACCTTCTCTGCCACCCCAAAACACGTACCCCTTGCCGCCGAGCTTTACAGTAAGATCGAGTGCCTTTTTAACCTGTGCCGCCGCAAAGCAGAAAACATCGGCCGAATTTGTAGAGCCTGCACCGTTCATAAAGCGCGGATTTGAGAACATGTTAGCGGTGCCCCAAAGACATTTTATACCGGTTTTATTCATTTTTTCAAGAATATAATCGGTTATCTCATCTAGTCTGCGGTTTGTTTCTTTGATATCTTCTGCCTCCGGTACCAGGTCAACATCATGGAAGCAGAAGTATTCAATGCCAAGTTTCTGCATAAACTCAAAGCCTGCATCAACCTTTGCTTTTGCGTGTTCCATTGTACCTTTTTCGGCACCGAAAGATTTATCACCCGTATCACGACCAAACATATCGGTACCTGCGGCACAAAGATTATGCCACCAAGCCATAGCAAAAGGTAAATGCTCGCGCATGGTTTTTCCTAGGATAACGCGGTTGGCATCGTAAAATTTAAATGATAGCGGGTTTTTGCTGTGGCTACCTTCATAGTTGATTTTTTGAATGTTCTTAAAAATTTCGCTCATTTCCATTTCCTCATATCAATTTTTTATATAATGTTTTCACGGTTGGATAGATTTCTTTGAATTTTTTATACCGTTCTTCATAGCGTAACGAAATATCGGTATTTGGGGTTATCGTCTTTTTTAACTTTACAAATTTGTCAGCGCATTCTTTTGGGTTGGCAAATTCCCCACAACCAACCATCGCAAGCATTGCCGCACCGTAACCGGGGCCCTGCTCTGTCTGTAATAGCAAAACTTCAACATTAAGGATATTGCAGAGAATTTTTTGCCACAGTTCTGATTTTGCACCTCCGCCGCAAAGACTGCTGCTTGTTATATTTATACCTTGTGCTCTTGCAATTTCCATATTGTCTCTTATGGCAAAGGCGACGCCTTCTAAAACGGCTTGAACCATATCCGCACGGGTTGTGTTCATACATAGTCCTACAAAAACACCTCGTGCATCGGTATCGTTTATCGGGCTACGCTCGCCCATAAGGTAGGGGAGGAAAAACACATCGTTTTTGCCAAGGTCATTATCGGTTATGCCGTTTTGCTCGACTGCATAATCTTCAGTTTTTAAGATACCCTCGCAAAACCACTTGTTGCAAGAAGCCGCCGAAAGTATGCAGGCCATAAGATGATACTCGCCGCTTGCGTGGCAAAAGGAATGCAAAGCGTTGTTTCCATCAACGGTGAATTCATTGGATGAGATGAATACCGTTCCTGACGTTCCGAGAGATATATTACACTTACCGTCGGTAACGGTGCCTGTGCCAATCGCCGCTGCCGCGTTATCACCCGCACCCGCCACCACCACAGTATTGGCATTAAGCTTTAATTCGGATGCAATATGTGGAAGAACCGTGCCTACCGTTTCAAAACTTTCAAAAAGTTTGGGCATTTGATTTTCGCTTATGTCGCAGATATTAAACATTTCTTGCGACCAGTCTTTATTTTTAACGTCCAACAAAAGCATACCCGAAGCGTCGGAATAATCGGTGCAGTGGACACCAGTAAGTTTGTAATTTATATAGTCTTTCGGAAGCATTATTTTGCATATTTTCGAAAAATTCTCAGGTTCATTATTTTTAAGCCATAAAATTTTCGGAGCAGTAAATCCTGCAAAGGCGATATTCGCGGTAAGCTTCGACAGCTTTTCTTTGCCGACAACCTCGTTCAGATATGCCGTTTCTTTGTTTGTTCGGCCATCGTTCCAAAGAATGGCAGGACGGATAACCGCATCATCCTTATCAAGAACAATAAGCCCATGCATCTGTCCTGCTACCCCGATGCCTGCAATTTCAGCGGGATTGATATCCTGTACGAGCTCCTTTACGCCCGATAAAAACGCATTCCACCAGTCCTCAGGGTTTTGCTCGCTCCATCCTGCATTTGGATAATATACCGAATAGAATCGCACCGCTGTTTTTATTATTTCCCCGCTACTTTTAACTAATAGTAATTTTAATGCCGAAGTTCCCAAATCGGCTCCAATAAAATATTTCACACTTTTTCCTTTCAAGCATTATTTTACAGAAATTTTTAAGCATTTTGACCCACTTAATTCCTCGCTTAAACGGTCAGGTTGATGTCCGCCTACGAAAAGCTCGATTTCGCCGTCAGGCATTACTCTTTCACCGTTTTCTAAAACAGCTTTTAGCCAATAGTTATTTATTTCTATTTCTGCTTCGGCAGTTTCGAACCTATTAAGCATCATCGCTTTAATTCCGCACAATTGGTAATTTGGCGTTGCGGTTCTGCTATCGGTAAATTTTGCATAAACCTGTATTTTTTCAACAGTATCAAATTCGCCCTCGTTGGTAAGGGATACCTTGATTTTAATTTTTTTGTCATCACGGAATGTGATTTGGGCTTTATTATAATTTATTTTACTAAAACCGAGTCCAAAACCAAAGGGATAAAGAGGTTCTTCTTTTAAATAGCGATAGGTTCTGCCATCCATATTGTAATTCGTAAAATCAGGAAGGTTGCTATCCTGCTTATAAAAGGTAAGCGGCAACCTGCCCGAAGGCGAAAACTCGCCCTTGATAAGTTTTGCAACTGCAAGACCACCAACCGCACCCGGGTACCATCCGTGAATTATTGCTTTTGCATGAGCGTTTACCTTTTTACCTAAATCCACAGAGTTTCCGCTCAGAACGATTACCACAAGATTTTCGGTAATGTCACAAATAGCTTCAGCAAGACGGATTTGTGTTTTAGGCAGACTTAAAGATCTTCTATCTCCCCTATATGCAAAATCATCATCAAGCGGTAATTCTTCACCTTCTATATTACGATCAAGGCCGAGGCAAAGAATTGTAAGATCTGCTTCGCTTGCCGCCGCAAGACCTTCACTGATACTATTTAAAAATCCGCCATGATTATTTTTTTCTTCTTTCCATATATGCGAACCCTCTGCCACTGTAATTTGTGTTTTACTAAAGGTTTTACGCATTCCATCTGCCACTGTAACATATTCAGACGCATGACCGTTATAATTCCCCTCTAAAACTGTTATTGAATTCGCATTAGGTCCTATAACGGCAATCTTTTTATACTCGCCATCTTTAATGGGCAAGAAGCTATTTTGGTTTTTAAGCATAACCAAGGCCTGCTTGGCGGTTTCAAGATTCATTATTTTATGTTCTTTACAATCTAGCTTGTCGTAAGAAATTTCTTTAAACGGACGATTTTCTTCAAACTCGCCGAGTAATGCTCTTACAAAATAAAGTTTTTCAACTGCACGATCGATATCTTCATCGGTTATAAGATCATCTTCGTAGGCTTCTACGAGGTGAGTATAAGCCTCACCACAGTTAAGGTGACAACCTTTTTTCAATGAAACAGCAGCAGCTTCTTTCATTGTTTCGGTAAAATTATGGTGCTTATTGATATCGGCGATGGCACCACAGTCCGAAACAAAATATCCCTCAAACCTCCATTTGTTTTTCAACACTTCCTCCATAAGATAACTGTGCGCACAGCAAGGCTCGCCATTTGTGCGGTTATAAGCACCCATTACCCCTATAACACCTTCGCCAACGGCATTTTCAAAAGCGGGGAGGTAGGTTTCCCATAAATCCTTCATACCTACCCTTGCATCAAAGGAATGACGTAACGCCTCAGGACCTGAGTGAACGGCAAAATGTTTAGCACACGCAGCCGATTTCAAAAAATCACCATCGCCTTGCAACCCATTTATATAAGCATTTCCCATCTGAGAAGTAAGAAATGGGCATTCGCCAAAAGTTTCTTGACCTCGTCCCCAACGAGGATCTCTGAAAATGTTTATATTTGGCGTCCAAAAGGTTAAGCCTTTATAAATACCGTAATCATCAAGCTGAACGTTTTTATTATATTTAGCACGCGCTTCGGTGGAAACAGCATCTGCAACGCTATTTATTAAATCAGGATTAAAGGTTGCCGCCATGCCGATAGCCTGTGGAAATACAGTAGCAATACCTGCGCGGGCAACACCATGTGCCGCCTCGTTCCACCAGTTATATTCTTTAATACCCAATCTTTCTATTGCGGGAGAATTATAAAGCAATTGTGATAACTTTTCATACGGGGTCATTTGCGATGTGATTTCTATTGCTTTCTTTTTAGCATAGATATAATTCATATATAACTCCTTTTAACAGTTTATTTTTTCTAATCATACAACAATCAACTTGACTTTTCTCGCAATATATCATATAATTTATAGACAAAATTTGACTTCTTGGTGATACAAATGTTTTATGAATTCAATCATTTAGGCTCACCCGATTACCTAAAAATAGAGGAAGGGAGAGATTTCAGTTTTCCACCCCATCTGCACCAGTGCTTTGAGATTATCATTCTTCTTTCGGGAGAAATGAGAATAACTATTGATAGCAAAAGCTTTGTTATCAAAGAAAAACAAGCAGTTTTTATATTCCCGAATCAAATACACTCTTTAGACTCGACAAAAAGCGAGCACATTCTTTGCATCTTTTCCCCCCATCTTGTACGAGCCTATGCCACCAAGGTATCTTATAAACTTCCGCAAAACAACAAATTTCAACCGGATGAATACTTGGTAAATGCTCTTGCTCGTTTAGAAATCACCTCATCCTCTGCCGATAAAAAAGGCGTGTTGTATTCGTTGTGCGGTCAATTTGACAAAACCGCCTCCTATGATAAAACACAATTTGAAAACGAAAATTTATTATATAAGATATTTTCGTTTGTTGAGACAAATTTCAGCAAGGACTGTTCTTTATCAAATCTTTCAAAAGAAACGAGCTATGACTATTCTTATCTTTCACGCTACTTTAAAAAAGCCACCGGTCTTTCCTTCAATTCTTATGTAATGCATTTTCGGCTTAGCCATGCGTGTTACCTTTTAGAGAATACCACACTTCCTATCCTCCAATGTGCATATGACAGCGGATTTATTTCGTTACGAAGTTTTAACCGTTGCTTTAAAGAAAACTTTGAAATCACACCTACACAATACAGAAAAAACATAGGTTTATAACAACAAAGCGAGGGGAAATTCCCCTCGCTTTTGCTATGTATCTTATGTTTTTGTGCAAATTGAGTCCAATCAAAAACTGCGAAAAGCCCAGCATTTATGCGAGTTTCGACAACTTTTGTCCTAATATAACGCATTCCTCGATTCTTCTAACTATTCCAGTTGCTTTCATATATATTCCTATAAACATTTTGTAGGGGTAACATAGGGGACGGTTCTATGAGTTCATGATACTATTATTTGTAAAACACACATATTTATGCTATTTAAATTTAATTTTAAATTAAAAAGGCATCGCACTTCAGAGTGCGATGTCTTTTTGTAAAAATTGCTATATGTGTTCTTATTCGTAATCTACAACATCTGCCCAAGAGAGTAAGAATTCACGTTCGTGTTCGTTGCCCTTAACTGACTGAGATGCAGCCACGATAGGCATCCACTTTTGAACGTACTGCTTTGCAGTATCGCTCTTTTTGCAGAATAAATCCAAATACTTTTCGGCGTTTTCTTTTTCTCCTGCCAGACAAAACAAAAGGTAGGTTCGAGCAGAATCGGCCGAAGCATTACCCTGTGTTGCGTGAGACCAGTCTATGATATAAGGTGTACCGTCGGCAGTGATAATGATATTAGACGGGTTAAAGTCGCCGTGGCAAACCTTCTTGTGCTTAGGCATACCTTCAAGACGAGTGTGAAGCTCGTAACGGGTGGTAGCATCCAGGGTTGTTTCGCTGATTTTACGATTCATCTTATCCTTTAACTTGTTAAGATTAGCACAGGTTTTAGAGTGCATTTCAAGTTGTAAATCGACGAGCAATTCAAGATATTCATCGATTTTATCGGGGTTTTCTTGTATAAGTTCGGCCAAGGTCTTACCCTCAATATATTCAAGAACGATAGCCCATTTACCGTCAATCATAGTAACTTCTAAAACTTTAGGGATATTAAGACCTGTGGTTTCAATTCTTGCTTGGTTTAAAGCCTCATTTAAAACGTCAGCCTTTGAGTAACCTTCAGCAAAAATCTTAATACATTTATCTCCGTCACGATAAATGACTTTTTTAGCGCTTTGTGAAATAATTTTATCAAGTTTCATTTTAAATCCTCCCAACATTAAGCCTTTGGCATTTCTTTTTCGACAAAATGTTTTCCATAGTAAGCGTTCAAATACATTTGCTTAATTTCGCTCATAAGCGGATAACGGGGGTTTGCACCTGTGCATTGGTCATCGAATGCCTGTTCAACCATTTCGTCAAGATTATCAAGGAATATCTTTTCATCAATACCATAATCTTTAATGGTTTCCTTTATGCCAACCTTAGTTTTGAGCTCGTTAATAGCCTTGATAAGGTTTTCAAGCTTCTCTTCATCGGTTTTGCCGCCAAGACCTAAGTAATCAGCGATTTCAGCATAGCGTGCAAGAGTATGAGGGTGGTCATACTGAGAGAATGTACCCATCTTAGCGGGAGCCTCACTTGCATTGAAGCGGATAACCTCTTCAATCATGAGAGCGTTGGCAACGCCATGGGGCAAATGATGGAAAGCACCGAGCTTGTGAGCCATAGAGTGACACACACCAAGAAATGCGTTAGCAAAAGCCATGCCAGCCATAGTAGCAGCGTTAGCCATTTTTTCACGAGCTTCTACGTCAGTCTGACCGTTATCGTATGCACGGGGCAGATACTTGAAGATGTTTTTGAGAGCTTGGAGGGCTAGACCATCGGTATAATCGGTTGCGAGCATTGCGGCATAAGCCTCAACAGCATGAGTTACAGCGTCGATACCGGAAGCGGCAGTAAGTCCCTTGGGTGCGCTCATGTGGAAGTCGGTGTCGATAATTGCCATATTGGGAAGCAATTCATAGTCAGCAAGAGGATATTTAACACCTGTTTCGCCATCGGTAATAACTGCGAAAGGTGTAACCTCCGAACCGGTACCTGCAGAGGTAGGAACTGCGATAAAGTATGCCTTTTCGCCCATCTTGGGGAAGGTGTAAACACGCTTACGGATATCAATGAAGCGCATTGCCATATCCATAAAGTCTGCTTCAGGGTGTTCATAAAGAACCCACATAATCTTAGCAGCGTCCATTGCAGAACCACCGCCGAGAGCGATGATGGTGTCAGGCTTAAATGCTGCCATCTGTTTAGCGCCGTCCTGAGCATTCTTGAGGGTAGGGTCAGGCTGAACGTCAAAGAATGTTGTATGAGCAATGCCCATTTCGTCAAGCTTATCAGTGATGGGCTTGGTATAGCCATTTTCATAAAGGAATGTATCGGTTACGATAAATGCTTTCTTAGCACCGCGTACAGTTCTGAGCTCGTCGAGAGCTACCGGCAAACATCCTTTCTTAATATATACCTTTTCAGGGGCACGGAACCAAAGCATATTTTCCCTTCTTTCTGCTACTGTTTTAATATTTAAGAGGTGCTTAACACCAACGTTGTCGGAAACCGAGTTACCGCCCCAAGAACCGCAACCCAAGGTGAGCGAGGGAGCGAGTTTAAAGTTGTAAAGGTCACCAATACCACCGTGAGAAGAGGGGGTGTTTACAAGTATACGACAAGTCTTCATACGAGCCGCAAAAGCATTAAGTTTTTCAGTTTCGGTTATTTGATTGAGATATACAGAAGATGTATGACCAAAACCGCCGTCTTCAACTAATTTTTCGGCTTTATCAAGAGCTTCTTCAAAGGTCTTAACTTTATACATAGCAAGTACGGGGCTGAGCTTTTCGTGAGCAAATTCTTCGCTGAGCTCAACGCTTTCAACTTCACCGATAAGAATTTTAGTGCCTTCGGGAACGGTCACACCGGCAAGTTCAGCAATTTTAGCGGCAGACTGACCAACAATTTTTGCGTTAAGAGCACCGTTGATGATAATAGTCTTGCGAACCTTCTCAGTTTCAGCAGGATTTAAGAAGTAGCAACCACGGGTAGCAAACTCTTCCTTAACTGCATTATAAATGCTTTCAAGCACTATAACCGACTGCTCGGAAGCGCAAATCATACCATTATCAAAGGTCTTGGAGTGAATGATGGAGTTTACGGCAAGAAGGATATCAGCAGACTCATCAATGATAGCAGGAGTATTACCGGCACCAACACCAAGAGCAGGTTTACCACTAGAGTAAGCAGCTTTAACCATTCCGGGACCACCGGTTGCAAGGATAATATCTGCTTCCTTCATAACTGTATTTGTCATATCGAGAGAAGGAACGTCAATCCAATCGATAATACCTTCGGGAGCACCGGCTTTAACAGCAGCCTCAAGTACCAATTTTGCAGCAGCAATAGTACTGTTTTTGGCTCTTGGGTGAGGACTGATGATGATAGCGTTACGAGTCTTAAGAGCAAGTAAGCATTTGAAGATTGCGGTAGAGGTGGGGTTGGTTGTAGGAATAACAGCCGCAACTACACCGATAGGCTCAGCAATCTTCTTGATGCCATACGCCTTGTCTTCTTCGATAACACCGCAGGTCTTTGTTTCCTTATAGGCATTGTAAATATATTCAGAAGCATAGTTATTCTTGATAACCTTATCTTCTATAATACCCATTCCGGTTTCTTCTACAGCCATTCGAGCCAGAGAGATTCTTGCTTTATTAGCAGCCGATGCTGCAGCCAAAAATATTTTGTCTACCTGCTCCTGCGTATAGTTAGCAAAAGCTTTCTGAGCTTGACGTGTACGGACAATAGCGGTTTGCAGTGCCTCTACACTATCAACAATTGGATAGTTTTTTTCCATAAGAGTTCCTCCTGTGTTATGGTTATGTTTTGGTTTAAAGATTGTTAAAAATTTAACAATCAAACTTTTGAAAAAAGTCCCTTGGTTATGGGACTCTTCTTTCTCTGCTTAATATTATAGCAAAAAGCCGTTAACAAATCAAGGGCCCAGATGTAGAATATCGCCATTTGCATACGATAAATTTTATGCAAAGTGTTTAATTTCCTGCAAAAGTAACACAGGGGACGATTCTATGTGTTTAATTAAAAAGCGAGGTGAAATTCACCTCGCTTTTGCTATATGTAAAAATATCCTATTTTCAAAAATTTTTCTACACCAATTTACATCTTTGTTTTATTGTGGTACAATGTATGCAAAGGAAACCTATTTTTAAAAAACTTTGAAAACGGAGAAAACCATGCGCGAAATAAATGCTAAAATAATTACCGATACCGTAAAAAAGCTTTGTATAGATGCCAACTGTCACCTGAGCGGTGATATAAAGGAATGTATACAAAATGCCTACAAAGATGAAACTTGGCAACAAGCAAAGGAAATACTCGCTCACATAATTGAAAATTACAAAATCGCAGACCAAAAAAGTGTGCCCGTATGTCAAGACACCGGTGTTGCGTGTGTTTTTTTAAAAATCGGTCAGGATGTGCATATCACAGGTGATATTACCGCCGCTGTAAACGAAGGTGTGCGCCAAGGATACACCGAAGGTTTTTTGCGTAAAAGTGTTGTAAGCGACCCGCTCAACCGAGTGAACACAAACGACAACACCCCTGCTATGATTTATTTTGAATTGGTTAAAGGCGATAAAATCGAAATCACCGTTGCACCAAAAGGCTTCGGCAGCGAAAATATGAGCCAAATTGCTATGCTTTCACCCTCTGACGGAATTGACGGTGTGAAAGAATTTGTAAAACGGGTAGTAAAAGAAGCAGGACCTAACCCCTGCCCACCGGTAGTTGTAGGCGTAGGTATTGGCGGTACATTCGACAAAGCGGCTTTACTCGCAAAAAAAGCATTACTTCGAGAAGTAAACAAACCAAACGATAATCCCTTTTATGCAAATCTTGAAAAAGAACTTTTACAGGAAATAAATATGTTGGGAATAGGTCCGCAAGGCTTTGGCGGTAAAACCACCGCATTGGCTGTGAATGTTGAATATTTTCCAACACATATTGCAGGGCTTCCCGTGGCGGTAAACATAAACTGCCATGTAACGCGGCATAAAACGGAGGTAATATAAATGGCTACCAAAATCACCACTCCCTTAACCCGTGATACAGTAAAAACACTAAAATCGGGCGACAGTTGTCTTATTACCGGCGCAATTTACACCGCTCGCGATGCCGCGCATAAACGATTGTGCGAACTTATAAACAAAGGTGAGCCTTTACCGTTAGACATTAAAGACAGTATTATTTACTTTGTAGGCCCTACCCCTGCAAAGCCGGGTGAAATCATAGGCTCGGCAGGACCCACCACCTCTTACCGAATGGATGCTTACAGTCCCGACCTTATAAAACTGGGGCTTACGGGTATGATTGGCAAAGGCAAACGAAACGACGAAGTAATTGATGCTATGAAAACCCACGGTGCCGTTTACTTTGGCGCAATAGGCGGTTGCGGTGCATTACTTTCAAAATGCATTAAAAAATGTGAAATTATAGCCTATGACGACCTTGGAGCAGAAGCTATACGCAAACTTTATGTAGAAGATTTTCCTGTTGTTGTAATAATTGACAACGACGGCAATAATCTTTATGAAACGGGCAAAGAAAATTATCTAAAACAAAAATGAGGTGAAATTTCACCTCATTTTTTATGCTTAAACTATATTTGAATGTTATAAATATAATAATTGTCAATTTATAAAAATACGGCTAATAAATAAACTCTAACGGCTAAATTTGCATTTACACCACACTTTGTTTATGTTATACTTTGCTTGTAAACCATTTATGTGTTTATTACATAATAAACACAAATAAAACAAAGGAGCGTTCATCATGCCCAGTAATTTCGAATTCAGCAAAAAACTCGTGCAAAAAGTTTTAAAACCTACTTTTTCCTACACAGGTGAAAACTACGACCAGTGGAAAGCAGAAGCTCGTCAAAAGCTTCGTGACCTTTTAGGTATGGATAAGTTTGAACTTTGCGACAGCGATATGCAAGTAGAGTTTGAAGAAAAACACGAAGGCTTTACCGAAATCCGCTTCACCTTCCAGAGTGAAGACGGCTACCGTGTACCTTGCCATATGTGGCTGCCCGACGGCATTGAAAATCCGCCCATTATTATTTGTCTTCAAGGCCATTCAAAAGGTATGCATGTTTCTCTTGGCAGACCTAAATTTGACGGTGAAGAGGATATTATTAAAAACGGTGACCGCGACTTCTCGGTAAGAGCTATAAAAGAAGGCTTTGCCGCAGTTGCTATGGAACAACGCAACCTTGGTGAGTCCGCTATGGGCCCCGGTAGAATTTCTTGCAAAGAAGGCTCTATGAACGCACTTTTAATGGGTAGAACCACCATTGGCGAACGCGTATGGGATGTATCCCGACTTATAGATGTTTTGGAAAAACACTTTGCTGATAAAGTTGACCTTTCTAATCTTTGTTGTATGGGCAACTCGGGCGGTGGTACCACCACAACCTATGTTGCAGCACTTGAAGACCGCATTAAACTCGTAATGCCTTCTTGTTCTAACAGTACATATAAAGATTCTATAGGCAGAATCGACCACTGCACCTGTAACTATATTCCCAACATAGGCAATGTTTTCGAAATGGGCGACCTTATTGCTATGTCTTATCCAAAATATTATGTTCAAGTAAGCGGAAAAGATGATAATCTTTTCCCCATTGACGGTGCAAAAGAAGTATTTGCAGCCGGTAAGCGCGTTTGGGAAGAACACAGCATTGCAGATCGCTGTCAACTTGTTGTGGGTAATGCAGGTCACCGCTTCTATGCTGATGATGCTTGGCCGATTGTACACAAAATGTTAGGTAAATAACAACAAAATTACGATAAAAAATAAAATCTCTTACGTTTATTTTACGTAAGAGATTTTTTATTACCTTAAAATATGCTATAGTTTACCACCAAAGCCGCAAAAACAATGGAGACCATTGATAACAATTTAATTAAAATGTTAATTGCGGGTCCTGATGTATCTTTAAAAGGATCCCCAACAGTATCACCAACAACTGCCGCTTTATGTTGTTCACTTCCTTTACCACCGTGAACACCTGACTCAATATACTTCTTAGCATTATCCCAAGCACCGCCGGAATTTGACATAAATATTGCTAACAAAAATCCGCTGACAGTGGCACCTGCAAGCATTCCGACAACACCGGTAACCCCCAAAATCATACCTACCAGGACAGGTATCACTATTGCCACTAGAGTGGGAAGTATCATTTCCTTAAGACTTGCCTTTGTACACAAATCAACACATTTCGCATAATCGGGGTCAGCTTTACCAGTCATAATACCTTTTATCTCTCTGAACTGACGACGAACCTCTACCACAACTGATTGTGCCGCTTTACCTACAGATTCCATTGTGAGAGCCGCAAAAACGAATGGCAAACAAGCACCTATAAATAAACCTATAAGAACCGTGGGATTCATAAGGTCAAATGCCTCTACCTTACCGCCAACCTCTTTAACTTTATCTATGTATGAGGCCATCAATGCTAAGGCGGTAAGTGCTGCCGAACCTATTGCAAAACCCTTGCCTGTAGCCGCAGTTGTATTTCCCAACGCATCAAGTGAATCAGTACGCTCACGAACTTCCGGTTCAAGACCTGCCATCTGAGCAATACCACCTGCGTTATCTGCAACAGGACCATATGCATCTGTAGCAAGTGTAATACCCAAAGTAGAAAGCATACCAACAGCAGCCAAAGCTATACCATAAAGACCAAAGTCGGCACCATTGCCGGAAAAACCACCTGCTGTTGCATAAGCTGCCAATACGCAAACCGCAATTATTATTATCGGAATTGCAGTTGAAAGCATACCCAATGACAAACCGCCTATAATAATTGTAGCAGAGCCAGTTTCGCTCTTTTCTGCAAGTTTGCGCGTAGGTTTATATGATTCGCTTGTGAACAATTCTGTTGAATGACCAATAAGCACACCAGCAACAAGACCTGCCAAGGTTGAAAAATAAAAACCAATATTTTCTTTTCCTAACACAAAATATATCAAAGGAAGAGTTGCTATAGCAATAACTATTGCACTAAAATTAGTACCTCTGCTTAAAGATTTCAACAAATCTTTTTGACTTGCCCCCTCTTTGGTTCGAACAAAGAAGGTACCAATAATAGAACATACTATACCAATTGCCGCCATAATCATCGGGACTGCCATTGCGTTAAAATTGCCAAATGCCGCAACACCCAAAGCTGAAGCGGAGATAATCGAGCCAACATAAGACTCATAAAGGTCCGCTCCCATACCTGCAACGTCACCTACATTATCGCCTACATTATCTGCAATAACCGCAGGGTTACGAGGGTCATCCTCAGGGATGCCTGCTTCTACCTTACCAACCAAGTCGGCACCTACATCTGCTGCTTTGGTGAAAACACCGCCGCCAACACGGGCAAATAAAGCCATTGATGAAGCACCCATGCCAAAGGTAAGCATTGAACTTGTGATTTGTGATTCAGTACATCCGAAAACAAATTTCAAAAGTGCGAACCAAATTGAAATATCCAAAAGACCCAAGCCTACCACTGTAAAGCCCATAACTGAACCGGCTGAAAAAGCAATTCTAAGACCTTTATTAAGTCCCGTCCTACAAGCATTTGCCGTTCTGCTATTAGCAGCTGTAGCTATTTTCATACCAACGTAGCCGGACAATGCCGAAAAGAATCCGCCCGTAACAAATGCAAATGCCACATACCAGGTAAGCATTTCAAATGCTGCCATAGTTGCTAAAACAACAAACATAGCCGCAAAGAAAATTGCAACTACCTTATACTGTCTTTTTAAATATGCATTTGCACCAGAACGAATAGCCGAAGCTATCTTCTTCATTTTTTCAGTGCCTTCCGAGAATTTTAAAACGCGATTTGCGGTAATAATTGCATAAAACAATGCAAATAATGAACCCAAAAAAGTACATATTACCAAGACTAATTCCAATTTCATTCTCTCACTCCTAAAAATTTAAAATTGAATAAGGGAAAACAAATATATTAAGTTTATTCCCTTTTTGAAAATAGGTAACGAATATTATATCACATCGTCATTAATTTAACAATCAATTTTTGTTTACATTTTTGATTTTTGTAATAATAACTGAAAAAATTTTCGATTTTACGTGTTTTTTGAGCCATTTTTTATATTTTTTCTTTTTCGAAAATTCATTATAACAGCAAAAATAAAAATCATCCGCTTGGGATGATTTTTATTATATTCCTAATTCTTCTTTAATTTGAGCCACCGCTTCGCGTTCATCGAAATGGTATTTCACACCTTTACGCTCTTGATATGTTTGATGTCCTTTTCCAAGAAGCACAATCATATCGCCTTTTTGGGCATTTTGGATACAGTACTTTATAGCTTCCTTGCGGTCATCAATTTCGATATACTTGCCATTACTCTTTGCAAGACCGATTTTAATATCGTCATTTATCTGGCGCAAATCTTCATCACGTGGGTTGTCTTCTGTCAAAACACAAAGGTCTGCCATCGCACCGGCAACCTCACCCATATCGTAACGGCGCATACGGGAACGATTACCCCCGCCACCGAAAACGCATATCATACGATTAGGCTTATATTCCATAAGTGTAGTAAGCACACTCTTTGTACTAACCTCATTGTGAGCATAGTCGATAATAACCGAAAAGTCATCACTGCAAGGTACTATTTCTACCCTGCCCTTTACCTTTACCTTTAAAAGCCCTTCTAATATAGCATTTGTTTCAGCACCCAAAAGCGCACAGCAAAGTATAGTAACAAGACTGTTGTAAACCGAGAAAAGACCAGGGGTATAAATCACAACAGGGGTATTGACCTTACCACTCACATTAAAGCGCATACCTAAGTTTCCGCCATCTTTTATAAACTCAATATCACTCGCTTTTAAATCGGCTTGACCTTTTGCCGAAAAAGTCAGCACTTTACAGGTGTGGCCCTTTAAAACTGCATTTGTATGCTCATCATCTGCATTAACAATAGCAGTTTTACATTGACGGAAAAGCATACTCTTACAGTCAATATATTCCTCGAAACTGTCGTGCTCGTGCGGACCTATATGGTCGGGCGAAAGGTTGGTAAAGACACCAAAATCGAACTCTATCCCCGCGGTGCGGTCGAGTTTTAAACCTTGTGACGAAACCTCCATAACGGCATACTTGCAACCCTTGTCCACCATTTGGCGGAAAAGTTTATGCAATTCATAAGATTCGGGAGTAGTGTTTTTAGTGGGCAATTTTTCGTGACCTATTAAAACACCGGTAGTACCAATTAGACCCGTTTTAAAACCAGCACTTTCAAGTACGCTTTTTATCATATAAGTAGTAGTGGTCTTGCCTTTTGTACCTGTAAGGCCAACTGTTATAAGTTCTTTTGCAGGCTCGCCAAAAAATGCCGCCGACATAAGCGCCAACGCACGGCGCGTGGATGTTACTTTTATAACAGTAATATTTGCAGGGATATTTTCTACATCCTTTTCTACCACAACAGCAATAGCACCTTTTTCTATGGCTTCGGGAATAAACGAATGACCGTCTACAACCGCGCCCACCATACAAACGAACACGCAACCTGTCACCAGTTTGCGTGAGTCGTATATAATATCAGAAATTTCTGCGTCAATACCGCCTTGAACTATGGTATATTCGGCATTTTCAAGAATTTGCGAAAGTTTCATACTATTCTCCTAAATGAGTGATATCGATTTCACCCTCAAATACATTATGGCTGGGGCCTGTCATAAACATATCGCCAGTTTCTTCGTCCCACTCAATATAAAGCGGACCGCCGATTTGTTCAACCGTAACCTTGCGGTCGCATCTGCCTGTAAGAACACCTGCAACAACCGCAGTAGCACAACCTGTACCGCAACCAATTGTCTCACCAGTACCGCGTTCCCACTCGCGCATTTTTATATAATCACGGCTTACAAGTTGCGCGAAAGTAACATTGGTTTTGTTGGGGAAAAGGTCGGTTTTATACTCGATTTCTCTGCCATATTTATGCACATCAAAATAAAGGTCGTCTACAAACATTGCGGTATGTGGGTTACCCCAAGACACGGCAGTTATATTAAAGGTTTTGTCCAAAATCTCAACAGGTTGTTCTATAAACTCTGGCTTATCACTTAAAACAGGGATAACCTTTGTGTCAAGACGCGGTTTGCCGATATTAGCACGAATATTACTTACAAAACCGCGGTTTTGATACGGCATTTGCTTTTCGCCGTCTTTGGGTTCACGTTTTTCAACCGTTAACCACAAATGCTGTATGCCACCTAATGTTTCTACAGTAAGTTCAGTCTTATCTGTAAGCGCGTGGTCGTAAACATACTTACCCACACTGCGAAGTGCGTTACCGCACATTTCACCCTCTGTACCGTCAGGGTTAAACATACGCATACGGAAATCCGCCTTGTCGGATGGGCAAATAAGCACCATCCCGTCAGAACCGATACCGAAATGCCTATCACTGACAAAACGGGCAAGCTTCGGTAAATCGGGTAATTTTTGGTTTATGGCGTCGATATAAACATAGTCGTTACCAAACGCCTGCATTTTAGTAAATCTCATTTTTTATTGTCCATTCATAGCGCGGTCTAAATCTGCAATAATATCATCCGCATTTTCAATACCAACCGACAAACGCAAGAAACATTCATCAATACCAAGCATTTCTTTCATTTCTTTGGGTGTGTCTTCATGGGTTTGGGTTGTGGGATAGGTTATAAGTGTTTCGGTACCGCCAAGACTTTCGGCAAACATTACCATATCGACATTTTTTAGTATTTTCTTAACAGTTTCAAACTCATCCACCGCAAAAGAAATCATACCGCCAAAGCCTGTGGTTTGTTTCTTAGTAATTTCATAATCTCTGTGGTCTTCGAAACCTACATAATAAACCTTTTTAACCTTTGGTTGGGTGCGAAGCCAATTTGCCACCTTAAAAGCATTTTCATTATGCTTGTCCATACGCACAGCAAGTGTCTTTATACCGCGAAGCACAAGCCAAGAGTCCATAGGCGACAACTGACTGCCGTGAGATTTGATATGAACACGCACTTTTGATACCAATTCTTCATCGTCTTTGATTACCACAATACCCGAAATTGTATCGTTATGACCACCCAAATACTTGGTAGAACTGTGGGTAACAATATCAGCACCGAGTTTAAGCGGTTGTTGGAAATACGGGGTTAAAAATGTATTATCAACAACGGTCAAAGCACCGATAGATTTTGCGATCCCCGAAACTGCCGCAATATCTGCCACCTTCATACAAGGATTGGTGGGAGTTTCTACAAATAACATACGAGTTTTAGGAGTAATAGCATTCTTTACAGCATCTAAATCAGACATATCAACGCAAGTGTGGGTAATACCGTACTTACCGAATATATCATTCATGATACGTGAAGTGCCACCGTAAATATCGTCCGACATAATAACGTGGTCACCCACATCTAAAAGGGAGAAAACTGCCATATTTGCAGCTTGTCCGCTAGAAAAAGCAAAACCTTTTACACCACCTTCAAGAATTGCCATTGTGCGCTCAAGTTCTTGACGGGTGGGATTCTCAAGACGGCTATAATCAAAACCGGTGGAATTTCCAAGTTCGGGATGGCGGAAAGTTGCCGACTGGAATATAGGCATACTAACAGCACCTGTAAGCGGTTCACAACCAAGTGCGCCGTGTACCACCTTAGACTGAATATGCAAATTTTCCTTTAAATCATAATCTTTATAATTGCTAAAATTTTTCATATTTTTATTCCGCCTTTCAAAATTTAAAAAACTACACAATTTTACAAAATAATTGTACCAAAAAGCCCTAAAAAAGTCAACCACCTGCTATAATTTGGTTTTCCCTTTTTTGTATCTCTTTATTTAACGACAAAACATAATTTTTCTAAATTTTAAAAACTAAAGTAAATAGCATAAAAAATGCGGCAAAGTGAAATTTCACTCTTACCGCAATTTATTTTATCCTAATAATTTATCCATAATAAGCATAACACAAAAACCTACCAGCAGTGAATAGGTAGCGCCCCTTTGACTACCGTGTGCGTGAGTTTCGGGTATCATTTCATCACTTATTACATAAAGCATCGTGCCGCCTGCAAAAGCCAAAGCAAACGGCAACACAGCCGCAGCAATATTAACTGCAAAATACCCCACAAATGTGCCTACAACCTCTACAAGACCTGTTATCATAGCACAAACAAAGGTCTTTCTCGGGCTAACGCCTGCCGCTAACATAGGTGCTATAATCACCATTCCCTCAGGAATGTTTTGAAGAGCTATACCGCCCGCAATAATAAGCGCACCGCTCGTATCCCCCGAGCCAAAGCCCACACCTGCAGCAATACCCTCGGGCAGATTATGAATAGCTATTGCCAAAACAAAAAGTAAAACCTTTGATAGGTCGGCATTGTGATGATTTTCAATATCATTACCCACTAGTTTATGCAAGTGCGGAACAAGTTTATCAATGAGATTTAAACACAGCGCACCCGTAAAGATACCTACTACCGTTATTAAAACACTAAACTTTCCACCATATTCAAGCGACGGAATAACAAGACCGATAACCGCCGCCGCAAGCATTATACCTGCGGCAAAAGAAAGCACGATATCAGAAAATTTGTGGGATATTCTTTTAAAAGCAAAGCCTAAAAGCGAGCCGAGCACAGTAGCACCGCCAACACCCAAGGCCGTTAATAACACAAGTTGCATATCTACCTCTTAATCTGTTTAAAATTACCTACCGTTTCATTTACAGTTTCCGCAAATGCAAACGTATTATCATATTTTGAAATAATATTTTTAAAATCTATTATTTGATGACGGTTTATAACACAAATAAGAACTGTTTTCTTATCATGGCTAAAAGAGCCGAGTGCCGAAATTTCGGTAGAAGAATGATGCAAACTATTGGTTATTTCTTCGGTAATTTCATTTGGATGGGTAGTAATAATAGTAAATTTACAAGCGCTTTTTGTACCCTTTATAATATAACTGCCCACAAAACTTGAAATAAAACAATACATAACACAAAGACAAATAGGCTTATAATCGTAAACCATACCGCCATCTTCCAAGGGTGTTGCGTAAACAAAGAACGATACCGCAGCGACAACCGCATTTAAGATAAATGTCACCCAGAAAAAATTAAGTTGCGGGCGCTTTAGGCTTATATATTTTGAAACAATATCTGTTCCGCCTGTGGACGAATTTGTTCTAAAGCATACACCATAAACAAATCCGCTTATAACACCGCTTAAAATTACCGGGAAAATTGTGTCGTGTCCATTTGTTATATACTGAAAATCTTCAAAACCCAATTTTTGCAAATACAAAAATACAAGCGAATATGTAACACAAAAAACCAATGAGCGTTTGGCAAAAGTTTTATCAACAAGAAAGTATGCCAACACACAAAGAGGTGTATTTATAAGTAATGACATATAACCTATACTAAACCCTGTTTTATACTGTATCATTGTGGCAATGCCGTTTATACCCGCCGGAGCAAAACCATTTTCCACTATAAAAAGTTGATAATTAAATGTCAAACCAACCGCTATAGCAATTACCGCTATGTATGCAGAAAAGTTTTTAAACTTAGTGCTTTTTACAAATTCTAACATTTTGCAACACCTCAAGATTATTGTAGCACACCCATTTTTCAAAATCAATACATAAATACAAGCATACAGAAAAACAAAAAGACTGCCGAAGCAGCCTTTTATTTTATCTTTCTTTGCCAACAAAGAATATAGCCAATGTGCCGGGGCCTGCGTGCGAAGCAATAACGGGGTCTAAGCAGTTGTATATAACATTTTTTACATTATATTTTTCTTTTACAGCCTCACCGATAATCTTGGCCTCGTCTTCGCAATCGCCGTGCACGATATAGATGTCTTGATTTTCCACATCAATACCTTTTTCACCCACAGAGTCAATAAGGTGGTTTATTGCCGCCTTTCTACCGCGCGCCTTACCCGTTACATAAAGTTTGCCGTCATCAGCCACATGCATAAGCGGTTTTATGTTCATAAGTGATCCAACAACCGCGCTTGTGCCCGAAAGTCTTCCACCGCGTTTTAAGAAGAACAAATCGTCCAATGTAAAGGTGTGGCAAATATTAAGTTTGTTATTTTCTGCCCATTCGGCAACCTCTTGGAGTGTCTTACCCTCGTTTTTAAGTTTAACTGCATAATGTACTAATAAACCCTGACCCATAGAAGCACAAAGGGTATCTACAACAACAATTTCTCTTTCGGGGAACATTTCTTTATAATCTTCTACCGAATTTATAATTGTTTGACATGTGCCCGAAAGACCTGACGAAAAAGACAGAATCAAAGCATCATATCCTTCTTCCAAAACGGGAAGAATCACCTTGTCGCAATCTTCACGATTTGCAAGGGATGTCGTAATTTTACCCTTTTCACGCAAGATTTTATATACATTACTATAATCTATTTTTTCGCCTTTGATATAACTTTCATAGCCCTCGTCGCCAATGTAATATTTCAAAGAAAGAATTTCTACGCCGTACTCTGCAATCTGTGCATCGGTAAGATTTGCGGATGAGTCAGTAATAATTTTCCAAGCCATTTTTATCACCTTTCAAAAATCTTTATTACCATTATACAGTTTGGGTAGAAAATTTTCAATCTAAACACCAAATTTATTTGTCTACAAACAAAAAAATAGTGGTAGAGTAACAAAAATTCACTCTACCACTAAGAGAATTGCTATTTATAAAGCCTTTTCAAGCACTTTTGTTAATGGTTTGTACAACAAAAATGTCAGCAACGCATTGCCGAAACAATGTAAAAAATCAAACCATAAACCGCTTATTATCCAGCTGATACCGTACCCGAAACCACCCACAACAAAACTCACAGGTGAACAAAGTACGCCGAACAAAAGACCAAATGCACCACAAATTATGGTGTAAAAAATATGATTGTCAATCTTACTGCACAGGCAAACCGCAATCGCTAAAATTGCCCAAACATAAAGGTAACTTATAACCCATTGTGCAAATCCATAGGTCAAAATTTCAAGAAAAACAAATACATAAACCGAAACCAATGACTTAAACCTAAATTTACGAGCAACTATAACTATCAAAAATGATACAAGTTCAATATTGGGGAGTGAAGCCATTATTACTTGGGATACATACATGACTACCCCGAAAAGGGTTAGTACAAGTATCTCGATAAGTTTATGCTGGTGTATGTGTGATTTCAAAACTATCTCCATCCGCTATGCTCAAATCGTTAGCACCTGCCGTAGTCATTTCGCCACCTTTGGTGAAACACCACCAAGCGCCGTCAAGGGTGTAATCGGCACGAACGCCATCTATTGTGGTGTAAAATCCGGTTTTATATTCTGCTTCGGTTACAAGACCTTCTTGATATAATGCTTCACCCAATTTTTCAGCATCAGTAGAAATCTCAAAAGCCTTGTCACTCTTGTCCTCATACACAACTGTAACCATTATGGTTTTTTCACCTTGTTGTGTTTGGTTTTGTCCACACGCCGCAAGACAAAAAAGCATTGAAATTACAGCTAAAATTGCCATGCCGCGCATAATGATTGTTTTTTTCATAAATAAAAACTCCTTTGTATTGTACTTTTAAGCGCCAATACAAAGGAAAATGAAAATAGATACAGAAACCCCAATACAAAAGGACTCTAAACCCAAATACATCGTCAATTACTCGTGACACATTGTACCGACAGCAAACGGCTCGTATTCCGACTTATTGCGCGAGAGTTTCGGGTTTCTCGGGGTTCTTCGCCTTCCCACAAACGCAGTGACATAATGAAGAACCTTAACGCAAATTACGGCGACGAGTTCGCAGGGGAATTGCACCCCTATTCCGATTTAAGCCGATTTTATAAAAACCGACACCGTAAGCCTTTGCTTAAAGCAAATTTATTATACCATTCCAAAAATTACATGTCAAGTAATATTGAAAATTTAAGAATTTATGTTATAATAAATATGCTGTGTCGTGCTTTATATAACCCTACAACTTTTATATTGGGGTCTTATCTCACGCAGTGGGTTTGCAGACCTCCCGCGGCGGTGCCGAGTTCGGAAGAAGGGAGCGCGAAGCTGTGTGGCGGACACCCACCTGGCTATTAGCTAGGTTATCATCAAAGCACGATACGGCAGAGAAGTATTTTAATTCGGAATGCGGAATTCGTAATTCGGAATTTTTATAAATCAATATTGTACGCGCAAAAAAGGCTCCCTCTTTGAGGGAGCTGTCATTTTGCCAAGTTCATATATTTAAGCCAATCTAACGCCTCTTTTATCCACACTTTATCGTATGCATAACAAGGTTTATCATCATCCAAAGTTTGCTGGTCACAAGTAGCAACGCCGTGCTGACCATAAGGGAAAACACGAAGTTCAAATGGAATTTTGTGTTCACTCAACGCATTTGCATAAGCAAGGCTTGAATAAACAGGTACAACACCATCTGATGCGGTATGCCATAAAAATGCCGGCGGAGTGTTTTCGTTTACACAATTTTCAAGACTGAAACGCTTCATTTCGTCTTCAGTCAAGGGATAATGTCCGAGTAGCGCACTAAAACTTCCGGAGTGGCACTTACCCTCTTTAGCAGACAAAACAGGATAACACAAAACCGTAGCATTAGGCGCTTTACTTTCGGGGAAGATTTCGCGCACTTCGGGACAATCAAAACTTGTGCTGTAATGACCTGCTAAATGTCCACCTGCCGAAAAGCCCATTATAGAAATTTTGGTCGTATCACATTTCCATTCTTGGGCGTTTTGGTAAATAAATTCCATAGCCGCCGCAACCTCACGGATTTGGGTAGGAAATCTTGATGGTGCACAAGTGTAACGCAAAACAAAAACATTAAAACCCTCAGGCAAAAAATGAAGTGCTATCGGTTCAGCTTCACGGTCAGAACAACTGCAATATCCTCCGCCCGGACAGATAAGCATAGACGGACGCTTGAAATCGGGACGATTCATAACCTCGTCGGGTAAATAAGCATCTAAACGCGGAGTAACGCTGTTTTCACCTAGTTGGGGGAATAAATCCTTCAAATTAAAAGTCTTAATTATCATTTTGTTCTCCTATCTTAAAGTAAAGTAAGCCAACACCGCTAAACCTACCACTATACGATAATACCCGAAAACGGCAAAATCGTGTTTTTTAACATATTGCATAAGCTTCTTGATACAAAGCATTGAAACAAGGAACGATACCACCATTCCAACTGCCAAAATGCCGATTTCTTTAGGTGAAAAACTGCTTTCAGACAAGAACTGAACAATTTTAAGAGCACTTACACCAAACATTGTGGGAATTGCCATAAAGAAACTGAACTCCGAAGCGACAGGACGGGAAACGCCGATTATCAATGCGCCAATTATTGTAGCGCCCGAACGCGATGTACCGGGGACTACTGCCAACACCTGAAACAGACCGATAAGCAGGGCTGTTTTATAGGTTATATCGGCAGTGGCAGATACCTTAAATTGGCGGTTTTTATTTAGTTTTTCCACCACTATAAAGGCAATGCCGTAAACCACCAACGCAATACTTATTACAATAAGACCTATGTCACGCGGTTGACCGTTTTCTAAATACATAACCGATTCTATCTTGGAATCGAGCACTATTGCCGCCGCAGACGGTAATGTTGCAACAAGCACCTTAAACCAAAGCACCCATTGGTCTTTTTTGAAAACACCGGTATCTACCGATAAAATTTTTGCGCCCTTGTCAGGCATTTTAAAAGGCCAAAGTTTGTTCCAAAAAAGGACTATAACCGCAAAAATCGCACCTAACTGAATGACATAGTTAAACATATCCGAAAAGTTGCTCGAAACGTCTCCACTAAAAGGCCATACACCCTGTGTTAAAATAAGGTGTCCTGTACTGCTAACAGGCAACCATTCGGTTATACCTTCAACTATACCGTAAAGTATAGATTTAATAAACTCTACCATAAATGTCACCTATTTCTTGCCAATTATTTCTTTATAAAGTTTTATATACTCATTGGCAGAGGTTTTCCAACTATTATCGCACATCATAGCGCGTCGACGTAAGATATCCCAACCATCTTTATCCTTATATCCTTCTATGGAACGCCAAACCGATGTTTCCATATCGTGAGCGTTATAATCGGCAAAGGTAAAGCCGTTACCCTTTCCGTCGCCACTATCCGAAATAGTATCGTTAAGACCGCCCGTTTTGCGAACAATCGGTATTGTACCATAACGAAGAGCAACCATTTGTGCCAAACCGCATGGCTCACTCAAAGAAGGCATTAAGAAAATATCCGCTCCCGCATAAATTCTGTGAGCGAGTTGTGGCTTAAAGCCCAATACCAATCCGACTTTTTCGGGATATTTTTCTGCCATTTGGGAAAAGAAACTTTCAAACTCATATTCACCCGAGCCTAAAATCGCAAACTGAACATCCCACTTTAACATATCTTCAAAGACACACTTAACAAGGTCAAGTCCCTTATGCTTAACAAGGCGGGTAACTATGCCGATAAGGGGAGTATCTGCTTTTTGGGGCAGTCCCATTTCCTTTTGCAACTGTTCTTTATTAACCGCCTTTTTATCCAAACTTTCAACATTGTAATTTTTATAAATAAGCGGGTCAGTTTCGGGGTTGTAAACATCCACATCTATGCCGTTTACTATACCTGTAAGTTTAAATGTAAAGTTCTCCAAAATACTATGAAGCCCGTGTGAATAAAACGGGTCTAAAATCTCTTTAGCATAGGTCGGAGACACAGTAGTAACCTTATCGGCGCACTGTATACCGCCTTTCATAAGATTTATACAGCCGTCATATTCCATAATAGTTCTGTTTTCTTCGGGCAGACCTAAAACATCACTATAAAGTTCATTACCGTATTTACCCTGATACTGAATATTATGTATTGTATAAACAGTCTTAATATTTTTATAAGCTTCGTTTTGCTTATAAAAAGCATCTAAATATGCAGGTATCAATGCGGTTTGCCAATCGTTACAATGAATGACATCAGGAATAAAGCCTATATACGGTATAACTTCAAGCACTGCGCGGGAGAAAAATGCATAACGCTCGGCATCATCATAATAACCATAAAGACCATCTCGATTAAAATAGTATTGATTATCTATAAAATAGTA
Source organism: Oscillospiraceae bacterium (assembly GCA_015066095.1). Classification (GTDB taxonomy): domain Bacteria; phylum Bacillota; class Clostridia; order Oscillospirales; family Acutalibacteraceae; genus UBA737. The sequence goes on along the minus strand of SVPC01000005.1, from coordinate 25,789 downwards.
AATCACACCATCCAAATGTGCTTCAAACACACCGCAATACTGCCTACGCCACGCAACAGGAACGATGATATTACAAACAAAGGTCATACTCTTGCGCATTTCCTCGGAAATTGTACCGTAAAGCGGTAATATAATTCGGCAACCTACAAATCTTTTGCGAAGCGCCTTTGGAAGTGCGCCCGCAACATCAGCAAGACCGCCCGACATAGCATAAGGATATGCCTCACTGGTAGCGAACAAAACTTTCATTCATTTTCTCCTATAAAACTTGATTCTTATCTATAAAACAGTATCTTTCTTCTGTGCCTTTAAGCACAACTCCGTCATCGACAGATGCATTTTTATCGGCTATAACATTACAAAGAGTTGCATTCTCGCCGACCTTGGTTTCCTGCATTAAAATACAGTTTTCTACAACTGCGCCCTTTGAAACCCTTGCACCGCGGAAAAGTATACTGTTTTTAACCTTACCTTCAATAATACAGTCTTCACCCACAAGACAATTTTTAGCCGATGCATCCACGCCATATCGCGTAGGCATACCATCGCGCACCTTGGTAAAAATAGGGCGCTTTTTATTAAATAACTGTTTTCTTACATCCTTTTGAAGTAATGCCATACTTGCTTCATAATATGTTGCCGTATTATCCATAACCGCCACATATTCGCTATGCTCAAAACCATAAATTTTAAGGTCTTCGGTCTTATTTGCCAAAACTTCTCTTGCAAAAGATGTAAGGCCGTCTTCATCAGCTTCGCGTGCTAATTTTAAAAGCAAATCTTTGCCAATAATACTAACCCCTATGCCAAAACAGGTTTCCTGTTCTTCTTCGCTAAAATTAATGCCTTCTACCCTGTTATCTGCATCTAAAGACAGAATCATTTTTTCACTTGATTTTTCGGGCAATTTGCCGTTGTGATAAACAACTGTTATATCAGCACCCTTATCTTTATGTTGCCTTAATGCCGCAGATAAATCTATATTTGCAATAACATGTGAATCGTAAAGCACAATATAATCTGCACCGCATTTTTCTATATATTCGGTAGAGCCGGCAATAGCCGATACAGTACCTACAAAGCGCTTTACACCACGCTTATAATATGGCGGAATAAAATACACACCGCCGTTTTTGCGGTCTAAATCCCACGAAATACCATTGCCCACGTGGTCCATAAGTGAACGGTAATTTTCTTTTGTAATAATACCCACCGAGGTAACGCCCGTATTAACCAAATTAGAGAGTGCAAAATCGACTATACGGTATCTTGCACCAAAAGGAACAGATGCCATAGAACGATTAGCGGTAAGTTTTTTGAGTTTATCATCTGAATTTGCAAAAATAAGACCTGCTACTGCTGATGTTCTCATACTTTAGCACCCTCCTTAACATTTTCGGTAATCATTTTACTGGCGCCCACTTTAGCATTTTTGCCGACAGTCAGGTTATCGCCTATAACCGTAATTCCCCAGTTTTCGTCACCGGTAGCATTAGGCTCTTCGCCTACGACTGCATTCTCTTCCACAATGCTGTTTTCAGCAATAATGGCATATTGAACCTTTGCGCCGCTTTTTATAACTGCACCGGGCATTACAAGAGAATATTCAACACTTGCGCCCTCTTCAATGGTAACATTTTTAAATAATACCGAATAATCTACCTTGCCGTAAATTTCACAACCATCGGTTATAAGTGAATTTTCAACTTCGGCTTCTTCGGATATATACTGCGGCGGCATACCCGTATTTTTAGAATAAATCTTCCAGTTTTTATCAGCCAAGTTAAGATTGATTTTGGGATTTAATAAATCAAGGTTTGCTTCCCACAAAGAGTCAACTGTGCCGACATCCTTCCAATAATCGCCGAAACGGTAAACCTTTAATAACTGATTATCCCCTAACATCATTGGGATAATATTCTTGCCAAAGTCGTTAGAAGAATTGGGGTCTTTTTCGTCTTCGGTAAGATAATAACGCAATTTTTCCCAAGTAAAGATATAAATACCCATTGAAGCCAAGGTACTTTTAGGTGCTTTTGGCTTTTCTTCAAACTCGTAAATCGTGCCGTCCTCGTGGGCGTTCATTATACCAAAACGCGAAGCCTCTTCAAGCGACACATCCAAAACAGCAATAGTACAATCGGCACCGCTTTCAATATGCTGGGTCAACATATCGGAATAATCCATTTTATAAATGTGGTCACCTGAGAGAATAAGCACATATTCAGGGTTATATCTTTCTAAAAACTCCAAATTCTGATAAATGGCATTAGCGGTACCTTTATACCAGTTGCCACCCGCCTGTCCGTGATAAGGGGGCAGAATATGTACGCCGCCATCGGTACGGTTTAAATCCCACGGTTTGCCCGAAGACACATAATCATTAAGTTCAAGTGGCTTGTACTGTGTAAGGATACCAACCGTATCTATACCAGAATTGGTACAGTTAGAGAGCGGAAAATCTATTATCCTATACTTTCCGCCATAAGGGACTGCAGGTTTTGCAATTTTACTGGTAAGCACGCCCAAACGGCTGCCTTGACCGCCTGCAAGAAGCATTGCTACGCATTTTTTGCTTTTCAAAGATATCACTCCCATTATTTTGGTATTTCTACCTAATATATTTATTATAACAGTAAAAAATACCATTTTCAAGTGATTTTTGTCAAAAATTCAAGAGCAGCAGATATTTTATTTATATAAATTTATGCATTTTTCACAAAAAACGTCACATTTTACAATACAGTAATAAGAAAGCGATGTCTCTTTTTTAAAAGAAACACCGCTTAAAATTTAATTATGATAAAGTTTTTTTGTTTGATACTTGGGTTCAAAAGTGATATTAACGCCAAGTTTCTTAAAGATGTTTTCATCCACACGGGACAGAATAACAGTTGAATGAGCTTCTAAACCCTTCAAATTATTAGCCTGTTCGAGTGCTTTTTTGGCAACATCACTTGTGACAGCACAAATTGAAAGTGCTTCTAAAACCTCATCTATATGAAGACGGGGGTTATGGTTGCCCAAAATACCTGTTTTTAGTTTTTGTATAGGCTCGATAATAGTGGGAGAAATAAGATTTATCTCATCAGGTATACCTGCAAGTTCCTTAAGGCAGTTGAGTATAAGCGCCGAAGAAGCACCCAAAAGGCTTGAGGTTTTACCTGTTATTATCTTACCGTTTGGCAACTGCAATGCTGCGGCAGGAGCATCGGTTTCTTCTGCGCGTCTTAGTGCCGCTGTCACAACAGGACGGTCTTTTACACTTACCTTTGCCTGTTTCATTAAAAACTCAATTTTCTGTACATCAGATTGTTCGCCCATACCCTGTCTTACACTTACAAGGGCATTGTAGTAACGGCGGATAATCTCTTGCTTTGCAGCTTTTGACACGGCTTCATCATCGTATATTGCAAACCCTGCCATATTAACACCCATATCGGTAGGACTCTTATAAGGCGACTCGCCCAAAATGGTTTCTAAAATAGAGTTAAGCACAGGGAAAATCTCTATATCGCGGTTATAATTAACCGTAGTTTCGCCATAAGCCTCCAAATGGAACGGGTCTATCATATTAACATCGTTAAGGTCGGCAGTAGCGGCTTCGTAAGCCACATTTACAGGGTGTTTAAGCGGAATGCTCCAAATAGGGAAGGTTTCAAATTTAGCATAACCGGCTTTAATACCGCGCTTATGTTCGTGATACATTTGTGACAAACAGGTTGCCATTTTACCGCTTCCGGGACCGGGGGCAGTAACTATAACCAATTTACGGCTGGTTTTAATATAATCGTTCTTACCGAAACCATCTTCACTTACTATAAACGGAATGTTAGACGGATAATCTTCTATTGGATAATGACGGTAAACCGTAACTCCCAAAGATGTAAGACGCTTTTCAAAATTTTGCGCCGAAGGCTGACCTGTATAGCAGGTAATAACCACACTGCCCACATATAGACCTATTTGGCGAAAAGCATCAATAAGACGCAAGGTTTCCAAATCGTATGTTATACCAAGGTCGCCGCGTTGCTTATTTTTTTCAATTGCATCAGCATTGATAACAATTACAACCTCGGCTTCGTCCTTAAGTTCCAAAAGCATTTTAACCTTTGCATCAGGCTGGAAACCGGGCAAAACCCTTGCGGCATGATAATCGTCAAAAAGTTTACCGCCGAATTCGAGATACAACTTATCACCAAATTGGTCGATTCTATCCCTGATTTTCTGCGACTGCAAACTTATGTATTTTGAATTGTCAAAACCTTTTACATTCATCTTTACATCCCCTAAATCAAAATACCTAACTATTGTACCAAACTTTGAGCGATTTAACAAGTCAATTTTTATATACTTTCAAAATTTTTTCTGCTCGTTCTACAATATCCCGCTTTAAAGACTCAGGTGATACCACTTTTATACTATCACCAAAGTTCATAATAAAGGTCACAAGCGCTTCACTAATTGCGGCTTTATAGGAAAAATGAAATTCGTTTTCTGTTACATTTGTAATAAAAATATTCTCCGAAAAACGGTCTATGACAGTTTTTGCAATTTCTTTTTTGCAACAAAGTTCTACTGTTTGTATATCGCCCGAAAACATACCAAAAATCTTATTTGTATAATCCGCAACATCAAACGTCTCTTTGTACTCACTAACTTCACGGAAATGACGTGCTTTTTCTGTCGTCTTTTCTGACTTGGACATTCTATCAAGTCGCAAATGCATAAGGTTATCGTATTTTTCATAATTACAGATAAGATAGTAATGGTCGTCCTGCCAAGTAAGAGCATAGGGACTTACCTTGCGCCTTTTTACAACATCCACAAATTCTCTGCCTTTAAGTTCGCGCGAAACATAATCGAATTCTACCTTAACTCCATCTGTTATTGCCGAGGAAATTTTATCTATATTATAAAAAATTTCTTCATTATTACACTTTTGAGAATAATCGAAATAAATATCCTTGTTACGCTTTTGGCGCTGTGGAACGCTTAGCATAGAATCGAGTTTTTTCACAAGTTCGCGTGTTTTCTTGGGGCTTATAAACTTAGCGGTACGCACCGCATCAGACAAAAGATAAATCTCCGCTTCCTCAAAATCGCGCTCACCCAAAAAATAGCCCTTTGGCGAAGAAGAATATATTATATCACAACCATAGTCGCAAAGACTCTCAATATCAGCATAAATAGACTTTCGCTCGGCTTCAATGCCTTGACGTGCGAGTAAATCACAAATTGCTGTAGCGGTAAGCGGATTTTGCTCATCGCTATGCTTTTTCAAAATATCAAGAACATATAAAATTTTTAGTTTTTGTCCCCAAGATTTAGGCATTCTTTTGCCATCTCCTCAAACTCTTTTTTGGTTAACAACGCGTTTATCACATCAAGCATAGCGTTAGATGATAAATTTAACGGTAAATCAAGTTTTTCCAAAACTTTTTTACGGTTTTCGCTTGCGTTTTGGGTGCCCGAAAGCCCATATAAAAACATATCTGTTTTTGTTATGGGGCTTTTATTTTCAACTTCTGCGACATTGGTCACTCCGCTTCTTTCAAGCGCGTTTTGAAGCTCGGCTTTGGATATACCCTCCACACCTAAAAAACCTTCTTTCGAAGGGGTGCTTTTGCGTTTTTCCTTGCCTATAAGTTGCGGAATATAAACATTTATAATCTTGCCATCGCCCACAATATTTTTAATGTACGAGCGTATCATATTACCTGCCGAATCGCTGTCTGTAAGCACTATTATCCCATCACGCCCGGCAAAGGTTCTTATAAGTTCACACTTTTCTTTATCCTTAAAAATGCTAAAACCATTGGTAGGTATAATCAACGCATCCACCACATTTTCAAGGGTTATTTTATCGTACTTGCCCTCCACAATTATTGGCATTTTAAGTTTAATCAAGGCGTTCACCTTTAAGAGCTATAAACCCCAAACGCACAACCAACTGTTCGAGCGCTGTGCGTTGGTCACCCGAAAAAGATTTAAGGCTTTTATCCGCCGCGCGCAAGGCATCAAAACTTAAATCAAACTTATTGTAATCAAACTTTTTGCTGTCATTTATAGCGTTTCTCACAACAAATTCTCTGCCAAAATAACCAAACTGTTCTGTTATTTCCGAAGCCGACATTCCGCGTTCCTTGCCTACAAACGCACGGACATATCAACATAAAAATTTGATATTGTTCCTATAATCATTATCGGCTCAAGTTTTAAATAAAACAGCTCGTCCAAAAGTTTTAATGCGGCTGTCGTGTCGCATTCAATAATATGCTTTGAAAGATTATACACACTCGCTTCCACAGTTTTTACACACACGGTATCTACGGTATTTTTTGTGATTTCACCCTTTTTAACATAAAAACACAATTTTTCAAGTTCTGATTTAAGAGTATTTATATCGTCGCCTGCGGTTTCAACTAAATACCGTGCCGCCGCGCTGTCAAAAGTACAACCGCGTTTTTGCGCGCCTAAAGTCAGCATTTTAACAAGTTCGGGCACAGTTCTGTGATTAAGTTCTGCCGCGATACCGTTATTTTTCTCTGCCAATGTGACAAGTTTTGAAAACTTATTATTTTTCTTTGTCGCAATCTCTAAAACATCAAACAAAAGAATAAAAACGCAACTGTCGGGGGTTTCGGAAATAACAGTGCAAAGTTTATCATAGTCCGATTTAGAACATTTTTCAAAATCGTAATCAGTAAGAATTACAACCTTTTTATCGCTCATAACGGGGAATTGCAAAACCGCGTCATAAACATCCTGTAAATCACAGTCACCCGAAAATTTTTGAAAATTAAATATATCATCCTCGTTGGAATATGTGTTGCTTATCTTTTTAACATAGGTTTTCTTCAAATAGCCATCATTACCTGCGAATATATACACATTACGTTGGGTGTTTTTTATTTCGTTTTTAAGTGCCGTTTCAAAAATCACAGACATATTGCCTTTTTACCCCCTTCTTTTATCTTTTTTGCTCTTATTTCTTTTAATTTTAACATATCATTACGCTTTTTACAAGCAAGTAAAACGCATAATACACCAATTATAATTGCGAACAGCAAAAATGTTGTCCATTCGGGTAATGAAGTAGTTGAAAAAGAAAGTGCACCAAAGTAATTTATTACGGCATTTATATACCGCACCACCGCTTCGCTTAATATAAACAGTATGTTTTGGAGGAACGGCAAACACAAGCCCAATATACAAAGCACCAAAGCCACACTTGTAGCAGTACCGATAAGCAGATTTGTCACAATCGAAACATTTGAAATATATCCAAAAGTGTAAACGGCTATGGGTGCTGTAAACAAAAGGGCGGAAACGCTTACTACAACTGATGAAAATAACGGTGCGACTATAAAATTGCCCCAAAACCGCCTTTTGCAAACAGTTTCGATGATTGGTGTTGCCACCGCCAAAATGGCAAATGTTGATAATACCGATAACTGAAATGCTACACTAAATATCGCAAACGGGTTCAAAAGTAAAATAACAGTAACCGCAAAGCCTAATGTGTTTTCAGATGTATTTTCACGGTTAAGTATTAAGCCTAAGGCCATAAAAATATATGTGAGTCCTGCGCGTAGTATAGACATTGTAAAACCGCAAACTGCCATAACACCTATAGTCACAGCGAATATAACCACCGCTTTTAAGTATCGGTTATAAATAAACTTATTACACAAAAATAAAAATAGCGACACAATAATAGACAGGTGCATACCCGAAACCACCATAACATGCGCCACTCCTGCGCTTTTTACATTGCTGTAAAATTCGTCACTAAAATATGTTCTGTCACCCGTTACAAGCGCCAACATTGTAGCCGCTTCTGATGATTTATAATCCCCGAAAATTTTATCTTTAATATAATTACGCACATCGGATACTACCGCTAATACACCGTCTTGTTTGCCTGTATATTCGAAATATTTAACATAACCGCCAACATAAACCGACTCTGCATAATATGATTTTTTATATTTCTCGTTAATCTCTGACAAACTGATACCGGCTTTTATCCTTTGCGCATACTCCATACTGCCGTTATCATAGGTCACGCTTACTTTATCCCCTTTTTCCAAAACATCGCTTTCCAATGTTTCAAGAGTTACAGAATAAAATGTTCCGTGGTATGTGGGTTGTTCTACTACAATAAATTCACCTTCGCAAAATCTGCCAACAGACTCTTGTTTTTTATCCGCCTGTGCAAAGGAGATAACCGCACTTACACTCACAGCCAGAATTAAAATGAACGCGAAAATCAACTCTCCGCGCACACGCTTATAAATCATAAAGAATATGACGGCGACCAAAAGCAGACTAATAACAAAAAGTGCCGTTTCGGAATATAAACTTATAACCGAAATGACACTGGCAAAAACCGCGCATAAAAGCATCGGCCTTTTAATCAAATAGTCTACCATCCCACTCAAATCCTTTATACATATAGAACATCAAATAACAAAAGTATTATACCATAATAAAAAATCGGTATCAAGTGGGAAACTTTTTGTTTCCTTAGAGATAGATGGTAAAAAAGCAAAATCCCGAACGCTTTAGCATTCGGGATTTTTGGTGCCGCTGACCGGACTTGAACCGGTACGATATCGCTACCGAGGGATTTTAAGTCCCTTGTGTCTGCCTATTCCACCACAGCGGCATATCATATATGATATATTATTTGTTTATTTTTGTCAAGGACTTTTTTAATTATTATTTCAAAAAAACCTTGACTAATTACAGTTTTTATGTTATCATATTTTTCGTTCTAAATGCGGGTGTAGTTCAACGGCTAGAATCCCAGCCTTCCAAGCTGGTTGTGTGGGTTCGATTCCCATCACCCGCTCCAATATAAAAGTCATACCTTTTGGTATGGCTTTTATTCTTTATATGGATGGGAATCGAACAAGGCGTTAAGAAAACAGTCCGGTGGACTGTTTTTAGCCGGGGCAACGAGCGTAAGCGAGGCGAGTGGCGCCATAGCGCCACAAACCATCACCCGCTCCAACTAACAAGCACTGACTTTTTTGTCGGTGCTTTTATTTTTATACTTTTACTAAACCGTATTTATGAATTATATGTATAATTTTACAAAACAATTGCAATATTTTGAAAATGGGTATATAATGTATATACTAATATACAGGATGTGCAAATATGTCTACTCCTAAGCAACGCTTAAATTATATAACAACTGCGGCAGTTATCGCCGCAATTTATGCAGGGCTTACTTATTTGGGTAATTTTTTCGGGCTTTCATACGGTCCCATTCAGGTGCGTTTTTCCGAAGCGCTGACAATATTACCGCTATTCACACCTGCAGCCATACCGGGACTTACAATAGGTTGCTTTATCGCAAACATTGGCTCTTTCAACCCTATAGATATGATTTTTGGCACTTTTGCAACCTTTTTGGCAGCTGTGCTAACCTACTTAACACGCAAAATCATTTTCAAAAAATTACCTCTTTTTCCGCTTTTGTTCCCCGTAATTATAAATGCATTTATTATTGGTTTGGAACTTGCTATTTTCTACCTTAACGGTTTTACATTTTTAGGGTTTGCAATTGCGGCTTTTGAAGTAGGCACAGGTCAACTCATTGCCTGTTACGGTTTAGGGCTTCCGCTTTATTTCACACTAAAAGGTAAAAAATTTTCTAAATTAAACATTTTCAAAGCCGAGGAGTGAATAAAATGAACAATTTAATAAATTTTCGCAAATCGGTAATGCGGCTTATAAAAATGTTTATAGTAGCATCAATTACCTTTGCATTTGTGCAAACTTGGGTAACAAATTATACCGTTTCGCTTTTCAGCCGTGACGGTAACTATGTTGTTATTTTTGCGTTTGTTTTTCTTCTCACCATTTTTTGCTCACTTTACGGCGCATTCAAGGTGGGGATAAACCGCATACACGAACTGATATACAGTTTTTCTTTATCGATACTGATAACCAACTTTTTAATGTACTTAATGCTTAGTCTTATTGCGCGTGAAATGCTTGTTATCACACCGATTTTGATAAGTGTGGTGTTCCAGTTTTGCATTGCTTTTGTAGGTTGTGTATGCGCTAATACCGTTTATTTTAAACTTTATCCCGCAAGGCGTTTGGTTGCCATATTCGGTGACGATGCCACCGGTTTTAAACTTATAAACCGCATGAGCCACATACCTGAACGTTTTAAAATAGAACGCGGGGTTAATGTCAACTCAACCTCTATGGAGGACATTAAAAAGGCGATTTTACCCTTTGACGGTGTGTTGATTTGCGATATAGATAAAAACCTTGAAAAAGAAATTTATTCCTATTGTTATTCTCAGTGCAAACGCATTTATATGCTACCCGCCATAACCGATATAATAATAAATCACAGTTATGAAATTCAGATTGGCGATACACCCGTTATTATGAGCCGCAACCGCGGTCTTACCACCGAGCAGTTGATTTTAAAGCGTGTTATGGATATCGTGGTATCCGCTATTGCGCTTATAATTTGCAGTCCGTTTATGTTAATTGCTGCAATCGCCATAAAATTAGACGACGGCGGTCCTATATTCTTCAAGCAAAACCGAATTACAAAAGACGGTAAAATCTTTAATGTTTTGAAATTCCGTTCTATGATAGTGGATGCCGATAAAGACGGCGCCAAAAAAGCAGAAGTTGGTGACAACCGAATAACCAAAGTGGGCAAATTCATCCGCGCTTGTCGTTTGGACGAACTGCCCCAACTTATAAATGTTTTAAAGGGTGATATGTCACTCGTAGGCCCCAGACCCGAGCGTATTGAAAATGTGTATGAATATTCTAACGAATATCCCGAATTTGAACTGCGGCACAGGGTTAAAGGCGGTATTACAGGCTATGCCCAACTTTACGGCAAATACAACACAAGTCCAAAAGATAAACTGAATATGGACCTCATATATATAGAAACATATTCTATCGTTCAGGATATTAAACTTTTGATTCTTACCATCAAGGTATTATTTATGAAAGAAAGCACCGAAGGTTTCGATGCTTCTGCCAATGCTAATGTACGCCCTAAAAACACAAAAAATAAAGACGGAGAATAATTTATGAAACTCGATTCTAAAAACTTTAAAAGAATCCTTGCTTTGGTATTTTTTTCGGCGATAATCATTTGTTGCATTTTTAATATCACAAATGTTTTTTCCTTCATTTCTACCGCTTTTTCCTTTATTTCCCCCATTATAGTGGCTCTTTGTATTGCTTTTATTTTCAACGTGTTGCTAAACGCTTTGGAAAAAAAGGTGTTCTTTTTTATGGACAAATCCAAGTGGAGATTTATGTCCACATTAAAACGCATAATTTGTTTATTACTGACTTATGTTATCGCCTTTGGGATTATATCACTTTTGGTTTTGGTCCTTATCCCCGATATAGTGGAAACCATTTTACAGGTAGTGAAAAATCTGCCCACTTTCCTTGCCGATATACGCGAATGGGCAATAAGCGTAGCACAAAACTTTGGTATTGAAGCCGAAAGCATCCCTGTTTTAACACTTGATACTGAATCTTTGACAAAGGGTCTTCAAAATATTCTTACAAGTTACTCCAATAACATTGTAGATGGCGCAGTAGATGTAACATCATCTGTTATAGGCGGTATTTATGACACGGTATTTAGTCTCTTTATCTCAGTTTATGTTTTAGCACAAAAAGAGCGTATCGGTAGATTCGTAAAAAAACTTATTAACGCTTATACACCTAAAAAAATTGCAAAACGCGTTTATCATATTTCTTCACTCGCAGCCGATGCTTTTTCGCGTTTTATAGGCGGTCAGTTAGTTGAAGCATGTATACTTGGTGCTCTTTGCTATGTAGGTATGCTTATCTTGGGCATTCCTAATGCTGCTACCATCTCGGTTTTGGTGGGTGTCACTGCATTGGTTCCCATAGTCGGCGCTGTTGCAGGTATAAGTATAGGCTTCCTTTTACTAGTTATAACCGACCCGCTAAAAGCAGTTCTCTTTGTAGCATTTATGCTTATTCTTCAACAACTTGAAGGCAACCTTATTTATCCGCGTGTGGTAGGCAAGGTTGTAGGTCTTCCCGGTGTGATAGTTATAAGCGTCGTGCTTGTTGGCGGCAATATCGGAGGTATTTTGGGTGCACTTATAAGCGTTCCCACAGCCGCCGTAATATTTGTACTCTTAAAAGAAGGTATAAATAAACACAAACTAAAAACTGAAAAAGAATAAAATAAATGCGGTAAAAGTGATTACACTTTTACCGCATTTATTATTTGTGTTTTAAATTATACTTTTTTATAACACAATTAATTCTTTTGGACTTTGGGTAAAGTTATTATATCCGTCTTCGGTCACAACCACCATATCTTCAATCCTGACGCCAAATTTATTTTCAATATAAATTCCCGGTTCTACTGTCATAACCATACCACTTTTTAAAACAGTATTATCGCGGGTGTTAAAGGCCGGACTTTCGTGGATATCTATACCCACGCTGTGACCCAATCCATGACCGAAACAGCCTTCGTACCCTTGAGCATTTATATATTCGCGCGCTATGGAATCAATCTCTTTGCACTTAGCACCCGCTTTGATTTTTTTAAGCGCCATTTTTTGCGCTGTAAGAACTGTATCATAGACCTTTCTTTGTTCGTCGCTTACATTTCCCAACGCTACGGTACGGGTCATATCTGAACAGTAACCATTCCATTTTGCACCGAAGTCCATAGTTATAAAATCGCCGTTTTTAATTTGCTTGTCTGTGGGTACGCCGTGTGGCAAAGAAGAATTTTTACCCGACACCACAATAAAATCAAAGGCTACGCCCACACTCCCGTTTTTACGGGCAAAAAACTCTAAATCAAGCGCGATTTCCTTTTCAGTTTTACCAATGCTTATTCGGTCTAAAATATACTCAAAGGCTTTATCGGTTATCTCTTGCGCACTCTTTATAAACTCTATTTCTTGTGTGGTCTTAACCTGTCGTAACTGATTTATGACGCTTTGTAGAGTGTTTTCTTTGGAAATCTCTATACCGCAAAGTTTGTCACTTAACCCCAAAAAAGTATTAAGGGTTATTTCTGCCGTTTCTACGAATAATTTTATCACACCGCAACTTTGTAAAATTTCACCTATTTGGTTGTACATATTTTCACAAAGTACCACCTGTGCTGTGGTTACTGTACGATTTGCCTTTTCAAAATAGCGGAAATCTACAAGAAAAACAGCTTTTTCTTTTGTAATCAATAACGCTCCTGCGGAAGATTTAAACCCCGTAAAATAGAAGCGGTTGCTGTCACCTAATATTAGCGCCGCTTGATTGTTTTCTAATACACTTTGTATTTCCAGAATCCTTGTTTCCATTTTTATCTCCTTTTAAAACGGCTATCGCCTTGCCCGATAGCAACCACACCGCCGTTACATTTATAATAAGCATTATTCCGTTAAAAAATTCTGCCGTGTGCCAAGTGAAATCAGTACTTGCAAAAGCACCCAAAAGACAAATGGGCGGATAAATTAGACAAAATAACCTTTTACCCTTTTTGCCAAATAAAAACTCGGCAAAATTTATGCCGTAAAAAGCCCACCCTATAATACTGGAAACCGCAAACAAACATAACATTATAGCTAGACTCACCGACGAAAAACCGCCGTAAACCGTACTAAAAGCCCTTTCTACCAGTTCACTTGAAGCCGCCGTTCCGTAATTTATAATAACCGAACTGCAAAGGATTGTCAATGCCGTCAGAGTGCAAATAAGCAAAGTGTCAACAAACACTTCAAATATACCGAACAGTCCTTGTTTATATGCATCGGCATCTTGTACCGAAGCGTATGCCATACCCGATGTACCCATCCCAGCCTCGTTAGAAAATACACCCTTTTGCGCACCTGCAATAATTGCCGTACTCAAAGACCCTACTGCACCGCCTGTAACTGCGTGCGGAGAAAAAGCACCCTTAAAAATGCTTAAAAATGCATCATCTATTAAATCATAATTTTTAAAAATAACCGCCAAACAAAGCACTATATAAAGCACCGCCATAAACGGCAGAACAATGGTGGTAAAACGAGTAATCTTTTTAGCACCGCCCATAATTACTGTTGCCACTAAGATAAAAATCAATACACCCATAAAAAGTCTTAAATAAAAATTGTCACCCATAACCGAAACACAAGCATTAACCTGTGTTAAATTGCCCGTAAAAAAGGTGGCACCCAAGCCCGATAAAGCAAAAACTACAGAAATACCGCTTAAAATTTTACTGCCACGCATTTTTATATAATGCATAGGTCCGCCGTAATATTCACCATTTCTTTGCTTACGATAAAGTAACGCCACACCTATTTCCACCGCTTTTATAGCCATACTGAAAAAGGCGCTTATCCACATCCAAAAAACCGCACCTGCACCGCCTACCGATATAGCAAATGCCACCCCCGCGATATTACCTGTGCCGATAGTAGCCGAAAGCGAATTGCACACAGCCCCAAAAGACGAACCAAGCGACTTATCAACACAAAGTGCCGTTTTTATAGCACAAAAAAATTTTCTCACTTGTACCGCCTTTGTTTTCACAGTAAAATAAACCCCTGCCAAACAAAGCAAAACAAACGGAAACATACCAGAAACTAATTGCAAAACATAATCAAAAATATCTTTCATACCATAAAACCTTTTTCCTTTCAGTTTATTGATACTTATCTAAAAAAATATTTATGATACTTATTGAAATTTTTACATCTATATAGTATAATTTTTATGTATATTCAGAATGGGGTGTTTCCATATAATTTATCTTGATAACAGTGCAACCACCAAACCTTGTGGTAAAGCAATAGAATATATGAATAAAGCCTTGTGTGACAATTGGGGTAATCCATCTTCGCTTCACATTTTGGGTATGAATGCCGAAATGGCTGTTGATTCAGTGCGCAATAGTATTGCAAAATTCATAGGCGCTGCAAACAAAGAAATTATTTTTACTTCATGCGGCACCGAGGCTAACAATACGGCAATAATGTCGGCTTTGCACCGCAAAAACCGTGGCAATCGCATTATTACCACTACAATTGAACACCCTTCGGTTTTACAGGCGGTAAATTCGCTCGAAAAATTTGGGTTTGAAATAATACGCCTAAAACCCGACGGTAACGGCATTATTTCTCTTTGCGACCTCGAAAACGCGCTAAATGATAAAACCGTGCTTGTAAGCATTATGCTTGTCAATAACGAAACAGGCGCGATTGAGCCCATAAAACAAGCGTGTGAACTTACACACCGCCTTGCAAAAAACGCGTTTTTCCATTGTGACGCGGTACAAGCCTTTGGCAAGAGCCCCATAAATGTTAAAAATTTAGGGGTAGACCTTTTAACAGCCAGCGGCCATAAAATACACGCGCCGAAAGGTATCGGTTTTCTTTACTGTTCGCAAAAAACACATATTGCGCCCTTGCTTTTGGGCGGCGGTCAGGAAAGTGGTATGCGCTCAGGCACAGAATGTGTACCGCTAATCTGTGCTTTGCAAGGCGCAATAGAAGACCTGCCCGACCTTGCAAAACAATATAAAACAGCACAAGAACTTTGCGATTATGCAAAAGAAAAATTAGTAAATAACAAAATTGCTACTATAAACTCCCCCGAAGACGCTTTGCCTTATGTGCTTAATGTATCGGTAAACGGCTACCGTTCCGAAACACTTTTGCACTTCCTTGAACGCAAAAACATTTTCGTTTCAAGCGGTAGTGCCTGTTCAAAGGGCAATGTTAGTTATGTTTTAAAAGAAATGGGTAAAAGCGATAAGGAAATCGACTCGGCATTACGGCTTAGTTTTTCACGCTTTAATACCAAAGAAGATATTGATGTTTTGATAGAACAGTTAATCTCTGCTACCAAAACACTGAGAAAGGCATAAAATGAAAGAAATTATACTTATCAAAAACGGCGAATTGGCGCTTAAAGGCCTTAACCGTTGCAATTTTGAAGACATACTTATTAAAAATATCCGTCGCCGTCTTAAAAGTTTAGGCGACGTAACCATCAGAAAGGCACAATCAGCTATTTATATTGAGCCGCAAAACGACGATTTTCATTTTGCCGAAGCTTTAGCCCGTGTGAAATTAATTTTCGGTATTGCAGGATTTAGCCGTGCTTGTGTTTGCCTTAAAGATATGGACGATATTCTGGAAAAATCGGTAGAATATTTGAAAGAGCCTTTGGAAAAAATAAAAACATTTAAAGTAGAAGCCAAACGCGCGGACAAGCGTTTCCCCCTAACCTCGCCCGAAATCTGCCGTGAAGTGGGTGGTATGCTTTTGTCAAAATATCACCATCTAAAGGTTGACGTTCACAACCCCGATATTACGGTGTTTGTAGAAATACGCGATACTAACGCCTATGTACGCGCAGAGCAGATACAAGGCGCCGGCGGTTTACCCGTGGGTACTGCGGGTACCGCATCTATTTTGATTTCTGGCGGTATAGACAGTCCTGTTGCCGCTTGGACCATGGCAAAGCGCGGTCTTCGTCTTAATGCTATTCATTTTGCAAGTCCGCCATATACAAGCCCCCGCGCCGAGCAAAAGGTGAGAACACTTTTATCAAAAGTAGCGCGTTACAGCGGTTGTATAAATTTGGCGATTGTCCCCTTTACCGAAATTCAGGACCAGATAGCCGAGCATTGCCCCGAAGATTATTTCACACTTATTATGCGCCGTATAATGATGCGTATTGCCGAAAGAATCGCAAAAGATTCGGGCAGTTTAGCACTTATTACAGGTGAAAGTTTAGGTCAGGTCGCAAGTCAGACACTACCAGCCCTTGTAACAACCGATTATGTTACCACTATGCCCGTTCTTCGTCCGCTTATCGGTATGGATAAGGAAGAAATTGTTTCAATTTCACGCAATATTGATACATTTGAAACATCAATATTACCTTATGAAGACTGTTGTACGGTATTTACTCCCAAGCATCCCAAAACAAGGCCCACATTAGAGTCTTGCGCCGAAGCCGAGAGTAAACTCGATATTGAAGCACTTATCCAAAAGGCAATCAACGAAACCGAATATACCTATATAGATTAAAGAGGTATTATTTTGAATAATGAGATTTTGAACTCTGCAAAAGAACTTGTAGAGCATTTAAAAAAGCATAACTTAAAAATTGCCACCGCAGAATCTTGCACGGGCGGTATGGTATCTGCTTATATAACCGCGGTTTCGGGTGCTTCAGCGGTATTTGAAATGGGAATTACATCTTATTCAAATCGGATAAAAAACCAAATACTTAAAGTAGATGGCAACACACTCGAAACCAAAGGGGCAGTAAGCGGCGATACCGCTTTACAAATGGCAAGTAATATCCGCAGTATTTCGGGCGCTGATATCGGCGTTTCGGTAACAGGTGTTGCAGGTCCCTCGCGCCAAGACGGTTTCTCAGCAGGTGTGGTTTTTATAGGTATAAGTTATAAAGACAATACCAATTTTTACAAATTAGAAATCGAACCGCGCAACCGCAATTATGTACGCGAGCAAGCAGTTTTACTGCTCTTTAATAAAATTATTGCAACTTTAAAAACCTAAAAGGAGAAACGATATGTTTCAAAACTTTAAAACCGACATTATTTACTACAACACCCTAACAGATTTTGAACTGGAATTTAATTTGTGCGGTTGTTGTAGCCGAATGAGATTGTTAAACGACAAATGCAGTGATAAGAAAACTTTGCTTCTTTCTCTTTCGAGAGCTGTTTCACGCAGTCGCGTAGTAATTGTAACTGCCCCGATATTTAACGGTGAAAACATAATAAATACCATCGCCAGTGCTATAGGCAAAGAGACCGAAACCATAAACAATAAGGATTTTAATATTGCGAGCGACGCTGAAATTTCTATAATAAAAGACTCAGTACCGCTGGTTACTACCGACGGAATTTTCGGCGGTTGCATAATTGAAAGCGGTCCACAAAGTCTTATCATTTTAACCGACAGCAAGCCTGTAAGAAAAACCTTAATGAAAACCCTTATCCACCCCTATATTGAAGAAATTTATGCATTAGAGGTAACTTCCAAAAAATCAAAAGAAGAGCCCCTAGAACAACCTTTGGAAGAAATTGACCACAACGAAATAATAACCGAAACTGATGAGATTGCCGAGCAAGAAACCCTCCTCGATTCTGATATAGACGGTACCGAACGTGAACCTGAAGAACCGGAATTTATTTTAGAAAGCGAGATTAACGATTTTCCCCATTATTACGCAGAAGAACTTGAAGACTTATATACCGAAACCGAGCCTAAAAAACGCAAGAAAGACACCGCGTATGAAGAAGATGATAATTCTTACTATTACGATGGCGACTACTACACCGAAGAAACACCTAAAATAAAATCACCCATATTAAGTCGCTGGTTGCTTATAATTTCCATTATCGTTTTATTGGCGATTGCGGTTTTATGTTTCTGTATTTTTTATGTACCTTCAAACGAAGGGGTTTCACCTGCATCTTATGTTAAAGATATATTTAACACAATGTTTGGATAATAAAAAGGACTTGAAGATTTTTTCTTCAAGTCCTTTGATTTTACGCTTTCAAACTTCTTTCAAGCCATACTACGCCGACATCCAAAGCCTCGAACATAGTGGTTTTTGTACTTTCTTTAACAACGCGGTCTTTTTCTTTAAGTTCCGTATCGCTTTTTAAAAGTTGAATAGTAATTTTATTAGGCTCACCATCAGCATCTTTTGAAAGAATGGCAAATTTGACAATATGGCTTTCGCTCATATCACCATAGTAAATTTCATCGCCACATCTCACGAGCGGTTTGCCCTTATATTCTAAAAATTTTTCTGCCATTGTTTACTCCTTTTCAGGCACTTCGCCATAAAGATTAAATCTAAAAAGTAATGTTTCATCATCAGGATTAGCGCAACGCAAAGTGGCCTCTGCAACCTCTGTATTGCTTAAAATAGTGCTAAGACCAATCATCTGGCAAAGTTTAGACTTTAAGTTCAAAACATCACCATCGATAGTTTCAAGATAAACATCACCTTTACATTCATCAATGGTTTTGATTAAATCCTCAAAATCAACATGATGAAGCTTAATAACTCTCCTATCCATTACACATTACCTCCATCTATTCTATTTTTAAAGTATAAACTATATATTAAAATATGTCAAGTATTGACTTTTAAAGAAATTTTTTATATTATATTATTTGTAGAAATTTGACTTTTAAACAAAGTGTAAGGAGAATGTCATTTTGGAAAACGCAAACAAAAGTATGGAAACAATTGTAACATTAGCCAAAGGTCGCGGCTTTGTATATGCAGGAAGCGAAATTTACGGCGGTCTTGCTAATAGTTGGGACTACGGCCCGTTGGGTGTAGAACTTAAAAACAACATCAAAAAAGCTTGGTGGAAAAAATTCGTTCAGGAATGTCCTTATAACGTAGGTCTTGACAGTGCTATTATTATGAATCCTGAGACATGGGTAGCATCGGGCCACTTGGGTGGCTTTTCAGACCCACTTATGGACTGCAAAAACTGCAAAACCCGTCACAGAGCCGATAAACTCATTGAAGATTATGTGGCAATTAACGGCCTTTCAGACAATCCTGCCGCTATGAGTGATAGCGAAATGGCAGAATATATCAAGGAACATAGTATCGCTTGTCCTGATTGCGGCTCACACGATTTTACCGACATCCGCAAATTCAACCTTATGTTCAAAACTTTCCAAGGCGTTACCGAAGATAGCACCTCTACTTTATACCTTCGCCCCGAAACTGCACAAGGTATTTTTGTAAATTTTAAAAATATTGCTCGTACCTCACGCAAAAAGGTTCCTTTTGGTGTGGCACAAATCGGTAAATCTTTCCGCAACGAAATCACACCCGGTAACTTTATCTTCCGTACCCGCGAATTTGAACAGATGGAGCTTGAGTTCTTCTGCAAACCCGGTACCGACCTTGAGTGGTTTGATTTCTGGCGCGGTTACTGCCGTGATTGGCTTTTGAATCTTGGTATGGATAAAGACAGTCTAAGGCTACGCGACCACGACAAAGATGAACTTTGCTTCTATTCTAAAGCCACTACCGACTTTGAATTTTTATTCCCCTTCGGTTGGGGTGAACTTTGGGGCGTTGCCGACCGTACTGATTACGACTTGACACAACACGCTAATCATTCGGGCGAGAGTATGGAATATTTTGACCCCGAAACCAATGAAAAATATGTACCTTATGTAATCGAACCCTCGCTCGGTGCTGACCGTGTGCTTTTGGCATTTCTTTGCAACGCTTATGATGAAGAAAACGACGAAAATGGCAATGTCCGTGTTGTTTTGCGTTTGCACCCTGCTTTAGCGCCCTTCAAGGCCGCCGTTTTACCGCTCTCAAAGAAACTTAGCGAAAAAGCAGGTGAGGTTTATGCTTCACTTTCAAAATACTTTAATGTAGACTTTGACGATGCAGGTTCAATAGGTAAACGCTACCGCCGTCAGGACGAAATCGGCACTCCTTTCGCAATTTGTTACGATTTCGAATCGGAAGAAGACGGATGTGTAACCGTTCGCAACCGCGATACTATGGAATCTGTTCGTATGCCAATAGGCGAAGTAAAGGAATATATCGAAAAAGCTTTGGAATTTTAACTGCCCCCACTATAAGGAGGAAAATTTATGCAAATTGCAACCAGTATGATAATACCACTTATTTTAGGTCTTACATTCTTCTTGTTTGGTATGAATGTTATGTCAGGCGGTCTTGAAACCATGGCAGGCGGCGGTCTTGAACGCACTATGAAAAAAGTAACAGCCAACGATTTTATGGGCTTTTTCTTAGGCGCAGGTGTTACCGTTGCTATTCAATCATCATCGGCATTTACCGTAATGCTTGTAGGTCTTGTAAACTCGGGACTTCTTGATTTTAGCAGTACCTTTGGTATGATAATGGGCTCTAATGTGGGCACTACCCTTACCGCTTGGCTTTTAAGCCTTGCAGGTATCGAAGGTGCTTGGTATGTTGAGGTTATGAACCCCAGCTTCTTCGCCCCAATACTCGCATTCTTTGGTATTGCTTTGCAAATGGTATCCAAAAAGAAGAAGCGCAAAGACTTAGGTAATATTCTCATAGGCTTTGCTATACTTATCTGCGGTATGGACCTTATGAGCCAATCGATGGAGTCTGTAAGACATCTTCCTTGGTTTACAGATTTTTTGGCTTCCCTTAAAAATCCCCTTGTAGGTTTATTGGTTTCTACTGTATTTACAGGTATTATCCAATCTTCTGCTGCTACTATTGGTATTGTACAGGCTTTAGCCCTTGCAGGCGGTATTACTTGGGAAATGGCTATCCCCTTGGTACTTGGTGCAAACATCGGCACTTGTGTTACTGCGCTTTTAGGCGCTGTAGGCACAAACAAAAACGCAAAGCGTGTTGTTGTAATGCACTTTTCGGTAAATGTGTTTGGCTCAATCTTCTGTATGATACTTCTATATGCTCTTAGATTCTTTGGCGTGAGCGTACTCACCACCGAAATTGCTATGGTGGGTGTAGCTATAATACATACTTTATTCAACTTTATAAATACCTTGCTTTTGCTTCCTATCAAAAAATTGCTTATCAAGTTCTGTACATGGGTTGTCCCCGACAAGGAGGAAAAACAGCATACCGTATTTTTGGACGAGCGTATCTTCAACAATACTCCCCTTGCTATTTCGGAATGTCGCCGACTCACCAACGAAATGGCAGAGCTTACTCGCGTTTCTTTGAGGAAATCCATTGACCTTATATTTAACTATCAACAGTATACCGTCGACCAGATTCGACAAGAAGAAAACTTAAGCGATAAATATGAGGACAAGCTTGGCACCTATCTTGTACGCTTGAGCAACAACAATCTTTCAGAAGCCGAATCGCATCAAGTTGCCCGTATGCTTCACAGCATAGGCGACTTTGAGCGCATAGGCGACCACGCACTCAACATCTGTAAATTGGCAGAAGAAATACACGAAAAACATATTTCTTTCTCGGAAGACGGCAAAAAAGAAATTGGTATTATAAGCGATGCGGTAAAAGAAATCATAAACCTTTCAATTCAGTCGTTTACAAATGATGACCCCGAAGCCGCTTCCCACGTTGAGCCTTTGGAACAGGTTGTAGACAAGCTTAAAAAACAGCTCAAAGCGCTACATATTTCAAGACTTCAGAACAATGAATGTACCATAGAGCTTGGCTTTATCTTTACCGACCTGCTCACCAACTTCGAGCGTGTTTCTGACCACTGCTCTAATATTGCGGTTTACACCATGCAGTTGCCGAGCGATATGCTTGATGCACACAAATACCTCAACTCCATCAAATCTTCTTCAAACAGCAACTTTGTAGAAGATTATGAGATGTATAAATCCAGATACGCTTTGCATAAATAATGTTTTTCATTCCACCTGTTTTTTTGGCAGGTGGAATATTTTTTAAAATTTTTGAAAAATTTTTTACAAATTCATAATTTTTTTATTTGTGATATATGAGTGGCGATTACACCACAACCACAAGGAGGAAAAATTATGTATATTTGTAACAAATGCCATTTCGAATTCGATAAACCATCATTTTTAACTGAAACCCACGGATTAAGTTCGCCACCTTATGAAAAGGTGGCGGCCTGTCCGCTTTGTGAATCAACGTCATTCTCAAAGCGACCTGTATACTACTGTAAATATTGCGGTGCAAGACTCACTAAATCAAAAACCGACTACTGTGATGAAATTTGCAAAGAAAAAAACCGAAAACTTTTAATTAAAGAACAAAACCGGCAAAAACTGATATATGAAAGTCCTGTCTATCAGTTAACGCGCGAAACCGAAGCATATAATACCACTCATAACATAAACTTGAGTTATGGCCAATATGTAACTCTTGTAAAATGCAATCTTCAAAAGGAAAAAGAAAAACTGAAAAACCAACGGCTAAAGCAAAAAAAGGAATACCTATCTTCCTTTTTATTACAACAAACCAAAATCAATCGTCTGCAAACAATGCTTGACGACGGAACGATAAGCCGAGAAGAATTTGATGCGCGTGTTTCGGCGTGTAGACAAAAACGGTTGGAAATCGAAGAAAAACTTGAAAAAATCGAAAATGAAACTTTGCGAGAAATATTAACCCAAAAATATTTATGCGGAAAAACACTTGAACAAATAGCGCTAATACTCAATTTCAGTAAGCGCCATACTGAGCGTTTACACATAACTGCACTGGGTAAATTTCAACTTTAATACCACCTAAATCAATTTTTTTCAACATTACACAAAAAATTGAAAAAAGTTAGTTTATTTTAACAATAAAAAACATAAAAATTTCGATTGACATTATCCTTGCTTTCATTTATAATATTACTATGAATGATAAAATACGCGAATAGTCTATTCATTTAGTAAAAACGCGTTTTAGGAGGATTTTAAGATGAAAAAAACATTAGCCATTGTTTTAACCTTAGTTATGATTTTCGGCATTGTTGCTTTCAACACTTCAGCAGAAGAAACAGCTAAACCAACCGTTACAATCGTAACAAACAAAGGTAGTGCTGTTGCAGAAGGTACTGAAACCTACTTCACAGTTAGGTTTGACAATTTTTCAGAAATCAAAGGTATCGATGTAGAAATCACCGCCGGTGCACCAATCATTTTAGGCGAAGTTGCCTCATCTGGCTTCAAGGGGGATGAAACAACCGCAAATGGCGTAAACTACACAGAGACCAATAACAAAATTCGTTTTGTGGATTTGCTCACACAAAAAAATGCAAGAATTACCTTCGCCGCAAAAATCGCTAAAGGCGCAACCACTGAAACCGACCCTGTAATTGAAATTACCGGTGAATATGCTTTGGATGGTAAAACCTTCTTCAAAGAGAAGCTTCCTGCTTCGGGCACTTTCGAAATTAAAAGAGAAGTTGCAGAAGAAGATAAGCCGAAAGCAGACAATGTTACAGCTGACGCACCCATAGCCATCACACCTTCTGCAGGTACATTCATCCCTCAAGGTGCTGTTTATGTTAAGGATGGCAATACTTACACCTTTGCTAAAAAGGAATCCGATGGTACTTTTACTGCTCCTACTGAAGGCGCATATACATATCAATCTTATACCATCCCTACAAACGGCATCACCACTTTCGGCGCTTCTGACGATACTACATACCCCGACAGATTAAGATTTGGTAACTACACCAAAATCAATTCAAATTCTATAGAAAACGGAACCTTGGTATTCGTAGGCGAATGGCTCACATTAAAGAACTATTACATAAAGAAAGGTTACACCGTTGAGCAATTTGTAAATGCTATTTATAAAGATGTTACTGCAAAGCTTGCTGCGAACAAAAACGCTACCCATGTATTTTATGACATAGGTGATAAAAGAACTGAAGTTTACAGATTCGTACAGAAAAACTATATGTGGAAAAGCAAAGACAACTCCGTTCTTGAATATACCATCCGTTTACAAGGTATACAGCCAGACAAAACATACGCTGCTGTCGCTTACTCTATAGCAAATGATAAAACTGTAACAATTTCCCAAGACGTTAAAAGCGTTCAAAAATAAGTTTGAGGTAATTTAAATGAAAAAATTATTTACAGAACCTGATATTGAAATTCTCTCTTTCCTTTGTGACGAGCCTTTGGGCGTAGATAGCGTTACCACCGGTGGCGATGGCATCCCCGGCGACCCCGACGATATCTTCTCCACACCGTAAGTTTTAATATGTAGGTAAATTTATGAAAAAAAAGACAATCGCAATTGTTTCAATCAGTTTGGTTTTGGCGCTTTTGGCAATTTCGGTTATTGCCACTTTCCCGACCTATCTTTTTGAAGATAACGGTACAGATGGCACAAGTTCCATCCAAAGCGGAAACATAACCGAAAGCGTTCAAGGTGATGACGTAGGTGAGCTCGGCGGCAATGGCGCGGAAGGCGTACTCCCCGAAGTAGAAGACAACAACAATACTTCTACCAAGGGATACATTGATTATGCAACCACCGACGGCGCTACGGTCAAAGGCGAAAGCGGTGCTTTTCCAAAAGAAACCGAGGTCGAAATTGACGAGCTTGGCATCTTTGATAAAAAGTATTATCGTGCACGTCATTATGTAAGAGATTTTGCTGACGATTATGTAATGTATAACGTCACAGCAGAAAAAGACGGCGAATCGGTTATCCCGCAGGGTATAGTAAAAGTCATCTTTACGATACCCGACGATTTTGATGCCGACGAATTAGAGGTTTATTTCCTCCTCTCAAACGGTGTTCAAAAACTTAATTATACAGTTGATAAAACCACTAAAACCGTAACTGTAACACTTACACAACCCGGCGTTTTCATCTTAATAGATAAAGATACTACTATAAAAGATTCGGATAACACATCATCAGATACAAACTCTACCGATAGTAGCACACCATCTGATACTTCTTCCAATTCTTCAAACACCTCGTCCGACAATTCTTCCGACAGCAGCACTCCCGATTCGAGTGACACTGAGTCAGAAGACCCAAATAAAGAAACTATGGACGGTTGGACGCCTTGGTATTAAAAAGTATAAAGACACTTTCAAATAGTGAAAGTGTCTTTTCTTTTTAAATATCACATTAACCTTATTTGCAAATTATAGTTTATCGGACTAATGAAAAGCACAGACCAATGGCCCCTTTGTGTAAAGGGGGCTCCGCGAAGCGGTGGGGGATTGTTTGATTTTTTAGTATTTAAAAGGTATTA
>SVPC01000004.1 GCA_015066095.1 Oscillospiraceae bacterium | reverse complement strand
TGGTTTATTGCTATTGATACCGACCACTTTATGGGCGAAGACGTTGCTCGTAAAAAGGCTGGCGATATCTGCCGTAGTATGCGCGCTTCTAAAAAAGCACCCGGTGCCGAGCGTATTTACACCGCGGGTGAAAAAGAGTACGAAATCGGTATTGCAAGAGAAGGCGGTGTGCCGATAAACGAATCAGTACAAAAAGAGATTATCCAAATTCGTGATGAATTAGGTCTTACACAGTATAAATTTCCTTGGGAGGATTAAAAATGGATATCAGACAAGAATCACTAAAAAAGCATTATGAATGGAAAGGTAAAATTGAGGTTATATCCCGCG
Organism: Oscillospiraceae bacterium; assembly: GCA_015066095.1. Classification (GTDB taxonomy): domain Bacteria; phylum Bacillota; class Clostridia; order Oscillospirales; family Acutalibacteraceae; genus UBA737. Next base: position 94,346 of record SVPC01000004.1, on the reverse strand, counting down.
CTAAAATTGATACGCGTGAAGATTTATCATTGGCATACACCCCCGGTGTTGCCGAGCCTTGCCTTGAAATAAACAAGGATGTTAACAAGTCTTACGAACTTACCCGCCGTTCAAACTTGGTGGCAGTTGTGACTGATGGTACTGCGGTTTTAGGTCTTGGTGATATTGGACCGGAGGCAGGTATGCCTGTTATGGAAGGTAAGTGCGCTTTGTTTAAAGAGTTTGCCGATGTTGATGCTTTTCCGCTTTGTATTAAGAGCAAGGATGTTGATGAGATTGTTCGCACTATATATCTGCTTTCGGGCAGTTTCGGTGGTGTAAACCTTGAAGATATTTCGGCTCCGCGTTGCTTTGAAATTGAAAGAAGATTAAAAGAAATTTGCGATATTCCGATTTTTCATGACGACCAGCATGGTACTGCAATAGTTGTTGCGGCAGCGTTAATCAATGCTTTGAAACTTGTTAAAAAGCAAATTGGTGAAGTGAAGGTTATAATCAACGGCGCAGGCTCGGCAGGTATTGCTATTGGTAAGCACCTTATGAATATGGGTGTTAAGAATCTTACTTTCTGTGACCGTTTTGGTATTATTTGCGAGGGTGACGAAAATAACAACCCTGCTCAAGAAGAGATTGCAAAGGTAACTAATCTTGAACATAAAAAGGGTACTCTTGCTGATGCATTAGTGGGTACCGACGTATTTATCGGTGTTTCTGCACCTAACCTTGTAAATGAAGAAATGGTTAAATCTATGGCAGACGATGCTATTATGTTCCCGATGGCTAACCCAACACCTGAAATTATGCCTGATATCGCAAAGAAAGCAGGCGCTCGTGTTGTTGGTACAGGCCGTTCAGATTTCCCGAACCAAATCAACAATGTGTTGGCTTTCCCCGGTATTTTCCGCGGTGCGCTTGATTGCCGTGCTACCTGCATAAATGAAGAAATGAAGGTTGCTACTTCTTATGCGTTGGCTTCCCTTATTCCTGATGATGAAATTAGCGAAGAAAATATTATCGCAACTGCACTTGATAAGCGTGTTGCCGAAGTTGTGGCAAAGGCGGTTATTAAGACTGCACAAGAAACAGGAGTAGCAAGAATTTAATGTTTAAAGATATAAATTTGTTCTTGTTTGATATGGACGGAACGCTTTATTTGGGGGACCGACTTTTCGATTTTACAAAAGAACTTTTGGCTCAAATAAAGGCAAAAGGCAAACGTTATATGTTCATGACAAACAACTCGTCCAAGAGTGTTTCGGCTTACATAGAAAAACTTGGCAAACTGGGGATAACCGCTACAAAAGAAGATTTTATAACATCTTCACAGGCTACGGCTTACTATCTTAAAAAGCAGTATCCCAACGCAAAACTTTACGTTTGCGGTACAAAGTCTTTAAAGCAAGAACTAGTTGAAAACGGTTTTGTTGTTACAGAAAACCTAGACCAAGTAGACTTAATTGTTATGGGTTATGACACCGAACTCGATTATAAAAAACTTTGGGATGTCTCTTTTATGCTCACAACCCGCGAGTTGCCTTATATCGCAACTAACCCTGATTATGTTTGTCCGACAGAATGGGGAAGTGTGCCTGACTGTGGTAGTATTTGCGATATGATTTTTAATGCAACAGGCAAAAGACCATTGTTTATAGGTAAACCTGAACCGTTAATGCCGCAACTTGCTATGGAACAGTACGGTTATAAACCGCAGGAAACCGCAGTAATAGGCGACCGAATTTATACCGATGTTAAAAGCGGTGTGAATGCGGGAACTTTGGCAGTGCTTGTTATGAGTGGTGAAACCACCAAAGAAATTTTGGAAGCATCTGATGTAAAACCTGATTTGGTATTAGAAGATGCCGGTGAAATAATGAAAACAGTATAATAAAAAACCGCCTTTAAAAGGCGGTTTTTTGTTGACATTGATTTTTATTAGTGGTAAAATTGTTAAAAATGGGGCGGTTTTGTATTATTTTGCAAAACTGTGATACTTTTTAAAGCACAAAATGGAATAAAGCACTCTCTTTGCTGAGGGGATTTTATTATTAAAAAGTCTTGCCCTATATCTTTTAAAACGCCGTTTCGGTTTTCAGCGCGGTAAGGTGAAGATAAATCTACTCTTACCGCTTTGCCTATGTAACATTTTAGCCGATTGCAAAGTGTCTGCGGTGGCGTATCGGATGGGAATTCCTGTTCTAAATATTTTTCATAATAAGTAAGGTCAGTTTCGCTAGTTATAGGTGTTGGGAATTCGTTATACAAAATAATCACTCCGTAATCTTTTAATATATGTTACGGCGTTTTATAAAAATTGTTAAAACTTTTTTCAGTTAGGAGTATTGGCTTGTGGCTAAGGTAAGTGAATTTTTTGGCATAAATGTTTTTAATGACGCGGTTATGAAGGAGCGTTTGCCAAAGGAAACCTATGAAATTTTAAAAAGTACAATTAAAGAGGGTAAAAGTCTTGACAGCAGTATTGCAGATATTGTTGCCGATGCTATGAAAGAGTGGGCTATCGAAAAGGGCGCTACTCATTATACCCATTGGTTCCAACCACTTACAGGTATTACTGCAGAAAAACACGATAGTTTTATAAATCCTACTGACGACGGCCATATTGTGATGGAGTTTTCGGGCAAAGAACTTATAAAGGGTGAGCCTGATGCTTCATCTTTCCCGTCGGGCGGTCTTCGCGCCACTTTTGAAGCACGCGGTTATACCGCTTGGGACCCTAGTTCTTACGCATTTATAAAGGATAAAACCCTTTGCATACCTACTGCTTTTTGCTCTTTTTCGGGTGAGGCGCTTGACCAAAAGACACCTTTGCTTCGCAGTATGGAGGCAATAAACAAACAGGCGCTTCGCGTAGTTCGGGCTTTGGGTTATACTGATGTTAAGCGTACCAATACAACCGTAGGTCCCGAACAGGAATATTTTCTTATAGATAAAGAACTTTATGATAAACGTCCCGACCTTATGTATTGCGGCAGAACACTTATTGGTTGTATGCCACCTAAAGGGCAGGAAATGGACGACCACTATTTTGGCGTGTTAAAGCCGCGGGTGGCTGAATTTATGCGCGAACTTGATAACGAACTTTGGAAGTTGGGCGTTCTCGCAAAAACTGAACACAATGAAGCCGCTCCTGCACAGCACGAATTGGCACCTGTATTTACCACCACAAATATTGCCGCCGACCATAACCAACTCACAATGGAATTTATGAAAAAGGTAGCACTTTCAAAGGGTCTTGTTTGTCTTTTGCACGAAAAACCTTACGACGGCGTAAACGGCAGCGGTAAGCACAATAACTGGTCTATTTCGACTGATACGGGTGTAAATTTCTTAAAAGCAGGTAAAAACCCGTCTGAAAATAAGTTGTTCCTTATAACACTTTCCGCCGTTATTGAAGCGGTGGATAAACATCAAGATTTACTTCGCATAGCGGTTGCAACCGCAGGTAACGACCACCGTTTGGGCGGTAACGAAGCACCACCTGCAATTATTTCCATCTTCTTGGGTGAAGATTTGACCGATATGCTCGAAGCAATTTCAAAGGGTATACACTACGATGATATGAAGCGTCAGAAGATGAAAATAGGCGCAGATGTTATCCCCGAATTTAAAAAAGATAATGCTGACCGCAACCGTACATCTCCCTTTGCATTTACAGGTAATAAGTTCGAGTTCCGTATGCTCGGCTCAGCTTCGTCTATATCCGATACTAATGTTATGCTTAATACTATGGTTGCTGATGTGTTTAGTAACTATGCTTTAAGACTTGAAAATGCAACAGACGTGGCAAGTGAAGTTAATGCAATTGTTAAGGAATGTATAGAAAATCATAAACGCATTATATTTAACGGTGACGGCTATTCAAAGGAATGGGAAATCGAGGCTGAAAAGCGCGGTCTTCTTAATTTACCAAGTACAGTTGATGCTTTACCTCTTCTTAAAACAGAGGAAAATGTAGCACTTTTTGAGCGTCACGGTGTATTTAACCGTGCAGAGATAGATTCTCGTGTGGATATCATACTTGAAAATTATGCCAAGATAATACATATAGAAGCACTTACGCTTATTGATATGATGGGCCGTGATGTTATCCCTGCAATAACCTCATACACAAGCAGTATGTGTGAGGCGGCAAACAATAAGAAGATAATTGGTGTTGACAATAGCGTTGAGATGGAACTTGTGGCTCGTCTTACTGCCGCTAATAAGGAAATTTTTTCTTTAACATCTATACTTAAAGGTGCGGTGGCTTCGGCAGAGCGTTCTACTGATACTTTTGAAAAGGCATGTGAGTACCGCAACAATATTTTAAAGATTATGGCGGATATAAGAAAATATGCCGACAGCGCTGAGAGTGTAATGCCAAAGAATTATTGGCCTTATCCTTCTTACGGTGATTTACTTTTTAAGATTTAATTTTAATCGGTTCTGCTTTTGCAGAGCCGATTTTTCTATAAAAAATGAAAAAATAAAAAATTTAACGCTTTAAAGCGAAAAAACACTTGACAAACACCAATTGTTGCAGTAAAATACATAATATACTAAGATTTTGCGAGGTGAAATGGTATGTTCTTTAACAATTTTTACTTTTATTACTTTAACGAGGGCTGCCCGTTCACCGCGAAGTGCCGATAATTTTTTCGGCTACTGGTTTAACGGACAGTCCGCAACTGCTTGTGCCGAAAAGGCAAAAGTAGGGTGCGGTTTTTTTATTTTTAAGATTTGGGGAGTGCATTATGACTGAACTTGAAAAAGCAAGAGCGATAATCAACCAAACCGACAAGGAAATGGCGCGTCTTTTCGAACAGAGAATGGATGCGGCGCGAATTGTTGCTGAGTATAAAAAGGCAAATGGTCTGCCTATTGACGATTTTGTAAGAGAAGCCGAGATTATTGCACGTAATACCGAATATATAGAGAACGAAGATTACCGCTCGTATTATGTGAGTTTTCTACAGGGTAATATCGACCTTTCAAAGAAATTGCAACATAAACTGCTTGACGGTATGCGTGTGGCATACAGCGGTGTTGAGGGCGCTTTTGCAAACATAGCCGCAGAGAAAATTTTCCCTGATGCAAAGGCAATAGGCTTTAAAGATTTTAAGGCGGCTTACAAAGCGGTTGCAGACGGCGAGTGTGATTGCGCGGTTTTACCTATTGAAAACAGTCACAACGGTGATGTGGGTCAAGTGCTTGATTTAGCATTTTTTGGCAGTCTTTATATAAGTGGTGTTTATGAAATTGAGGTTATTCAGAATCTTTTGGGTAACAAGGGCGCTACACTTTCTACAATAAAAGAGGTTATAAGCCATCCGCAAGCGCTCGGTCAATGTGCCGAGTTTATACGCGAAAAAGGATATAAGACAACAGAATCCGTTAATACTGCGGTTGCGGTAAAAACCGTGGCTGAGAGCGGAAGAACCGATATTGCGGCTATCGGCAGTGTGGAAGCAGGGAAGAAATTCGGACTTGAAAAAATAGAAGGCCACATCAACGAAAGCGGTACCAACACTACGCGTTTTGCAGTGTTTACCCGTGCCGAAAAGAAACCCACCCCTAACGATAAGCATTTTGTAATGCTGTTTACCGTTAAAAATTCGGCAGGGTCGTTGGGTGAAGCGATAACCATAATAGGTAAACACGGATTTAACCTCAAAGCGCTCAAAAGTCGTCCTACAAAGGAACTTATATGGGACTATTATTTCTACGCCGAGGGCGAAGGCGATATTATGAGTGATGAAGGTAAAGCGATGCTAGAAGACCTTAAAGAGTGTTGCAACAACCTTAAAATTTTAGGTCATTTTGAAAAAGAAATTCTTATAAAATAGGAGAATGGTTTTGGAAATCAATGTAAAGACCTTAAATGGCAGCTATGGTATAACATTGGAACGCGGTGCGCTTTTAAAGGTAGGGGAATTATTAAATCTTGACCGAAGAGTGCTGATAGTAACCGATGACGGAGTACCGAAAGAATATGCACTGGCAGTTGCAAAACAATGCAAAACACCCGTAATAATAACTTTACCGCAAGGTGAAGCCACTAAAAACACCGAAAGTTGGCTAACGTTACATAAAACAATGGTAGAAAATAACTTTACCCGCAGTGACTGTGTTGTTGCAGTAGGCGGCGGTGTTGTGGGAGACCTTTCGGGCTTTGCGGCGGCTACATATATGCGCGGTATTGATTTTTATAATATTCCCACCACCGTGCTTTCACAGGTTGACTCATCTATAGGCGGTAAAACTGCTGTTGATTTTATGGGTTATAAAAATCTTGTTGGTGCTTTTTATCCGCCAAAAGCGGTGGTAATAGACCCCTATGTTATAAGGACATTACCACAGCGTCAGATTGTAAACGGGCTTTGTGAAGCACTTAAAATGGCGGCGACTTGTGATAAAGAACTATTCGAAATATTTAAAAACACAAGCGAATTTGACCTTGATGTTATAGAGCAGATTATTCATTGTTCATTACTCATTAAAAAAGCGGTGGTCGAACAAGATGAGCGTGAAAGCGGTCTTCGTAAAGTACTTAATTTCGGTCATACCTTGGCACACGCGATTGAAAGTGTAAACGGAATGGATAAGTATTATCACGGTGAGTGTGTGGCAATCGGTATGCTTCCTATGTGTTCACAAAAGGTAAGGGAAGAGTTGGAAACGGTGCTACTCAAATTAGGGCTTCAAGTATCTTTACAAGAAGATGCCGAAAAACTTATAGATGCTTGTAGACACGATAAAAAAATGTCGGGCGATAAGATAACGGTAGTTACCGTGCCCGAAATTGGCAAATTCCAAATGAAAGATATAACATTCAGCGAATTTTCAGATATGATAAGGAGTGTTGCATTAAAATGAAAAACACTTTTGGTAATAATTTGAGTATAACCCTTTTTGGCGAAAGTCATGGGGTGGCTATTGGTGCTGTGCTTGACGGTGTAACACCCGGTATAACAGTGGATATGGCTTTTATAAATAAAATGCTTTCTCTTCGTAAAGGAATAGACGAGGTTTCTACATCTCGTCGTGAACAGGATGAAATTGAGATTTTAAGCGGTGTTTTTGAGGGTAAGACCACAGGCACACCTATTTGTATTGTTATAAAAAATAATGATACCCGTTCAAAAGATTATTCTTTGACAAAAGATTTGGCTCGACCATCTCACGCAGATTTCACTGCCGAGTGTAAATACCGCGGTTTTGAAGATTACCGCGGCGGCGGTCATTTTAGCGGTAGAATTACTGCGCCGATAGTGGCGGCGGCAGGTATTATAATCCCCGCATTGCAAAAGAAAGGGATTATAATTGGCAGTCACATATCCGAGTGTGCAGGTATTTCTGACCGAGATTTTGAAGATATAAGTGCAGACATAAAGGCACTTAACGGCAAGGAATTTGCTGTTTTGGATGACCAAAAGGGTTCCGAAATGATAGAAGCAATAAAGTGTGCAAAATCTCAAGGTGACAGCGTTGGCGGTATAGTTGAAACTGCGGTAACAGGTTTGCCCTGGGGTGTAGGAGAGCCGTGGTTTGACAGTGTTGATGGTATTTTATCCCACGCAGTTTTTTCAGTTCCCGGTGTTAAGGGTATAGAATTTGGCAAAGGGTTTAATATTGCACAAATGACAGGCTCTGACGCTAACGATTGTTTTGAAAATATAGATGATAATATAGTGACTAAAACCAACAATTCGGGCGGTATAAACGGCGGTATTACAAACGGTATGCCTGTGATTTTCCGCACCGCTTTCCGTCCTACTCCCACTATAGCAAAGGCGCAAAATACCGTTAATATTAAAACGGGTGAAAATGCTATACTCCAAGCCAAAGGCAGACACGACCCTTGTATCGTGCACCGTGCGAAGGTGGTTGTGGATAGCGTTACAGCTCTTGCTTTGGCTGATTTACTTATTACCCGTTATGGTACAGATTGGTTGAGTGAATAATGGAATATGCAATTATCGGTGAAAAATTAGGGCATAGTTTTTCAAAAGAGATTTATACCAAATATTTCTGTATGGATTACGGTGTAAAGGAGTTAAAACCCGAAGAGGTAGACACCTTTATGACCCAAAAGAATTTCAAGGGTATTAATGTTACAATTCCATATAAGCAAGCCGTAATACGTTATCTTGATGAGATAAGTGATGTTGCAAAAAAAATAGGGGCTGTAAATGTTATAGTAAATGATAACGGAAAACTTAAAGGTTATAATACTGACTTTTTAGGGTTAAAATCTAATATAGAACACGCAGGTATAAATTTACAAGGTAAAAATGTGTTGATTTTGGGTGACGGCGGTACTACAAAAAATGCCTATGCTGTAGCCGAAACTTTGGGTGCTAAAAGCATACAAAAAGTGTCACGCGAAAAAAAAAGTGATACCATAACATACGAAGAAGCAAAGAAAATGCCCGAAACACAGGTAATTATCAATACCACGCCTGTGGGTATGTATCCTAAAATAGATGGTAATCTTATTGATTTGGATGATTTTCCTGCTTTGGAAGGTATTTTTGATGCGGTTTACAATCCGTTATGTACAAAACTTGTAACAGAGGCTAAAAAACGCGGCATTACCGCGTGTGGCGGTCTTTATATGCTTGTAAGCCAAGCAATTTTTGCGGTAGAAAAGTTTATGGATAAAGAATGTCCACAAGAAAAAGCACAAGGTATTTTTAAAGACATTTACAAATCAAAAGAGAATATTGTTTTAATCGGTATGCCCGGTAGCGGTAAGACAACTGTTGGTAAAATATTGGCAGAAAAACTTGGTAGAGAATTTATAGATACTGATGATATTATAGAAAGTGAAAACGGCGATATACGGGATATATTTGAAAAGTCGGGCGAGAGCGGTTTTAGAAAGATTGAAACCGATGTTATAAAGCGTGTGTCTGCTTTACAAGGCAAGGTTATTGCCACAGGCGGCGGCGCGGTTTTAAAACAAGAAAATATAGATTTTCTAAAACTTAACGGCAGAGTCTATTTTCTTGACCGCCCATTAGAGAAATTAGTTGCCACCCCTGACCGACCGCTTTCAAGTGACAGGCAATCACTTGAAAAGCGTTATAACGAACGATATTCTATTTATTGTGACACTTGTGATAAAAAGATAAATTCAAGCGAAACTGCAGAGGGTACTGCAGATATTATTTTGGAGGATTTTAAAAGTTGAAAATTTTAGTTTTAAATGGTCCTAATCTTAATATGTTAGGGATACGCGAGCCTGAAATTTACGGCAGTAATACCTATGAAGATTTGTGTGACCTTATAAATGCTTATGCTAAAGAAAAGCGAATAGCGGTTGAGATTTTTCAGTCTAATCACGAAGGTGAACTGGTTGATGAAATACAGGACGCTTATAGTGAATTTGATGCTATTATTATAAACCCAGCCGCTTATACGCATACAAGTATTGCTTTGTTGGATGCTTTGAAATCGGTCGGCATACCCGCAGTAGAAGTGCATATTTCTGATGTTGCAAAAAGGGAAGATTACAGACAGATAAGTTATGTACGCGAGTATTGTTTTGCAACTGTCACGGGTCTTGGATTCCATGGATATTTAAAGGCTATCGACCTTATTTTGGAGAGAGAAAATGAAGGTTAAAATAAACCCATCAAAGGCGGTGGGCAAAATTATTGCACCGCCCTCTAAAAGTATGGCACACAGGGCGCTTATATGCGGGGCATTGAGCGAAAAAAGTGTTATTAAAAATCTTGCTTTTTCTAAAGATATTGAAGCGACACTTAATTGCCTTAAAAGTTTGGGTGCTAAAGTTTTAGTTAAAGACGATGTTGTTGAAATCGGCGGTCTTAAAGCCGACAAAGTACCTGACGGGGCGGTACTATATTGTAACGAGAGCGGAAGCACATTAAGGTTTCTTTTGCCGCTTTGTATGTCCTTTGGCAAACGCATTACTTTAACGGGTGAAAAGCGTTTGTTCGAGCGACCTTTGGGTATTTATGAAGAAATTGCAAAAGAGCAGAATATTTTGTTCCAAAAAACCGAAAACAGTGTTACAGTGTGTGGAAAATTAAAGCCAAGTAACTACCGCTTGGCAGGGGATATTTCCAGTCAGTTTATAAGTGGTATGGTGTTTGCTTTGTCCACCCTTAAAGAAAAAAGTATTATTGAAATAACTGGCAAATTTGAAAGTGCTTCTTATGTAGATTTGACTGTTTGCTGTCTTGAAGACTTTGGTGTAAAAGTGGAAAGAAGCGGTAATACACTTATAATTGATGGACAAAGCAGTTTTGAGTCTTGTGAATATACGGTAGAGGGTGACTGTTCAAATGCCGCGTTTTTGGATGCTTTTAATTACATAGGCGGTAATGTTTTAGTAGACGGTTTAAATACTGATACTTTACAGGGTGACCGTGTATATAAGGATATATTCGAAGGTCTTAAAAAAGGCGAAAAACAGTTTGATTTGTCAGACTGCCCCGATTTAGCGCCTGTGTGTTTTGCATTATCTTCGTTTTTTGGCGGTGCGGTTTTCACAGGTACAAAGCGCCTTAAATTAAAGGAAAGTGACCGCGCCGAAACGATGAAACGCGAACTTTTGAAATTTGGTATAGAAGTAGAGATTTCTGAAAATTTAGTAGAAATTAAAAATGGTGAATTAAGGCAACCTAAAGCCACATTATATTCGCACAACGACCATCGTATCGCAATGGCGCTTACCTTACTTTTAACACTTACGGGTGGTAGTATTGAAAGTGCCGAAGCAGTAGCAAAAAGTTACCCCGATTTTTACAAACAAATCAGCAAATTAGGAATTGATTTATATGAAACTGATTAAAAAATTAAATATTTTGATAGTGGGTTTGGGGCTCCTCGGCGGTAGTTATGCTAAAGGTCTTAAAAAATTAGGTTTCGAGGTTAATGCTATTACCAAAGAACAGTCATCGATTGATTATGCTTTGGAACACGGCATTATTGATAACGGCACAACTGAAATTGACCCTAAACTTATAGGTAAAGCCGATATTGTGGTTTTTGCACTTTATCCGCACATTTTTATAAAGTGGGTAAAGGAAAACCAACAGCATTTTAAAAGCGGTGCAGTGCTTACTGATGTTACGGGTGTTAAGGGTTGTGTGGTTGACGAAATTCAGAGTATTTTACGAAGTGATGTAGAATATATCGCCGCACACCCTATGGCAGGTAAAGAAGTTTCGGGTGTAGAAAACAGTGACGATGCTATTTTTAAAGGTGCTAACTATATTGTAGTTCCTACCGAAAAGAACACCCAAGAAGCTATCGAACTATGTAGTAATTTGGGTGAACTTTTGGGCTTTGCTAAAGTGGCGGTTTTGTCGGTAGAAAAGCACGACAAAATGATAGCGTTTTTGTCACAGCTTACCCACTGCATAGCCGTTTCGCTTATGTGTTCGAGCGATGACCCCGATTTGGTGGAGTACACAGGTGACTCTTTCAGAGATTTGACCCGAATAGCAAATATAAACGACGAAATGTGGAGTGAGTTGTTTTTATCCAACAAACAAGCCCTTCTAGAGCAAATGGACATCTACCGCGAAACATTTGATAAATTATATAATTTTATTAACAATGACGATCGTGACGGAATGCGTGATATGATGCGACTTTCTACCAAGCGCCGCCGTGAATTCAATAAGAAAGTGTGATTAAAATGAGTATGAATTTCCACAAAAAGTTACCCATTCCGCAAGAAATTAAAAAGCAGTATGCTTTGAGCGCTCAAATGGAAAAGGTACGCGATGAGAGAGCCAAGGAAATAAAGGCGGTATTTAATGGTGAATCTGATAAATTTATTTTGGTAATCGGTCCTTGTTCTGCCGACCATAAAGACCCTGTACTTGAATATATTTCGCGTCTTCGCCTTGTAGAAGATAAGGTTAAAGATAAAATAATAATTATTCCGCGTATTTATACCAATAAGCCGCGTACAACGGGTGAAGGGTATAAGGGTATGCTTCATCAGCCCGACCCCGAAACCGCACCAGATATGTTAAAGGGTATTATTGCTATTCGTGATTTGCATCTTACTGCTCTTAAAGATTATGGTTTTACTTGTGCTGACGAGATGTTATACCCCGAAAACCATCGTTACTTGTCTGATTTATTGGCTTATGTGGCAGTTGGTGCGCGTTCTACCGAAAATCAACAACATCGTCTTGTTGCTAGTGGTATTGATGAGCCTGTTGGTATGAAAAACCCCACAAGCGGTGACCTTACTGTTATGATGAATTCTATTAAAGCAGGTCAGTCAAGCCATACCTATTTATACCGCGGTTGGGAAGTAGAGAGTAGCGGTAACCCGCTTACGCATGCAATTTTGCGCGGTTATGTAGATTTTGCGGGTAAAAATGTTTCTAATTATCATTACGAAGATTTGATGAATCTTAATGCTCTTTATGAAAAATCAGGACTTGTAAATCCTGCCGTTGTTGTGGACACCAACCATGCAAATTCGGGTAAAAAGTATTTAGAGCAAATACGTATTGCAAAAGAAGTGGTACATTCGCGCAATCACAATAACGATATTAAGCACCTTGTAAAAGGTCTTATGATTGAAAGTTATATTGAAGACGGTGCTTGTAAGGCAGAAGAGCATATTTTCGGTAAATCAATAACAGACCCTTGTCTTGGTTGGGAAAAAACACAAAAACTTATTTTGGAAATAGCTGATAAGTTATAAAATGTATAAAAAACAAACCCCCGTTCACACGGGGGTTTGTTTTTTATGAATTAGCAACAAGAATTGCAACCGTTGTCACAGCCGCAACCGTTGTTGTTGCCGCCCCAACCGCCGCAGCAGAAGAGGATGAGGATTAAGATGATAATCCAAGTACAACCATTATTATTACACATTAAAAAGACCTCCTTTTTTGTCTTCATCACATACTATGCGGAAAAAATTTCGGTGTTACAAAAATTAGGTATTGACTTTTCCTGACTTTTAGGTATAATAAAAGTCAGAGAAGGTCAAAAAGGAGAAAACAAATGCGACTTAGTGATTTGATAACAAAGGAAATTATTAGAATGCTTAACGAATCGGAGGTAAACACCGCCGAAATTCAGCGTAATGAATTTGCAAACCTATTCGGTTGTGCCCCAAGTCAGATAAATTATGTTTTATCTTCACGCTTTACCCCCGAACACGGTTATATTATAGAAAGCCGCCGAGGTGGTGGGGGATATATAAGAATAAAGCGCGTAATGATGAAAAATACAACCGCCCTTATGCATATAATAAATTCTATAGGTGCGCAGATAGACGCACTTACTACAAGAATTGTAATCGAGAATTGCTTGCAGGCCGATATTATAGATAAAAAACAGGCCGACCTTATGTACGCGGCGGTTTCTAATACGGTTATGCAATCGGTTCCGCCAGTGCTTCGTGATACTTTACGCGCGGCACTGCTTAAGCAAATGCTTTTGAGTCAGATTTAGGAGGTAACTTTTATGTTTTGTGAAAAATGTGGAAAAAACCATGCAACCACACATATTAAATCGGTGGTTAACGGCGTGGCCAGAGAATATAATTTATGCGCAGAGTGTGCGGCACTTTACGGTTACGGCACTAACAGTCTTACGGGAATGTTGGCTTCTATGTTTGGTGATATAACCCAAAAGCAGGATATGATGGATATGAAAAAATGTCCTGTTTGCGGCAGTACATTTTCCGATATTGCAAAGTGCGGGAAAGTAGGCTGTGGTGAGTGTTACGATGTGTTTTACGACCAACTTATACCTTATCTTAAAAGGGTGCACGGCAGTACCAAGCACATCGGTAAAATTCCGAATAATGCACCTTTGGTGGTAAAACCCAAAGAACAAACAGTAGAAGATTTGAGAAATGAACTCAGCCGTCTTGTAGCACAGGAAAAGTATGAACAAGCGGCAGTTATAAGGGATAAAATCAAGGAAATGGAGGCGCAGACAAATGAGTAATTGGTATAAAAATGCTACAGATACCAACGATATTGCGGTGAGTAGTCGAATTCGTTTAGCGCGTAATTTAAAGGGTTTGCCGTTTCCTTCAAAAATGACTACCGAACAACGCATAGAACTTAACCAAAAGGTAAAGAAAGCCATAATCGAAAGCAATACACCTTTTGCAAAAAGCCTTAAATATATCGATATGTGCGATGTTCCCGATACACAAAAATATGCAATGGTTGAACGTCATATTATAAGCCCCGAATTTGCAGGTATTACCGAGCCGAGCGCTATCATACTGTCGGCAGATGAAAGCATAAGTATTATGATAGGGGAAGAAGACCATATAAGGATACAGGTTATTCTTTCGGGTCATAACCTTACTGGAGCGTATGATATAGCCGAGCAAATAGATTCTTTGCTTTGTGCTAATTTGCCCTTTGCATTTGATAGTCGTTTGGGCTTTTTGACCGAATGTCCCACTAATTTGGGTACGGGTCTTCGCGCTTCGGTTATGCTTCATTTACCGGCTCTCGAATGGGGTGGAGAGATAGAAGAACTTAGCAATTCTATTGGCAAAATTGGATTTACTGTGCGCGGTCTTTATGGCGAAGGTTCTAAATCTGCCGCTGCACTTTATCAAGTGTCTAATCAAATAACATTGGGACTTAGTGAAAATAATGCACTTGACAATTTAAAAATTATAACAACGCAACTTATAGAAAAAGAACTTGAAGCACGTAAAAAACTTAAAAAGACCGAACTTGAAGATATATGTTTCAGGTCTTTGGGCACGCTTCAAAATGCGCGTATACTTACAAGCGGTGAAATGATGAATTTGTTATCAAGTGTTAAACTTGGTAAAAGTATGGGCATACTTAATATCGAAGCGTCGCCTATAAGGGTGCTTATTGAGGCGCAACCTTATATGCTTATGCAAAAATACGGTATTATGGAGCCCCAAGACCGAGATATTAACAGAGCAAATATGGTGCGCGAAGCCTTTAGTTAGAATAAGGAGAAGATATGAAATACAATTTTAACGGATTTACATCAAAAGCTAATGAAGCGCTTAATCAAGCAATAAATTTGGCAGGTGAGTTTGGACATACTTATGTTGGCAGTGAACATTTACTTTTGGGGCTATTAAAAATAGGCGGTGGTGTAGCTTCGGCGGTTATGGAAAAAAACGGAGTGACTGCCGAAAAAATAGAGCAACTTATTCGTATACAGATAGGTTGTGGAACACCCAGCAAACTTTCACCCGATTATTTTACACCACGAGCAAAAAGGGTTATAGAATCTGCTATGAATGGTGCACATAGTCTTGGTAAAAAGAGTGTTGGAACTGAACATTTGCTTATTGGCATTTTGTCTGACGGCGATAACTATGCCATACGTTTTTTGGGAGATTTGGGTGTAGATGTTGCTATGCTTACAAGTTCTGTTTTAAAAGATTCAGGAATAGAGTGTAACGGTAATATGAACAAGGAACCCGAAAAAACCAAAGATAACAAGACGCCCACATTATCCAAATATGGTGTTGATTTAACGGAAAATGCAAAAAAAGGCAAGATAGACCCTGTTATAGGCAGAGATAGTGAAGTGGAAAGAATTATACAAATTCTTTGCCGCCGCACCAAAAATAACCCTTGTCTTATAGGTGAGCCGGGTGTGGGTAAAACTGCTATTATAGAGGGTTTGGCACAAAAAATAGTAGATAAAAATGTACCTGAAATTTTACAAAACAAACGGCTTTTCACTCTTGATTTAACAAGTATGGTTGCAGGTACAAAGTATCGGGGAGATTTCGAGGAACGCATAAAAGCCGTGGTTGACGAGGTTGTAAAAGCAAAGGATGTTATTCTTTTTATAGACGAAGTTCACACCATAATTGGTGCAGGTTCTGCCGAAGGCTCTACCGATGCGGCTAATATTTTAAAACCATCGTTGGCTCGCGGAGAATTTCAGTTAATTGGCGCTACTACTATTTCAGAGTACCGAAAGAATATTGAAAAAGATTCGGCATTGGAACGCCGTTTCCAACCCGTTACGGTAGCAGAGCCCAGTAAGGAAGATGCATATCTTATTTTAAAAGGTCTCCGCGTTAAATATGAGGCGCATCACAAGGTGGAAATTACCGATGAAGCACTTAAAAGTGCGGTAGAACTGTCATCGCGTTATATAACCGATAGATTTTTACCGGACAAGGCGATTGACCTTATAGATGAAGCGGGTTCGCGTGTGCGTCTTGCAGGGTGCGAAATGCCTGAAATTTTGAAAGAACTTGAGGGCAAAATTGAAAATGCACAAAGCGAAAAAGAAGAGGCTATAGGGGCTCAAGAGTTCGAAAAAGCGGCAGCGCTTAGAGATAAAGAAAATAATCTTAAAAAAAGTTATGAAGCCGAAAAAGAAAAGTGGCAGAATGAAAATAACCATTCTAACGGCACTGTAACAACAAAGGATATAGCTCTTATAGTTTCGGGTTGGACAGGTGTGCCTGTCCAAGAACTTACCCGTGAAGAAAGCGAAAGGCTTTTAAATCTTGAAAGTGAACTGCATAACCGAATTGTAGGTCAAAATGAAGCGGTTATCGCGGTTGCAAAGGCTATCCGTCGGGGTAGGGTGGGACTAAAAGACCCCAAAAGACCGATTGGTTCGTTTATATTTTTAGGTCCTACTGGTGTGGGTAAAACCGAACTTTGTAAAGCACTTGCCGAGAGTATGTTTGGCGATGAAAATATGATGATAAGACTTGATATGTCCGAATATATGGAAAAGCATACAGTATCGCGTCTTGTGGGTTCGCCTCCCGGTTATGTTGGCTTTGAAGAAGGCGGTCAACTTACCGAAAAGGTGCGTCGCAACCCATATTCCGTAGTGCTTTTTGACGAGATTGAAAAGGCTCACCCCGATGTGTTTAATATGCTTCTTCAGATTTTGGAAGACGGCATTTTGACCGACAGTCAGGGCAGAAAGGTCGACTTTAAAAATACTGTAATAATAATGACATCAAATGTGGGCGCAAGGCTTATAACTGATAAAAAAATAAGTTTCGGTTTTGCGCAAAATGATGATAATACCGATGTTAAGGAAAAGGTTTTGGGTGAACTTAAAAGTACATTCCGCCCCGAATTTTTAAACCGCGTGGATGATGTTATAGTATTTAGCAAACTTTCAAAAGATGAGACCCAAGAAATTGCCGAAAAGATGCTTAAAAACCTTGCGGGAAGGGTTGAAAATATCGGAATCGAACTCAAATTTGCCGATACGGTTAAGTCTGTACTTGCCGAAAAAGGTTTTGATGCAATCTATGGTGCAAGACCGCTTCGCCGCGAAATTCAAAGTAAAATAGAAGATGCTTTCAGCGAGAGAATTTTATCGGGCGATTTTGCTTCGGGAGATACGGTTTTGTGCGCTGTCCAAAACGGTGAATTTACCTTTGAAAAATGTGGACTGTAAAAAATAGGTATGCTATACTTTTTGTGTAGCATACCTATTTGTTTTATAGTGTTTTATATAATTGTTCAATAAGTTCGGGTTTCGCTATCCACGGGGAAAAGGCGGTGGCGCTGCCACTGGCGGTAGCAAATTTAAGCGAATCGGCATAGTCGTTTGTTTTAATGAACTGATGAATAAAACCTGCTATCATAGAATCGCCTGCCGCAACGGTGTTTACAGCCTTGCCTTTAGGCGGTTTTGTTGTGTGTATTTTACCCGTATCATCTAAAAGCAGTGCGCCGTCTTCACCTAAAGACACCAAAACATTTTGTGCGCCCATATCTTTTAATTTTTTAGCATAAAATATGATTTCTTCTTGTGTTTTGATTTCGCACTCAAATATATCACACAATTCGTCAATATTAGGCTTTATAAGGAAAGGTTTTACTTTTAGCGCTTCTATAAGCGGTTTACCTACGGCGTCGATTACCACCTTTACACCTTGCGGTACACAAAGAGCCAAATCGTGGTATATAGATATGTCGGCGCCTTTTGGTATGCTGCCTGAAAGACAAAGCCAGTCGCCCGATTTTAAGGTTTTTAGTTTTTCTTTAAGTGCGTTTATTTTGTTATTATCAAGTGTTATTCCGCTTGCATTAAATTCAGTTATTTTATTACAACTTAATTTTATATTTATTCGGGTGCTTTGCGCCACATCTTGAAAATCGCAATTTATACCTTCTTTATTAAGCAGTCGGGTGAGTTCTTTGCCTGTAAAACCGCCCGTAAAACCTAAAGCACAGGTATCGTCGCCGAGTCGCGAGAGTAAAATAGAAATGTTAAGACCTTTTCCGCCGGGGACGACATATTCGTTATTAGTGCGGTTGGTTTTGCCAAAGTTAAATGTATCACAAAAAGCCACATAATCAAGTGACGGATTAAGTGTTACGGTATATATCATATTTTACTCCTTTTACGGTTTATGAAAAAGGGAATAACCAAAACTACCGCAATTAAGGCGGCTAAAAATATGTACTGGTTAGGCACAAAAGATTGTGTACCGTCGTTGTTTGTTATGCGGTCGGCATTTTTTAGCACCATTTCACCTATTTTAGGACCTACAACACCGGGAATGAGCACCTGTGAGAAAATGCGTACGCCTTGTAATCTGCCCGAAAAACCTTCGGGAGTGTTATCTCTAATAACCGCACCGAACACTGCCATACCTGCAAGATAACCACTCATCATTAAAAGCGAACCTAAAAATACAGGTGCAGTAGATGTGGTGAAGAATAATATGATATAACCTAAAATTAAGGTGAAAACTGCAATAATTCCCGAAAAAGCAAAGCCTTTTTTATCGTACACTTTACCCCAAAAAGCCGTTACAACCGAAGCGATTATTATGGCAGGTGCCATTATAAGTACATAGTCGGTCATTTTGAGGGTTACTTCGTAATATATAATGAGATAGGGCATAAAAATCTGGATAGAAATATTAAAGATAATAAAGGCTAAAAGCGAAATATAAAGTTTTGTATTTTGTTTTATTGTTTGGGGTCTGAAGCCATAAATAATACCCTTTATGTAAGATTCTTTGACGGGGGTTACACTTGGCTCTTTGATTATAAAGAAGCCTATTATACCAATAGCTGTCACAAGTACACCAATAATTGTAAAAATAAGTGACCAACTGGATGCTTTTTCTAAATCGAAAAACATAAAACCGCCGAATACTACGAGTATGCTAACAAGCGGCATCATAGCATTTATGCCCTCTGCCGCACCACGGTTTGTTTGGTCGGTAGAGTCGGTAAGCCACGCATTAAAAGCTGCATCGTTTGCGGTAGAGCCGAAAAAGGTCATAACACAATCAAGTATAATGGTAAGGCTAACACCTATTGTGGCTGCCGTTAGGGTAGTGCCAAAGGTTTTGCTTATAATATCTTCGCGTAGCAACACAAAACTGAAAATAGAGATACCCCAAAGAATATAACCTGTGCAAATAAATAATTTTCGTTTGCCTATTTTATCTGACAAAGCGCCCATAAAAACAGTTGTGAGTGTTGCAGTAATGGCAGATGCCATAACCATATTTGAAATATCACCGGCACTGGCATTGAACATTTTGTAGATAAATACATTAAAATACATATTTTCTACAACCCAGGCAATTTGCCCCATAAGACTAAAAATTGTAAGCGCCAACCAAAAACGTACACCAAGTTTTGTTTTCATAAAAAACACCTCTTTTTAAAGTATATCATATTTACGTCAGTTGTAAAAGGTTTTGTTGCATTATTTTTTGTGTGATGGTATAATATAAAAAAAGGAGGTTTTATAAATGTTTTGTTCTAATTGTGGCACTAGGCTTTTAGAAAATGCGGTTTTTTGCACTAATTGCGGTAAAAAGGTTGCAGATATGCCTATTGCTACATATTCATATCAACCCACTCCTGTTATGGTTGCACCGTCGGTTATGCAACAACACGCTGAAATAGAATCGCTTCGCAAGAGCGAACTTTCTATTCTTGAAAAGGTGTTTGAGTTCTTTTCTAAAAAACAGTTACATTATGATGCTTATGATGACGCTTGTGAGCAGGTTAATAAATATGCGCGTGGTACAAGTAACGCTTTGATAATTTGGGGTAGTATATTTACTGCATTTTTGGTATTGATGGGTGTGATTTCACCGCGAGAAATTGTTATGTGTTTAATTTTAGGTATTCCCGCTATTTTAATGCTCATCGGTGGTATTTTGTTGAAGGTGAATGCGCGTAATAAGTTGCATTATTATCTCGAGGGTTATGCTAATCTCTCTCAAGAATTATATAACAATTATTTGGAATTTGAGGATTGTCCTATCGTGGCCGAGTATACCAATCCGCGTATACTTTACTCAATTTCGCACCTGATTAAGACCTGTCGAGCAAATACTATAAATGAAGCAATAAACATTTTAAATTCTCAAACTAATGCGGCGCTTGTCACAAGACATATTACAGAAATAAAAAAGAATACATTTGAAATAAATGCACAAACCCGTGTTCCTGTAATTTTCGCACCGTCTAAATTTTTTGATTGATATAGCGGTAATAAAAGAGTAATCTAAATCAAAATCCCCTTAACTGCGGTTAAGGGGATTTTTACTATTCTTCGTTATCTTTGTCGTAGGGGATATATTTTACCTTGCGCTTCTTTTTAGGTCGGTTAAGGTAGATACAAGCCAGAATGAACAGAACTACTATACCGCCTAAAATATAGTAAATAACGGTCATATAACTGCTTGTAAAGAAATCTTCAATACCGCTCATTATAGCAAGCCATGTGCTTTTTTCTATGTCTTCACCAGCGACAAGGTCTACTTTTCCGATTAACTTTTCGGCATAATAAATTTCAGAATAGCCTAAAACATCACCCTTTTTAATGGGTGCTGTTGCGGTTTCGTTTTCAAAGGTGTTTTTGATTACCAATGTAGATTGGTCGGCACCGTTTGGTAAAATTGTTACAAAGGGCTTTTTGAAATAAAGGGGGACAAAGTCGGTATCAGCAGAAAGTTCTACGGGAATTTCGCAAACAGGCTCGTCCGAGTTGGCAACCTCTTTATAAGAAAAATTGTTGAAAGCCCAACGGTAAAGTTCGCGCGATTCTGCAAAATCATACCTTTTTGAGGGACTGTTTGTACAACCGAAAACGATACAAGCATAATTGTAACCGTTATAGGAAGCGGTGCTGACAAGACATCTGCCGGCGACATCGGTGTAACCCGTTTTTACGCCACTGGCATATTGATACCAGTAATTTGTGTTTTTATCAATCAAAAAGTTGGTGGTGGAGAGGTTACGCACAGTGCCTTTTGTTGTGGTGAAGCGGTAACGCGAAGCCGATGTAACGGTTTTAAAAAGGTCATATTGTAAGGCGTATTTTGTAAGGGTGTAGGTGTCGCGCACGGTGGTGTAGGTTTCTTCTTCGTGAAGCCCTACGGGGTTGGAGTAATGTGTGCCCGAAAGACCTAACTCCTGCGCTTTGTCGTTCATCATTTTTACAAAGTTTTCATAACTGCCGCCAAAAAGTTCTGCCGCAAGATAAGTACAGTCACCGTAAGATGAAACCAAAACGGTGTATAATAGGTCGAGTTGTGTTAATTCTTCGCCTTCTTCCAAAAGGGAAACCGAAAGACCTGTACCTAAAACAACATCAAGACAAGCTTTGTTTATTTTTACCTTTGCCTGTGGGTCCCATTTATCGCTTTCTATCATAAGTACGGCGGTCATAATCTTGGTGATTGAAGCAGGATAAACTTTCATATCAATATTTTTTTCGTAAAGTATTTCATCAGTATCGAGCGAGATTAACATACCGGCATTATGGGTGAAATCGATACCCGTAACCTCATAGGCAGAGGCGGTTATGGGTGTGAAAATATATAAAAATGTTAAAAAACATATAAAAATAATGGAAAAAGTCTTTTTTACCATAGAAATCTCTCCAAAGATGTGGTATAGTAATTATATTATAACATAATTTGAAAATTTTTAAAGTATTTTTTTATAAAAAAAGAGGTGAAAACCATTGGTTTATGTAACAGGTGATATGCACGGCGAACTGGAAAGGCTTTATGATAAAAATTTCAGGAAACTAAAAAGCGGAGATGTGCTTATAGTTTGCGGTGATTTTGGTTATATTTTCGATGGTGGGAAAACTGAAAAAGAGGTCATAAAATATTTGTCTACCCGTCGTTTTGTGACCGCTTTTGTTGACGGTACGCATGATAATCTTGATACAATAAACCGTTCGCGTGTTACATATTGGCATGGTGGAATGGTACATAGAATAAAGGGTAATCTTATCCATCTTATGCGCGGTCAGATTTTTACAATAGAGGGCAACACATTTTTTACTTTTGGTGGCGGCGAGAGTACCGATAAGGATATGCGCCGCGAACAGGGTAACTGGTGGGTGGATGAGGAACCTACCGCATACGAAATGGCAGAAGGCGCCAAAACATTGGATGCGGTTGATTGTAAGGTGGATTATATGATAACCCATGAGCCACCTTTACTTGTTAAAAGTGCTATGCTTATGCGCCGTGGCGATAATAACCGAGTGAATAAGCTTAACGGTTATTTTGAGGAATTGGGGCGCTCGGTGGAATTTAAGCATTGGTATTTTGGCTCTTTGCATGAAGACCGACTTATAACACCGCACCACACTTGCGTGTTTAAAAAGGCTGTGGCTATACCGCCTAAACCGTAAATGGCTTGACAAATGTGATATAATAATTTTTAGTAAACATACTCTGGAGGTTTTAATATGATAAATCCTGATATCCTATGTATGGGTTGTATGAATCCGATGGGCGACGAAAAAGTTTGTCCTATCTGTGGCTATGATATGACTTCGCGTAATAATCCACAGGCATTACCTGTAAAAATGGTTGTAAATAACCGATATGTTATTGGTAAAGTGTTGTCAGTGACAGGTGAGGGCATTACATATATCGCTTGGGATAAGGGCACTGAAACGGTTGTTAAAATTAAAGAATATTATCCGCGCGGTATAGTAGAACGTAATCCTGATACATCTGTTTTTATTCCTATAGATAAGCGTTATGTATATAATCAGAATTTGCTTGAATTTTTAGAGATAAACAACACTTTAAAAAATCAGTCGTTAGCATCTTTGCAAGAAGTTGTTGATGTATTTGAAACCAACGGCACAGCGTATGTTGTGTATCAGAATTTGCAGTGCATAACTTTGGAAGACTTTTTGCAGCGCAACGGCGGCACACTTAAATGGGAACAGGCTCGTGCTTTGTTATTACCGCTTATTGATACAATAAAGGCTATGAATGATATCGGAGTTATTCATAAGGGTATTTCTCCCCAAAGTATAGTGGTGGGCCGCGATGGCAAATTGCGTATTACCGATTACAGTATAGGCAAGTTGCGTATGGCAAACGGCGATATTGAAATGGAATTAACTGATGGCTATTCGGCAATAGAACAGTATGGCGTATTAAATATTCCTGAAGGTGATTACACCGATGTTTATGGTTTTTGCGCTACTTTATTCAGGGTTTTAATTGGTAAGGACATTCCTAAGGCTACTTTAAGACTCGAAGATGAACGCCTTTCTATTCCGTCAAGCTTTGCTAGTGAGCTTCCGCGCCACGTTCTTACCGCATTGGCTAACGGCTTAAAGGTGAAGCCTAATGATAGAACACAGGATATTGAATCGCTTAAAAATGAGTTGGTTTACGGCGAGATTGCTTATGCAGATGAAGATGACGAAGATGATGATGTTAATGCAGTAGTTACAGGTCAGCAAAGCAAAGAAAAGAGCAGCATAAAGACTTTGGCGATATCAGCAGGTATTACAATAGGCGCTGTACTTTTGATATTTTTGATTTTGTATTTTACTGTGCTTAAAGGTGACGATACTGATACCAAATCTGAAAATTCAAGCATACCTGTAATTTCTTCTGAGGAACAGTCTGCAGGTGAAGAATCTATCGTTAAACCTAATGTAATGCTTTATACAGTTCCCGATTTTACAGGTAAAACCTATGCTGAAATTATGGAAATGGACGAAGTTAAGCGTTTCGAGATTGTTATAAAGAACAAGGTTTACTCTAAAACTTATGCTAAGGGTCAGGTTTGCGAACAATCTGTGGCAAAGGGTACCGAGGTAGAAAATGAAACCAAAATTGAAGTAGTTATAAGCCTTGGTCCGCAAGAGTTTAAAATGCCTAATGTTATCGGTCTTGACGAAGCAAATGCAAAGGTAGAGCTTCTTAAAGCAGGTTTCTTGTACGATAATATTGTTGTGCTTGAAAAGTATGATGAAAATGAAGAACCCGGTGTTATATTAGAGCAAGAGCCCGTATATGGTAAAAAGGTAAATGCCGATATGGTTGTTAAGATTTATAAGAACTCATATCAAGGCGAACCTGAGGGCGGCGATGATGATGAGATTTTGGCAGAATATGATAGAGAAACCGCTTCGCAAAATTAGTACTTGATTTTTTAAATAATATATGTTATAATGTGTACAGTTCTTAAGAAAGGTGAGTGGCGCAAAGCCGCTCACTTTTGTTTTGCGAGGAGGCGAAGGTATGGCAAATGCGGCCGAAAGGGTTTATTCCCTTATAAAAGAAACGGTCGAAAACGAGGGCGTAGAGCTTTGGGATGTACGCTTTGTTAAAGAGGGCGCTTCGTGGTATTTGCGTGTTTTTATTGATAAAGCAGACGGTATTACCATTGACGATTGCACAAATGTTTCCCACGCTATTGACCCCGTTATTGACGAGGCTGACCCTATTGATAAATCTTATTATTTGGAGGTTTGTTCTTGCGGTTTGGAACGCGAACTTGTAAAGAAAGAGCATTACTCTAAAGTGTTGGGTCAGAAAATCAAGGTAAAACTTTATAAAGCGGTTGACGGCGTTAAGGAGTTTACTGGTACGCTTGTGGCTTTAGAAGAAGATATTACGCTTGATATACACGGCAGTAAAGTTACTTTTGCTTTAAAAGATATATCAAAAGCAAACTTATGCGATTTTGAATAAAATTATAATTTATTTTGTTTGGAGGAATTAACAAAAATGGCTAAGGCTAAAAAGACAAAAAAGACAGATAATACGGCAGAATTTTTTGCCGCACTTGAGATGATGGAAGAAGAAAGAGGCATTCCGAAAGAATTTATTGCAGAAAAGATTGCAGATGCTATAGTGGTTGCCGCACGTAAAGATTACGGCGGAAACGAAATTGTTTCTTGCGTTATTGACTGTGAGAATAAAATTTTCTCGGTAACAGCCCGTAAAACTGTTGTTGATGAGGTTCTAGACCCTTATACAGAGATTTCAAAGGAAGATGCTGCTGCTATCGACCCCAATTCTATCGAAAACGGATTTGTTGACATTAAACTTGACACCAGAAAATTCGGCCGTGTAGTAGCACAAAATTCTAAAAACAATTTCCGTCAGGGTGTTCGTGATGCCGAAAGAGGACAGACTTTGGCAGAGTTCCAAAGCAAAACACGCGAACTTGTTACTGCAGTTGTTCAGAAAATTGACCCTAAAACAGGCAATGCTATTCTTACAATAGGTCATAGTGAGGCTACTTTACCCAAACTCGAACAAGTACCCGACGAAATGCTTAAAGAGGGCGACCACATTAAGGTTTATGTTGTGGATGTTAAGGAAACCGAGCGCGGTGCCCGTATTATGCTTTCGCGTACACATCCGGGTCTGGTAAAGCGTTTGTTTGAAAAAGAAGTTCCCGAAATTTTTGACGGTACTATTGAAATTAAGTCGGTATCCCGCCAAGCAGGTTCCAGAACAAAAATCGCAGTATATTCGCCCGACCCCGAAGTTGATGCTGTTGGCGCTTGTATCGGTCCTAAGGGCGAACGCGTAAACAATATTGTGAATGAACTCGCCGGTGAAAAAATCGATATCGTAAAATACAGCGATGACCCCACACTCTTTGTTGCAGAGGCTTTATCTCCTGCAAGAGTGGCTAGGGTTGAAATCGAATCCGAAGACCCCAAGGTTTGCAAGGCAAGTGTTCCTGAAGAACAACTTTCCCTTGCTATCGGTAACAAGGGTCAAAATGTGCGCCTTGCCGCAAAACTTACAGGTTGGAAGATTGATATCCATCCCGAAAGCGGTTTCTTTGGCGAATAATCTATATTAAGTGAGTTTTTATTATGAGTGTTAA
This sequence comes from Oscillospiraceae bacterium, assembly GCA_015066095.1. Taxonomy (GTDB): domain Bacteria; phylum Bacillota; class Clostridia; order Oscillospirales; family Acutalibacteraceae; genus UBA737. The sequence goes on along the minus strand of SVPC01000004.1, from coordinate 68,232 downwards.
AAAAATACCTATGCGTATGTGTACGGCTTGTCGTGAAATGAAACCAAAACGCGAACTTGTCCGTGTGGTTAAAACCCCCGAAAATGAAATTTTGCTTGATTTAACGGGCAAACTTAACGGTAGGGGTGCATATATTTGTAAATCGGCAGAATGTCTTGAAAAAGCCGAAAAATCAAATGCACTTCAACGCGCATTTTCGTGCGAGGTTTCTAAAGAAATTTATGAGAGACTCAAAAAGGAGTTACAAACGGTTGAATAATAAAACCTTGACTCTTTTGGGGTTTGCATCCAAGGCGGGTAAATTGTCTTACGGTATGCAAAAATCTTGTGAGGCTTTAAAAACCAATAAAACCAAACTTATAGTCTGCGCAGAGGATATATCCCAAAAAACACTAAAAGAAATCACTTTTTTTGCTTGTAATAAAAATGTTAAAACAGTCACTTTGAATGTGACGGTAGACGATTTATCTGCCGCAGTGGGCAGAAAATGCGGCGTTATATCGGTTAATGATGACGGATTCGCCCAAGCAATATTTAATCAGGAGGCTATGATAGATGCCAATGACTAACAAATATAAAATCAGCGACCTTGCTAAAGATTTCGGCTTAACATCAAAAGAGGTGGCAGCCCTTGCTACTGAGATTGCAGGTGTTGAGAAAAAGAGTAGCAACACCCTTAATGAAGAAGAAATCGGCCGCTTTTTTAACCGCATAACCAAGGAAAATGAGGTTAAAGATTTTAAGGCATATTTTGCCACAGGTGCAGAAGCGCGTGAAAAGGCAAAGAAGGCAAGAGAAGAAGAAAAGAACAAAAAACTTTTAGAACAAATGGCTATTCTTGAACAGTTGAAGGCCGCTGCTGCCGCGCAAAACGGTGAAGTGGCACCTAAAAAGGAAGAGCCTAAGAAAGAAACCAAACCTAAGGCAGAAGAAAAGAAACCAGAGCCTAAGAAAATAGGCAAAATCGACGGACCTAAGGTTGAAGTTAAAAAAGAAGAACCTAAAAAGGCTGAAAGTAAAAAAGCAGAGCCTAAAGTGCAAGAACCTGTTAAGAAGGAACACAAACCTTCTGACCCACAGCCCTTTGTATCAAAGAAAAAGGATAAGGTGGCAGGTGAGGCTCCAAAACGTGGTCCTGCTGAAATACGCCATGTTGATACCCGTACTTCAAATATAAATATTGATAAGTATAACGAAAAGTATGAGAATATTGCACCTGCTAACTCTATGAAGGATAACTTCTCACGTAAGCAGAAGATTAAGCAAAAATCTCAGGACTATCGCCGTCCGCAGGGTGCAAAGCGTGAAACCGAGGCTGACAAAATGCGCAGACTTCAACTTGAACGCATTAAAAAGACACCTATTACTGTTACTGTTGGTGACGAAATCACGGTAGGCGAATTGGCTGCCGCTATGAAGAAAACCGCTGCCGAGGTTATTAAGGAACTTATGAAACTCGGTATGATGGCGGCTGTAAATCAGGTAATTGACTATGATACTGCCGAAATTGTTGTAACCGAAATGGGCGCTAAAATTCAACGTGCTGTTGTGGTTACCATTGAAGAACAGATTATGGACGATACCGAAGACACCAAGGAAAACCTTAAACCCAGAAGTCCTGTTGTTGTTGTAATGGGCCACGTTGACCACGGTAAGACTTCACTTCTTGATGCTATTCGTAACACTGCTGTTACCGATACTGAAGCGGGTGGTATTACACAGCATATTGGTGCGTACAGAGTAAACTGTAACGGCAACGATATTACATTCCTTGATACTCCAGGTCACGCGGCGTTTACATCTATGCGCCAACGCGGTGCTATGGCTACTGATATTGCGGTATTGGTTGTAGCGGCTGATGACGGTATTATGCCACAGACTATCGAGGCTATTAACCACGCTAAAGCGGCTAAAGTTCAGGTTATTGTTGCCATCAATAAGATGGATAAACCTGAGGCTAACCCCGACCGTATTTTGCAACAACTTACCGAGCATGAACTCGTACCCGAAGAATGGGGCGGTGATATTATTTGCGTACCCGTTTCGGCTAAAACACATATGGGTATTGATAACTTGCTTGAAAATATACTTCTTGTAGCCGAAATGCAAGAACTTACCGCTAACCCCGACAGACGTGCAAAGGGTATTGTTATTGAAGCGCGTCTTGATAAGGGCCGCGGTCCTGTGGCTTCTTTGCTTGTCCAAAATGGTACACTTAAAACAGGTGACATTATAGTTGCCGGTACAGCCGTTGGCCGTGTTCGTGTTATGACTAACGAAAACGGCAAAGTTCTCAAAGAAGCAGGTCCGTCCGTTCCGGTTGAGATTACAGGTCTTGCTGAAACACCCAATGCGGGTGATATATTCGACGCGGTATCTGATGAAAGACTTGCTCGTCAACTTGTTGAACAGAGAAAGCAAAAAGCTAAAGACGAACTTAATAATGCTAAACAGAAGATTACACTTGATAATCTTTTTGAAAATCTTTCAGAGGGTGACCTTAAAGAACTCAACATTATTGTTAAAGCCGACGTACAAGGTTCGGTTGAAGCGGTTAGAGAAAGTTTGCAAAAACTTTCAAATGATGAGGTTAGAGTTAGTGTTATACACGGCGGTGTTGGCGCTGTTAACGAATCTGACGTTACTTTGGCTCAGGCTTCGGGTGCTATTATCGTAGGCTTTAATGTACGTCCCGATGCTGTTGCAAAGGATATGGCAGAGCGCGAGGGTGTAGATATGCGTATGTATCGTATTATCTATGACTGTATTGAAGAAATTGAAGCGGCTATGAAGGGTATGTTAGCACCTAAATACCGCGAAAATATACTTGGTAGCGTTGAAGTTCGTAGCGTTTATAAGATTTCATCGGTTGGTACCGTTGCAGGTTGTTATGTTACAAACGGCAAGGTTACACGTGCTTGCGAAATCCGCGTAGTACGCGATGGTATTGTAATTTGTGAAGATAAGATTGATTCACTCCGCCGTTTCAAGGATGATGTTAAGGAAGTAGCTCAAGGTTACGAGTGCGGTATCACACTTGAAAAGTTTGCCGATATTAAGGAAGGCGATATTTTTGAAGCCTTTGTTATGGAGGAATATAGAGACTAATGGCCGGATTTAGAATTAATCGTATAACTTCGGATGTGAAAATTACTTTATCAGAACTTTTGCGTGAAATTAAAGACCCAAGAGTTAGTAAACTTTTAAGCATAGTAAAGGTTGACGTTTCAGGCGACCTTTCCTATGCTACGGTATATGTCAGCGCTATTGAAGGGTATGAAGCAACTGTTAATTCGGTAAAAGCACTTAAAAATGCGGCAGGTTTTTTGCGCCGAGAGATGGATGCTAAACTTTCTTTACGCAAAGTGCCTGAATTACGTTTTGTGGCTGATGATTCTATTGAGCATAGCGCTAACATATCTAAAATTATAGATTCTTTTAAAGAGGAAAACGATAATGAAGAATAAAGGTAGTACTGAGTGCAGACGCCTTTCTTTAAGACAATGCGCACGCTATCTAAAAAAACACGATAACTATATAATACTGACCCATGCGTCACCCGATGGTGATACTTTGGGCTCTGCTTATGCGCTTTATTATGGCCTTAATGAATTAGGCAAAAAAGCGTGTGTTATCTGTCCGGATGTTATACCCCAAAAATATGATTATTTTGCGCGTATTACCGACCATGTAGTGCGTGAGGGTGCTACGGTAGTGGCAGTTGATGTTGCTGATAAGCGTCTTTTAGGTACTCTTAAAGACGAGTTTGGTGACATTGTTGACCTTAATATCGACCACCATGTATCTAATACAATGTTTGCTAAAAATTTGTATCTTGACGCTGATGCTTCGGCTACGGCGGAGATAATTTTTGAACTTTTGACCCTTATGCGTATTAATATCAATGATATTACCGCTAAAGCACTTTATACAGGTATTGCGACCGATACAGGTAGTTTTAAATATGCTACCGTTACCGCTAAAACGCACATTATCGCGGCAATGCTTTATGAATATAACATAAATGCGAGTGAAATAAACCGTCTTATGTTTGATACTAAGTCAAAGCGACTTTTAGAACTTGAAAGACAGGTTTTAAAAACTGCGGAATTCCACTTTGATGACAAGTGTATGTTATTGTGTGTTACTGCCGAAATGCAAGAAAAAACGGGCTGCGGCGGTACTGAACTTGAGGGTATTGCGGTTATTTCGCGCAGTGTTGAGGGTGTTAAAGCAGGTGTCACAATGAAGCAGACAGGTGACCAAGAATTTAAGGTTTCGGTGCGTACTTATGCCCCGTTTGATGCAAGTGAAATTTGCAAAAAATTGGGAGGCGGCGGTCATAAAGGTGCCGCAGGTGCTACTGTAAGCGGTAGTTTGACACAAGCAAAAGAAAAGGTTTTACAGGCTGTAAAAGAGTGTTTGGAGGCGTAAAATGCAAGGCTTTTTATTGCTAAAAAAACCACAAGGGATAACATCATTTGCGGCGGTTGCACGTGTAAAGCGTTTATGCAATGAAAAACGCGTTGGCCATACAGGAACACTTGACCCGATGGCTACTGGTGTTTTGCCTGTATTTTTAGGACGCGCTACTGCACTGTGCTCTCTTTTGCTTGACGGTAATAAAAGATATAAAGCAACTGTTAAATTGGGTGTTATAACTGATACAGATGACATTACAGGCGAAATAATAAAAGAACAGTCGGTCGGTGTTACCGATTCTGAATTAAATGCTGTTTTGCAAAGTTTTTTAGGTAAAATTATGCAAGTGCCGCCTATGTACAGTGCGCTTAAAAAAGATGGCAAACGTTTATACGAATTGGCGCGTAAGGGTGAAAAAATAGATATCCCTGCGCGTGAAGTTAAAATTTACAGTATAGATTTGTTGCAAGACATTGATGAACAAAACACATTTGTTATTGATGTTGCGGTTTCAAAGGGTACATATATCAGGGCTTTGGCGCGTGATATTGGTGAAAAACTTGGCTGCGGTGCAACACTTACAGCACTTGAAAGAACTGCTACTTGCGGTTTTGATATTGCCGATTGCGTCGATTTGGAAATGCTTGATATAGACAATATAGGCAATTATATTGTGAGTGAAGAAAAGGCGGTAAGCCATCTTCGTGAGTGTAATATTACCGAAAAACAGGCAATTCGTTTTTGCAACGGCGGTCAGTTAGGTTTTGAAAGATTGCGAATAGGCGATTTTTTTGCCGGCGAACTTGTGCGTGTTAAGTGTAACGGAGTGCTTTTAGGTATAGGTATTGCCGATACCGAGAACAGTCAACTTAATATCAAGTGCATTTTAAATTATTATAATAAGGCGGTGACAGAGTGAAAACAGCATTGGCTTTAGGTTCTTTTGACGGTGTACATATTGCGCACCGCAAGGTGTTGGATTTGCCCTGTGACCACAAAAAAACGGCGGTCACTTTTTTGGAACCGCCGAAAATGTTTTTTGAAGGTAAAAGCGAACTTATTACCACCTATTCGGATAAGGTGGAAATTCTAAAAGGTTTGGGTTTTGACGAGATTGTATCTTTAGATTTTGAGAGAGTGAAAAACACCGAGCCACAAGATTTTTTGAATTACTTATTTGAAAAATATAACCCTGCTGTTATTTCTTGTGGTTTTAATTACCGCTTTGGTAAAAACGGTATGGGAGATGTACATTTGCTTAAGAATTTTTGTGGGGAAAAGGGTATAGAGTGTAAGATTTGCGATGAAGTGAAGAGCGATGGCGTTTCGGTATCTTCTTCGCTCATAAGAAGTTTACTCAAAAACGGTGAAATTGAAAAAGCGAACACCTTACTCGCAAGACCTTTTTCATTTACGGGCGAAATTATAAAAGGTGACGGCAGGGGAAGGACTATGGGCTTTCCAACCGTTAATCAAAAATACCCGCAAGAACTTGTTAATGTTAAGTTTGGCGTTTATAAAACAACGGTACAAATTGACGGTGAGTGTTATGATGCTGTAACAAATATCGGCTTACGCCCCACCTTTAAAAGTGATTGTTGTTTAAGCGAAACTTATATTAAAAACTTTACGGGTGACCTTTATGGCAAAAATGTACGAGTCTTTTTAAATTCCTTTCTGCGAAGCGAAAAAAAATTTGCTTCAAAAGAAGAACTAATGAAGCAAATAAAAAAAGATATTGAAAATTAAATAAAGTAAAAATTTGTATCCCAAGCGGGCAGATAGTTAAAATGACGAAGATATATTTTATAGTCATTACGAAACTTAAGCACCGTTTGGGGTATTTTTATTAGGTCGTCAGTGCGGTGGTATGCTGAAATTAACATTTTGGGTTTGTGCTGTTTTATGGTGTTTTTAGCACCTATAATAGCGTCGGTTTCTGCACCTTCTACATCCATTTTGATGTATGAAACATCAGTATTAAGCGAGTCTACTGTTATACTTTGTAAAGGAGTGCCTTGTTGAGAAAGGGAAGAATTTCGTCCGCCTTTCATACTAAAAGTGACAGTATCGCACTTATCGGAAACACAGGCGTTGATAAGCGAAATATCGCGCAACCCGCTAACATTGTTTTGTAGTTTCTTAAAGGTTTTAACATCGGGTTCTACCGCCGTGATTATTCGGTATTGTGGGTCGTGGTTTATAAAGTCAATAACTGTATCACCGTTATAAGCGCCAAGGTCTATAAAGTTTTCACCCGATAGATTTAGAAATGAAGAATATGGCTCGTCAGCCGAAACTTCGCATTCAAAAAGATAGTCAATTTTACCGCTTAACTTGTATTTTAAAATATTATCGAAGGTTTTTATAGATGTTTGGTCTGCAAGGCGGGAACGCACAAAATCAAACGCAGATTTATTGGTTTCATAATATTCTTTTGTAAATAATCCGCCCCCTATAACAGGCACTTCGGGTGAGTATAGTTCTTGCTCGGCGGCTATTCTTTTAATGTTCTTTAGAACATCGGGCAGACTGCTGCCAAAACACAACAGCACTATCATTTGACCGTATTTTTCGCGAAGTTCGTTATAGGTGGAAATTTTATGCGAGTGGAACATTTTGTCACGCACAAAACCGTCACTTGCAAAAACACCGTGAAAGGGGATACCGTAACATTCAAGTACGGCGATTATTTTGTCCGCACCGTTGCCCATACCGTAAAGAACAATCGGCTTGTCGGTTTGCTTTAAATAACTCCAAAGTTCTCTTTCCATAATCGTTCCTTTATTCATTTAGTAAAATAATTATACACTTTTTTGTACTATAATACAAGTTGACAAAGCAAAAAATATGTAGTATAATTTTATTATTAATGTGCGAAAGTGTTTCTAGAGGTGCATATATATCGCTAATACTAAAAAAATTGTATTAAGAATTATAACATGGGTTTCGGCTTTGGTGCTTGTTTTTTGTATCGGTTTTTTAACCTATCAGCAGATTATACAGCCTAGTTGTCAAAGCAGCGAACTGGACGATTATAAAGCAAATTCTACGGTTGCTTCTTCTCAAGAAGTAGAACTTGATATACCGGTAGATTTTGATAAATTAAAAAAAGCGAATAAGGATATTTATGCTTGGATAGTAGTGCCCGGCACAAAGGTTGATTATCCTGTATTGCAACATAAAAGCAATAATGCATATTACCTTAATCGTACTATAAATAAAGAGTGGTCGGCTTACGGCAGTATCTTTACCGAAGATTATAATAATAAAGATTTTAACGATTTCAACACTTTGGTATACGGTCATAATATGAAAAACGGCACTATGTTTGGGGACCTTAAAAAGTTCCGCGATGTCGAGTTTTTTAAAGAAAACCGATATATAACCGTTTATATGGAAAACCGTATTTTGAAGTATGAGATTTTTGCCGCTTGCAGTTGGGATAATAAGCACATTCTTGCTAATAGAAATTTTTCACTAGAGCAAAATCGCACATCATATCTTGAAGAGATTTTTGCAGTTAGGGATATGAATTCTCAAATAGCAAAAGATATTACTGTCACAAAAGAGGATAGGGTAATAACCCTTTCTACATGTATGAACAACAAGCAAAAAAGGTTTATAGTTTCGGGGGTGTTGGTTTATGACAGCCAAAACCAATAAACCGCTAAAACATAAAAAACTAATAATTATAATAAGTATCATCCTTTGCGTACTGTTGAGTATCGGCGGCGGTGTTTTTGCCTTTGTAAAAATAGGAGAGGCAAGGCTGCGAGAAGAATTAAGTTTTACCGATAGCGGTCTGTCAGAAGACGATGCTTATGGTGATAGCGCTGAGGTTTTTCATAACGGACAAGGCTACGTTTATAATGAAAATGTTATAAATATCCTGTTTATAGGTGTTGATAAGGCTAATATAAAAGATAAGAAAGACCGTCAGGCCGACGCTTTGTATCTTTTGTCCATTGATACTAAGACTAATAAGTTTAATGTTTTAGCAATTTCACGTAATACTTTGGCAGATATCGATATTTACGATATGAATAATGAATTCATGGGTAGCGATAACGCGCAGATTTGTTTGTCTTATGTGTATGGCAAGAATGATAAAGATTCTTCAAAACTAACTTGTAAAGCGGTTTCGCGTTTGCTTTACAATGTTCCTATAAATGCATACTACACTTTGTTTATGGATTCTATTGATGAAATTGTAGATTCGGTAGGCGGTGTAGAGATTGTAATACCCGATGATATGACTGAAGCACAAAAAAATTGGACTAAAGGCAAAAAGGTTAAACTTAACGGTGATAAGGCGCTTAAGTTTATTCAGTACAGGGGAGAAACCCATGCCCCGCGGTTGGAACGGCAAAAGGTGTTTATCTCAAGTTTTGTTGATTCGGCAAAGAAAGCATTTAAAAAAGATTTATCTTTGCCTATTGATATGTATAAAAAACTTTCTAAAAACTCTGTTACCGATATTGATGCTTCTCAAGTGGCTTTTCTTGCCACCGAAATGGCAGCGGCTGAATTTAAAATGAACTCTATAAAAGGTCAAAGCGGTTTTGACGGCTTGTATGAAACCTTTGAGGTGGATGAACAAGCCCTATTTGAAACGGTTTTAAATTTATTTTATATAAAAACAAACTAAAAGGAGAAATATAATATGAAAAAGGTATTGGCGTTTTTATTGACTGTGGTATTGGTTGTTTCGGCTAGTGTATGTGTTGCTTTTGCTGCTTCTTCACCCGAAGCACAGGGTGTAATTTCGGGCGTAACTGCTACTGATGCAAATGACAAAGAGGCTTTAATTAAGTTTGAAAAGATTGACGGTAAAGTAAATAAGAACTTTTATAATACTTTACAGGGCCTTAAGGATGAAGAAAAAGATTCTACATTAAAAGTTGTAGGTCATTTTGAAGTTGAGGTTGATGGTAAACCTGAATATCCGCTTACTGTCACTTTGGATGTTTTAGGTATTTCTAAGTCTTCTAAAGTTTTTGTAATGCTTCAAAAAGGCAAAGAAACTGTTGCAGTAGAGCCTACCGTTAAGGATGGCAAGGTTGTTTTTGAATTGGATGAAAAATATGACAAAATGGCTCTTGTTACTGATGGCAAAACAGCAACTAAAGTAGAAAAAGAAAATGATGTTCTTTCTCCCCAAACATTCGATGCTACAATTTATGTAATGATGATAGCAGTTATGGCTATGGCTGTTATATTTGTTACTAAAAAAGTTAAGGCTTAATTGAAACGTAAAATCCCCGAATTTTTTCGGGGATTTTTTAAAAAATACTTGATTATTTTTATATGCTATGGTATAATACCATTTGCTGTGGAAAATGCAGTTATGCGCTGATAGCTCAGTTGGATAGAGCATCTGCCTTCTAAGCAGAGGGTCGGGGGTTCGAATCCCTTTCAGCGTGCCAATTAAAAGAGAGTGACATCGAAGATGTTGCTCTTTTTTGATTTTCATGATAATAGGGATTCGAACCCTGAGAGGGCACGAAGCGTTAAGCAAAACAGTTTAAATAACTGTTTTGTAGCGTAGTGGTGCGAAGACGGGTACCGAAAGGCAAAGCCTTTGGGTCGTCGAGCAGGGAATACGCGAAGCGGATTTATCCCTTTCAGCGTGCCAATTAAAAGAGAGTGACATCGAAGATGTTGCTCTCTTTTGATTTTTATGACAATAGGGATTCGAACATTTTCAAGTTGACTTTGCATTTCACTTTATGTATAATGTTTGTGAATAATATACGATTTTTTGGAGGAAGTTGTATGGATATTAAGTTGACACAAAAGACAGCATATGACGTCATAGTTGTAGGCGGAGGTATTGCTGGCGTTGCGGCAGCGGTTGCGGCGTCTCGTAATGGTGCAAAGACCCTGCTTTTGGAAAAAACATGTATGTTAGGCGGTCTTGCTACACTTGGTATTATAAATTGGTACGAACCTCTTTGTGACGGTGAGGGAAAGCAGATGATAGCCGGTATTGCCGAGGAACTTCTTCATCTTTCTATAAAATACGGTTTTGAAAGTTTACCTAAACATTGGGGAGGTAAGGGTATATACCCTATTCGTCACGAGCGCTATGCAACACGTTTTTCACCAAATATTTTTGCATCTGCTTTAGTTAATTATTTAGAGCAAAATAATGTAAGTTTGCTTTTTGATACATTAGCGACATATCCGGTAATGGAAAACGATAGAATCACAGGAATCGTGGTTGAAACTGTTGCAGGTAGTGAACTTTATCCTGCAAAAATGGTTATTGATGCTACAGGTAACGCCACAATATGCCATCGCGCAGGGGTGCCTACCGAGGTGGGTGACAATGTTTTTTCATATTTGGTTCTTGAACTTAACAAGGAAGATGTTGACGAATTGTCGCAAACCGGTAATTTCTGCGCCGCGCGTGAATGTCGTTATGTTCGTAGTAAGGACGGCTCTTATGAAAAATACAAGGACTTGCACGGCGTTACTGCCGAAGATGTTACACAGTATATGACATGGGGCGCCAATGTTTTGATTGACCGACTTAAGACAGAAGATAAGGAAAGTCGTGAAATTATGACCTTGCCAGGTATGCCACAGTACCGTAAGATTCGCCGAATTATAGGTGAGTCGGAGTTTTTGGGAAATGAAGATGGCGTAAAGCCGGAAAATTCGGTTGGCTCGTTTAATGATTTTCGTAAATCTGGCCTTGGCAGACGTTTTCAATTGCCTTATACCACTCTTTACAATAAAATGGTGCCAAATCTTTATGCTGCAGGTAGAATAATCAGTGCAACGGGGACAGGTTGGGAGATAACTCGTGTTATTCCTGTTGCTGCTTTTACCGGTGAGGTTACAGGAACCGCGGCGGCACTTTGTGTTAAAAACGGAACAGATGCTACTACACTTAATGTTAAAGAACTGCAAAATACACTTAAAGCTGCAGGAGTATTATTTGAATAAATAAAGAGATTTACTTTATAAAACAAAAAACTCTCGTTTTTACGAGAGTTTTTTGTTTTATACTACAATTCCATTTTTAATGTTATAGGTTTTAGTGCCTATTGTTATTTTGCCTGTGTATGAAGTATCCCAAATACCTTCATTGATATACACTTTTTTACCGTTATGGGTAACTATACCGCTGGCACCCGTAAAGTAACCTTTGTTTATATACATTTTCTTGCCCCTATAAGTGATAATACCACTGGCTCCTGTGAAATAACCTTTGTTTATATACACGGTTTTATCTTTGTAAGTGTAGATGCCGCTAACACCTGTCCAGTAACCATTGTCAATATAGCATTTTTTATTTTGGTAAGTAACGATACCGCTGGCACCTGTGAAGTAGCCTTTGTTAATGTACATTTTTTTGCCGTTATAGGTGACTATACCACTGGCACCCGTAAAGTAGCCCTTGTTAAAATACATTGTCTTGTCACCGATAGTGGCAACTTCTGAAACACCTGTAAAGTATCCACCGTCAATGTACATTGTCTTGTCTTTATAGGTTATAACTTCGGTAGCGCCTGTAAAGTATCCTTTGTCAATGTACATCTTTTTGTCTTGGTAAGTAATAACACCGCTGGCACCCGTGAAGTAGCCGTGATTGATGTATATCACTTTATCTTGATAATTGAAAACACCTGTCACACCTGTAAAGAACCCATTTTCAATGTACATGGTCTTTTCTTGGTGGGTTATAAGCTCGGTAGCGCCTGTAAAGATACCTTTATCGAAATACGCTTTTTTATTTTGATAGGTGGCAAATCCGCTAGCACCGGTGAAATAACCTTTATTTATATACATCTTCTTGCCTTGGAATGTTATAACACCGCTGGCACCGGTGAAGTAACCTTTGTTGAAATACATTGTCTTGTCGCCAATGGTGACAACCTCTGAAACGCCTGTAAAATATCCACCGTCAATGTAAGTGATTTTATCTTGATAGGTTACAACCTCGGTAGCGCCTGTCCAGTAACCCTCATCAATATACCATTTTTTATCTTGGTATGTGATGATACCGCTGGCACCAGTCCAGTAACCCTTATTGATGTACATCTTTTGACCTTCGTAAGTAATGATACCGCTGGCTCCTGTGAAGTAACCTTTGTTGAAATACATTGTCTTGTCGCCAATAGTGACAACCTCTGAAACGCCTGTAAAGTAGCCTTTATTGATATACATCTTTTTGCCTTGGAAGGTGATAATGCCGCTTTTGCCCGTGAATATACCGTTGCGTATATAAATCTTTTTGCCTTGATAGTCCACAACACCTGTAGCAGTAGATTTGACACCGTTTACATAATAGTAGTATTTTCCGTCAGATTCTTGTACTAAGTCGGTAGAGTTTTCGGTAACAGTAAGGGTGGCCGCTTTGGTGGCGTTTACTGTAATTTTATAACTATTAGTATAGCCTGTTTGTGATTTTATTTTTAGGGTGACAGTATTTTTGCCGACTGTTAAGGGGAAAGTATAATCACCTGCATAGGTGGCGCCTTGTGGTAGTTTTAAAGTCACCAACATATTATCGCTAACATTTAATGTGTAATTGTAAGTGTAGCGGTTAAAAGCAGGGGAGAGTCCTGTGGCCTTTATTTCATCAAAATAATAGTTATTATAATTGCTGTTTTGTGCAGGTAATGCCGAAACCTTACTGGGGAGTGATGTGTAAACCGGTATACGGAACTTCAAAGCAATATTTTTAAGGTCGGAATAGGTTTTTTGAAGACCGCGTGAAGAACTTAACGAATCGGCAACATTTTGTGCGTATTGGTGCCAAGTTCTATCGGGGGTTAATACATTATAATTTTTATAAAAATATGTATTTTGGTAATGGTCTTGTTCACTGTTAATATAATTTTTTCCGTACTTTGTAGCACCACCTATTATGGAAGCGCTTGGGGTGAACCATTCTTCGTCATAAGCATATTTTGCACCGTTTGCGATTATTTGTGACAATGTTTTACCGCTTGCACCGTAATTGAAGAAATTGTAAACGGTTTTATTATTATAAGTTGTGCCTTTACTTAAAGTTGTACCGCTTTTGCCGTGTTCTTGTATAATGGTGGAAGCCAAAACATAAGCATTTACGCCTGATTTTCTTCCGGCATAATAAATAACTTCTGCATAGGTTTTGCCATAGTATGTGTCATTTTTATCGGCTACTTTTCCTTCAATAAATGAGCCGTCAATTATTTGTTGTACACCTGCGACTGTTTGGGTAGTAGCATCAAACGACTGCATCATATAGATATATACATCGTTAGCGTTAAGGAAATTGCGTGGGTCCATATAATATGATATAACTTCGCGCGAAGCACCATAGCGACCGCCGTCGGTGGTGATAAACTTGCCCGTAGACCAGTTAAAACATTTATTTCTCATAGAACGCCAAGAATTATAACTTGTTTCAACAAGTTTTGTATATTCACTATCCTGTAATGCAACTGCTTGTGATAAAGAATTACTTACTTCATCGGCTATAAACTGCCATTTTGGATACATTGCGTGGAGTAATATTAAATCGTTATGGTAACTTTCAGGAAAGGCTGAAAGTGTTTCTTTAAACTCGGGGTCGAGTGTGTACTCAGTAACCTTTATAAGGTCTTCACGCACATAACCCGTGATAGTTTTTGATTGTGATGTGTAAGATATTTTATACCATACATAGGTTTTGCCTGTTGACGTGTTTTTGGTGGATTGTGTATCGTTTTTTGTGCCTATGATAGCAACATTCCATTTTGATACATTGGCAACTACGCCGGAAGATGTGGTAGCATCCTTTCTGATATTTACATCAGTTTCAAAAATATAACCCATCTTAACCGTTTCGGCAGAAGCGGTAAGCGAAACCAATGGTATGGTACTTAAAAGTAAGATAAGCGTAAGAAAAATTGTTAAAGTTTTTTTGAAATTTAGCATATTTTCACTCCGTTTATTTTATTAAGTCTGTTACTTTATATCCTTGATTTTCGACAGTCTGTTTTAAAAGTTGGTCGATTTCTTTATTACTTTCGACAATGGCAGTGCCGTCCTTGTGGCTGACTTCCGCTGAAAGTACGCCGTCCAGGTTCTGTAATACATCTTTAACGCGTGCTTCACAGTGAGGACACATCATACCGTCAATTTTTAAGGTAGTCTTAACCGACATTTGTTGTTTCTCCTTAAATTTAATTTTCTTGTCTTTTTTATTGCTTAATATATCGAATAAATTAAGTCTTAAAGCATTTGATACCACGCAAAAAGATGAAAGACTCATAGCGGCGGCGCCAAACATTGGGTTTAACTGCCAACCGAGAAGTGAAATAAACACACCTGCTGCTAAAGGAATTCCTAGACAGTTGTATAAAAAAGCCCAAAATAGATTTTGATGAATAATTTTTAATGTTGCGCGTGATAAACGGATTGCGGCGCTAACATCTAATAGAGAGTTCTTCATAAGAACTATATCTGCTGAGTCAATAGCAACATCTGTACCCGAGCCAATGGCTATGCCAATATCGGCACAGGCGAGCGCAGGGGCATCATTAACGCCGTCGCCAACCATTGCTACGGTGTTTTTTTGTTTAAGTGCCCAAATGATTTTTTGCTTTCCGTCAGGCAAGATTTCGGAATATATTTCGTCTACACCCACGGCTTTGCCAAGCGCATTTGCGGTGTGCGAGTTATCTCCTGTAATCATTATAACTGAAAGTCCCATATTTTGCAACTCTTTTACGGCTTTTGCGCTATCGGGCTTTATGGTATCTGCTACGGCAATAACACCGCAAAATGTACTATTTTTCGAGAAAAATACAGGGGTTTTGCCTTCGTTTGCATAGTTTTCAGACAAACTTATGAATTCAGTGGGCACACAATCGCCTATGAAAGATAGGTTTCCGCCCTTTAAAATACTGTCATTATTTTTGCCGTAAAGACCGTTACCGGCAACCGTGTTAAATTCCGAAATGGGGAATGAGTCAATTCCGTTTTCTTTTGCCTTGTTGACGATTGCTTTAGCAATGGGATGTTCACTATGTTTTTCGAGCGAAAAGGCGAGTTTTAAAAGTTCGGTTTCGGTAATGCCAAGTGGCGCAATATCGGTTACAGACGGTTTTCCCTCGGTTATGGTGCCTGTTTTATCAAGCGCTACGGCGGTAAGTTTGCCTGCTTGTTCGAGCGCTATGGCGTTTTTAAATAAAATACCGTTTTTAGCGCCTTTGCCGCTTCCTACCATTATAGCAACAGGGGTAGCAAGACCTAAAGCGCAAGGGCAACTTATAACCAATACCGAAATTCCGCGCGCTAATGCAAAACCTATTGTTTGACCTAAAATGAGCCAGACGACAATAGTTATTATTGCAATACCAAGAACTATCGGCACAAAAATACCTGAAATTTTATCTGCAACCTTGGCAATAGGGGCTTTGGTTGCAGCGGCATCACTTACCATTTTTATTATTTGTGAAATGGCGGTGTCTTTGCCAACCTTTACGGCTTTACATTTTAAAAAGCCCGAGCGGTTTATTGTACCTGCCGAAACTTTTGAATTTACACTTTTTTCTATCGGTATACTTTCACCGCTGAGCATTGATTCATCAACCGCGCTGAAACCATCTATAACAATGCCGTCAACTGCTATACTCTCACCCGGTTTTACTATAAAAATATCACCAATGGATACTTGTTCAATGGTGATGATGATTTCTTTACCATTTTTTATAACAGTAGCGGTTTTAGGTGATAAGTCCATAAGGCTTTTGAGCGCGTTTGTGGTTTTACCTTTTGCACGAGATTCCAACATTTTGCCTAAGGTTATGAGCGCTAAAATCATAGCCGACGATTCGAAATACAAATCGTGTAAAGCGTGGGAAAGGTCGATTTTACCGCTTATCATCATAACAACAACTGCTGTGCTATAAACAAACCCTGCCGCAGAGCCTAAACTTACAAGCGTATCCATATTGGGTGCGCGGTGTATTATACTCTTAAAACCGTTTATAAAAAACTGTCTATTTATTATCATTACGGTAAGTGCCAAAAGCATTTCTAAAACCGCTATAAGCACATTGTTTTGCATAAAACGGGGTAGGGGGAAGCCCCACATTGTGTGTCCCATCGAAATATACATTAAAACTGCCAAAAAGCCGAGTGAATAGATAAGTCGGCGTTTAAGAATGGGTGTTTGGGTGTCTTTTAAAGTATTGGTGTCTTCAATATGCGCGTCATCCAAAAGTGAAGCAGAATAACCTGCGTTTTGCACAGCAGCAATAATATCTTCATTTGTGGCTTTTCCTGTAACAACCATAGAATTTGTAAGCAAATTCACTGTACAGGTTTGCACATTAACGAGTGAATTTACTGCCGTTTCAACCCTTGCACTGCAAGCGGCACAACTCATACCTTTTATATTAAACTTGCGCATAAGTTAGTCACCTCTAACTAAAATTATACATTTTAAAGGGCTTAAAGTCAACAAGCAAATCTAACCATAGCTCACTCACCGAAAGATTTTTTTTACATATTATATATTGTATGAAAGATGATGATTATTTTTTATATTTTAAGGCAAGAATATAATCGGAGTGTGAAAATGTATGAATATTAAACGCGGAGAAATATATTACGCAGATTTAAGTCCTGTTATAGGTTCAGAACAAGGTGGAGTAAGACCTGTACTTATCATTCAAAATGATGTGGGTAATAAATACAGCCCTACGGTTATTGCGGCGGCAATTACA
Organism: Oscillospiraceae bacterium; assembly: GCA_015066095.1. GTDB lineage: Bacteria > Bacillota > Clostridia > Oscillospirales > Acutalibacteraceae > UBA737. The sequence continues at coordinate 51,094 of SVPC01000004.1, read as the reverse complement.
AGCCAGCGCGATAAAACAAAATTGCCTACACATATTTCGGTAGATGCGGTGGAGTGCGGTCTTGCAAAGGATTCTATAGTACTGCTCGAGCAGGTAAGGACTATTGATAAAAAACGGCTTAAAGAAAAAATGGGCGCTTTGGATATAAACGCTATGGGGCAGGTGGACAAGGCACTAACGGTTAGTTTTGGGCTTGATATAAATACAAATGGGTTTACTACATAATATGTAGAAAGCCTTTGGCGGTCGGATAACCGACCGCTTTATTTTATGTTTTTACGATTTTTTTACAGCAAAAATATAAAATCGCAAGTTAGCAAACAAGAGAAAATGAGAGAAAATAAGAGAAAACGAGAGAAAGTGAAATGTAAATTAAAAATTTTTCAAAAATGTGTTGACTTTAGTTTTTCGGTGTGGTATCATAGTCAAGCTGACGCAATAGGGGACTATTGCAGTACTAAATATTTTTGGAGGTTTTTACAATGTCAACATTTATGGCAAAACCTGCTGATATTCAGCGTAAGTGGTATATTATTGACGCAGCCGGCAGACCTCTTGGCCGCACCGCAACTAAGGTTGCAGATTTACTTCGCGGTAAGGTTAAGCCTGAGTTCACCCCTCATGTAGATTGTGGTGACCACGTTATAGTTATCAATGCTGATAAAGCAGTTTTAACAGGTAACAAATTACAGAACAAGTATTATCGTCGTCATACAGGTTACATCGGCGGTCTTAAGGAAGTTAAGTATGCTACCCTTATGAACACCCGTCCTGAATTGGCTATGGAACTCGCTATTAAGGGCATGGTTCCCGATACTACTATCGGCCGCAAGGCTCTCACTCGTCTTCACGTTTACGCAGGCGCTGACTACAAGCAAGTAGCTCAGAAGCCCGAAGTTTATGAATTTTAAGAAAGGAGTAATACACAATGTTTGAAGGTAAAGAATATTTTTACGGCACTGGTAGAAGAAAATCTTCAGTGGCTCGTGTTCGCGTTTACAACGGTACCGGTAAAATCACTATCAATGACAGAGACATTGATGATTACTTCGGTCTTGAAACCTTGAAACTTATCGTTCGTCAGCCCCTTAATCTTACAGGTACTGCTGATAAGTTTGATATCGTTTGCCGTGTTGCAGGCGGCGGTGTTACCGGTCAGGCCGGTGCTATCCGTCACGGTATTTCTCGTGCGCTTCTTCAGTTCGACGGCGAACTCCGCAGCGAACTCAAAAAGGCAGGTCTTTTGACTCGTGACCCCAGAATGAAGGAAAGAAAGAAATACGGTCTCAAAGGCGCACGTCGTGCACCCCAATTTTCAAAGCGTTAATCTTATTTTTACAAGAGATTACAAAAACCCCAAAACCATCTTTGGTTTCGGGGTTTTCTTTTTGCATTAAAATATATTATGTATAAGAAATATGAAAACAGACAGGCGAATTGTAATTTACTAATTAGAAAATGCCTTTGTTATATTTAATCATTGCGCGAAAACTGATAACAAGTCCAACAACAATACTAACAATCATAATTGCTGTACCGACTAAAACAAAGACATCATTTTCGGTATAAAATGTTACGGCAGATAAACCACTGAACACGATTATACCAATGCCGATAATAATAGTACCAAGACCTACTTTCTTGCCAAAAGGAATTTTATCTTCTTCTGAAACACGATGTCGGTGATAAGAATGCAGCGACGATATATTTCCTCGCATATTTGAAATGCCAAGTGCGATACACACAACACCCACAATTAAAGTAACAATAGAACTTAACATAAATATCTCTCCTTTAAAACGGAATTTATTAACCGATAGTATTATATCATAAATTGTTTTTTTATTCAATGTTTTATAAAGTGTAATGTCTGTCAAGTTTTTGTTTACAAAATATTAAAAAAATGGTATTATATATATGTTATACTATTTTGCAGTAAACTATGGAGGTTTAGCTATGATAGAGGTTAAAGGCCTTTCTAAAAAGTACGGGAATTTCTTGGCTGTTAAAGATGTAAATTTCAGTATTAAAAAAGGCGAAGTAATAGGTTTCTTGGGTCCTAACGGCGCAGGTAAATCCACCATAATGAACATATTGACAGGTTATCTTTCTCTTTCAGAGGGTGAGGTTAGTGTCGACGGTTTTAACATTATGGAAAATCCCGAAGAGGCAAAGAAACGTATAGGCTATTTGCCCGAAATTCCGCCCCTTTATACCGATATGAAGGTTAGGGAATATCTTGATTTTATTTATGATTTGAAAAAGGTTAAGTTCCCCAAAAAGGCGCATATTAATGAGATTATGAAACTTATCAAGATTGACCACGTGCAAAATCGTCTTATTAAGCAACTTTCTAAAGGTTACCGTCAAAGGGTAGGTTTGGCACAGGCACTTGTGGGCAACCCCGATGTTCTTATTCTGGACGAGCCTACTGTTGGTCTTGACCCGCAACAGATTATCGAAATCCGTAATTTGATTTCGCGTCTTGGTAAAAACCACACAATCATTCTTTCGTCACACATTTTGTCTGAAATACAGGCAGTTTGCAAACGCGTAATAATTATTAACAAAGGTCAGATTATTGCTGACGATACTGCAGAAAATCTTTCTGACCGTATTTCTACAGACCGTTCTTTGGTTGCAAGAATTGAGTGCAGCGAAGCCGAAATGCTTGAAGCGCTTACAACTGTTAAGGATGTTAAATCTGTTATGAGTATGGGTTGCAACGAAAAGGGAACAGTAGATTTCCTAATTGAGCCCGAAGAAGGCTGTGACGTGCGTCGCGCTGTGTTTGAACGCGTTGTTTCACGCGGTAAAAACATTTTGGCGCTTACAAGTAACAAGTTGACACTTGAACAGGTTTTCTTACGCTTGGTGGAGGCCGGCAGTTACGAAGATGCCAGAAAACTTATGGGTTATAATGATGAAGAGGAGGGTGAAGAATAATGCTTGCTATTTTTAAAAGAGAATTTAAGTCTTATTTTACCACTCCTATAGGATATATCATTCTTGCCGCATTTTATTTCTTCTCGGGTTTATATTTCTGGGCGATTTACGGAAGCGGTATACCGCAGGTTGAGTATGTAATTTCGCAATTACTCAGCGTTTCGGTATTTTTAATTCCGATACTTACAATGCGTCTTATGAGTGAAGACAGACGCCAAAAGGTTGACCAGGTTTTACTTACATCTCCTGTTAAGTTGACCTCAATAATTTTAGGTAAATATTTTGCTGCTTTTGCAGTTTTTGCGATGTGCTTTATTCCTACAATTATTTTTGAAATAATTGTTATGAGTTATGTGAGCGTAAATATTTTCACTTTCCTTTATGCTCTTTTGGGTATTTTGCTTTTAGGCGGCGCGCTTATCTCTATTGGTATGTTGGTTTCAAGCCTTACCGAAAGTCCTGTTATTTCGGCTATTTTGACCTTGGTTATCAATATTACAATATCTTATATGTCGGCTATTGCGCAAATGATAAATGTTGAATGGGTTTCGACTGCTGTTTCAAAGTTGGCATTTATTGATATGTTTACTAATTTTGGTAATGAGTATTTCTCACTACCCGATGTAATTTATTTCTTGAGTATTATCGTTGCTTTCCTTTTCTTGTGTGTACGCGCACTTGAAAAGAGAAGATGGTCTTAATAAAAGGAGGTTGGTTATAATGAAAAAATTTAATATTCCTTCTTTTACTAATAAAATAAAACTTAAACGCGGTACTTATTCGGCTATTATAATAGCACTCGTTTTAGTGGGTATTATTGCGTTTAATGTTTTGATTTCAATAGTTTCTGACCGTTTTAAGCTGGAATATGATATGACTGCCGATAAGATTAACACAATAAGCGACGAAAATATTGGGTATATCGAGTCGGTAGAAAATGAAGTTTCGGTTAAAATTTGCGCTACAGAAAATCAATATTTACAGTATATGAGTTCGCTTATCGCTACCGAGTATGAGCAACAAGGTGTCTATTTTGATACCACAGCGGATTATAGCAGTTATTACGCACAAATGTTTAGTCTTGTAGAAAAATACAACGACTATAACGATAATATTGAGGTTGAATTTTTAGATACACAAGACGCATCTTTTAGTGAAATTCAGTCTAAATATGCAAATGAAAATATTGCTTTTGGTGACATTATCGTAAGTTGTACTATAAATGAAAATGAACGCTATAAAATTGTAGGTTACAAGGATATTTACGATATAGCAACCGATGACAGTATGGCTATGTACGGTTATACTACTGCCACTATCGAGGGTAACAACATTGAAACCGCGCTTACAAGTGCGATTGCCTATGTTACCAATGAAAATGACACTAAGGTTGCATTTATAACAGGTCATTCGGCTGAAGATATTTCAGCAAATTACCGCGAATTGCTTGAAACTAACAACTACAAGGTAGATGTGATTTCTGACAAGATTATCACCAAGATTTCAAGCAAATATGATGCTATTTTTATTATCGGTCCTACAAAAGATTTTCTTGAAGATGAACTTAATGTTATCGCAACTTTCCTTGACAACGGCGAAAAATATGACAAGGGTCTTGTGTTTGTAGCATCTGCAAATGCACCTTATTTACCGAATATTTACGGTTTCCTTGAAGAGTGGGGTATAGAAATAGAAGAAGGTCTTTTATTTGATACAGGTGACTATCACTTGTCTGATATGCCTACTGCTATGGGTTCTTTCCCAAATACCACGACCGAAGACGATATTCTTAATGGTATGAGCGTTTGTATAACAAGCGGTAATATTCCTATGAATCAGGCTTTTGAAGTTAACGGTGACAAAACCACATCTTGTTTGTTTGCTACTGCAAACACTGTTGTAAACGCACCCGTAGGAACAAAAGATTCGTGGCAAGGCTTTGATACAGATGATGCCAAGGCTTATGCTACTGTAATTCATTCACAACGCTCTACCTATGATAGCAATAACGATTTGATAAAAAATAATGTTATTGTTTTCAGTAGTACCGATTTTGTTTATTCCGATTATACGGAATATGAAGATACCAGTAATAAAAATATTGCATTTGCGGTGGCGGAACGCGCTGTCGGTGCAGAAGATACCGGTATTTCGTTTGTAACAAAGGTTATTACCGATCAAAGCTTTGCTACTTCTGTTACTGAATCATCGGCAAATAATGTTTTGATTATATTTGTAATCGCATTACCGCTCTTGATAATTGGTGTTTGCATATTTGTTTGTGTTTGGAGAAGACGTTCATAATGAATAACGATTTTGAAAATGAAAAAACCACCCAAATAGATGATGAGTTTTCGACCGTGTTTTCTGACCCTGCCGCACATAAGCAGGTAAAGGCTAAAAAAAGCAATAAGGCACTTGTTACGGTGGCTCTCTGCTTGGTGGTGGCTATTATAATCGGCAGCGGTTATTGGATAGTTAAAAACTATGCTGTCGATGACGGGGATAAAAGCACTGGTGATAACACTATCGAACTTGTCGACTATGATGCAGGTGATATGAAGACCGTCACGGTTACTAATAAAAACGGCACTTTCACTTTTTATTCCGAATCAACACAGGTGGTTGATGAGGAATCGGGTGAAGAGATTACACAAATTGATTGGTATGTAAAAGGGTATGATAAGACCTTTACAAGTAGTGGTATTATTGAGCAAAAGGTCGAACAAATTGTAGATTTTGATGCCGTGCGCGATATTACTACCAAAACCGATAAAGATTGCGGTTTAGAAAACCCTGTTCTAACCGCCAAGGTGGAAACCTTGAAAGGTGAAAAATTCACCGTTTTAGTGGGTGACCAATCACCCGACAATATGGGTGTTTATGTTAAGGTTTCGGGTAAAGAAAAAATATATATTGTCAGCGACAGCTTGGCCGAGGCATTAAACTTTACCGATATCGATTTGGCAAGTACCGAAGCTCAAGGGGGAATAACCCTTAGCGATAAATATGATAAGTATTTTTCAGATGGAAAGCTTATCGATTTTGATTCTATTACCCTTTCGGGTAAGTATTTCGATGAAAAACTTGTGTTTGAGTTAAATGACGACTCGCTTTTAGGCGATTATATACCTTATCTTGTGACAAGTCCTACAAAGCGCTCGGCAGAAAATGTTGACGGTGTTTTCTCGGTGTTTGCTGACGGTTTCCCTGTATCGGGCGCGTATGCTTATGATGTAAAGAATAAAACTTTGGCTAAATTCGGATTGGATAATCCCGATTATCAGTTGAGTGTCAAGTTTAAAGATTATACCTACACCTATAAGTTTAAAAAGCAAGAAGACGGATATTTTGCGGTTGTAGGCAGTGACAGCAAGGTTGTTAAAAAGATTTCGGCCGATGAGGCAACATTCCTTTATTATAGAACAGAAGATTTTTACAGCAAGACGGTGTTTATGGTATCGATTGATGATATAAGTAATCTTACTTTAAAAACCGAGACTAAAACCTACAGTTTTGACATTGAAAAAAATCCAAGCGGAAGTGAAGAACTTAATAAATACATTGTAGAATGTGACGGTAAGGTGTATAATTCATCCTATTTCCAATCGTTCTATCAATATTTATGTATGTTAGAGGTTATGGATTTTGATACCGAAAAAGTAAAGGGTGAACCCGAACTTACTATAACTTATAACTACAATGATTCTAAACGCGAACCGACTGTGATTAAATTTTATAAGGTGAACGCTACTAAGTATCAATGCTTTGTTGATGGTATTGATATGGGAAAGATAGGTTCATCAAACTTTAAAAAGATTTCTAAAAACCTTGAAAGTCTGCTCCAAGGTAAACAGGTTATAGTTAACTAAATTAAAAACCGCAACTTATGTTGCGGTTTTGTTTATATACTTATTATATTATCGCAAAAATCTATTGCGGTTTTGCGGTGGGTGACAAGTATTACGGTTTTATCTTTAAGCAATTTTATATTTTGCAATACTTTAAGTTCGGTGTCGCTGTCAAGTGCGCTTGTAGACTCATCCAAAAGCAAAACAGGGGAGTCTGCCAAAAGTGCGCGAGCTAAGGATAAACGTTGAATTTGTCCTTCTGAAAGACCGCCGCCGCGCTCGTTTAAGGGTGTGTCATATCCATTAGGCAGAGAAACGATATAATCGTGAATTTCTGCGGTTTTACAGGCGTTTATCAGTTGTTCTTCGGTAGTATTTGGGTTGCAAATAGTAAGATTTTCTTTTATAGTGCCCGATAAAATCATATTACCTTGCGGAACAAAGGCAAAAAGTGACCGTGTGGCGGCGTTTACAATTGTTTGACCGTTAACAGTTAATTTGCCGTTTTGAGGCTCATAAAGACCTAAAATAAGTTTAAACAAGGTGCTCTTACCTTTACCCGAAGTGCCAGTTATAGCGGTGAGTGAGCATTTTTGAATTTTAAAATTGAAATTTTCCAAAATATTTTTATTGCCGTATGAGAAGGTGATATCTTCACCAGACAGATAAGAAAAATCGGGTAGGGGATTATTTTCGCAAACAGGTTCGTTAGCAAGGTTTTCAAGTTCTGCCAAACGTTCTGCAGAAGCACAAATAGCATAATAGCGCGGGAAAATGCTTGAAATATTTTGAAGCGGTGCGCGTAGTTGAGATACAAGTTGCAAGAAAGCGATAAGTGTGCCGTAAGATATTGCCTTATCTGCAATAGCACCTGCACCCCAGACCAGTACTGCATAGTAGCCTATGGTGAAAAATGAATATAAACTCAAATGCGAAAAAACCGAAACCAATGTGCGTTTGATTTTAAAGCGGTAGTTAGTTTGCATATATTGTGAAAGTTTTTGAGTGAACGGTGCTTCGCTTTTAAAGGTTTTTATAACAACAGAGTTTTCAAAACATTCTTGTAAAAACGAGCGTGTTTCGCCTTCGGTGCGTTGACATTCTTTATGTAGATATTTATACCTTTTGTTTATTAAACGGCCGATTGCGGGGATTAAAGCGCCAAATATGATAACAATAACTGCAATTGTCGGCTCAAGTATAATAAGCGCCGCGGCACCGCCAATAATCTTAGAGAGCATAGAGCAAATATCCGGTAGGATGGAAACCGTATTTGAAACTATAACTTCGGTATCAGATGTGAAGCGGTTTAAAATATCACCTGAATGGTATTTTTGTGTTTCGCTATATTTTTTAGAGTTTAAAACTTTAAATAAATACTGTCGCAGTGCAATTGTGAATTTACCTTGTACTGATGTTTTTAGCATTGCTGAAACACCCGAAAGGATGACCTGTAATATTATTATAACGGCCAAAATAATCGCACCGTTTATAATGCTGTTTTTGTCCTTGGTTTCTAAAATGCTTTTGGAAACAAAGGCAAGGGCAATATACCCCAAAGAAACCGCAATCGATGATAAGCACATCAGCGTAGTTTTAAGGGTGAATTTTTTGAAAATTTTTAGTACCCAACCTAAGGGAGAAAACTTATCTTTTCTTTTCATTGTTAAAAAATCTCGTTTTCATTTATTTTTATTAAATATATTATATACTATAAATTTAACTATTGCAAGACATAGAAATTTTGTGTATAATAAGTATATAAATTCGAGCACAGGAGTATAATTATGGATGTGTTTTTTGAACAGTTAGTTCCGATTAAGAGAGATGGCAAAGCAATAACAATTTTTATTTTGGCATGGGTTATTGCGTTGTTACTTTGCGGTTTGGCTTTTTTGTTTTTAGGAACATTATTTATTGTTGCAGTTGCGGGTATAATTTTTGGTACTGTTAAATTTACTGGCCTTTTAAATATTGAGTATGAGTATATTCTTACAAACGGTGTTATGGATATTGATAGAATTACCAATAAATCTACGAGAAAAAGACTTATGAGTTTTGAAGTATCGCACGTTACCCGTTTGGAAAAATACAACCCTGCGTTTTTAGAGAGTATTGATAAAAAGCAATTGGTGTTTGCTTGTCCCGGGAAGTCCCAGGATGCTTATTTTATGGTATGCGAAAAAGAAGGTAAGAAAGCGGAGTATTTAGTTTTTACTCCTAATGAAAAAATGAAAAAGGCAATGGTTAAATTTTTACCTAAATTTATATCAAATAGTGCGTTTAAGTAAGGTGTGTGCCGTATGGATGTTTTGACTCGGGAACAAATAAGAAAATCCGAAGAAAATGCCGTCCATAACGGCGCATTTTCTTTTATGGAGTTAATGAAAATTGCAGGGGATAAGGCGAGTGAAATTATACTGCAAAATACTCCTATTGCGAATAAGCGCGTCTGTGTTGTGTGTGGTAACGGTAACAATGGCGGTGACGGTTTTGTTATTGCCCAAAATCTGAAAGACAAGGGAGCGGATGTTACGGTTGTTTTAGCGATGGGTGAGCCTTCGACCGATTCTGCTAAGCATTATTTTTCATCACTTTCAGGTGTTAATGTTACCGATAAATTGACGGGTGAATTTGATATTATAGTCGATGCCATTTTCGGCATTGGTCTTAATCGTGCACCAGATGAAAAGTTGCAAAATCTTATAAATGATATGAATAATGTATCTGCCTTTAAGGTTGCGGTGGATATCCCAAGCGGTATTGACTGTGATACAGGAAAGGTTTTGGGTAATTGCTTTAAAGCCGATTTGACGGTGACATTTATAGCACTAAAACCCTGTTTTTTATTGCCACCCGCGAGTGATTTTGTAGGACAGGTGGTTGTGTGTGATATAGGTGTTACTCCTTGTGATTTTGAATATAAGACTATTGAAGCGCCGATATTTGAAGATAGAAGACATAACTCCCATAAGGGTAGTTACGGTACGGCGGTTATGTTCTGCGGTAGTTACGGTATGGCAGGTGCAGCGATTTTGTCAGCACGTGCTTGTCTTAGAAGCGGTGTGGGTATTGCTAAATGTGTAATACCAAAAAGTATATATGATATTTTGACCTGTGCCGTGCCTGAGGCGGTATGCAATATCGCAAAACAAACCCAAAATGGTAGTTTTAAGGGTAATATTGACATAAAAACACCGCTTAAAAAGGCTGATGCCGTGCTTGTGGGGTGTGGAATAGGTAACAATCGTCACACCAAAAAATTGGTTAAGAGATTGGTGACAGACATCAAAGTTCCGTTGGTTATTGATGCGGATGGCATAAATGCGTTGGTTTCGAATATAAATGTATTAAAGAAAACTAACGCTTCGATTATTATAACTCCGCATCCTGCCGAAATGGCGCGTCTTACAGGTAAGACTGTGGGCGAAATTGAGCAAAACCGCGTAAAAATTGCAACTGATTTTTCAAAAGAATACGGTTGTTTTACAGTACTTAAAGGTGCAAATACGATTGTTGCAACTCCCGACGGACAGGTGTTTTTCAATACCTGCGGTAATGCCGGTATGGCAACAGGTGGCAGCGGTGATGTATTAGCAGGGATTATTGTTTCATATCTGGCGCAGGGTATGGATATTTTAAATGCCGTAAAATCGGCAGTTTATATTCACAGCGCCACAGCCGATAAGGTAGCAAATATTAAAGGAGAACGCGCACTTTTGCCGAGTGATATAATCGAAGCCTTGTAAAAGGTGATTTTTTGAAAAGGCTTATTTCGGTTATATTGTTACTATTACTTTGCGGTTGTGCAGGGGAAACAACTGTTAAACCTGTGACAAAGGGCATAACTTTCCAGTGCGAGGCAGTTTATTATAACGAAAGTTATGAGTGCCAGTGTGATGTTCAGCAAAACGGTGATATGTCGGTGCGTTTCACTTGGCCTGCCGATATTGAGGGGTTGGAGTTTTCATTTTCTAAAAATGGCGTTAAGGCGCATTTTAAAGAACTTGAGTACATAAATGATAAAGTCATTTTTGAAAATACGGTGGCAAGTCTTATTTATGATGTATTATCACAAGAAGATGTTACTGTTTTAGAGCAAGATGATGTTTTTTATATCGAGGGTGTGAATAAAGATTTTGAGTATAAATTACAACTTGGCGCAACGGGTTTGCCTATAAAAATCACCACCACCCCCGATATAGCACAAATTGAATTTAAAAAGGTTAAGATAAAATAAAATTTATACATAATTCGTGCACAAAAAATAAAAACCGCTTATTTAAGCGGTTTTTATTGCTTTTGGTGGAGCAACAATACCCAAACACGAACTATATGGTCGAGTCGCTAATTTAAGATTAGCACAAGACTTTATAACGGATTGGGTGTCGAGCCCCTCGACTGGTGGAAGTGAGGAGAATCGAACTCCTGTCCAAAAATTTTTCCATATCGGCATCTCCGAGCGCAGTCGCCTATTTACATTCCCTTACAAAGCCGTCAAGCGACCGACTGCTTTGCTTGGTAGTTCCTACTGCGTGACGAGGGGAGGAACAGCCCCGCGTTCACGTTCACCACTAAATCGACGCCTTGCCTTAGCCGTGGTACTCTAAGGTTTAGCGAGCCGCCAAATTAGGCAGCTAAAGCAACTTTATTGTTGTTAGTTAATTTTTTATGCGATTTTTTAAGCGGTACCGCACCGCTGCTCGCTTCCGATACTTCTAAATCCCTGTCGAAACCTTTACACTCCCTTATATTTAATTCGTAATTCGGAATTATGAATTATCTGTTTTGTTCTTTTAAGGCGCGGTCAATTGCGCGGTTAGCGTCGCGTTTGGCGGCGGTTTCGCGCTTGTCGTGCAATTTTTTACCTTTGCAAAGACCTAACTGCACCTTAACAAGTGAGCCTTTAAAATAAAGCGACAATGGTACTAACGCCATACCTTCTTGCTTTACGGTTCCAAAAAGGCGCATAATCTCGCGTTTGTGCATTAGCAGTTTTCTGTCGCGCATAGGTGGTTTATTAAACCTATTGCCGTGGTCATAGGGGCTTATGTGCATTTGTTTTAGTATCATTTCGCCCTCTACAACATCGCACCATGCATCCTTAAGATTTACACCGCCTGCGCGGATTGACTTAATCTCTGTACCTGAAAGTGCGATTCCGCATTCAAAACTTTCTACCACAAAATACTCGTGATATGCCTTTTTATTTGTTGTAATAGTTTTTGTATTTTCCACGGAATCACTCCTTTCAATGATTATATTGTTTTAAAAAATTTTGTCAAGTAAAAATAGTCGAAAAAACACCTTTACAGTAAAAGCTGTAAAGGCGTTGATTCACAAGGTTTCTCAATATGTAGAGATTAGCCTTCAGAGATAGCGTCAACAGGGCAGCCTGCAGCACATGCGCCACAGTCACAGCACTTATCTGCATCAATTTCGTATTGAGTTGCGCCTTCAACAATAGCATCGCAAGGGCAACCAGCAGCACAAGCACCACAGCTGATGCAAGCTTCAGAAATTACATAAGCCATCTTAGAAACACCTCCGTAGATTTACTAATATACATTTTAACTCTAAACCTTAAAAAAATCAAGGGTAATTTTATATAAGTCTTAAAAAAGTCAAATTATTGGTTGTTTTCGTTTTTTTGCGGTCTTTTTGCCGAAATGCGTTCCACTTTATCACGGTGGATTTTAAATGGCATAGACTCGCTGTCATTTAGTTTGACAAACAGATTGCCTGTAACAAGGTTGCAATCGGTAACAACGCCTATTCCATCAGGTGTTTTAACGGTAGAACCTACACGCGGTGTAATGGAAGCCAAATGACTGTAAGCATCTTCTTCATATTTAAGGCAACACATAAGTCTTCCGCAACTGCCCGAAATTTTGGTGGGGTTAAGCGAAAGTCCTTGTTCTTTTGCCATTTTGATGGAAACAGGCTCGAAATCATTAAGAAAGCGCTTACAACAATAAGGTTGACCGCATATACCGATACCGCCAAGCATTTTTGCTTCATCACGAACACCAATCTGACGAAGTTCAATTCTTGTATGGAAACGAGATGCCAAGTCTTTTACAAGTTCGCGGAAATCCACCCTGCCGTCAGATGTGAAGAAGAAGATAATCTTGCTACCATCGAAAGAATATTCAACTTCGACAAGTTTCATATCAAGATTATGCTGTTCTACCAGTTCTTCGCATATTTTAAAAGCATCTTCAGCCTTTTTCTTGTTTTCTTCAACCTTTTTAAGGTCTTTATCGGTTGCGATACGAAGCATTTTTTTAAGCGGAAGCACAAGATTTTCGTCTTCTACCATATGGTTGGCTTCCGATACGATGCCTATTTCGTTGCCGTTTTGGGTTTCGACAATTACCTTTTCACCTTGTTTGGCGGTTTTGCCAGCAGGGGAGAAAAAGTAGGCTTTGCCTGTATCTTTAAATTTTACTGAAATAACTTCTGTCATTTGTTCCTCCCAATAAGTTCCGTTGTTTTACTTGTAAGGTTACAAAACATAAGATTAAGATTTATATTAGTTGTGAGTGATTCCTCAAATTCTGCCAATATACCGTATACACTGTAAAGCGTTTTTGCAAGTGCAGAGTTTGGGGAATTTCTAATCTTGCGAGTGATAAGATATTTTAAGTCTTTTATAAAACTGTCTGCTAAAATACGGTTTTTAGAGTAGGCGGCGGTTATTTTAAGCATATTAAAACGGTCACCATTTATTGCAGACTCTAAAAACTTTTCTGCCGATTCTTCGGTGCTTGAAGAAGAAACACCGTTTAGTGTATTAAGCGCTCTGCCGATGTTATTTTTTTGGAGTTCTAACGCTTCTTTTATAAGTTCTTCGGAAAAATCGGTTTTAGATTTAATATAGTCTAAAGCCACCGAAAATTCAGGTGTTGTAAGCGAAAGTGTTACACAACGCGAAATTATGGTATCCAAAAGTACGGTTTTACTTTCGGCTATAAGGATGAACATAACCGTTTTAGGTGGTTCTTCCAAAACTTTCAAAAGTGCATTTTGCGACTGTGGGTTCATAGTATCTGCGCCGTCGATAACAAATACGCGTTTTTCGGCCTGGTGGGGTTTTATTACGGTTTCTTCACGCAAAGAACGTATTTGGTCTACCGTAATACTTTTTTTACCGTCGAGAGGTGCTATCTCCGTAATATCGGGGTGAGATTTAATATCTGCCAAGTGACAGTTATTACAACCATCGCAGGGGCAGTCAGCACCACTGCAAACAATGGCTTTGGAAATAAACTTTGCCAAAGTATGTTTGCCGGTGCCATAGTCACCCTCAATTAAAATAGCGTGGGGTATACGTTTTTCTTTTATGAAATTTTGTACAGTCAGTGTTAGTTTATTATTTCCTACAATGGAAATCATAATACAAAACCAACCTTTTTCATAGCCTTGAAATAGGTCTTACGGGCAACATATTCTGCTTTTTCGGCGCCTTGCTTATAAAGTACCTCTAAAGCCTTTTTATCTTTTATAATTTCGTCATAAGCGGTCTTTACAGGTGCCAAGGTATCGGCAACAGTTTCGCCGACTGCCAACTTAAAGTCGCCATAGCCTTTGCCTTCAAACTCTTTCTCAATATCGGCAACGCTTTTACCTGTTACTGCAGAATAGATGGTAATAAGGTTTGAAATACCAGGTTGTTCGTCACAGAAATGAACTGTGCCCAAAGAATCGGTAACGGCGCGTTTAAACTTGCGGATGATATCATCCTTACTGTCAAGAATTGCAACCCACGAGTTGAGATTGTCGTCAGACTTAGACATCTTTTTAGTGGGGTCTTGCAGTGACATAACACGAGCGCCTGTTTTGGGAATATACGGTTCGGGTACGTTGAAAACATCGCCATAAAGGTTATTAAAACGAATAGCGATATCACGCGCGATTTCCAAATGTTGCTTTTGGTCTGCACCAACGGGTACAAAATCAGGCTTATAAAGCAAAATATCAGCCGCCATAAGTACGGGGTAGGAGAAAAGACCTACATTTACATTGTTGGCGTGTTTTGCAGATTTATCCTTAAACTGGGTCATACGCGACATTTCGCCGAACTGTGTATTGCAAGAAAGAAGCCAAGAAAGACAGGCGTGTTCGGGCACGTGGGACTGAATAAACAAGGTGTGTTTTTCGGGGTCGATACCAAGCGCCAAAAGAAGCGCGTATGTAGAATAGATTTGTTGGCGTAATTTTGCCGGTTCTTGCCTTACTGTAATAGCGTGAAGGTCGGCAACGGCGAAAGTGCAGTCAAACTCGTCTTGCATAGCAATCCAGTTTTTAAGCGCACCCAAATAATTGCCCAGCGTTAACATACCGCTTGGCTGTATACAACTTAAAACCTTTTTCTTTTGAGGTGTTTCTAATATTTCAGACATATTTATTCCGCCTTTAAATGATTATCTATATAATTATATCATAATTTATAAGACTTTACAAGAATTAGTTGAGTTCGTCAAGTGATAAAGAATAACTTTCTAAAAATTCTTCCATAAAAATATCGGCTTCGGGACAGTCGAGTTCTTTTATGGCTTTTCTTGTGCTTTCTTCGGCTTTTGCAAACTCACGGTTGCCCATATTTGCTTCTTCTATGCATTTGATAAGGGCAGAGATTTTATCTGCCGCTTTTACAAGACGGGCAATATCGTTTTCGGGGTTATAGATTTTTGAAAACTCACCTTTAAAATCGTCTGGCAGTTTTTCCATAAGGCGGTTTTCTGCTATTTTTTCAATATCTTTATAAACTTTTTTGATATTGCAGTTATAGTATTTTATGGGGGTGGGCATATCGCCTGTGATAATTTCGGTAGTGTCGTGATACATTGCCGCAACTGCAACTTTATCGGGGTTTACATTACCGCCCAAACGGGTATTATTTATAATAGCCAAAGCGTGGGCTACAAATGCTACTTCAAGCGAATGTTCGCTTAAATTCTCGGCACGGGTATTGCGCATAAGACCCCAACGGTAGATATTTTTCATACGAGACATCATCGCATAAAAATGATTTTTCATTTTTTCACATCCTTTATTGAATATTATACCATTAAATGATATAATATCAATAGAATATTTTTGCTTTGAGGTGAGAAAATGGTTTTTTCACAGATGAAAATCGATACTCTCGGTAAAAAGAAGGGGAAAGGTACGTCCACCTTCCTTATTGCGTTGTTTGTAGCTGCAGGTATAATTTTGCCTTATGTATTTATGAGTGAGGGGTATTTTACCCTTTACGGTGACTTTAATGTTCAGCAAATTCCATTTTATCAAAGATGCCATGAGCTTATAAAAAGTGGCAATATTTATTGGGATTTTGGTACTGATTTGGGCGCTAATTTTATAGGCTCTTACAGTTTTTACCTTTTGGGAAGTCCGTTCTTTTGGGTGACTTTACTTTTTCCAAACAGTTTTGTGCCTTATCTTATGGGACCGCTTTTGATACTGAAATTTGCCTTTGCGGCGCTTACGGCTTATTTTTATATAAGACGCTTTAC
This sequence comes from Oscillospiraceae bacterium, assembly GCA_015066095.1. Lineage (GTDB taxonomy): Bacteria > Bacillota > Clostridia > Oscillospirales > Acutalibacteraceae > UBA737. Next base: position 34,776 of record SVPC01000004.1, on the reverse strand, counting down.
AAGAACTGCGGAAGCGGCGCGTCTTGGCGGTATTTTATATGCTTTTTCGGGCTTTTCTATTTACAACACATTTTTTAACCATTTTCATGAAGCCATTATCTTTTTTCCGCTTTTGCTTTTAGCGTTAGAACTTTTGATTACCGAAAATCGCCGTGCGGTGTTTGCGCTTATGGTTTGTATTTGTGCGGTATCAAACTATTTCTTCTTCTTTGGAATGGTAGTATTTACCGTAATTTATTTCTTTGTGCGCGTATTTTCGGGCGCTGTAAAGTTTAAGTTATCTCGTTTTTTAATTATAATTTTAGAGTCTGTTTTGGGTGTAGGCCTTGCGATGTGCATACTTTTACCATCTATTATGGCCATTACGGGTAATTCGCGCGTTTCGGAATTTTTAACAGGTTGGAACGCTATAATGTACGGCAAAGAGCAAATCTATGCTAACATTTTGCAGTGTTTCTTCTTTCCGCCTGATATACCTGCCCGTCCTGTATTTTTCCCCGGTGCCGAAGTTCGTTGGTCTTCTTTGGGCGGATGGCTTCCTGTTTTCAGTATGGTCGGCGTGTTTACGCTTTTCAAAAACTGCAAGGGCAGTTGGCTTAAAAGACTGTTAGGTATAAGTATATTTATGGCTTTGGTTCCTATTTTAAACAGCGCCTTTTATGCTTTTAATTCTTCGTATTATGCGCGTTGGTTCTATATGCCGATACTGCTTATGTGTCTTGCTACCGCCACCCTTACAGAGGACAGCAAGGTTGATTGGAGTTATGGATACAAGTGGGTTTTAGGTATAACTATAGCGGTAACAGCGGTTATAGGTTTATTCCCACAATATGATGAAGACGGCGATTTGAAATTTGGTCTTTATACCCAAAGTGAAGATAATGTTTATGCGATAAGGTTTATTATCGCTTGTGTTATAGCGATTTTGAGCCTTGTAATTCTTGGTGTTTTGTTGCGGATGTTAAAGCGCTCACCCAAAGTATTTTACACTACGGCATTGGTTTGTGTTTGTGTTGTATCGGTTATATACGGTAATGTGTTTATGGCAAGCGGTCGGTCACATTCTTATAAAATCAAAGATGTTATGATTGATAGTCTAATTGAGGGTGAAGTCGATTTTCAGGATGACAGCACCTTTAGAATAGATACATTCGACTGTGTTGATAATACGGCTATGTATCTTGGTTATTCGTCTATAAACGCTTTTCATTCGGTTGTGCCGTCTTCTATTATGGAATATTACGAATATATCGGTATAGAACGCAGTGTGGCAAGTCGTCCGTCAACCGATTACCATTCTATCCGCCCGTTACTTTCGGTTAAATATTTGCTTAACCGCACCGACGGTGATAGTTTTATAGACCACGATACTAAAGAAACTGCTATGGAGGGGTATACTTATATAGATACCCAAAGCGGTTACTATGTATATGAAAATGATAATTATGTGCCCTATGGTTTTTCATATGACTATTATATGTCACAAGAGTTTTGTGACGCTTATTCTGGTGAAAACCGCGCAAATCTTATGCTCAAAGCCGTTTTGCTAAGTGAAAAGCAAATAGAAAAATACGGTTATATGTTTAATAATATAGAAGATGTAACAAGGCATCCTGCAGAAGGGGACGAGGGCAGAAGCATATATTTCGATTACGACAGTTATGTTTATGATTGTGAAAAATTGGCACAAACTTCGGCTTATTATTTTGAAACCGACAAACACGGCTTTACTGCAAAGGTGGAGCGTGAAAAAGAAAATCTTGTGTTTTTCTCTATTCCGTATGATGAGGGTTGGTCTGCTACCGTAAATGGAAAACCAGCTGATATAGAAAAAGTGAATATTGGGTTTATGGCAGTTAAAGTACCAAAAGGCACAAGTGAAATCAGATTTAGTTATGAAACACCCGGTTTAAAAACGGGACTTCTGATAACTATATGTTCATGTGCTGCATTTGTAATTTATCTTATAATTTTTGCGTTTATTCCTAAAAAGAAGGACGACAATTATCCCGAAGGCGAAATTTTATTGCAAAGTTGGATTAAAGAGGAAAAAGCGTACAAGATAAAAGAGATAGAGGATGAAGTGGATATAAGCCTTATAGACAGAGTTTCTGATATTGAAATACCAAAAGTAGAAAATGGTTTTGAGGGTGGATTTACAGTTTCAACCGATGATGAATAAAAATATTTGCGGCACTAAGGAGTAATTATATGGTTATTGTGGCGGTTTTAATCGCTTTTTTGGCTATTGGCAGTGTGAATTTTTATGTCGCAAAAAAAGTGCATAAAGGTCTTTCATACTTCTTTGTCAATCTGAAATTTTGGGTAGTTTGCAGTTGCTTCTTTGTGTCTACCGTAATATTTGTGTTGGGCTTTTTGAGAAATTCTTTACCTTTTCCCACCGCGGTTAAGGACATTTTGGCAATACTTTCGTATTGTTGGATGGGCATTTTTCTGTACCTGCTCTTATATACCATTATTTCTGATATAATTATTCTTTTATGCCGACTTTTTAAATTTTCTTTTAGTAAAAAACCAATTACGAGAGCGGTTGCGGTGTTAGCGGTTTTTGTTTTAACCGTAATAACAAGCGGTTACGGTTTTTACAATGCACGTCAAATTGACCGCATTGAGTATGATATTAAACTGGAAAGCAAGACCGATATTTCGGATATTAAAATGGTGATGATAAGCGACATACATTTAGGAACTGTTGGATGTGAAGGTCGGCTTGAAAGCATTGTAAAAGAAATAAATTCACAAAAACCTGATGTAGTTTGCATTGCGGGGGATCTGTTTGACAGTAGTATGGATTTGTTGTCTGACCCTGAAAAAGCAATTGAAAACCTAAAAAAGATAGAGTCGACTTATGGGGTATACGCTTGTTTTGGCAATCATGATGCGGGGGATACCTTCGGTCAGATGTCTGACTTTTTAGAAAAGGCAAATATCAATATTCTAAATGACCAGTACACCGTGATTGATGAGCGTTTGATACTTGCGGGTAGGCTTGATAAGAGTGCTATAGGTGGCAGAGATATCAAGCGTAAGGCTTTATCGAAAATAGAGGGTGATAATGATTTACCCGTTGTGGTAATGGACCACAACCCTGCAAACTATTCTGATTATTCGTCTGATGTGGATTTGATTTTATCGGGGCACACCCATAAAGGTCAAATTTTCCCTGTTAATTTGGTTACCGATATTTTGTATGAGGTTGATTACGGTTATTACAGAAAAGACAGTAAAAGTCCGCAGATTATTGTAACTTCGGGTATAGGTTACTGGGGTATGCCTATGCGTGTGGGTAGTGATAGCGAACTGGTTGTTATAAATTTTAAAAATTAATTATTTAAGTTTAGACACCTGAAAATTTTTATAATTTTTGGGTGTTTTCTTTTTTACAATTTAAAAAAGGTGTGTAAATTTTAAAAAAATACAGCCTAAAACCCATTATTTATGCGGTTTACGGCTGTATTTTTTGTGCTTTGCAAATCTAATAAAACTTGTCGGTGAAAGTCGGTTTAAATAGCGTTATGATGGTTACGCTGACAGGAGGAGACACTATGCGAGAGAATGACAAGTTGCTTTATAACACCTTAAAAGCCATACTTAATGAAAAGTTATCGGCAGAAGAGACACTCACTTTACGAGAAGAGGGCTTTACTGTAAAAAGCCCCACAAGAAAAACAGCTGTAATGATTGCTCTTTACAAAAAGGCGGCTTCGGGTGATTTGTCAGCTATAAAGGAACTGCGTTCTATCGTTAGTGAAAAGACCGATGAAAAGCCTGACGGCTTAAAGGCGGTGATGATTGTTGACGACATCCGAGATTAAGATTTCGGCAATTGTCGGACAAGGTTACGATGAATTTTGGAACTGTAAAAAGCGTTACCGTGTACTTAAAGGCGGCAAGGGTTCCAAGAAATCAGCCACTACAGCACTCAATTTTATATTTCGTTTAATGAAAGAAAAGGAGAGTAATTTGTTGGTTGTGCGTCAGGTGATGAACACCCACCGCGACAGCACATACGCACAACTTAAATGGGCGCAGGAAAGACTGGGCGTATCACAGTATTGGAATAATACTGTATCTCCGCTTGAAATGGTTTATAAACCTACGGGTCAAAAAATCATTTTCCGCGGTTTTGACGATGTGCTCAAACTTGCCTCTACTACCGTGTCTATGGGTTATCTTAATTATGTGTGGATAGAGGAAGCGTTTGAGATTGCAAATGAATCTGATTTTGATAAATTGGATTTATCTGTACCGCGTGGCAGTATACCTAAGCCTTATTTTAAACAGACAACAATTACTTTCAACCCTTGGAGTGAAACGCACTGGCTGAAAAAACGCTTTTTTGACGTATCTTCGCCTTTTGTAGAAACATTTTCTACAAATTATTTGTGTAATGAGTTTTTAGACCAAACCGACCGATTGGTTTTTGAACGAATGAAGCAAACAAACAGGCGTAAGTACGAGGTCGCGGGTCTTGGAAATTGGGGTATTTCAGAAGGCCTTGTATTTGAAAATTGGTCTGTGGGGGAAATTCAAATACCAAATGAAGAAGAGTATATGTGGAAAAGTTTCTTTGGACTTGACTACGGATATACCAATGACCCTACTGCCTTTGTGGCTTTTAAAGCCAACCCCACCCAAAAGCAAATTTATATATATAATGAATTTTACCAAAAAAGAATGCTTAACTGCGATATCGCAAACAAAATTAAGGAATTGGGTTTTGCAAAGGAGCGCATACGCGCCGATTGTGCAGAGCCTAAATCTAACGACGATTTGCGACGATTAGGCATTGGCAGAATTACCCCGTCGGTAAAAGGACGGGATAGTATTCTCAACGGTATTTCGGCTATTTGTGAATACCATATCACGGTTAAACCGTCGTGTGTAAATATGATACGGGAATTATCCTCTTATGTTTATGATGAAAAACCTAATCAAAACGGAATGAAAATGCCAAAAGACCAGGAAAACCACTTGTGCGATGCATTGCGTTACGCTTTTGAAGATGTAAAGTTTTTTAAACCCAAAAAGGAAATGGATGTTCATATTGAAAGTGGCGATATAACAAAAAATGACTTTAACGGAGGTTGGGATTTATGATGCTAATTACGGTGATATTTATTGCTTTGACTATGTTTTTAATCGGCTTTTTTGTGGGTGTAAAAGATGAGCCGCCGATTAAACTTAAAACCCATACAAAACCGCAAGAAGATATTGAAACTCTTAAAAAAGAGTATGAAAATTTTCTGAGTTACGACGGTAGTATGCAGGAATAGGAAGGAGAAAATTAAAATTGGAAGATTGTACTAATTTACCACCAAGTGAAAATGAACAAGCCGAAAATGAAATTTTTGTGCCTATAAAATACAATAAGCAGGTTTTGAATTTAAAACTTTGCGAGGCTCAGGAATTAGCGCAAAAGGGTATGAAATTTGATACCATATCCAAAGATTACGCATCTCTTAAAGATTTGGCATTAGGCTGCGGTAAAAGTGTTGGCGAATATATTGCCCACTTGCAAAATGAAAAAACCGCCAACCGCAAAACTGAACTTTTAGAAAAGTGCGGTGACGAGCAACTTATTGAACACATTTTAACCCTTGAGGGTGGAAGCAAAGACAGTTTGCGCGGTTTTGATGAATTGCACGAATGTTTTCCTAAAATCAACACTTTGGAAGATTTGCCGCAAGAGGTTTTGGATAATGCGCATCTTAAAGGTACGCTTTTATTGGATGAATATTTGCGCTATTTACATAGACAAAATACTGCCGCAAAGGACAGTATTTATGCACAAAAGAAGGCTGCCGTTACGGCGACCGGTTCTTTTAAAAACACAAACGGGAACGCAAGTCCCGAAACAGCAGAGTTCTTACGCGGACTCTGGCAAAAATAATTAAAATTTAAGGAGATTTTATTATGTCTATTAATTCTATCGAAAATGCAGTTAAATATTCAAATGAACTTGACAAAATGTTTGCACAAAAATCAGCAACAGGTTTCTTTGCCGACAATGCTTTGGCTACAAAGTTTGTAGGTGCTAAAACAGTTATTATCCCTGATGTAGATTTCCAAGGTCTTGCAGATTATGACCGCGATACAGGTTTTACAAAGGGTGCAATTACTGTAAGCAACACCTCTTACACAATGGCAATGGACCGCGCTCGTTCTTTACAGATTGACCGTGAAGATATGGACGAAACAGGTATTGCTAACCTTGCAGGTAAAATTCTTGGCGAATATGTTCGCACAAAGGTAGTACCCGAATGTGATGCTTATGTTTTGTCTAAACTCGGCGGTTTGGCAGTAACCCGCGCTAATACTATTGAGGGTGACGCCAACAAGCCTTTTGAAGCACTTTGCAGTCTTATTAACGCCGTTCAGAGCAAGGTTGGTTACGACGAAGAATTAGTGGCTTTTGTTGATAGCTATATGTTTGCGGCACTACAGAATTCTGCCGAAATTTCTAAAATGATTACCATTAGCGAATTTAAGCAAGGCGATATTTCTCTTAAGGTTAAATCAATTAACGGCGTGGCTATTATTCCTGTAGTGAGCGAAAGAATGAAAACCGCTTATTCTTTTGGTGCAAACGGCTTTAAACCTGCCGACAATGCGCGTGAAATTTATATGCTCGTCACTCCTAAATCGGGTGCACATCTTGTAAAGAAAACCGAAAATATGCGTATCTTTACTCCCGAACAAAACATTGATGCAGATGCATATAAATTTGATTACCGCATTTATTATGATGTATTTGTAAATAAGAGCGGTCTTGATGCTATTTGGGCTTGGGTTTCTCCCGAAGTTAGCATTACTGCAAATCCCCAAAATAAATCTGTAAACGAAGGTTCTATTTCGGGTTCTTTGAGTGTAACAGCCAAGAGTGAGGGCACACTCTCTTACCAGTGGTATGAGTGTTCAGATGAAAACGGCGCAAATGCTGTGAAGATTGCAGGTGCAACATCTGCATCTATGACCATTCCTACTGACCTTACCGAAGGTAAGTATTTCTACTTTGCTAAGGTTATCGTAAATGGTATTGCCGGTGTTGATTCGGCTATTGCTACCGTAACCGTAGCGTAAAACTTTTAAATTCGTAAGGGAGGGGAGACCCTCCCTTGCGGAGAAGGAGAATGAAAATGAATAATATGCCTAAAGAGATTTTCGAAGAATATCGCAATGGGGTCCAGTATAAATCTTCACTTGGTAACAGGGGTTTATATGAGCAAAACCGCATAAATGAAAGATTTTACATAGGTGACCAATGGTATGGCGCCAAGTGTGGTAATGACCGACCGCTTGTTCGTCATAATATAATAAAACGAATAGGCGATTATAAGATGTCGCAAATTTTAAATATACCGCCCGTGGTTGAATTTTCGGCAGAGGGAGTGCCTGTAAGTTACGAACAGTCTATTACACGCCAAAATGCTTTTGACGGCAGTTTAGATGAGTTAGATTTGGTTACCAAGGCTTTCGGTAAATATTTTAACACTACTGCAGAGCGTGTAAATTTCGGCGATTTGCAGGAAAAGGTATTGCGTAATTCTTATATAACAGGTACAGGTGTACTTTATACCTATTGGGATAATGCCGTGCAGACAGGTCTTTATGCCGATGATTTTAAAAAGGTTAAAATAAAGGGTGATATCTGTTGTCAGGTTTTGGATATTGAAGATGTTTATTTCGGCGATACATATACCGAAGATGTTCAAAATCAGTCGTATATTATAATTTATTCGGCACTTGATACCGAATCTGTTTTGCGCGAAGCAAGACTTTACGGGGCGGATTTGAGCGTTTTACGCAATATTGAAGAATCACAAACCGATGGCAAAGTAGTTGTACTCAATAAACTATTTAAGGAATATAAAGCGGACGGTACTTATACAATTAAATGTGTAAAGGTGTGCGAAAATGCGGTTGTACGCCCCGAATTTGATACAGAGCTTAGGTTATATCCTATTTCTATTTTTAAGTGGGAGCAAAAGAACAACTGTACCTACGGAGAAAGTGAAATCACATATCTTATTCCTAACCAAATTGCCATAAACCGAATGATTACCGCCAATGTGTGGTCGGCAATGACTACCGGTATGCCTATAATGCTTGTTAACGGTGATACGGTTACCGATAAAATAACCAACGAGCCTGGGCAGATAATAAAGGTTTTCGGCAGTAATGAGGATGTTGCGGGAGCGGTTAAGTATATTTCTCCGCCTTCTTTCGAGCGTGATTATGATGTGAGTGTTAACTCGCTTATAAATAATACACTTACTCAAAGCGGTGCAAATGAGGTAGCGCTTGGTGACTCGCGTCCCGATAACGCAAGTGCGCTTCTTACAATGCGCGAAGCAACACTTATGCCGCTTCAGATTGTTAAAAATCGCTTTTATACCTTTGTGGAAGAAACTGCGCGTATTTGGGCAGAGTTTTGGATAACAAAATACGGTAGCCGCAAAATTAAAATTTCGGATGATAGCGGTATATGGTATTTGCCTTTTGACGGTGATAAATATAAAGATTTGCTTATAAACACCAAGGTTGATGTGACTAATGATGCTGTATACAGTGAAAAGGAAAAGGTTGCTACACTTATCAACTTGTTCGAAAAGGGCATTATAGACCGCGTTCAATTGCTTAATCGTATGCCCGACGGTATTATAAATGATAAAAAAGCTTTGATAGAGCAACAAACGGAGGTAGATACAGATGACGGGGAATGATGTTTACAAAAGAGTTATAAATCTTTTGGGATATACTAGTGCAGATAATAGAATATCTGACACATCTAATCTTTTGAAAAGGTTTTTAGAGGTTATTAATCAAATTTGTCTTGATTTAAAGGTACCTCAATTAACCGCGCTTTCTGATAAATTAGAGTGTACCGAGTTGCAATTCAGTGCATTGTGTTACGGTTGCGCTATGCTTTTAAGTCTGATTGAAGGTGACGGCGCAAAAAATCAAATTTTTACAGGCATTTATAACTCTAAAAGGTCGGCGGCGCTGTGTACTTGCGAAAAAGTAGAAGATAAATTACCAAGGTGGGCTGAATAAGTGAAATACAATGCTTTAAAAAGACAACCCGCAAAGTCTTTGAAAATTACAGATTTTGACGGTGGCATGGACCTTGTAAGTCCGCTTACTTCCATAAATAAAAATGCTGTTTCACAAAGTCTTAATATGTGGTATAAAAATTCCCGTTTGCAGACAAGACCTGGTTTTAAAGGTGAAATAGATACAGTTAATCAGACCGAAATTTTAGGTAATTTTGCAGAACTTAACTATAAAATAACCGATACGGTGGTTTATATGTACGGTGAATATTACCGTCTGGCTACTGCAGATGCGCTTTCGGGTAATGCGGTCCATACAACCAATGTTTTTTTGGTAGATTTATACGGCAATATTATGCCTATGGGCGTGTTAGAATTCAGGCGTGTGAGCAGTAATAATTTTTATGTGCCGGTTAATATGATATTTTTTAACGGTAAATCTGTTTCGGGCGGCGGAGTTTTTGCATTTGTTACTTTACAAAATATGCATAATTTTTCGGAGTATCTTTACGAGGTTTATGAGGTTGACAGCAATTATACCGAGTGGCAAAGGGTAGACGAATTTTACATACCCACAGTATTTATAAACGGCAGGGGTAACAAATACCAAACCGCTAAGAGCGAAATTGGATTTGAAGCGCCAAGCCCTATGATTTTAGAGTCGCAGAATATACTTAACGGTAAGTTCCACGCTTATTATACATCGGACGGTTACTCAAACTCTTTTAAACTGCCCTTTAATGCATTGGCAGAGGATGAGGTTATATGCCGTATATATTATACATTAACTGATTACGCTGAATGGGTAATACCTGCAAATAGTATGCAAGATACAGTGAAGTTTTGGGGTAAGGAGGTCAGTGCGCTTATTGACCGCGATAAGGGTATGATTTATTTTATCGTGGAAAACGGCGATTTTGCAATTCCAAGTATGAATATGTACCCCGAAAATAATATCAAGGTGACTGCAACCAAGGAAATTAAAAACGGTCTTTGCAATATAGTACATTCCAGTTGTTTTGTGCGAAATAATTCCAAGCTTTTACTATCGGGCGGTGCGGACGGTAACACTGTATATACCGCTGATTTTGAAAACCCGTTATATTTTCCTAAAAATTCGTGCGTAACAATAGGTGAAAGTAGCGGTAAGATAACTGCTTTAGCGGTGCAACAAGGCAAAACCGTAGTGTTTAAAGAACACGAAATTTATACTTTAACCGTCAAAGAGGGAAGCGCTATAAATGAAATATCGCTTTTAAGCGATAACGATAAGACTTTCCGTAAAGGCAATACTTTTACGGTTGAAACGGTATCTAAAAGTATTGGTTGCTATAATCCGCGTACTATTGCCCGTTGTGGAAGACGAAATCTTTGGCTTAGTTGTGACAATGCGATATATGCGTTAGACTTAAACGCTGGTAACGAGATTGAAAATATTTCAAAAAAAGTGGCGCCTATAATGCCCGATTTTTACAGTTACTATTATTTTGCCGTGGCAGATGATACACATTATTATTTTGTTTTTGATGACAAAGTATTGGTGTGTGAAGCCACAAAATCGGGTGAGAGTAAACCGTTTTTATGGAAGTTACCGCAAGAAATGAAACTGCAAAGCGCATTTTATCACGACGGCAAACTGCAATTTTTAGTTTCTTCCGAGCGCGGTCAGATAGCCTATATGACAAGTCTTTCGGGAGAAACCGATAGCGTGTTTTATTATGAAGACCAAAACTTGCAACATAGCGAAAAACAAATTGAAAGTCTTTTTACCACTAAAAGTTATGATTTTTCGCAAAAAAGCAGTATGAAAAATATTGAAAGTATTTATCTTGCTATGTCGGGTAAAAAGAATGTCAAGGTTAGTGTAAATGATAATGCACCTACCAATATAAATTTCGATTCTTCAAATGAAGTTTACGATAAGTGCGACTATAAACTTGTTAAACTTATGCCGCATTTACATTCGGTTGATACACTCTGTCTTACTTTTGCTACAAATAGCAGAATGAGTATAGGTGAAATAGAAATAATTTACAGGCTGATAGGGTAATGTTATGAAAAAGGTTTTGAGTATTTTACTTTGCATTTTGTTGCTGTGCTCTTGCAGTGCAAATAAAAACACTAATGAAAACGGGGAAAGTGATAGCGGTGTTTGGATAAGTTACTATGAACTTAATTCTATGCTTGATAGCGAAAAAGGTTTTGTGACCGAGTTTTCTACCGTTTTAGAAAATTGCAAAAAACTTAAAATTCAAAACCTTTATATACATACCCGTGCTTTTGGTGAGTCACTTTATGAGTCACAATATTTTCCTTTACTTAAAAGTGCAAAAGCGTATGATTATGATATTTTTGAGTTTATTTTATCCGAATGTAAAAAAGCAGGGCTTAAAGTACACGCGTGGATAAATCCTTATAGGATATCATCTTCGAGTGAAGATATAACTAAAATAAATTCTTTAAGTCCTGCTTTTAAATGGCTCAATGATACCGATAAACAAAACGACAGTAATGTGTGTTTTAGCGGTGGTATTTATTATAATCCTGCAAGTAGCGATGTGCTTAAATTGATATTGGACAGTATAAGGGAACTGATAACACAATATGATGTTGACGGAGTGCATTTTGACGATTATTTTTATCCTACTACCGATATGGAGTTTGACAGTATTTCTTATAACGAATATAAAAAAACCGCACAAACCCCGTTATCACTCGGAGATTGGCGGCGTGAAAATGTGAATTTGCTTATAAGCAGTTGCCATACTGTTATAGAATATATGAATAAAGATATTGTTTTTAGTGTGAGCCCTGCCGCGGATATAAAGAAAAACCTAAATAATCTGTATGCCGATGCCGATTGTTGGATTAAAAACGGGTATATTGATGAAATTATACCGCAGTTGTATTTTGGTTTTGAGTATCCCGATAGTAAGTTCAGTTTTTTGAATTTATTAGAAGAGTGGAAAGAATTATCTCGGCAAAATACCAATGTGAAACTTAAAATAGGTCTTGCATTTTATAAGGCAGAGCCTACTTTTGACGCAGATATATCTGAATGGAAAAACAACGATGATATAATTGCACGGCAGGTGGCAGTATGTGAAAGTGACAATGCCGTGGGCGGATATGTGTATTTTTCCTATTCATCGGTATTCTCCCAAAGCGAAGCATTTAAAAGACAACGAGAAAAACTTTTAGAGTATTTAAATTAAGGAGTTTAAATATGGACAGTACAATATGGGTTGCGATTATTTCTTTTATTGGTACACTTTTGGGTACTGCGGGTGGTATTGTCGCTTCGAGTAAACTTGTGAACTATCGTTTGGAGCAACTTGAAAGAAAGGTTGAATCTTTAGGAACTACAACTGCTAAAATACCCGTAATGGAAGAAAAAATCAAAAATATAAACCGCAGAATAGCAAAGGTTGAACATATAGAAGTGAACGATTTTTGCAATGTAAATTAAAAACTGCAGTCCTTTATGGGGACTGCAGTTTTGTGATATTTAATTATTTAATTAAGGATTCGCCGTCCATTTCACCGGGTTTAGGAAGACCTAAAACTGTGAGCATAGAGGGGATGATATCGGCAAGTCTGCCGCCTTTTTTAAGTTCACAATCGTAACCTACAACACAGAAAGGAACAGGGTTTGTGGTGTGGGGAGTAAAGGGGTTACCGTCTTCACCAACCATTGTGTCGGCATTGCCGTGGTCGGCAGTAATAAATACAACACCGTCCATTTTACGTGTGGCTTCAACTACACGGCCTACACAGGTGTCAACTGCTTCAACTGCTTTTACTGCGGCATCGAAAATACCGGTGTGACCTACCATATCGCAGTTTGCGAAGTTCAAGATAACTGCATCATACTTACCCGAAAGAATTTGCTCACATACCGCATCGCAAACGGGGTATGCGCTCATTTCAGGCATAAGGTCGAAAGTGGGAACGTCGGGCGACTTTATAAGGATACGGTCTTCACCCTCAAAAGTCTTTTCTTCACCGCCGTTAAAGAAGAATGTTACGTGTGCATACTTTTGGGTTTCTGCAATACGAAGTTGTGTCATATTCTTACTTGCAAGATATTCGCCAAAGGTCATTTTAAGTTCTTCGGGTGGGAATGCAACGCTAACGTTTGGCATAGTTTCGTCGTATTGTGTCATACAAACGTAGGTGAGAGGGAAGTAGCCGAGTTTTCTTTCAAAACCGTTGAAATCGGGGTCAACAAAAGCACGAGTAAACTGTCTTGCTCTGTCGGGGCGGAAGTTGAAAGAAATAACGCTGTCGTTAGCCTTAATCATACCGTCTTTACAAACAACGGTGGGAACTATAAATTCATCAGTTACACCGTTCTGGTAAGATTCTTCAACTGCTTTTGCGGCGTCACAGGATTGGATGCCTTCACCGTAAACCATAGCAGCATAACCTTTTTCTACGCGGTCCCATGCAAAGTCGCGGTCCATAGCATAGTATCTACCCATAACAGATGCAACTTTACCTACACCGAGTTCTGCCATTTTAGCTTCCAAATCTCTTATAAAACCTGCGCCTGATGTTGTAGAAACATCACGACCGTCCATAAGGCAATGAACATAAACTTTTTTAAGATTATATTTCTTTGCCATTTCCAAAACGCCGTAAAGGTGTTCAATGTGGCTGTGTACACCGCCGTCGGAAAGAAGACCAATCATATGGAGTGCGCTGTCATTTTTAACACAGTTTTCCATAGCGTTTTTCAAAGCTTCAATTTCGAAGAATTTTCCGTCTTTAATAGACTTTGAAATCTTAACGAGCATTTGGTAAACAACACGACCGGCGCCTATATTTGTGTGACCAACTTCACTGTTGCCCATCTGACCGTCGGGAAGACCAACATCAAGACCCGAAGCACCGATTGTGGTGAAAGGGTTTTCGGCAAAAAGTTTTGTAAGGTTAGGTGTAGCGGCATTGAGTATTGCGTTACCGTCTTTGGTTTCGCGAATACCAAAACCGTCCATTATACATAAAACAACGGGTTTTTTCATAGTCGACTCCTAATTATTTGCTTGCGGCTTTTACGATTACAGAAAAATCTTCTGCTTTTAAAGAAGCACCGCCGATAAGACCGCCGTCAACATTGATTTTAGCAACCAATTCGTCAGCGTTGCCTGCGTTCATAGAACCGCCGTATTGAATGGTAACGGTGTCTGCAACATCTTTGCCGTAAACTTCGGCAATTGCTTCGCGAACAAAGCCGTTGCCTTCGTCAGCCTGTTGGGCAGAAGCAGTAACGCCTGTACCGATAGCCCAAACAGGTTCGTAAGCGATGATGATTTTGTTAAGGTCTTCAGCCTTAACATTGGTAAGAGCCATCTTGGTTTGGAATTTAAGAAGAGTTTCGGTATAGCCGAGTTCTCTTTGTTCTAAAGTTTCGCCAACGCAAACGATAGCGGTAAGACCTGCTTGGATTGCAGCGAGTGTGCGAAGGTTTACAGTTTGGTCGGTTTCACCGAAGTACTGTCTTCTTTCACTGTGGCCGATAACAACATATTTAACGCCTGATTCTACGAGCATTTGAGCAGAAATTTCACCTGTGTAAGCGCCCGAAGCCTTGAAGTGAACGTTTTCAGCGCCGATTTCGATATTAGAACCTTTTGCAGCTTCTACAGCGGCAGGGATATCGATAAAGGGAACGCAAAGAACAACTTTGCAATCAGCACCTGCAACTAAAGGTTTCATTTCGTTAATAAGTGCAGTGGTCTCACAGGGGGTTTTGTTCATTTTCCAGTTACCTGCGATAACTGCATTTCTCTTTGTCTTGTCCATTTTTATTCTCCTTTAAAATACGACGTTATTATAATTATAAAATGTAGGGGTCGATGCCTTCATCGACCCGAAAAAACGGGCGGATGTGGGCATCCGCCCCTACAAAATATTTGATAGATTATTTATCGTTGAGGGCTGCGATACCGGGAAGTTCTTTACCTTCGAGGAATTCAAGAGAAGCACCGCCACCAGTTGAGATGTGTGTCATCTTGTCGCCAAAGCCCAAGGTGTTAACTGCTGCAGCAGAGTCGCCACCGCCGATAACTGTAACAGCATCAGTTTCTGCAAGGCTCTTTGCAACTGCGATTGTACCTTTTGCCAAAATCGGGTTTTCAAAAACACCCATAGGTCCGTTCCAAACAACGGTCTTAGCATTCTTAACTTCGTTAGCGTAAAGCTCTGCAGTCTTTTCGCCGATGTCAAGGCTCATCATATCTGCAGGAATTTTGTCTGCATCAACATTCTGAACTTCGATAGGAGCATCAATCGGGTCGGGGAAATCTTTAGTGATGGTGCAGTCAATGGGGAGAAGAATCTTAACACCCTTTTCTTCTGCTTTAGCCATCATATCACGGCAGTAGTCAATCTTGGTTTCGTCGATAAGGGAAGTACCAACACCGTAACCTTTTGCTGCCAAGAATGTATAAGCCATACCGCCGCCGATGATAAGTGTATCAGCCTTGGTTAAAAGATTTTCAATAACGGGGAGTTTGCTATCAACCTTAGCGCCGCCCAAAATGCAAACGAAAGGACGTACAGGAGTTTCAACAGCGTTGCCGAGGTATTTAAGTTCTTTACCGATAAGGTAACCTGCAGCAGCTTCCTTAACATAAGATACTACACCAACGGTAGAGCAGTGTGCTCTGTGAGCGGTACCGAAAGCATCGTTTACAAAAACATCTGCCAAAGAGCCGAGTTCTTGGGAGAATGCTTCGCCGTTCTTGGTTTCTTCTGCACGGTAACGGGTGTTCTGAAGTAATACAACATCGCCGTCTTTCATAGTATCTACTGCAGCCTTAGCATTTTCGCCAACAACATTGTCGTCAGCCGCAAAAACAACCTCTTTACCTAATTTTTCAGAGAGAGCCTTAGCCACAGGTGCTAAAGAAAGTTCAGGCTTGGGTTCACCCTTCGGTTTGCCAAGGTGAGAACAAAGGATAACTTTACCGCCGTCTTCAATTAACTTCTTAATTGTGGGGAGAGCGGCATTGATGCGGTTTTCGTCGGTGATAACGCCGTTTTTAAGCGGAACGTTAAAGTCGCAACGAACAAGTACCTTTTTACCTTTTACGTTGATATCATCAACGGTTTTTTTGTTGAGTGCGTTCATTAGTAACATCCTTTCAAAGTTTGTTAATTTTTTTACAATTACTATTTTACCACATTTTTATATTTTTTCAATTATTTTTTTAAAAATAATTGTAGAAATATCAAAGTTCTTCCCACTTATAATTATGCAATTGACCCAAATTTTGCAAAGCAGGGTAACCCCATTGGCGCAAAGCCTCGTAAACGGCTATTGCAATAGAGTTGGAAAGGTTTAAACTGCGGATTTCTCCTTGCATAGGTATGCGCACACAATGGTCGGGATTTTTAATAAGCAATTCTTCGGGCAAACCCTTTGTTTCCTTTCCGAAAAGCAGATAGCAGTTGTCGGGGTAATCTATATCGCTGTGGGTATGTCTGCCCTTGGTTGTAAAGTAGAAAAATTCGCCCCTATTTTTCTCAAAAAACTCGTCTATATTTTCGTAATATGTGATATCAAGATAATGCCAATAATCAAGACCTGCGCGTTTTAATTTTTTATCGTCAATCTTAAAACCCATAGGACCTACCAAATGAAGACGTGCGCCTGTTGCCGCACAAGTACGCGCCACATTGCCTGTGTTTTGCGGTATTTCGGGTTCAATCATTACTATGTTCAGTTTTGCCATAAGTTAGCCCCTTAATAATTTGCTCAAAATTTACTATCATTTTAACATTTTATATTATATAATTCAAGATATAATTATTATTCCCTTGTAAATGTCGACAAAAAGTGTTATAATACTTAAAAATGCTTTGGAGAAATTTTTATGAAGATGTATGATAATGTGCTTGAACAGGTAAGGGCTTATGAAAATAAAAAAAATATAGTTTACGCAACGGTAGAAAGTCCGTCGTATCGGAGAATAAAGGTTTTATATTTTTTAGCGCTTATTTTCACTTTGGGTGTTAATTTAATTCTGGCTTACGGCCATTTTAAATTTGAAACACTTTCGATTGACGATAACGTAATGTATACAATTATGACTTTAAGCGGAGTACTTATTGTAAGTACGGTTATTATGCATTTTAAAAAATATTTGTGGACTCATTTTACTGCTCTTGTATTAAATGCTCTGTCGGCTGTAGGTATATTATTATCACTTTCAAATGTTTTGGTTGATGAAGTAGGGGATTTGGTCGGTAAATTCTACTATGCGCATTTAGCCCCCCTTTGTATAGTGTTTATTTGCACTTTTGCTCTCGCTTATATTGCTTTAAGGGCGCACCTTAGAACACGCAAAACATATAACAAAATACTCGAAAATCTTTATTCTGCACACGGTAAAGTTGACGAGAACCGCAACATTACCGAAGAAGAATGGGATGAAATAATTAAACAGTTATAATGGAAAGTTTAAAAGTTATAGCACATATAAAGACCGATTTTTCTGATAAATTCGGCATACCGCGTCAAAGCGGACTTGTAAATACAAAGGGTAAAATTATTTTTGAGCCCGACTACCGTGATGATAGTGCTTTAAGGGGACTGGAAGATTTTTCACATTTGTGGCTTATATGGGGCTTTTCGGCTAATAAGACTGTAGGTTTTTCGCCCACAGTCAGACCGCCGCGTCTTGGCGGTAATAAGCGTATGGGTGTATTTGCAACCCGCTCACCAAACCGTCCTAACCCGATTGGACTTTCAAGTGTGAAGATTGAAGAAATTTATCGCGACGGTAACAATGGTATGGTTATTATTGTTTCGGGTGCAGATTTACTAAATAATACCCCTATTTATGATATAAAACCATACTTAAAGTTTACCGATTGCCACCCAGAAGCTAAGGGCGGTTTTGCCGATGAGGTAATAGAGGATAAACTCACGGTCGAATTTTCGGACGGATTGAAAGAAAAAATAAATACAGACGATTTACAAAATATTATTGCAATTTTAGGAAGCGACCCCAGACCGCATTATCACGATGACGAGCGTGTGTATGCTTTCGAATTTGCAAAATATCATATTGAATTTAGAGTAAACGGTAATTTGCTTACTGTTTGCTCGGTTAATTTAGTAAAGGAGACATAAATGTATAAAATTTTATCAAAAAAGGTTTTAAACCCCACTGTTACACAGATGGATATAGAAGCGCCGCTTGTAGCCCGAAAAGCACAGGCAGGGCAGTTTATCATTTTGCGTGTAGATGTTGACGGCGAGCGCATACCGCTTACCGTGGCAGGTTTTGACCGCGAAAAGGGCAGTGTACGCATTATTTTTCAGATTGTGGGTGCTACCACCTTTAAATTAAATCAAAAGAACGAAGGCGATTATATTGCCGATTTTGTGGGTCCTTTGGGTCGCGCTACCGAAACCGAAGGTAGAAAAAAAGTTTGTGTTGTAGGTGGCGGTGTAGGTTGCGCTATAGCACTTCCCGTGGCGCAAAAACTTTATGAGCAGGGTTGTGAAGTACACTCTATAATCGGTTTTAGGAATAAAGATTTGGTTATTTTAGAAGACGAATTCCGTGCCGCTTCTAAATACTTTAAAATTATGACAGATGACGGCTCTTACGGTGAAAAAGGTGTTGTTACCACACCGCTCAAAATAGCACTCGAAAACGGCGAAACTTACGATGAAGTTATAGCGATAGGTCCGCTTATTATGATGAAATTTGTGGTTGCTACAACAAAGCCGTTTGGCGTTAAAACCACCGTTTCTATGAATCCTGTTATGATTGACGGAACAGGTATGTGTGGCGGTTGCCGTTTGACTGTGGGCGGTCAAACTAAATTTGCTTGTGTTGACGGCCCGGATTTTGACGGTTTTTTGGTTGATTTTGACGAGGCTATGAGCAGAGGCTCGGCATACAAAGAGTTTGAGCGTCATGCTTATGAAGAAACTTGCAATTTGTTTAAGAAAGAGGTAGAATAATGGCTAATAATATGTCACTTAAAAGAAACGAAATGCCGACACAGGATGCTGTTATTCGTGCTACCAATTTTAATGAAGTTGCATTGGGCTACAGTGAAGAAACCGCAATAAACGAAGCAATGCGTTGTCTTGAATGTAAAAATATGCCCTGTGTTTCGGGTTGTCCTGTTAATATTCATATCCCTGAATTTATAGCAAAAATCAAACAAGGCGATTTTGAGGGTGCTTATGAGATAATCTCTAAATCGTCAAGTCTTCCTGCAGTTTGCGGTCGTGTTTGTCCGCAAGAAACCCAATGCGAAGCCAAGTGTGTGCGTGGTATAAAGGGTGAGAGCGTGGGCATTGGCAGACTTGAACGCTTTGTTGCCGACTGGCATAACGCACATAATACCGAAAATGTAGAAAAACCAAAAAGCAATGGGCATAAAGTGGCGGTTGTAGGGTCTGGCCCATCGGGACTTGCCTGTGCGGGTGATTTGGCTAAAAAAGGTTATGAAGTAACTGTTTTTGAAGCACTTCATTTAGCAGGTGGTGTTTTGGTTTACGGCATACCTGAATTTCGTTTACCTAAAACAGTTGTACAAAAGGAAGTCGATACATTAAAGGCTTTGGGAGTAGAGATTAAAACTAATGTTGTAATCGGTAAAACTATTACAATTGACGAACTGTTTGAAGATGGTTTCGAAGCGATATTTATCGGCTCGGGTGCAGGTCTTCCGCGCTTTATGGGAATCAAGGGTGAAGCACTTTGCGGTGTTTATTCTGCAAACGAGTTTTTGACCCGTAACAACCTTATGAAAGCCTATAAAAATGATAGCACTACCCCCGTTATGAAAACCAAAAAGACGGTTGTTGTAGGTGGCGGTAACGTTGCTATGGATGCGGCGCGTACTGCCAAAAGGCTTGGTGCAGATGTTACTGTGGTTTACCGCCGTACCGAAAATGAACTCCCTGCCCGTCGTGAAGAGGTGGAACACGCAATGGAAGAGGGAATAGAGTTCAAATTCCTTACCAATCCGCTTGAAATAAAGGCAAAAGACGGTTGGGTAGATGGTATCATTTGCGAAAGAATGGAATTAAGTGAGCCTGATGAATCGGGTAGAGCAAGACCTGTTAGCGTACCAAATAGCGATTTTAATGTAGAAGCCGATTGTGTTATAATGTCTATTGGCACTTCACCCAATCCGCTTATAAAGGATACCACCGACGGCCTTGAAGTTAACCGTTGGGGCGGTATTGTTGTAAATGAAGATGGTCTTACATCGCGTAATGCGGTTTATGCGGGCGGTGATGCTGTAACAGGCGCCGCAACCGTAATTCTCGCTATGGGTGCGGGTAAAACCGCCGCAAAGGCAATTGATGAGTATATTAATAGTAAATAAAAAAGATGTGCAATTTGCACATCTTTTTTATTATAGCATAATTTTGTTTTATAAAATGATACTTTTAAATTCAAGAAGCTTTCCAGGTGTTTGTATTAAATGAACCTGTGCCCCAAGAAGAACCAAATGTGTAGTCACAAATTGTTGCAGTACCTTCAACCATAACACCGTCGCGTTTCCAAGTGCCGTTGTCATTAACAAATACACAACGGTAGACAACCGCTTTACCTCTGCTTGTTAATGGGTTGGTTGTCATGTAAATGGTCATTTCGTCACCGCTGTAGGCATTACTTACATTTTCACGTTTTATCATAATTTTAACGTTATGCTGTTCACCATTAATAATAGTATGTAAATTACCGGAAAACATATCCTCAATCGCTTGTTTATCGGTGTCGTTGGCATCTTTAACGTTTGAAATATATGATGAGTTACGGTCCCAACCAGGCGGATTATTCATATAATCTATAAGTTGGTCATAATCTTCGGGTGTGTTTAAAATTTCTTCGAATCGGTCCATTGCATCTGAAACGGTACTTTCCTCAACATTGTCGGGAATCTCGTTAAAAGGTAAAAATTCAAATTGCACAACCGAATTTAAAATCGAGTTTGATGTTGGGGCACCTTTTTTGAAATTAAATGTTACGGGAAATGTTAAATAACCTTTGGGTTGTACCATCCAGTCGGTATGTTTCTTTTGCATAGGGGTGGTAATTTCTATATTTTCATTATCGTAGGTGTCAGAACCGACAACATATTTCATAACATTATAACCGTAAACAATGTCCGAATTGTTGTATACGGTAACATTAACTGTGACTTGTCCGTTTTTGATATCGGTTGTGGAATTTATGGTAGTATTAATAAAACTATTAATTTTTATATTACTATTATTAGAAGTGTTAATAGTAGTAATAAATACACCGTTTTGCGGATGAACTTCAGTAGTACCTTGAATATCGAGTATATCCGTTAGAGTTGCATAACCTACTGAAATAGAAAGCACCATTATAAAAAGCACCGACCATAGTAAAATCTTATTAAGTTTTTTCATAGTCGGTACTTCCTTTCAATTAAAATTTAATTGCTTCTTGCTCATCGGTTTCTAAATCTTCTTCTTCCCAATAATCGAAGTCTTCAAAATCTTGCGCTACGCTTATTTTAAAGAGATATAAAATTCCGCCATTAACAATAAAGAAGTGTGTGTATGTGCGGTCGCTGTTTTCAAACATTAAAATAGGTATTTGAAGTGTATCGCGAATTTCAAGTAATTCAGTAAAAGAATCAACATTGAGTACTTGATAATCTTTTAGCTTAACGGGATTATTGACCTTTTGTATGTAAGAAGTGTAACTTGAAATGATGCGCTTAACCTTTCGAGAATAGTCGATATGTTTGTCGCGTGTAAGACGCACATAAAGCGATAAAATTAATACAAGAAGCAAATCAAAACCAAATACACCCAACACAATATATTTTAGTAGTGTGGTGGTGTTGTTATTAACTGTAAGCACTTTTTGTTGTTCTTCTGCAACAGGAATTTCAGTATAGGGTGTAACGGTCTTTTTATCGAGCGGAACAAAGAGTTTAATTGTGTAACTGTCTTTATTATTTTCCGCAAATTTCTGACTTTCGCCCAAAACATCAACATACATTCTCACAATCAGTAGTGATTCCACTTCATCAAGACTATAAGAAGCAATAAAATCCTTTGCAAGATTGTTGTATTTATTATAATTTAATTCGACAGAATCTTTTATTTCAAGAACCGAACCCGAACCCGTTAGAGTTTTTGTTGGTACAAGCTCAAAAACAGGGTTATAGATAGCCATCTGTGTTGTCTTATCCCTTACCTCGACCTGAGCGTCGATTTTATATGAATATTTAAAATCAACCTCTTTTGCATCTATTTCAAGGTCATATTCAAAATCGGCGGTCATTTTTTCAATAAGTGAAGCGACATAAGCGTGGCTACCATTAAGATATTCCTGTTCGTAAAATTCGTTATCGGCAAGATATGCCTTGTATATGACGTTGCCCTGTTGTGAGTAGGGAATATAGGTATTCTTATTTAACTGATAATATGTATAACCTCCAAACAGCAAAGCCAATGTGACAATCGTGATGATTATCGTTTGGAAGATTATCCAACCTTTTCTGCGGCGCTGGTATATTTCACGCATTATTTTTTCTTTTTCGGACATTAAATTACACCTAATTTCAAGTTAATATTTTATTTAAATAGTTCTCGCACCAAAATTGTTGGATATCCGAGATACTTAATTTTCAATTTTAAAACACCAACAATATCTTCGTTAGTGATATATCCAAAATCGTTACCGTCGTTAGCGTCGCCTTTGGTATAATAACGGGTTTGTCCGTTAATATTTTCAATATCAACTACGCGGTGAACGGTCTTTTGTTTATTTTTGTTAAAAACTAAAATTTGACCTTCTTTAATAATTTGGCAATCGTACTGCTCGTAAATCACAGCGTCGCCTTTGTTAATTTCGCCTGTCATACTTTCGGTAGCAATTACCAAAAGACCAAATCTAAATTGGCATGAAATTAACATCACAATCCCTGCCATCAAAAAAATGGTGATGGTGGTAAGTGCTGTTCCAACCGCCTTTGCCTTACGGGATACTTTTTTTTGACGTTTCACATAAAGTGAGCGTATAAACATCATAAGAATAAGTGGAAGTAATAATTTTGCAAATGCTAATAATGCCTCAGGCACAGCAGGCTCCGAGGGAGTTAAATAAGGGAAAGTGATAATTAAAATTTTATATAAAATGTTTGGTAAAGCACCATAACGTTTGCTGATAAAATGGTATAAAATATTAGCCGTAATGGTGGGGAAAACAACCATCGAGACAAGGTTATTAAAACTTTCAAATTCCCCAAAAATATTATTTTCGATTAAAAGTAAAACATCAATCAAACACAAACTGAAATAAGAAATTGCGCTTGCAAATTTATCTTGTTGAGCAAGCATCTTTTCACGTATTTTTTCTGAGAAAGCTATTGTTATTGTAATGGGAACTATAAATTGCCATAAAAAACTAGTCTGGAATGTGGTCTTATAAAACCCGAATTTAAGGCCTGTTATAAAAAATACACCAATAAACATTAGTGCCGAAACCGTCATAATAGTTAATACTTGGCGGTGTTCGATGGCTTTTATGCTGCGTTTTTTAATAAATGTGTTAAAAAGCAGAAAAAACACAGCAGAAAAAACTGCTAAGGCTAACTTTAAATAAGTTGAGCCAAGAATACAGCATAGAGTAAGAAGGGCGCCTGCATAAATACAGGATAATATGTATAATTTCTTTTTGTCACTATTCATATTTGATATCGCCCCTCCTTATATGTAATATTCTTTTAATTTACACGTTTTCTGTGGGTTCAACAGAAACAGCAGTGAGTTCAATTGCAATAGAAGTACCGATTGTTTCGGTAGGTGTTTCAAGCAATTCAACTGTTACAGTGTAAGTTTTATCTTCACCTGCTTTAATAAGTGTGGTTGCACCGTTCCAGTCACTGCTTACTGCAAAATATTCGGGTTTTGTATTAGCCGAAATTTTCGGGGTAACATTAGCATCAAGGTCAGTATTAGCATTTTTAATGGTGAATGTAAAAGTTGCTTTATTGCCCTGACCTGCAAGTGTGTTTGCAGTAAATGTTGCCTTGTCGTTATTTTGGGTAATTTCAGCAGTGTTACCTGTTTCGTTTGCAACTGCATCTGTGAAGTAGATTTTGCTTTCAAAAACTTTTTCAGCTTCAGTAGCAGAAACGTTAGCCACACCTTGAATGTCAAGAATGTCAGTAAGAACTGCATAACCTGCGCCGATACACATTACTGCTGCAAGGAAAAATGCAACGATAGCCAATTTCCTGTTTTTCATTTGTTTATCCTCCTTTCCTAAAAAAATATGAAAATTCATTTAACAAAATCTTCAAAATAATTATAGCACTGTTTTTTTAAAAATTCAATATATATTATAAAAAAGCCCAACTTTTGTTAAAAGTTGGGCAAAGAGTTAATAAAAGTTTATATAACCTTACTTAAAAAGTCTTTAAGACGGGGACTTTTAGGGTTTGAAAACAGTTCTTCGGGTTTTCCTTCTTCCATAATAATGCCTTCGTCGATGAAGAATACGCGGTCGGCAACCTCACGTGCAAAACCCATTTCGTGGGTAACAACCGCCATTGTCATACCTTCTTGCGCTAATGCCTTCATAACTTCAAGCACTTCACCAACCATTTCGGGGTCAAGGGCACTGGTCGGCTCGTCAAAAAGCATAACTTCTGGTTGCATACATAGAGCGCGAACAATAGCTACACGCTGTTTTTGTCCGCCAGAAAGTTGAGACGGGTAGGAGTTTGCTCTATCCGCAAGACCTACACGCTCTAAAAGTTTCATAGCGCGTTCTTCGGCTTCTTCTTTTGAAATACCTAAAACTTTAACAGGTGCAATGGTCATATTTTTGAGCACGGTCATATGCGGGAAAAGATTAAACTGTTGGAAAACCATACCCATTTTTTGGCGGTGTAAGTTTATATTTGTCTTGGGGTCGGTAATATCAACATCACCAAAGAAAATTTTACCGCCTGTGGGTTCTTCCAAAAGGTTGAGGCAACGCAAAAAAGTAGATTTACCCGAACCCGAAGGACCTATAATACAAACAACCTCGCCCTTTTTGATTTCGGTATCAATGCCTTTTAAAACATCTATCTTTTCAAAACTTTTTTGGAGGTTTTCAATCTTTATAAGTGTTTCGTTAGTGGTCACTGTTGCGAAGCCTCCTTTCGAGAATGTTCAAAAGTTTGGTAAGAATTATAACCAAAATTAAATAAATCACAGCAAGACTAATGTAAGGAACATAGGCTTGATATGTGAGACTTACTATGTTTTGCGCCTGTTTTGTAACGTCACGCAGTGCGATAACCGAAACAAGAGATGTATCTTTCAATAGTGTTATCATTTCGTTTCCAAGTGCGGGGAGTATGTTTTTAAAGGCTTGGGGAATGATGAAATGCCACATAGTCTGAAAATAATTAAAACCAAGACTTCTGCCGGCTTCCATTTGTCCTTTGTCAATAGACATAATACCGGAACGTGCAATTTCAGCAACATACGCACCTGAGTTGATACCCAAGGTAATTATGCCACAAATAATGGTTCCGGTATCGTTTTTCGGCACCATAATAACAAATCCCATAATAAGTAACTGTACCATCATAGGAGTACCGCGGATAACTGTCAGATATACATTTGCAAAGGAGTTTAGCACACGGAGAATGAAAGATGGTTTGTTAGTAGACAAATCGTGTGAAGTGCGTACTAACGCAATTAAAAAACCGATAATTACACCCAAAAGCAATGAACCTAAAGTTACAATAAAGGTAATTTTCAAACCATCAGTAAAAAAGGTCCATCTATCAGCGTAGATAAAGGTTTGGTATAATTGGAACATAAAATTTTGCAAAGTTGTCGGAAGCGAAGCGACCCATGAAGGTGCAACATCCTGTAGCCAAGAAGAAAAATCTAAAATAGTCAAACTGTCACCTTATTTCACAAAAAAACAGCAGGGAGGCAAAAGCCGCCCTGCTTTATTTTTTTAAATTATTCTGCAGGAATATATTTAGCAATAATCTTGTCGATAGTGCCATCTTCCTTGAGTTCTTTAAGAGCCTGGTTGAAATCATTCAAAAGTTCTTCATTGTCTTTTGAAATAGCAGCGGCATAATCTTCAACAGCATATTCTGTTTTAAGGATAACAAGACCTTCGTTAGCTTTTACAAAGTTTTTAGCGGGTTCGTTGTCGATAACAACGCAGTCAACCTGACCGTTCTTAAGAGCAGCAATAGCCAATGCACCGTTGTTGTACTGCTTAACGTTTTCTTGACCGAAGTCGTCGGTGCAGTAGATGTCGCCAGTAGTACCGGTTTGAACGCCGATTTTCTTACCTTCAAGGTCATCAACAGTTTTGATGGCACTGCCTTCGGGAACGATAACAACCTGAATACCTGTAGCATATGTATCAGAGAAGTTTACGCTTAATTTACGTTCGTCGGTAACAGTCATACCTGCGAGAGCAAAGTCGATAGAGCCGGACTGAACAGCGGTGAGCAAGGAATCAAATTCCATATCTTTGATTTCAAGTTCTTTGCCAAGTTTTTCAGCTACAGCAGCAGCGATTTCAGCGTCGATACCAACAATGTTATTGTTGTCGTCAACAAATTCGTATGGAGGGAATGTAGCGTTTGTGCCCATTACCAAAGTTTTTTCTGCACTACCGCAAGCTGCGAAAGTAAAGAGCATTACGAGTGCTAATACTAATGCTAATAATTTTTTCATAATAATTCTCCTTAAAAAATTTAGTATAGACAGTATATCATCATTTTATTCATTTGTCAAGCATATATATGCATAAATATGCAAAAAGAAAGCGTGCCACATTTCTTTGCGACACGCTTTTAAATAATATGAATTAATCGTCTATTTCGGGATTGGTTGCATTGGAGTAGATAGCTTCAATCTCTGCTGATGGTTTTTTGTCGATTAAAGTGAAAACAACGGTACAAATTGTGCCGATTATAAAACCGGGTACAATTCGTAAACCAAGGTATCGCAAATGATAGGAGTAGTAACAGTGCTGGTGAAAAGTACAAGCCAAGCGATATCGGCGACTGCACCGCCTATAATACCTGCAATAGCGCCCTTGTAGGTAAGTCTTTTCCAGAAAAGTGAAAGAATAACAACCGGACCGAATGCAGCACCGAAAAGACCCCAAGCATTTTCAACCATAGCCATAATATTTGAAGCCCAAGAATTGGCTTTGCCAATGCCGCTGGATGCTATAGCAAAAGCAACGATTGTTACAACGGCAACAACCAAACGGCCTACCCAAAGCATTTCTTTATCCTTTGCTTTGTTTTTGCGGATAACAGGGTTGTAAAGGTCGCTTGTAAATGACGAAGAAGCCACCAATAACTGACTGTCAGCCGTAGACATGGCGGCGGCAATAATTGCCGACAACATAAGTCCTGCAATAAAGGGCGGGAATATATCAAGTGCCACTTCGATAAATATTCTGCTTTGAGCACCTTGTGGCAAAATTGCTTGTGCAAGAGCAGAGCCATTATTTAATAGGTATGTACGGCCAAGCCACGCAATCATAATAGTAGCGCCCAAGGTTAAAATTAACCAAGTGATGGCAACCGAAGCAGATTTTTTAACCATTTTAGAGTTTTTGATAGCCATAAAGCGTACTAAAATGTGGGGCATACCAAAGTAACCAAGACCCCAACCGAGACCCGAAACAATATCGGTCCAAGGAACATTAAACGGGTTACTGCCAAATGCGTTAATGCCGGGGGCAAAAGCACCGCTGAAGCTTGAATCAAAGTTGCCTAATGTGAGCATTAAAATAGGGGTTGAAACCAAGGCTAATAACATAAGTAGTCCTTGGAAAAAGTCGGTCCAGCAAACTGCCTTATAACCGCCCAGGAAGGTATATGTAAGAACTAATACCGCAAAAATAAGCATTGCTAAAAGTTTGCGGGACTGGAACCAAGGAATAACTGTGGCAAAAACTTCAGCACCCGCGTTAAATGCGGAAGCAACATAAACCGTAAAGCTAATTAAAAATATAATAGCACAAACAACTTTAAGAGCAGGGTTAGAGGTTGCAAAACGGTTTGTTAAATATTGCGGTAAGGTTATAGAGTCGTTTGCTGCTTTTGAAAAACGGCGTAAACGACGAGCAACAAAAATCCAGTTAGCAATAGTACCAAGAGCAAGACCGATACCTATCCAAACCTTGCCAAGACCGAATGCAATAATACTGCCGGGGAAGCCCATCAAAAGCCATCCGCTCATATCAGAAGCCTGAGCACTTAAAGCAGTTACCCAAGGTCCCATACTTCTGCCGCCTAAAAAGTATTCTTTTTCGCCGCCACTTTTTGATTTGAAGAAGAAAAATATTCCTATAACCAAAATGACAACGAAGTAGAGTATAAATGCTAAAGTCATATTATACATCCTTTCAAAAAAATATTGCTAATATTATAACACAAAGGTCAAAAAATAGCAACAATTTATTGATTTAAAGTCAAAAAATGCTGTGCATAGTAAATTCTGTATCTTCCATAATTTGGTGGATGAGTATTTTTACATTGTCTGCATATTCATAAAACAGGTCATTATCGGGCATTTTTGCATATACATTGAGCAAAGAAATGGCGGTTTCTATATCGTCAATTCGGTCGTGGTTGACAAAAACCGATAAAAGCGGTTCCTTTTTATTCCAAAAGTTTTCTATTTCTTTGGCTTCTTTTTGGGCGGTTTTATTCTCTTTGTAAGCGGTTACAGATACATCCAATAACGCTTTTGTTTTGTCGCAACTGTTTGTTATATATAAAAGGCTTGTGATATATGCTACAATTACTAAAACAAATAATATTGCGGCGGGGATAAGTCGTTTCATTAACTGTTCTTCCTTATAATGCTTATATTGTCGTGTTTGTCAAGTGTCATTAAAAATACGTTGTTAAGTTCAAAATGATTGGCGCGTAGTTTTTTTGTAACATCCTCTTTGGTTATACTAAGCGCCTTTAAAGAATCTTTTAAAATTTTGCCGTCGCTTACAACTGGCAAGGGGAGTGCCTGACTTTCCTTTTTAACACCGATATCCTTGACAGTGGCAGGTTGGTCACCGCTTTTAAGCAGTACGCTTAAGTTGCCGTTAACTTCAAGCACCGCAAATGCTACGGTAGAAATATCAAAAACATTTTGTCCGCGCAGTTGTTCTATAAGGTCCAAAACTGTCATACGTACATTACGCATAGCATTCTGGTCTACCACACCGTTATTTATAATTACCACTGAATTACCGCTCATAAATTTTCTTACACCGACGCTTTTGAGCGATAATACCGACATTACAATTTCTAAAACAATTAGCATAAAAATGGCAACAACACCGCTTAAAATTGGTTGACTTATATCCTGAAGCGGTATTGCTACAATTTCTGATATTAAAAGGGTTATAACTAATTCGTTAGGTTGCATATCACCAATTTGGCGTTTGCCCATAACGCGTATGGCAAAGGTTACGAACACATATAATATAATAGTGCGAACAATAGTTGTAATCATTTTATCACCAAAAATATTATGGGCGAAAATTTTTGAAATATTAAATTATAGTTTGTTGCGAGCCGCGACAGGCGATTACACTACGGCTTAGTGCAAACTTTAAACCAATCATCCCGACTATATTGACTTATCTAAATTATAGTTTGTCGGTTTGCAAAACCGACAAACTTGTAGGGACAGGCCTCCCGGACTGTCCGCAAAATTTGATGAGATTAAACGGGCAGTCGAGGACGCCTGCCCCTACTAAGAGTCCATATAAACACATCGTAGGGGAGGGGTTTCCCCTCCCGTCTGGTTTGATGTGATTACACGGGCGCCGAAACGGATCCCCTTGTCTAAAGTATAGTTTGTCGGGTTAAATGAATGGTACAAACCAAAGCCTTCTCCTCGAGGAGAAGGTGTCACGAAGTGACGGATGAGGTGTGATTTTCTATTGTTTTATAGCGTTTTCCACCTCATCCACCGCTAACGCGGTCCCCCTTCCCCTCAAGGGGAAGGCTTCCTGACGATACGATTCAACTCCCCGATAAACTACAATTTAAAAATATTAAAGCAGCCCTTATTTAAGGACTGCTTTGGTTTATAGGTATTTTATTGCGCTATTATGATTTGTTATAAACTCCACATCCGAAAATTCGGTTTGTAACAATTCTTTTAGCGGTTCTATTACAATATCTTCTGTATTAAAGTGACCTGCATCAAAAAGGGAAACACCCAAAAGTTCTGCATCCAAAAACTGATTGTGCTTGACATCTGCGGTAAGCAAAGCATCGCAGTCAAAGTCTTTAACTTCATATATAAAGTTACCGCCACTGCCGGAACACACTAAGATGTTTTCTAAGGTTTTGCCGTTGTCGGTATATTTGACGCGACCGCCAAGTGATGTTTTTAATTTTAGTGCCAAATCGTCGGCACAAATAGGGGATATGGTGCACTTTTTCAAAAGATAACCGTCATTTGCCACAACCGTTTCGGTCATAATGGGTTCTAAGACCTTGCACAAATTATCGTTAACACCGCCGTCGCCCACATCAAGGTTAGTATGCATAGAAATTACCGAAAGGTTATTACTTACAACTGTGTGCGGTATACTGCCCTTTAAAATGTTTTTAAGGGGGTTAAATATAACGGGGTGGTGGGTGATTATCAGTTCGCAATCGTTTGCTATTGCTTCATTTATAGCAGACATAGTGCAGTCAAGCGCTATAATAGCCTTTGTTACAGTTTGGTCCTTATCGCCGATAAGCAAACCGACATTATCAAAATCACAGGCGGTGTCTATTGGGAATTTATTGTTCAAAAAACTTAAAATATCATTAACCGTCATTATTATGCCTTCTTTTGGAAAGAATCTTTAAGTGCTACGGTGCGGTTGAATATGAGTTTATCTTCACTTGAATCTTTATCAACACAGAAATAGCCCTGACGCATAAATTGGAAAGTATCGCCAACAGTTACATTAGCAAGAGATTTATCAATTTTGCAGTTTGAAAGTACGGTGAGAGATTCGGGGTTAAGGTTATCAGCAAAGGAAGAGACACCTTCTTCATCACTGGGGTTAGGAACATTGAAAAGACGCTCGTATAGGCGAACTTCGGTGTCAATGCAATTATTAGCATCAACCCAATGAAGAGTACCCTTAACCTTTCTGCCGTCGGCGGTTTCACCGCCAAAACTTTCGGGGTCATAGGTTGCGTGAACAACTGTAATATTACCGTTTTCATCCGTTTCGTGTGAAGCGTACTTGATATAATAAGCGCTCTTTAAGCGTACTTCTTTTGCGGGGCAAAGTCTGAAATATTTACCTGGCGGGTCTAACATAAAGTCGTCCTGCTCGATGTAAATCTCTTTGGAGAAGGTAACGATGGTTTTGCCAAGTTCGGGCTTGTTGGGGTTAATGTCAACCGAAATTTCTTCTGTCTTGCCTTCGGGGTAGTTGTCAATTACAACCTTTAAAGGATGAAGCACTGCCATAGCGCGGTCGGCATTTTCGTTAAGATAATCGCGCACGCAAGACTCTAAAAGTGCGTAGTCGATAACGCTGTAAGCCTTGGAAACACCGATTTTATCAACAAAATTGCGAACGGCTTCTGACGGATATCCGCGTCTTCTCATACCGCAGATGGTAGCCATACGAGGGTCGTCCCAACCGCTAACCAAACCGTCGTTTACAAGTTTTAAGCACTTACGCTTACTAGTTAAGGTATAGTTTACGTTCATTCTTGCAAACTCTATCTGACGGGGTGGGGTGGGGATATCTAAAACCTCCAAGAACCAGTTGTAAAGCGGTCTGTGGTTTTCAAATTCCAAAGAGCAAAGCGAGTGGGTAACACCTTCTTTGGCATCGCTGAGAGGATGTGCAAAGTCATACATCGGGTATACGCACCACTTATCACCTGTGCGGTGGTGGGTAGCCTTCATTATGCGGTATATAATGGGGTCGCGCATATTAAGGTTGGAAGAAGACATATCAATTTTAGCACGAAGTACCATAGCGCCGTTTTCAAACTCGCCGTCGGTCATTCGCTTAAACAAATCTTTGGTTTCTTCCACGGGGCGTTCACGATAAGGGCTGTTTACACCGGGTTCTGTTAAAGTGCCGCGCATTTCCTTGATTTGTTCGGGTGTAGATTCGTCAATGTAAGCCAAACCCTTATCTATGAGTTTTAACGCACATTCATAGATAAAATCAAAATAGTCAGATGCGTAGTAAACATTATCCCACTGAAAGCCCAACCATTTGATATCTTCCATAATAGCGTCAACATATTCGACATCTTCCTTTGTGGGGTTGGTGTCGTCAAGACGCAAATTACATTTGCCGCCGTATTTTTCGGCAGTAGCAAAGTCTATGCAAATAGCCTTTGCGTGGCCTATGTGAAGATAACCGTTAGGCTCAGGCGGAAAACGGGTTTGCACCTTTTCATAAACGCCTTCGGCTAAATCTTCATCAATAAAATCGTGTATAAAGTTGGAAACTTTTGCTTCTTCGGTTTTAATAATTTCTTCCATAAACTAACCTCTTATCGCATTTTCTATGCGTTTAATACATTCATCTTTACCCAAAACCTGCATAATACTGCAAAGGTCAGGGGTATTTCTTCTGCCTGTAATGGCAATACGCAATACTGTGCTTAAATCACCGGCACTGCCCTTGTAAGCGTCGGGATTTGCCTTATATTCCTTGGTTTCAGCCGCAAAACCTAACTTTGGTGCAACCAATTTAATCTTGTTAAACCATTCCTGACGGTCGTCATCGGGTGAGTATACCTTTTTATATTCTTCCAAGAAAGCAGTAGCGTCTGCTTTTTGGATATTTTCGGGCAACTCAAAACAAGGAGTATAATATTCTTCAAACATATATGCAAAATATTCTTTAACCTCGTTCCATTTTGCGATATCTTTACGCGGTTTTGGTACATCGCGGTCGATAGCAAAAACAGATTTAGAATATTCGGGCTCTTTGGTTAATACATTATAAAACTCAGTATCATACTCTTTTGCCCAAGCGGTAACATAGTCGTAAACTTCGCCACTTGAAAGACGGCAAACGATGTTTTTACTAACATCTAAAAGTTTTACACCGTCGAATAATGCACCCGAAACGCTCATCTTTTTAAGATTGAACTTAAATTCCTCATATGATTTGTCGGGGTTAGCGCGGCGCCAATCTTCAAAATCACTTGCGGCAATGGTCATCAAATATTCGATAACCGCGTCGCTCATATAACCTTCTTCTGCAAAGAAATGAACAGCTGCTTCGGGGTCTTTTCTTTTAGAAATTTTACGCTTTGCGCCGTTATCAAGTTTCATAATGGGGGAGATGTGACCGAATTTAGGCACCTTAAAACCTAAAAGTTTAAATAACTGAATGTGCTTGGGTACTGAAGATATCCACTCGTCACCGCGAAGCACATGGGTTGTGTGCATTAAATGGTCGTCAATAGCGTGTGCAAAATGGTAGGTGGGTATACCGTCAGATTTAAGGAGCACAAAATCTTCATCATTTTCGGGCATCTCGATTTTGCCCTTTATGGCATCTTCAAAAACAACCTTGTTTTCTTCGTTTCCGGGAGATTTAAGACGGATAACAAATTGCTTGCCCTCGTTGATAAGCGCTTTTGCCTCGGCATAAGTAATGTCGCGGTGCTTTGCCCATTTGCCGTGATAGCCTGTACGGATTTTTTGGGATTCCTGCTCGTTTCTAACTTTCTCAAGTTCTTCTGCTGTGCAGAAGCAAGGATAAGCAAGACCAAGCCGCAAAAGTTCTTTAACATAGGTCTGATAAATTTCGGCACGGTGGCTTTGTTGGTAGGGGCCGTAGTCACCCTTTTGCTCATTGCCACTTATAAAACCTTCGTCAGGGAAAATACCAAAGCGTTTAAGACCGCCGATAATATCCTCAATACCGCCTTTAACTTCACGCTTTTTGTCGGTGTCTTCAATACGGGTAAAGAAAATACCGCCCGATGATGTTGCTGTGATACGGTTTACAAGGGATACAAACAAAACCCCCAAATGTAAGTAGCCGGTGGGACTGGGTGCTACACGCACAACCCTTGCACCTTCGGGAAGTTTGCGGGTGGGATATATGTTTTCGTAATAATCAGGTGTTTTGTCGATGTTAGGCAATAATAAATCTGCCATCAAAATGTTATCTTGCATAGTAACTCCTAGATTTAAAAACAAAGGGTATTTGAAATACCCTTTGAGTTAATTTTAGTCTTTGGATAAAAGTTTGTTGAGTTCAGACATAAAGGTATTAATGTCTTTAAACTGACGGTAAACCGAAGCAAAGCGAACATAAGCTACTTCGTCAATACCTTTAAGTTTTTCCATAACAAGTTCGCCGATTTTTTCACTGGTAACTTCACGGTCGAGTGTGTTCTGGATAGTGATTTCGATTTCGTCAATCATTTTGTCGAGCATATCAATAGACACGGGGCGTTTTTCACAAGCACGTAAAAGACCTGTCATAATCTTGTTGCGGTTGAAAGTTTCACGTGATTTATCTTTCTTGATAACAATGATTGGGAGGCTTTCAATGATTTCATAAGTGGTGAAACGCTTAGCGCATTGTAGACACTCACGTCTGCGACGAATTCTTTGACCTTCGTCGGTAGGGCGAGAGTCGATTACTTTACTTTCTTCATAGGCACAAAA
>SVPC01000003.1 GCA_015066095.1 Oscillospiraceae bacterium | reverse complement strand
GAAAATCCACAGGGCGAAGTTAAGTACGTTGCTGCTGCTTTCCCGTCTGCTTGTGGTAAGACCAACCTTGCTATGCTTATTCCGCCTGAATATTTACGCAAGAAGGGCTACAAGATTTGGACTGTAGGTGACGATATTTCTTGGATGAAGATAGGTCCTGATGGTCGTCTTTATGCAATTAACCCCGAAAACGGTTTCTTCGGTGTTGCTCCCGGTACTAATGAAAAGTCTAACTTTAACGCTCTTGAAAGCACAAAGAAAGGCACTATTTTCACCAACGTTGCTCACGTTTTGGAAGACAACACTGTTTGGTGGGAAGGTCTTAATAAAGATTTACCCGATGGTTGTATTGACTGGCGCGGTAACAAGTGGGATGCCTCTAAATTTGATAAGGCAGACAAGTCAACTTATGCTGCTCACCCCAACTCAAGATTTACAGCCCCTGCTGAAAATTGCCCCTGCATTTCTGAAGAATTTAACAAGGGCGAAGGTGTGCCGATTTCTGCAATCATCTTCGGTGGCCGTCGTGCTAAGTGCGCTCCGCTCGTATATCAATCAAAAGATTGGGTTAACGGTGTATTTGTAGGCTCAGCAATGGCTTCCGAAACAACTGCTGCAGCTGCAGGTGCAGTTGGCGTTGTTCGTCGCGACCCCATGGCTATGCTTCCTTTCTGTGGTTATCACATGGGTGACTACTTCAAGCACTGGCTTGAAATGGGCGAAAAGCTTGGCGACAAAGCTCCCAAAATCTTTAACGTTAACTGGTTCCGTACCGATGACGAAGGCAACTTCGTATGGCCCGGTTTCGGCGACAATATGCGCGTTCTTAACTGGATTATCGACCGTTGCGAAGGCAAGGCTGACGCTACTGAAACTGCTATTGGTTACATTCCGAAGCCTGAAGATATCGACCTTACTGACCTTGATATGGATATCGAAACCCTTAAGGATATCCTTACTGTTGACAAGGCTGTCTGGGAACAGGAAGCAGCTGAAATTACCGAGCACTACAAGAAGTTTGGCGACAAACTCCCCAAAGAACTCGAAGAACAACTTGCTAATCTTAAAGCAAACCTTGCTAAAATGTAATATGTTAAAAAATCCCGTAGAAATACGGGATTTTTTATTGACCTTATAAAATAATAATAGTATAATTGAATTATCAAATTTTAAAGGTGAATATATGAGAAAACTTTTAATTGTTGTTCCGTGCTATAATGAGCAAGAAGTTTTACCGCAGACAATCGAAAAATTAAGTGATGTCTTAAATGATTTATTCAAAAAAGGCAAAATCACTAATGATAGCGGCCTTGTGCTTGTTAATGACGGTAGTCGTGATAAAACTTGGGATATTAT
Source organism: Oscillospiraceae bacterium (assembly GCA_015066095.1). GTDB lineage: Bacteria > Bacillota > Clostridia > Oscillospirales > Acutalibacteraceae > UBA737. The sequence goes on along the minus strand of SVPC01000003.1, from coordinate 103,668 downwards.
AAAAGAACATCACGACAAGACTAACTATGTCTTCGGTGTAAATTTGGGCAATAATGCAGGGCATCAAAATGCACTTTTAGCAGGTCTTGAATATGCTCAGGATAAGAGTGATATTACGGTTACAATTGATGCCGATTTACAGGATGATACCTCTGTTATTGAGCAAATGATTGATAAATATAATGATGGTTTTGAGGTGGTTTATGGTGTCAGAAACGACCGAAAGACCGACTCGTTTTTCAAGCGTTTTACCGCAGGTGTATTTTATAAACTTATGTCCTTTTTAGGCGCTAAAACTGTTGATAATCACGCGGATTTTCGTCTTATGAGCAATACTGCAGTAAAGGCGCTTATGCAGTATAAGGAACGCAATATTTTCTTGCGCGGTATTGTTACGCGTTTAGGCTTTAAGTCTGACAGCGTATATTATGCGCGTAAAGAAAGAACTGCGGGTGAAACAAAATACCCCTTACGCAAAATGCTGTCTTTTGCGTGGGAAGGAATAACTTCGCTTTCGATAAAACCAATTAAACTTATAATGTTTTTAGGGTTAGTTATAATGATTTGTTCAATTATTGCATTAGCCTATGTTTTGATTTCATATTTCCTTAATGAAACTAATCGAGGTTGGGCTTCTCTTATGATTTCTATTTGGTTTTTGGGCGGTGTACAACTGTTTTCTATCGGTATAGTTGGGCAATATGTAGGTAAAACCTATATCGAAACAAAAGAACGCCCACGTTTTTATGTTTCGGAGATATTAGATTATGAAAAAGTTTAAAGAAATTTTTCTTTATTTATTATTCGGCGGTCTTACAACTGCGGTAAATATAATATCTTTCTATTTTTTAGATTTAATTGATTTACCCACGGCGGTTTCTACCACTTTAGCATGGCTAATTTCGGTTATTTTTGCTTTTATTACAAATAAACTTTTTGTTTTTGAATGCCACCAAAACGCCTTTTTAAAAGAAATGGTTTCTTTTTTCGGTTGCCGTGTTTTCACAGGTGTACTTGACATTTTGATTATGCTCGTTTTTGTTGATATGTTTGAATTTGATTCGCTTTTAATAAAAGTTTTATCAAACATTTTAGTTATAATTCTTAATTTTCTCTTTAGTAAGTTTTTTATCTTTAAAAAGGTGAAGTAGTTTTATACTAAAAATCGTTTAGGCAGAATATTTTATAACTCAAAAAATCACAGTAAAAATTGCTGTGATTTTTTTGTTTTTTCCTTGCAATATATATTATCTTATAGTATAATAATATATTATATAAATTGGGAGATTATATTTTGGAATTAAACTTAACACCTAACACAATTTTGGACGTGCAGTTAGGCTATGCAAAACGTGTTTTATCACTTTTACCTACTGTGTATGGTGCTAATCCGAAAGCCTGTGTTGTAACATTCGGTTGTCAACAGAATGTTAGCGATTCTGAAAGGCTTAAAGGTATGCTTTTTGAGATGGGCTATACACTCATTGACGATATTGATAATGCCGATTTTATTATCTTTAAAACTTGTGCTGTCAGAGAACACGCAGAAGACAGAGTGTTTGGTAATATCGGTATGACAAAGCAAATCAAAAAGGACAGACCAAACACAATTGTTGCGGTTTGTGGTTGTATGTCACAGCAAGAACATATTGCAGAAAAAATCCGCAAAAGTTACCCGTATGTTGATTTTGTTTTGGGCACCCATGTTGAACATCGTTTGCCTGAATTTATTTATAAACGCCTTTCGGGCGGTAAGCGTGTGTTTGAGTTATCGATGGAAGACAATACAGTCATTGAAGATGTACCCGTAAAACGCGACGGTAAATTTAAGGGTTGGCTTCCCATTATGTACGGTTGCAATAATTTTTGCACATACTGTATAGTGCCGTATGTTCGCGGCAGAGAGCGTTCCCGTGAGCCTGAAAAAATTATTGCCGAAGCCCGTCAAATGATAAAAGACGGCTATAAAGATATTACTCTTTTGGGTCAGAATGTTAACTCTTACGGTAAAGGTTGTTCGCACGGGGTTAACTTTGCAAAACTGCTTCGTATGATAAATGATATCGAGGGTGAGTTTGTAATAAGGTTTATGACTTCCCACCCAAAAGACTGCACTATCGAACTTTTAGACACTATAAAAGAGTGCAAAAAAGTTACCCGTCATTTGCACTTGCCGTTCCAAAGCGGTAGTAGTCGTATACTAAAACTTATGAATCGCTATTACGACCGCGAACAGTATTTGGAACTTATAAAAAATGCTAAAGAACGCATACCGGATGTTGATTTGACAAGTGATATTATCGTTGGTTTCCCGGGTGAGACTTATGAAGATTTTAAAGAAACTTTAAGTCTTGTAAATGAAGTAAAATTCGCATCACTTTTTACTTTTATTTATTCCAAACGAAAGGGTACGCCTGCCGCCACAATGGATGACCCGATTTCGCGCGTGGAAAAGGGTAGATGGTTCTCTGAACTTTTAAAAGTACAGGAAAAAGTAGCAGAAGAAAATATACAAAAATTCATAGGTAAAACTTTCCGCGTTTTGTGTGACGCGGTATCTGAAAGAGATGGTTATATGCAAGGCCATACTCAAGGTACTGCAGTTATCGAGTTTAAAGGCGACAAGAGTATGCTTGGTGAATTTGTAAATATTAAAGTAGAAGCCTATGATAACGGGCTTCTCGGTAAAATAATTTAAAAAGAGGTATTTAAAATGGATGTAATTAAGACTGCCAGAGAATTAGGAAAAGCAATTCAGCAAGATGAGCGTTTTATCCGCTATGCAAAGGCTAAACTTGCTAACGATAATGATGAAGAATTGCAAAATGCTATCGGCAATTTCAATGTTAAGAGAATGGAACTTGAAAAGGCTGCCGGTGAAGAAAATAAAGATGAAGAAAAAATCAAAACTTTAAACGAAGAACTTCGCACCATTTACGGTGAAATTATGGCAAGTGCGCCTATGGTTGAATATAACACCGCAAAAGCGCATTTAGACCAGATGATGAACGAAGTGAATATCGTTCTTTCTAAGTCACTTGATGGTGAAGACCCCGAAACCTTGACTGTTGAAAGCGGTTGCACCGGTAGTTGTGCTAGTTGTGGTGGTTGTCACTAATAATCTCATACCCGAGAGAGGAAGTAAAAAATGGCTGAATTGTCACCAATGATGAAGCAATACAACCAAATAAAAGCTGAAAATGAAGACAGCATAGTCTTTTACCGCGTTGGCGACTTTTATGAAATGTTCTTTGAAGATGCTAAAAAAGCATCCGAAGAATTAGATTTGGTGCTTACAGGCAAAGAATGCGGTCTAGAGGAACGCGCACCTATGTGCGGTGTGCCTTATCACAGTTGTGAGGCTTATATTGCTCGTCTTATTGACAAGGGTTATAAGGTTGCAATCTGCGAACAGACCGAAGACCCACAAAAAGCGAAAGGTCTTGTAAAGCGCGAAATAATTCGTACAATAACTCCCGGTACTGTTTTGGAAGATAATATGCTTGAAGAGGGGAAAAACAATTTCCTTGCAAGTATTGTATTAACCAACGGTGATATCGGTCTTTGCTTTACTGATGCTTCAACAGGCGAATGTCACGCCACTTATTTTTCCAAAGACGGTTTTCAAAATAAAATTATAGACGAACTTTCACGCTTTTCTCCGCGTGAAATACTTATACAAAAAGATTTTCTTATTAAAGCGCCCTTGGTTGCCGAGTTTTTACGGCTAAATTTCACCGGCGTCCTAACCGAAAGGGAAAACAATTGTTTCGATACTAAAAATACAGAAGCGTTAGTTGTTAAGCATTTTGGTATTATAAGTGTCGAAAATCTTGGTATAGAAAAAGATTCAGCTATTTCTTCGGCATTTGGTGCAATACTTGATTATCTTTACGAAACGGGCGTTAACGGTCAAATATCCGTAAATGAAGTTAATGTTTACACTGATAATCAGTTTATGCGGTTGGATATTACTGCCGTTCGCAATCTTGAACTATGCGAGACTATGCGCTCGAAAGCAAAAAAAGGCTCACTTTTGTGGGTGCTTGATAAAACCCGTACTGCAATGGGTAAACGCCTTATGCGAAACTGGGTGTTGCAACCGCTTATAAATTTAACTACAATAAATGCCCGTCTTAATGCGGTGGATGAGCTTGTTTCCAACCTTATTTTGCGCGGTGATATTATAGAATCACTTTACGGTATCCGCGATATTGAGCGAATTATGACAAAAGTGGTTTACGGTACTGCCAATGCCAAAGATTTGCTTAATCTTTCGGTTACTGCAGAGAAATTTCCCCAACTGAAAGCCTTGCTTTCGGGTGTTAACAGTAAAATGCTTAGGTCAATTTATGACGATATTGACACACTGGAAGATATTACAAATTTAATCACGCAGTCAATCAACCCTGAAGCACCATCCACAGTGCGTGAGGGCGGTCTTATTAAAGACGGATACAATGAACTTGTTGACACTTTACGTCACGATATGAACTGCGGCACATCGGTTTTGGCTGAGATTGAGGCTAAAGAAAAAGAGCGTACGGGTATTAAAAATCTTCGTGTGCGTTACAATAAGGTTTTCGGTTATTATATAGAGGTTACTAATTCTTTTCTTGATAAAGTGCCCGAAGATTATATACGCAAACAAACACTTACTAATGCAGAGCGTTTTATCACCGAAGAACTTAAAGAGATTGAAAAACGCGTACTTACCGCAAAGGATAAGATAATTCAGGTTGAGTATGAACTTTTTGATGCTATCAGAAAACAGGTAGCAAATGAAGTAAAACGTTTCCAAAAAACTGCAAGTGCAATTGCTAATCTTGATGTTTTGGCGTCTTTAAGTTTTGTATCTGCCGAAAATCACTATTGCCGTCCGATTATAAATAACAGTGGTAATATCAATATTAAATCTGGCAGACATCCTGTTGTTGAACAGGTTATCAAAATGCCCTTTGTATCAAATGATACTTTCCTAAATATGGCGGATAACCGTTGTGCTATAATTACAGGTCCTAATATGGCAGGTAAATCTACATATATGCGTCAAACCGCGCTTATTGTTCTTTTGGCACAGATGGGTTGTTTTGTTCCGGCGGAATATGCCGAAATAGGTATAGTGGATGCAATTTTCACCCGTGTCGGCGCTTCGGATGATTTGGCTTCGGGTCAATCTACCTTTATGGTGGAAATGAGTGAGGTTGCCGCAATACTTAAAAATGCGACTAAACACAGTTTGCTTATTTTAGACGAAATAGGCAGAGGTACATCCACTTTTGACGGTATGTCAATTGCTAGAAGCGTACTCGAATATGTTGCTGATAAGCGTAAACTTGGCGCTAAGGCGTTATTTGCAACCCATTATCACGAACTTACCGCTATGGAAGAACAGTTGAGCGGTGTAAAAAATTATAATATCGCGGTTAAAAAACGCGGTGATGATATTACTTTTTTGCGTAGAATAGTCCCTGGTGGTGCGGACCGCAGTTACGGTATCGAGGTTGCAAAGTTAAGCGGTATACCAAACTCGGTTATTGAACGTGCTAAAGAAATATTAAAAGAAACTGAAGAAAATGGTGTGGTAACTTACAAACCCTCCCAAAACCCTGATATGCAAATTTCTATGGAAATGCAAAATTCTTTTGATATATTTAAAGAACTAAAAGCGATTGATGTTAATACACTAACACCTATTGAAGCAATGCAAATTTTATTTGATATTGCTAATCGCGCCAAAGATTTGTAAAAGAAAAGAGGTGCTAAAATGCCTAAAATTAATTTGCTCGAAAAACACGTTTGTGAACTTATTGCTGCAGGTGAAGTGGTTGAAAGACCTGCTTCTGTTATAAAAGAACTTGTTGAAAATTCTATTGACGCGGGTGCTAACATTATAACTGTTGAAATTAAAAACGGCGGTATTTCTTATATGCGCATTACCGATAACGGTTGTGGTATACATAACGACCAAGTTGCTACGGCATTTTTGCGCCACGCGACAAGCAAAATTTCAAATGGTGATGACCTTAATTCAATTTCTACTTTAGGCTTCCGTGGTGAAGCATTAGCAGCCGTTTGTTCGGTAGCAAGGGTAGAAATGCTAACAAAAACCCGTGATGAACAATCGGGAACATATTATAAAATTGAGGGCTCACAAGAGATAGAATATACAAACGCAGGTTGTCCCGACGGCACGACTATAATTATTAAGGACTTGTTTTTCAATACACCTGCGCGTATGAAATTTTTGAAAAAAGATGTTTCGGAGGGTAACGCTTGTGCTAATGTTGTTGAGCGTATTGCATTGTCGCATCCCGAAATTTCTTTTAAATTTATCCGCGACGGTAAACAGGTGATTTCCACCGTTGGCGATAATAATCTTAAAAATACCGTTTACAGTGTTTTAGGCCGTGAATTTTCAAATTCGCTAGTTGAAGCAAATGGCGAAAATGCAGGTATAAAGGTTACAGGTCTTGTTTGCAAACCTTTTGCTTGTAAGTCAACTCGTAACGGTCAGTATACATTTTTAAATGGCAGACTTGTTCGTTCGGGTACGGTTGTTGCTGCGGTTGAACAAGCGTATAAAAACAGTGCCATGGTTGGTAAATTCCCAGCCTTTGTGTTGTTTTTAACCGTTCCTTTTAATACGGTGGATGTTAATGTTCACCCTGCAAAAACCGAAGTACGTTTTTCTGATGAAAAAAGAATTTTCGACAGTGTGTATGCAACTGTTAAAAATGCTTTGGTAAGTGGTGATACTCGTCCTGAGGTTAAGGTTTCTGCACCTACTTTCAATAAGTTTGAGCGTATGACAACCGCCGAATATAAACAAGCGGTTATTGAAACACCTGTAAATGAAAAACCGCAAACTGTAGAAACAAGCAAACCGTTTGTATTTCGTTCTGAGCAAGATTTCGGTTTTATGAAACCTACAAAGTTTGTGGAAACAGTGGTAGTAACTAAAGAAGTCGAAACCGTTATCGAAGAAAAAACTGTTGAAAAATTAGAAAAACCACAAAAACCACCCGTTGATGTTATGATAGAAAAAACTGTCGAGCCTATTATCGAGCCCGAACGTGAAGACGTAATTTTAATTGGTGAAGCGTTTGGCACATATATCGTGGCACAAATGGGTGAAAGCGTTTATTTAATCGACAAACACGCCGCACACGAGCGTATCTTGTTTAATGGGCTCAAAAACACCCGTAAAATCGAAGTGCAATCTTTATTAACACCCGTTACGGTCCGCCTTGCTACCGAAGAACACGAAGTGATAGTTAATAATACTGAACTTTTGGAAATAGCAGGTTTTGAGGTTGAAGATTTCGGTAATTTCACGGTTGCAGTACGTGCTCTACCGTCTACACTCCTAAAGGAAGATATTGCTTTGATTTTATCCGAAATTGCTGAAAATATTATAAAAAAAGGCAGTGTATCGGTAGAAGCAGAAGATGATTTATTCCACACTGTTGCGTGTAAGGCGGCAATAAAAGCAGGTACTAAGATTTCCACAACCGAAATGCAAAATTTAGCTGAAAAAGTGCTATATTCAAAAGAAATTATGTACTGTCCGCACGGCAGGCCTGTGGCTTTTGAAATTAAAAAACGCGAACTTGAAAAAATGTTTGGTAGAATTCAATGATAAAAACTGTATTTATTTTAGGTCCTACGGCTTCGGGAAAAACTGATGTTAGTATTGAACTTGCAAAGCGGTTTGACGGTGAAATAATCTGTGCTGATTCTATGCAGATTTATAAAGGCATTCATATCGCATCTGCTGCACCTGGAGAACCGGAAAAATGCGGTGTACCGCACCATTTGTTCGAGTTTTTGGAAAATGACATACAGTTTTCGGTTGCAGACTATGTGAAACTTGCCCGTGAAAAGATAAAAGAGATTGATTCGCGCGGCAAATTACCGATAATTGTCGGTGGTACAGGGCTTTATATTTCGGCATTGCTTGACAATATTGAATTTTTAGAGCAAGAAACCGATAACACTTTGCGTGAAGAATTATCACAAAAGTTCGATACTGTCGGCGGGGAACAAATGCTTAAGGAATTAAACGGGTTTGACCCCGATTCCGCTAAGCGATTACATCCGAATAACCGCCGTAGAATTATCAGAGCGTTTGAAGTTTTTCTCTCAAGCGGTAAAACAATTACTGAGCATAATCTTTTGTCTAAACAAAGTGAAAGTGATTTATGTCCACTTATTATCGGCATAAATTTTGAAGACAGAGAAAAACTTTATAACCGCATAAATTTGCGTGTTGATTTAATGCTTAAAAACGGTTTATTGGAAGAAGCAAAAGTAAATGTAGTAAACCGTACCAAAAAAGGCGCTTTTCAAGCAATCGGCCACAAAGAACTGTACCCGTATTTAGACGGTACTTGCTCTTTGGAAGAGGCAAGTGATAACTTAAAAATGCAGACGCGACGTTATGCTAAACGACAACTTACTTGGTTTAGACGCGTGGAAAACGTTAATTGGTTTTATCCTGATAAACAGGATGTAATAAAAGAGATTACCAAACTTACTAATAAATTTTTAAAGGAGGAATAGGTTTATGAAAAAGTTTTCGCCCATTAAAATTATCGTAATTTTTTTGGCTTTAACTTTTATTATTAATCAATTGGTTTCTGTATTTTATAAACCTATTTCTACCGAAAGTGCATATTTTCACACCACGAGTAAAGGTTTCGATATTACGGGAATAATAATTCGTAATGAATCACTTATAAAAACCAATAAAGAAGGTGTGTTGCATTTTATTACTCCCGACGGCAATCGCGTTGCAAAAAACGGCGTTATTGCAAATATTTATCATAATGAAGATGCTTCAATTACTCTTAGCCATATAGATACAATCAAGAAAAAAATCGACGATATTGAAGATATTATTTCACAAAACAATGTACAAGCAGGTAATTTGGATGTTGCCAACCATAATGTAGACAGCAAACTTAATGAACTTGTGTTATCTTCATCTTTTGGTGATTTTAATAATGTACAAGAACAATGTGAAGAACTTTTAACTTCGCTTAACCGTCGTAAAGCGTTGTTGGGTGAAACGGCTGATTTTTCTGCGCAATTAAGTTCATTAAATGCCGAGCTTAAAAGCCTTGAGTCTTCACTTTCTAACCCGATTGGTAAAATTACTTCTAATGAGTCGGGATATTTCATTTCTAAAACCGACGGTTATGAACAAACTTTCGATATATCTGATTTATCAAAAATTACACCCGAATTTTTAAGTAATCTTTCAAAACAAAAGTTTAGTGATAATGTTGTGGGTAAAATTGTTTCAGACTATGAGTGGTATATTGCAGCAAAAGTTAGTCTTGACCAATCGCTCAATTTTAAAGAGGGCGATAGCCTTACAATTCACACAACTGTAAAAGCCTCTCCAGATTTACCCGTTAAGGTTAAAAAAATTAACCTTTCTTCAGATGGTACCGATGCTGTAATTTTGTTTTCTTGTAGCAGTATGAATAGTGAACTTGCAACAATGCGTAGCGGCGCTATGAAGGTTATAAAACAAGAGTATAACGGTTTGCGCATACCTAAAAAAGCGTTGCGTGTAGTCGACGGTAAAAAAGGTGTTTATGTTGTAAGCGGTATGCAGGTTAAGTTTGTTCCGATTGAGATTGTATTTACCGGTGATGATTTTATTCTTTGCAAAAAAACCGATGTTGACGGTGATTTGCGACTGTATGACCAAGTAGTGGTGAAGGGGAAAAATTTATATGATGGAAAAATTATCGGCTAAGGAATTTGACCAAAATTTCAACGCTGTTATTTCAAAATTTAATAAAGCACTATTGGTGACTGGCAAAGTAAGTAAAGATGTTATTCTTTTGGCGGCCACTAAAACGGTTGATATTGACACCATAAATTATGCAATAAATAAAGGTATTAATTATGTTGCTGAAAACCGCGTTCAGGAACTTTTAGCAAAGCACGATAAACTACTTCCTGTACATGAACATTTTATCGGTCATCTTCAAACCAATAAAGTAAAGGATGTTATTGAAAGGGTAGAACTAATAGAGTCGGTTGATTCAATAAAACTTGCAAAGGAAATCTCCAAACAGGCTTTAAAGCACGGCAAAGTTATGGATATCTTGCTTGAAGTTAACATTGGTGGTGAAGATTCTAAATGGGGTTTTAAACCAAAAGACACCTTGGATGCAGTTAAAGAAATTGCTTTATTGGACGGGGTGCGTATTTGCGGACTTATGACTATACCTCCGATTTGTCAGACCGAAGATGAGACTCGCGGATTTTTTAAGAAAATGTATAAACTGTTTATTGACATTAAAGATAAAAAGATAGATAATAGTTATATGAACATACTCTCTATGGGAATGTCGGACGATTTCGATATTGCAATAGAGGAGGGTGCTAACCTTGTAAGGGTTGGTACTGCTTTGTTCGGAAAACGAAATTATCTTTAAAATAAATTTATAAAGTGAGGAATTTAATATGGGACTTTTCGACAGTATTAAAAACATTATGAACATCCCCGAAGAGGATGAATTTGAAGAAGAGGTAGAAGAAGTAGAAGATGCTCCTAAACGCAAACAAACTTTTGAATCTGCTCCACCTAAACGCGAAACACAGCCAAGAATTTTGGGCGGTAATAAATCTAAAACTGTTAATTTTAACGCAAATCAAATGATGGTTATTCTTGTTAAACCTGACCGTTTTGAAGATGTAACCTCTATTGCCGACCATCTTAACAACGGTAAAACTGTTGTTTTAAACCTTGAGGCTTGTGAACGCGACGTTTCAAGAAGAATTATCGACTTTTTGAGCGGTGTTGCTTACGCTAATCACGGCAATATCCGTAAAGTTGCGGTTTCTACATTTATTATTGTACCTACAGAGGTTGATGTTTCGGGCGAACTCATGCTTGATGACTTCGATGAAAACCGTATGTACTTTTAATGGAGACTGACTTACTTTTAGCAAGGCTTAATGATTTAACAAATGCCGTATATAATAGCAATACACCTAAATTTATGGGTTTTCTGTCGGCAGAAGAGTCTGTTTTAGTTTCAAAACGGCTTAAAAATCAAAATGTAAAATTTTCAATGTTTGGCGGTTTTGACGGGGCACTGCGCGTTATGCTTTGTTGTTTGCCTGATTGGTGTGATGAGACATTATATCCGATTACTGCCGTAACTGTAACTTTTCCACATACTTTTGAACTTACGCACCGTGATTTTTTAGGCTCTGTTTTAAGTTTAGGGCTTAAACGCGAGGCGGTTGGTGATATTTTAATCGAGCAGGGAAGAGCAGTGTTGTTTCTAAGACGAGATATTGCAAAATATGTGATTGAAAACCTTAATAAGGTGGGGCGTTGCGGTATCAAAATAGCAGAAGGTTTTTCTTTACCGTTACCGCAGAGTGCTATAATGCGTGAAAATTCTATTACTGTTGCTTCTTTAAGACTTGATTGTGTTGTTTCGGCAATTTCAAATTGTTCGCGAAATACCGCAACAGAATTCATAGAAAATAGTTTGGTCAGTGTTAATTCGGTAATTACACAAAAATGCACTAAAACCGTACAAAAAGATGATATTATTTCTATACGGCACAAGGGAAAATTCGCTATCGTATCAAGCGAAGCGCTAACAAAAAAAGGACGAATAGTTTTAAACTATAAAAGTTATTAGGGATATTATGGGAGGTTATTATGTTTACTGCGTCTGATATTAAAAATGTAACTTTTTCAAGTTCTATGCGAGGTTTCAAACCCGAAGAGGTTGATATCTTTCTCGATAAGGTTGAGGGCGATTATCACCAGTTTGAAAAAATCATAAACGATTACAAGCAACAAATCGAAAGTCTTAATAAGGAAATTGAGGGTTTTAAAAGTTCACAGGAAAGCATACAAAATGTTCTTTTGAATGCTCAGAAACTTGCTGACCAGATTGTAAACGAAGCAAAGGTTAAAAGCGAAGAGATTGTTGCCAAAGCCGAAACAAATATTAATGTTATTACAGCGCAAGAAAAAGAACTTGCTGACGCTTTTGAAATGAAAGCTAATGAACGCAAGGCAGCTTTACAAAACGAACTTGACCAAATGATTGAAAAAGCAAAAATCAAGTCTAACAGTATTATGGCTGCGGCTGATGATTCTGTTAAAAGACAACAAGTTTTATTTGATAAATTAAAACTTGAAATTGCTACCTTTAAATCTTCAATTACTGCTAAATACAAAGAACATTTAAGCATTTTACAGGAAATACCGGACACAGTTGAAATGGAACCTGAAGCTTTGAGTGAAATAATTTCTGCCAAGGTGGATGCTTTACCTAATATTGATTCTTTTATTAATGTTCCTACCTTTGAGGAACCTGTTTCTGATGATTTGATTATTTCAAGCGAATCTAACGGTTTTGTTGTTGAAAATTCGGTTGAAGAATAATATTTCGAGGTGAATATTTTTGTTTAGTTATATACTCGCGATTTTTTGCGGTTTTGCGATTCTTGCTTTTGACCAATTTACTAAATATCTTGTTGTTAATAATTTACAGTTTAATGTTCAAACTGATTTTTTAAATGGTTTGATAAATTTCAAATATCGTACTAATACCGGTGCCGCTTGGGGCGTTTTTGAAGATTATACATGGCTTATTTTGTCATTGAGTGCTATTTTGATGATTGTTTGCTTTACCTTGCTTTTAAAACTTGGCAGAAATAACAAATTTGTCTTTTGGGCGGTAACTTTTGTGATTTTTGGCGGTCTTGGAAATATGATTGACCGTGTTTTCCGCGATGGCAAGGTTGTTGACTTTTTGCAGTTTGATTTTTGGCAGTCTTTCCCGGTATTTAATATTGCTGACTGTTCAATAGTTTTAGGCGCATCTCTTTTAATCGTATACTTTGTTTATGATAGTATTAAAGACGCAAAAGCAAAAAGAAGAGCACTCTATCAAGCTAACCAAAATAATGAATAAAATTATTGAAAATTTTTTGGGTGAAAATTCGGTAAGAGCAGATGTTTTTGTTGCCGAAATCGCAGATATTACTCGTTCCAGAGCTGCCAAACTTATAACTGAAGGTTGTGTTACTGTTGGTGGAAAAACTGCTCAAAAGAACGCTAAACTCAAATACGGCGATTCTGTTTGTGTATTAATACCTGATCCAACAGAGTATGATGTTCTACCGCAAGATTTACAACTTGATATTGTGTATGAAGATGATGATTTGTTGGTTGTGAATAAACCAAAAGGTATGGTGGTACATCCCGCGGCAGGTAACTTTGAAAATACGCTTGTTAACGGCCTTATGTTCCATTGTAAAAACAGTCTTTCAGGTATAAATGGTGTTATGCGTCCAGGTATAGTACACCGTATTGACAAAAATACCAGCGGACTTTTAATTGTAGCTAAAAATGATAATGCCCATATACATTTAGCCCAGCAGATTAAGGAACATTCCTTTACACGCGAATATGAGGCGATTGTTTATGGTAATTTTAAAGATGATAATGGTACAGTAAATGCGCCGATTGGCAGACATCCTACAAAGCGTAAACAAATGGCGGTTACAAACACCGCTTCAAGAAACGCAGTAACCCATTATGAGGTTTTAGAACGCTTTGGTGAGTTTACTCATTTGAAATTACAGCTTGAAACAGGCAGAACGCACCAAATTAGGGTACATATGGCTTATATCGGCCATCCGGTCGCAGGGGACGATGTTTATGGTCCCAAAAAGGTGATTACCGAACTTTCAGGTCAATGTTTACATGCTAAAAAAATCGGTTTTATTCACCCTGAAACTAATAGATATGTTGAATTTGATTCTGAATTACCGGAATATTTTAATAAGTATTTAAGGAAGTTAAACAAAAATGGGAATATTTGACGGTTGTCTAATTGCAAGTGATGTTGATGAAACATTGGTTTCAAGCGGTTGGATAAACCCAAAAAATATCGAAAAAATAGAATATTTTATTAGTCAAGGTGGTAAATTTTCAGTTGCAACCGGTAGAAGTGCTAACGCTATTTCTAGCATAACGGACAATCTTAAACGATTCTCACCATCGGTAGTTGCCAATGGTTGTTTAATATATGACTATGAAAATAACAAAATTTTGTATCAAGAGATTATTCCTTCAAGTGACCACAAATTATTAAAATACATTATTGATGCTAACTTAAATATAGGTTGTGAAATACATTCGGGCAATAAATCTTTTACTTTGATTAGAAACAATGAAAGCGATTTTCATCAAGAATATGAGGGTTTTAAGGCCCCTATGATAAGTTTCAAAGAAGCGGATAAGCTTCTTTGGAATAAGGTGATTTTCTTATCTACAGATACAAATGAGTTTGAAAAAATAAAACAAATTGCAGATAATTTCGATTTTTCTTCACGCTTTATTGATACTTTCATGGTTTGCAATGATATAAGACACTCTTTTTTAGAAATAGTACCTAATGGTATTTCGAAAGCAAGTGCCATTAAAGAGTTATGTAAAATTTTGAATATACAAAAGGGTAAATCATACGCTATCGGTGATTTTTATAATGATGTACCAATGCTTAAAAATGCCGATATTGCTGCTGCTACAGCAGGTGCACCTGATGATGTTAAGGCGGTTGCCCATTATATAACTGTACCTTGTGAAGATGGCGCAGTTGCTGATTTTATTGATTATTTAACACAAATACATACCAAGTAATTTGAAAGGATGGAGAAAATGGAAGTTTCTAAAATTAAAGAACTTCAAAAAATGGCTTGTAAAGTGCGTATGGGTATTATTGAAGGTGTCCATGCCGCAAAAGCAGGTCATCCCGGTGGTTCTCTTTCAAGTGCAGATATTCTTACATATTTGTATTTTGAAAAAATGAACATCGACCCTAAAAATCCCAAAAAACCTGATAGAGACCGTTTTGTGCTCTCTAAAGGCCATGCTGCGCCGCTTTTATATTCGGTTTTGGCTAACAGAGGTTTTTTTGATGTAGAATCACTTACTACTTTACGTCAAATTGGCAGTATTTTGCAAGGTCATCCCGATATGAAACATATCCCCGGTGTTGATATGTCTTCCGGCTCGTTAGGTCAGGGCATTTCTTGTGCGGTTGGTATGGCATTATCGGCAAAACATTTTTGCGATAATTATAAAGTGTATGCACTTTTAGGCGATGGTGAGTTGGAAGAAGGACAGGTTTGGGAAGCCGCTATGTTTGCCGCCAACAAAAATCTTTCTAACCTTACAATTTTTGTTGATTATAATAATCTTCAAATTGACGGCACCATTGATGAAGTAAATTCTCCTTATCCTATTGATAAAAAATTCGAAGCATTTAATTGGCATGTTATCACTATTGACGGTCACGATTTTAATCAAATTGAAAAGGCTGTCGCAGATGCCGAAAATATTAATAAACCCGTATGTATTGTTGCAAAAACCACTAAGGGGAAAGGTGTTTCGTTTATGGAAAACTCGTGCGATTGGCACGGTAAAGCGCCTAATGACGAACAATATGAGGTTGCTATGAGTGACCTCAAAAAAATATTTGAGGAATTAAACTAAGGGGGTAAGGTTATGTCTGAGATTAAAACTGTTGCTACTCGTGCCGCTTACGGTCAGGCACTAGTTGATTTAGGTAAAAAACGCGATGATTTTATCGTTCTTGATGCCGACCTTGCCGCCGCTACACAGACAGGCAAGTTTAAAAAAGAGTTTCCCGAAAGATTTTACGATTGCGGTATTGCCGAACAAAATATGATGAGTATCGCCGCCGGTATTGCTGCAACTGGTAAAAAGGTGTTTTGCAGTTCGTTTGCTATGTTTGCCGCAGGTCGTGCTTTTGAACAGGTTAGAAATTCAATTGGTTATCCGCACCTTAATGTTATTATTGGCGCTACACATGCTGGCATTTCGGTAGGTGAAGACGGTGCGACTCACCAATGTAACGAGGATATCGCTTTAATGCGCACCATTCCCGGTATGACTATCATTAACCCTGCTGATGTTACCGAAGCTGCATTGGCGGTTGAGGCTGCACTTGAACACGATGGCCCTGTTTATTTGCGATTCGGCAGACTCGCAGTACCGGTAGTTTTCGGTGATGATTATAAATTTGAAATCGGTAAAGGTGTGGAACTTAAAACTGGTAATGATGTTACCATTATTGCAACAGGTCTTATGGTTAATGAGGCTTTGATTGCCCACGATTTGTTAAAAGAAGAGGGAATAAATGCGCGAGTTATAAATATAGCAACAATTAAACCGTTTGATAAAGAAATCGTGCTTAAAGCCGCTAAAGAAACAGGAGCTATTGTTACCGCTGAAGAACATTCAGTAATCGGCGGTCTTGGCAGTGCCGTTGCAGAATATCTTTCAGAGGAATATCCTGTGCCGATATTAAAACTTGGTGTTTATGATGAGTTTGGTCATTCTGGTCCCGCCGTAAAGTTACTCGATGAATTTGGACTTCGCGCAGTTAATATTAAAGAAAAAGTTTTAAAGGCAATTGAATTGAAGAAATAAAAAAGCGGCTCTTTGGGCACCCTCCGTAAGGAAGGTGCCCAAAGGTGGCTCTTGTATCAAAATTAAATAATTGATGTGCGTTTTGCGGTATAGCTATTGGCTATGCTGTTTTTTGTTACATACCTTTTCAAAGTGTGTAACCCACTATGACACTTTTCCGGATTTTCTGTGTAAAGATGTCAGTGGGCAGTTAAAGTTTATATACATTGTGTCATTCAACATTGGTCTTGAAAATAAAAATTAAATATGGTAAAATATACTAGCCAAGTTATAATGATATTTAAAATCGAAAAATGCATATTGCATAAGGTTAGTATACCCTTTTTTCTTGAGCCCTGAATTTGATAAAAATGCAAATTCCATCGGCTCGAGTACATAGTATGTGTTTTTCGTATCGATATAGTTTGGCGACTATCGGAGTTTGCGTTTTTGTGCTGTTACTTCGGTAGCCGAATTTTTGGTTTTTTAGGGAGACTAAAATGAAAAAATATCCAATTGCTCAATATAAAGTGAAAAAAGTTTTTAAATGCTTTGCAGACGAGTGTCTAGCAAGTTCTACTCGTTTTAAGTCTTGGGAAGACTGCTACAATGCATTTGCAGGTGTTTATAAAGTCGGCTATAAAAGCGCAAATTCTAAAATTTTAGCTTTACATTTAGTTGGATATCTTGCAAGCTGGGGTATGTATCGAGGTTCTTCAAAATTATTGCAGGAGTTTGATTATTTAGTTCACGAAAAATTAACTGAGCAACTTTTTAATAATAACAATATAAAACTTTTTAAACTTAACCCCCTTACAGATTGTTGTGAATATCGCAAAGTAATAGTTGAAGCCTATAACACAATTGAAAAATATTATGTTTCACTTGGTATTAAACCTAGTGATACTTTGATTACTAAAATTCTGCTTGGCGTATATGGGTGCGTTCCTGCTTATGATATTAACGTTCATAAAAGTATGAAACTTTATGGAATTAATAATAATGGAAAATTCTCTAACAGAATTGATTCATTGCTTAAATGGTTAAATGCTAACCATAATTTAATAAAAGACATAAATAATCATAAATCTATAGTTATAAAGTCAACTACTGATTATCCTTTTATGAAACTTTTGGATATGTATTTTTGGACGCTAAGTAAAAAGGAGAATTAAAATGAAAAAAATTTTGTTGCTATCAATAACAATAGTTATGTTATTTACATCACTTTTAACAAACAGTGTTTATAACGCGGGAGCCTTGTCCTACAATTCGTTTGACTATGAAATTGTTAATTCTGAGATTAACATTTTATCCTATAATGGCAACGATACAACTGTGGTTATACCTGCAGTAATTGATGGATATCCGGTTACAAGTTTAGGCGATTATGCATTTTATGATTGCGATAGCCTTACAAGTATAACTATTCCAGATAGCGTAACAAGTATAGGCAGGAATGTGTTTGACCATTGCTTCAACCTTGAAAGTATAACTATCCCAGATAGCGTAACAAGTATAGGCAATTCTGCATTTAGATATTGCGATAGCCTTAGAAGTATAACTATTCCTGATAGCGTAACAAGTATAGGCTATGCTGCATTTGAATGGTGCGATAGCCTTACAAGTATAACTATTCCTGATAGTGTAACAAGTATAGGCGATTATGCATTTTATTATTGCGATAGCCTTACAAGTATAACTATTCCTGATAGCGTAACAAGTATAGGCTATGCTGCATTTGAATATTGCGATAGCCTTACAAGTATAACTATTCCTGATAGTGTAACAAGTATAGGCAATTATGCATTTTATGATTGCGATAGCCTTACAAGTATAACAGTTGATAATGAAAACAAGTATTATAGCAGCGATGAAAGAGGAGTTTTATTTAATAAAGATAAAACAAAATTAATTCAGTATCCTATAGGTAACAAGGCGCAAGAATATATAATCCCAGATAGCGTAACAAGTATAGGCGATTCTGCATTTAGATATTGCGATAGCCTCACAAGTATAACTATTCCTGATAGTGTAACAAGTATAGGCGATTCTGTATTTAGTAGTTGCTATAGCCTTACAAGTATAGAAATCCCCGATAGCGTAACAAGTATAGGCAATTCTGCATTTAGTGGTTGCGATAGCCTTACAAGTATAGAAATCCCCGATAGCGTAACTAGTATAGTCGATTATGCATTTAGTGGTTGCGATAGCCTTACAAGTATAACTATTCCTGATAGTGTAACAAGTATAGGCGATCATGCATTTTCTGAATGCGATAGCCTTACAAGTATAACTATTCCTGATAGCGTAACAAGTATAGGCGGTTTCGCATTTTATGGTTGCGATAGCCTTACAAGTATAACTATTCCTGATAGTGTAACAAGTATAGGCGATTATGCATTTTGCTCTTGCAATAGCCTTACAAGTATAACTATTCCTGATAGTGTAACAAGTATAGGCAATTCTGCATTTGGTAATTGCGATAGCCTTACAAGTATAACTATTCCTGATAGCGTTACAAGTATAGGCGATCATGCATTTAGTTGTTGCTATAGCCTTACAAGTATAACTATTCCTGATAGTGTAACAAGTATAGGCAGGTATGCGTTTTACTATTGCATCAACCTTGAAAGTATAACCATCCCCGATAGCGTAACAATTATAGGCTATACTGCATTTGGATATTGCGATAGCCTTACAAGTATAACTATTCCTGATAGCGTAACGAGCATAGGCGATTCTGCATTTTGTGAATGCGATAGCCTTGAAACAGTATTTTATAGAGGTAGCGAAACACAAAAAAAGAAGATAAGTATTTATCGTAATTATAATTCAAATTTATTAAATGCGACTTGGCATTATAACAGTTGTATTGGAAGTGCTAATCATACCTACGATAATGTATGTGATGAAATTTGCAATATTTGTGATGCAATAAGAACTGCGCCACACGATTTCGAATGGAAAACGGATAAAGAAAACGACTGCGGTGTTGATGGTTATAAGCACGAAGAGTGTATGGTATGTCATATAAAACGCAACGAAAACACAGTGATAGCTGCAACAGGTGAACATAAATACGATAACAGCTGTGATGAAATTTGCAACATTTGTGATGCAATAAGAACACCGCCACACGATTTCGAATGGAAAGCGGACAAAGAAAACAACTGCGGAGTTGATGGTTATAAGCACGAAGAGTGTACGGTATGCCATATAAAGCGCAACGAAAACACAGTGATAGCTGCAACAGGCAACCACGATTTTAAATGGATAATTGATAAAGAAAACAATTGCGGTGTTGATGGTTATAAGCACGAAGAGTGTTCCATTTGTCATGTTACTCGTACTGAAAATACTGTTATTGATGCTACAGGTAATCATAGTTGGGATAATAATTGTGACACTAACTGTAATGTTTGTGGTAATATAAGGACAATTGAGCATACATATAGAGATGAATGTGACCGTGACTGTAATGTTTGCGGAGAATTCCGAAAAGCTCTGCATCTTTACGATAACGACTGTGATGACACCTGTAATTTGTGTGGTTCGGAGCGTGAAATAGGTGATCATAGATATACAAATGCCTGTGATGCTTTTTGCAATTCTTGCGGGTTTGAACGTACCCCTTCGGCACATGTTTATGATAATAATTGCGATAAGTCTTGTAATGTTTGTGAAGAAAACCGCACAGTTCCGTCCCATATTTATGATAACGCTTGTGATGCCTTTTGTAATGAATGTAATGCACAACGTGATGTGCCCGAGCATGTATATTCAAGCGGATGTGATATAGAGTGTAATGAGTGCAAAAAGAGCCGCGTAAATATCGAAGCTCATACCTATACCAATAACTGTGATGCTGATTGTAATTTGTGTAGTGAAGTTCGCATTCCGGATGAACATAAATATATCAACTCTTGCGATACGGACTGTAATGTTTGTGGACATATTCGCACGATAGAGCATACATTTACAAATGAGTGCGATGGTGAGTGCAACATTTGTTTTGAAACACGTAAAATACCGCATAAATATGATAATGCTTGTGATACTGTGTGCAATTTGTGTGGTAAAGAACGTTCTGTACCGGATCACGTTTATGATGCGGTATGCGATGCGGATTGTAATACCTGTGGAGATATTAGAACAATTTCACACGATTACGCAGTTGCCACTTGCACTGAACCTAAGACGTGTAAGGTTTGCGGTATGACTAGTGGTAACAAACTTTCGCATAAGTCTGATAGTGGTACTGTAACCAAGAAAGCAACTTGTACAGCAACCGGAACGAAAACGTATAAGTGCACCTTGTGCAAAGAGGTCATCAAAACCGAAACTATCGCAAAGGTCGCTCATAAGTACGATTCCGGAAAGGTAACCAAGAAAGCAACCTGCAAAGCCACCGGTGTTAAGACTTATACCTGCTCTGTATGTAAGGGAACTAAGACTTCTACCATTGCAAAACTCACAACACATTCTTACAAAACAACTACTACCAAAGCAACACTCACCAAGAACGGTAGCATTGTTAAGAAGTGTACTGTTTGTGGTAAGGTGGCAAGTAACACCACTATCAAGTATGCTAAGACCTTCAAGTTGTCTACCACGACCTATACCTATGACGGTAAGGTGAAATCACCGACTGTTACGGTAAAGGACTCTGCTGGTAAGACACTTAAAAAGAATACGGATTACACCGTTACGTATGCAAGCGGTCGGAAGAACGTAGGTACGTACAAGGTTACGATCAAGGGTAAAGGCAACTACACCGGCACTAAGACCTTGACCTTTAAGATCAATCCTGCCAAGACAACAGTGTCCAAACTCACCGCAGGTAAGAAGAGTATCACTGTAGCAATTACTAAGAAATCTACACAAGTTACTGGGTATCAAATCCAGTACTCAACCTCAAAATCATTCAGCAAAGCAACCACAAAGACTATTTCAAGTTACAAAACTACGAAATACACGTTAAAGAGCTTGAGTGCTAAGAAAACATACTATGTAAGAGTCAGAACCTATAAAACAGTTGGCAAAACCAAGTATTATTCCGGCTGGTCTACTTACAAGTATGTAAAAACCAAATAACACAACAAACGGGGCAAGGAGAATTTTCTCCTTGCCCCGTTAAACATTAATAAATTATAATAACAAAACCAACTTCCTTGCGGAGTGTCTCCCTTGCGAGCCGTTTTTTGGTTTAAAATGTATTTTATTCTTGACAAATGAACATTTGTTCGGTATAATATGCTTATGAAAAAAGTATGTTTTACAGGGTATCGGCCCGAAAAGTTTAATTTTGACCTTAAAAAAGGTAATGACAAATTTGATATTTTAATGACACGAATTAAAAAGACAATTGTTTCTTTAATTAACGATGGTTGTCGCGTGTTTTATACGGGTATGGCGCAAGGGTTTGATATTTTGGCGGCCGAATGTGTGATGTCACTTAAAAACATATACCCGGACATTATTTTGGTTGCTTGTCTACCGTATAAACAACAAGAATTTGGCTTTGCTGCTAACTGGCGCACCCGTTTTTATGACATATTATTTGCTTGTGACGAAAGCGTTTGCCTTAATGATGAATATACGGCAGGTTGTTTTATGCAACGAAATAAATATATGGTAGATAATAGCGATTATGTTATCTGCTGGTTTGATGGTCAATCAGGGGGCACTAAAAATACAATTAAGTATGCCCAAAAAGTAGGAAAGTGTCTAATTAACCTTAATACCGATTATGCTGAAAACCTTAATTGTGCACAAGAAACTTTACAAATTTAATTGATATCCCAAAAATTCCTTTAAAATAGGGGATTTTGGGATATTTTTTTATTATATTACTTGACATTTGCATTTTTAATGGTATAATTGTATACATATATACAAGGAGTGATTTTATGTTTGAATTGTCTGATAAAACTAACTTGCTTGAACAGAGAGCATATAAATATTCTTTACAGGATGTACCACAGGCTAATTTGCAACGCGATTTATATTCTTATGACCAAGTTCCGCGTATTGCTTTTAACCACAGACGAGTGCCAATTGGTATGCCTGAAGAAATTTGGATAACCGACACTTCATTACGCGATGGACAACAATCGGTAGAGCCATATTCTGTAAAACAGATTGTTGAAATTTATAAATTGCTTTCGAAATTGGGCGGACCTTACGGACTTATCCGTCAAACCGAATTTTTTGTTTATAGCCAAAAAGATAGAAAAGCAATTGAAGAATGTCAAGCTTTAGGTCTTAAATTCCCCGAAATCACAACTTGGATTCGCGCCACAAAAGAAGATTTTAAACTTGTAAAAGATTTAGGTATACGCGAAACAGGTATTTTAGTTTCGTGCAGTGACTATCATATTTTTAACAAACTTAAAATGACCCGTAAACAAGCAATGGATACATATTTAGCAACGGTTGCTGAAGCATTTGAAGCCGGAGTTATGCCAAGATGCCACCTTGAAGACATTACACGTGCTGATTTTTATGGTTTTGTTGTACCGTTTGTAAACGCTTTAATGGAAATGTCACGCGATGCAGGAATCCCGGTTAGAATTCGTGCTTGTGATACTATGGGGTATGGCGTTCCTTATCCTGAGGTTGTGCTTCCGCGCAGTGTTCCCGGTATAATTTACGGTTTGCACCATTATTCTGAAGTTCCGAGTGAACTATTGGAATGGCACGGTCATAACGATTTTTATAAAGGTGTTGCAAATGCTGCTACCGCTTGGCTTTATGGTGCCTCGGGCGTTAACTGTTCACTTTTAGGACTAGGGGAACGAACAGGTAATGTTCCGCTTGAAGCTATGGTAATGGAATATGCAGCGCTTCGCGGTTCGTTTGATGGTATGGACCCAACTGTAATTACTGAAATTGCAGATTTCTTTAAAAATGATATTGGCTATAATATTCCGCCAATGACACCGTTTGTTGGTAAAAACTTTAATGTGACCCGCGCGGGAATTCATGCTGATGGTCTACTTAAGGATGAAGAAATATATAACATATTCAACACCAAAAAAATACTAAACAGACCCGCATCGGTACTCGTTGGTAAAGCCAGTGGTCTTGCAGGTATTGCTTATTGGATAAATAACAACTATCGTTTACCTGAAGATAAAAAGATAGATAAAAAAGACCCGTTGGTAATCGCTCTTAAAGAATGGATTGACCGTGAGTACGAAGATGGTAGGCAGACAACACTTTCTGACAGTGAACTTGAAAACAAAATTTTTGAACTCTCTGGTGGAAAATTTTTAAATGATTAAGGAGAAAACTCTATGTTAGACCATAAAACAGTATCTCTTGCAGACCAAGTGTATGATGCACTTGAAACTGATATTTTATCGGGCAAGTATGCTCGCGGCGATGTGCTGACAGAAAATAAATTATGTGAAATAATGGGCGTCAGCCGCACTCCTGTAAGAGAAGCCTTGCGCAGACTAAGTCAAGAAAACCTGATTAAAGAAAGTGGCAAGGGTTCCGTTGTTGTAGGTATTTCTGAAAAAGATTTGGAAGATATTTTTACTATTCGTTTACAGATTGAAGGTTTGGCGGCAGAAAAAGCGGCGCAAAATTGCTCTGATGAAGAAATAGAACAGTTGAAAAATGCCTTAGAGTTGCAAGAATTTTATCTTTCTAAGCATAATGCAGAAGAAATCAAATTGATGGATAATCGTTTTCACGAAATACTATATCAAATTTCGGGTAGCGTTACCTTTTATAACATACTTTTGTCTTTACATAAAAAGGTGCAAAAATATCGTAAGGCATCAATACAGTCTACCTCACGCGCTAATGAATCGGTTGAGGAACACAAACTGATTTTTAACGCTATTGCTTCGCGCGATTGTGAAAAGGCAAAGTATTATGCAACAAAGCACGTTGAAAACGCGTACACGCATATCATTAGAAAGGATAAGTAAAAATGGGTTTAACAATTGCTCAAAAAATAATAAAAGAACATATCATAACCGGTGATTTAACTGTTGGCAGTGAGGTAGCCCTTAAAATAGACCAAACCCTTACTCAAGACGCAACAGGTACAATGGCTTATTTAGAGTTTGAAACAATGGGTCTTGACCGTGTTAAAACCGAACGCAGTGTGGCATATATTGACCACAATACTTTGCAGTCGGGTTTCGAAAATGCCGACGACCACCGTTATATTCAATCTGTTTGTAAAAAACATGGCATTTACTTTTCGCGTCCCGGTAATGGTATATGCCATCAGGTACATCTTGAACGTTTTGGCAAACCAGGCAAAACCCTCATAGGCTCTGACAGTCATACGCCCACAGGCGGCGGTATCGGTATGTTGGCTATGGGCGCAGGAGGACTTGATGTAGCGGTTGCTATGGGTGGCGGCGCCTATTATATCACTATGCCTAAAATGTACAAAGTAAACCTTACAGGTAAGTTAAATCCCTTTGTAACAGCAAAGGATATAAGCCTTGAAATATTACGTATTTTGTCTGTAAAAGGCGGTGTCGGTGCAATAATTGAATGGGGCGGTGAAGGTATAAAAACCCTTACAGTGCCTGAACGTGCTACTATTACCAATATGGGCACAGAACTCGGTGCTACCACATCGATTTTCCCGTCTGATGAAATAACACGTGAGTTTTTAAAATCACAGGGCAGAGAAGAGGACTATGTAGAACTTTCAAGCGACCCTGATGCAGTTTATGACCGTATTATCGATATTGACCTCGACACATTAAAACCACTTATCGCTTGTCCTCACAGCCCTGATAATATCGTTGAGGTTGAGTCACTGAAAGGTGTAAAGGTTGACCAGGTTTGTATTGGTTCTTGCACTAATTCGTCTTTGTTTGATATGTTAAAGGTTGCCGCACTCTTGAAAGGCAAAACTATCGACCCATCGGTTAGTTTATCAATCTCTCCCGGCTCAAAACAGGTACTTTCGATGCTTTCTGATTGCGGTGCTTTAAGTGATATTTTGGCTTCTGGTGCGCGTTTATTGGAATGTGCTTGCGGTCCTTGTATCGGTATGGGATTTTCGCCCAACTCCGCAGGTGTTTCATTGCGTACTTTTAACCGTAACTTTGTAGGCAGAAGCGGTACTGCTGATGCAGGTGTTTATCTTGTATCTCCCGAAACTGCAGTTGCTGCGGCTTTGACCGGTTATATAACAGACCCGAGAGAATTGGGTAGTATGCCAGAAATTTTTATGCCCGAATATTTTAAGATTGATGACAGTGCGGTTATTGAACCTGCCGAAGTAGAAGACGCAGAGTCACTTGAAATTTTGCGTGGTCCAAATATCAAGCCTTTCCCTAAGTCTTTACCACAAGAAGACAATCTTACAGCAGAGTTGGCGTTAAAAGTCGGCGACAATATTACTACCGACCACATAATGCCTGCAGGAGCCAAAATTTTACCATATCGTTCTAATATTCCGCATTTATCACAGTTCTGTTTCTCGGTTTGTGATACAACATTCCCCGAACGCGCAAAAGCACTCAGTCAGTCAATTATTGTTGGTGGTATTAACTATGGTCAAGGTTCTTCTCGCGAACATGCAGCACTTGTACCTATGTATTTGGGTGTTAGAGTGGTTATTGCAAAAAGTTTTGCACGTATTCATATTGCAAACCTTATAAATGCAGGTATTATGCCTCTTACCTTTAAAGATTCAGATGATTATGATAAACTTTCAGAGGGCGACTCCTTGACCCTTGCTAATGTATTTGACGGTATGGACAAGGGTGAAATTTTACTCAAGAATGAAAGAAACGGTGAAACCTATACTTTAATATGCAGTTTTACCGAAAGACAAAAGGCTATTTTAAAAGCCGGTGGTTTACTTGCTTACACAAAGGAAGGTTAAGTTATGGAAAATTATATAAAAGCCGCCACAGAGCAATTTAAGGCGGTTTTAGAAGAACAAATCGAGCGTCAGCAAAGAATGGAAAACGATAGCGGTGCTATCGACTATAAAAAACTCGAAAAAATCATTATAGGTATATGTTACGGAGATGGTATAGGACCTATAATCTCAAAAGAAAGCAAACGACTTTTAGAGTTTATTTTAAAGGACGAGATTGCAAACGGAAAAGTCGAACTTCGTGTAATTGAAGGTCTGACAATCGAAAACCGAATGGCTAAAAATAAGGCAATACCTGACGATGTACTCGCTGAAATCAAGGCTTGTAATGTAATTTTAAAAGCACCTACCACCACTTTAAAAGGCGGTACTCTTGAAAGTGCTAATGTTGCAATGCGTCGTGAATTGGACCTTTATGCTAATGTTCGTCCCGTATGTGTTCCCGAACTTGGCATTGATTGGACTTTCTACCGCGAAAACACAGAGGGTGAGTATGTTTTAGGCAGTCGCGGTATTGAAATACCTGAAACTCTTGCTATGGATTTTAAGGTTACAACTAATGCCGGTACAAAGCGCATTTGCCGAGCCGCTTTCGAATTTGCAAAAGCAAATGGTAAAACCAATGTTGCTATTGTTACCAAAGCAAATATTATGAAGAAAACCGACGGCAAGTTCTCCCAAATAGCACACGAAATTGCAAAGGAATATCCCGAAATTACCGCAGAAGAATGGTATATTGATATTATGACCGCAAACCTTGTTAATGAAAATATCCGTTCAAATTTCCAAGTGTTTGTAATGCCTAATTTATACGGCGATATTATTACAGACGAAGCCGCTCAGATTCAAGGGGGTGTAGGTACAGCGGGTAGTGCAAATATCGGTGATAAATACGCTATGTTCGAGCCTATTCACGGCACTGCACCCCGTCTTATTGAAGCAGGCAGAGGAGATTACGCTAATCCTACAAGTATGTTTAAGGCAACCGAAATGATGCTTCGTCATATCGGTTTCATTGAAAAGGCTAATACATTAAGTGAAGCTTTAAACATTTGCACCGAAACCGAGAAAAAAATAGTTGTCGATGACAGTCAAAACAGTGCAACATGCTCACAATTCGGTGATTATTTAATGGAAACAATTAAAAAACTTTAACTTTTTTCTCCCATATATGCATTTTTTATCAAAATGCGGATATATGGGAGATTTTTTTGCGAATTTCGACATTTATATACACTATATAGTTGACATAAACTTCGAAAAATTATATAATAAATAATATAATTAATTTAGGTGTTTTTATGTCTTTTCGAATAAAAATTGAGTCATTATTATTGGCATTAGTAATTTTGCTTTGTGTTTCATTTAATCAAAATGGTATTTTTGCTCAAAATAATGTTATTGGTAAATTTCCAAAAAGTTATATTACGGCTTTAAATGAGTTGCAAGAAAAATATCCTAATTGGCATTTTGTTGCAGATTTTGTTCCTTTAACATTTGAAGAATCTTTAAATATGCAAGACGATTTATTTGTCAAACTTACAAATAAACAATACAATTCTTGGCGCTCAATGAGAAAAGGATGTTATGATTGGAATAAAAACAAATTTATTTCCACTAATGATGGTACATTCTTTGGTGCTTCTCGTGAAGTAATTGCCTATTATTTAGACCCGCGCAACTTTTTAGATGAAGATAATATTTTTATTTTCCTAGACCACAGTTTTGAGAATAATACAATATCGGTTAAAGGTATTGAAAATTTTGTTAAAGGCACATTTCTCAGCGGCATCATCTCTGACTCCAATGATGAATATTCCGGTCGCAGTTATTCTGAAGTAATTTTCGATGCCGCACAAAAAACTAATGTAAATCCTTTAATCTTAGCTTCGACAATTCTTAATTTAAATGGGAACAACGGTTCTGAATTAACAAATGGCTTTAAGGTTAAAAATAAAAAAGTTTATAATTTTTATAAATTTTATTCTATTGGAAATACCGCAACCGAAATTTTATATAATGCCGCCAATTTTGCATATTCACAAGGTTGGACAACGCAATCTAAAGCAATTATTAGCGGTGCTTATAAATATTTTAATGATTTTTCTCATCTTGATAACAACACTTACTATTATCAAAACTTTAATGTATTTGATATAGATGGTCGCGTTTTCCAAATTTCACAAAATATTGAAGAAGCGGTTAATTACACAAAAATTTTACACCGTTTTTACAAAAATATAAATGACACAAAATTGGTATTTCACATACCTGTTTTTGATTCTTTACCATCCTCAAATTCGCCTTTACCTTCAAAAACTACAAGTTTAAATAACTATTACCTGAACAATTTAGAAGGTTATATGCTGACCCCGTCTTTTAATAGGTATGTTTATGAATATTCTATGATTTCGCGTGGTGAAGAAAGAGTATATATCGACCTGCCTGATGGTGCAAAGTTGGTTGGGAATGATACTTTTTCGTTAAACCGGGAAAACAATGTTATTAAAATCACAGTTAAATCACAAACAGGGTTTACGCAAGCATATTCTTTAAAAATATATTCTTACAAAAATGGAACATTAACAGTTGTAAACGGACCACATAACAAAATTATAACAGGGGATACAAACGGTGACGAAAAAGTTACACTTGTCGACCTTGCAAATATAAGATTACATTTACTAAATATCAATATTCTTAAAAATGACGATTTTATCTGTGCTGATACTAATTGTGACGGTAAAATCACAACAACTGATTTGGAAAATGTAAAGTTACATTTATTAAATTTAAAACTTTTAAATTAACGGAGAGATGAAAATGAAATTTGTGACAAAGTTACTTTCGGTAATTGCTTCTATTGCGGTTATTTTTAGTTGTATGATTTTTTCTGCAAATGCGGCTAAAAGCGCGATTTTATATTTTAATAAAAATGCACAAGTTGGAAAAGATGTCACTATTTCTGTTCGCATAAATCCGGATGTTAAAATGTATGCGATTTCTTTTTATCTAAAATATGATGAGGAAATTTTAAAGTTTAAAAGCGGAAATGGTACTGATGATAGTTCGGGTGTTGTTCGCGTGAATGTTGTCGAATCACCCGAAGGTAAAAAAGATGTTACATATTCTTTTGTATTTACCGCTTTAAAGGGTGGTACAAGCGCAATTACTGTTACTGATTGTACTTATGCAGTTAATAGTGTTAGTGGTGCTGAAACTAAAAAAATTAGCGGTGCATCGGCAAATTTGACTGTTAAGGATTCCGGATTTTCATCTAACGCCAAACTTAAATCATTAAATGTAGGTGGATATGCTTTAGACCCTGCTTTTTCTCCTACAAAATATTCATATAAAACCCAAGTTCCTTTTAATGTAGAAGAGGTTATCGTTACCGCCGAAACCGAAGACAGTAATGCTAAAATCAAATCGGTTGATGGTAATACAAAACTGAAGGTTGGCAGCAATACTGTAAAAGTTACTGTCGAAGCGGCAAATGGTACTACACAAAAATATACCATTAAAGTAAACCGCGCCAAAGAAGGTGTAAACACCGATATTGGCGGTTTGCAGACCACAATAGGCGATAGTGTATATTTAATTGCGTCCGTAATTCCAAAAGATATAATCTTTAAAGATTTTTCAATAGAAGTTGCAAAAGTTAATGGTTATGATATTGAAACAGCTGTTGATAAAAACGGTAATTTCAGACTTTATTATTTAAAAGCACCTGATAGTGATAAATTGGAACCTTATTTATACGATGCTGAGCAGGACGCTTTTGAGAAATTAAAGTATGTTTTTATGGGTGAAAATTATTATATTTTCAACGCTTTCCCAAATGATTATTCGCTTCCTGAAAGCCTTTACAGTTCCACTGTTCAGATAGGCGGATTTGATGTAGAATGTTTCGCCGATTCAGCAACAAATATGACTGATTTTTATTATGTATATTGTTTCTCGGCTGACAATTATAATCTATATCGCTACGATAGCTCCGAAGGTACAATACAAAGATATCCTGATTTCGCAAATATTTCAAATAAAGAAAAGGAAGATACTGACGGATTGATTTCCCGTTTTTCTTCACTTTCTACAAACGGTAAAGTTATAATTATCGCTTTAACTGTTCTTATTGTCGGAATTCTTTTATTACTTGTTTTGTTAATCGTTTATTTTGTTAAAAAGTCATTAAATCGTCCGGAAGACTTCGTTTTAGAAGATGACGATGATTTTGATGAAGTGGAAATTGATAACGATTATACTGTCTTAAAATAAAATTTAAAATGCTGTCTCCGCTTTGAGGCAGCATTTTTTAAGAATTTTATATTTTAAAATTTCATAATATTAAATGGTGATTTTATGGAATTTTTAAAATATTTTATTCTTGGCATTATGATTTTGTGTTTTCTTATAATTTTTATTTTGGCGGCACGTGAACGAAAACTTTTAAAATTTATTTTGTCTAATGCTTTTTTTGGCGTAGTAACTTTTCTTATAATATATTTATTAAAGGATTTTATTGGTATAAAATTAGCGCTTAATTGGTATACCGTTTCGAGTGCTTCGGTTCTTGGTGTTCCTGCCGTCTTGCTGTTTTTGTTTTTGAATTTAATCATTTAATGTCCCAAATATAGGACTATTTATGTTGTAAACTTATCTTAAAGGAGTGATAGTGTGTTACAGTTTATTTTTGGTTTGCCACTTTCGGGCAAGACCGAAACTATTTTGCAAAAGGCTAAAGAATTATCGGAAAATGGCGGTAAATCAGTAATTATCGTTCCCGAACAATATACTTTTGAAACCGAAAAAAGAGTTTTAAATACATTGGGTAATTCTTTTGCGCTTAATGTACAAGTATTAAGTTTTTCACGACTTTATGATGAGATATTTAATAAAATCGGCGGTATGTCTTCCCAACTTTTAGGGGACAGTGACAAAGTTATTTTTATGAACAAAGCCTTAAAACAGGTATCCGTTGACCTTAAATTATGGGGCAAATATGCAAAGTCTTTGTTTTTTGCTCGTACAATGCTTGATACTGTTGGTGAGTTTAAAATCAACGGCATTACCGCTTCTGATTTAGAAAATGCGGCACAAAAAGCCGAAAGCCAAAATTTAAAACAAAAACTTATCGAATTAAAGCTGATTATTGAAACCTATGATGCACTGATTTCTGAACGCTATATTGACCCTGCGGACAAGCTCGCAAAGGTTTATGAAAGTTTGCTAGACTATAAATATTTCGAAAATAAAACTGTGTTTTTCGACGGTTTTAAAGGCTTTACAGGTCAACAGTTTAAGATAATTGACCGTGTTTTTTCTCAAGCAGAAAATGTGTATATAGCACTCACAAACGACCTTTCTTGTAATAGGGAATATGATGTTTTTACTAATATCAGATTAGCTACTAAAAAAATCGAAAAATATGCAAAAAGACACAATGTTAAAATTAACGAGCATATCTTTTTATCTCAGTCTTATTATAAATCGCAAGATATGTTTAACATAGAGCGTATCTTGTCCGATAATAAGCCTACGCACGAAAGCGATGGTACAGTTAC
Source organism: Oscillospiraceae bacterium (assembly GCA_015066095.1). Classification (GTDB taxonomy): domain Bacteria; phylum Bacillota; class Clostridia; order Oscillospirales; family Acutalibacteraceae; genus UBA737. Next base: position 71,735 of record SVPC01000003.1, on the reverse strand, counting down.
AATTTGCGAGTCTAATACTATTTATGACGAAGCCGATTTTGTAGCAAGTACAATAAGAAAATTGGTACGCACAAAGGGTTACCGTTACCGCGATTTTGCTATAATTGTGCGTGATAGCGAAAAATACGCACAAGCAGTCGAGTATGCATGTAATAAAAATAATGTTGAATGTTTTTTTGATAAAAAAATACCGCTTTTATCTTTTCCGTTATCTATTGCCGCATTGTCTGCCATAAAAGCGCTCGATTTTTCTACCGAAAATATTTTGCGTTTTCATAAGTCGGGGATAGGTGTACTTTCAATTGAGGAAATTTCAAAATTAGAAAATTATGCTTATTTATGGAATATAAACGGCAAAACTTGGCTTGATGATTGGGATATGGATACCCGAGGATTTGTCGACAAGGAAATGACAGATGAAATTAAAGAAGAAATCTGCCATCTTAATTCTTTGCGCAAAAAAGCCATTTTGCCAATTATAGAATTTAAGAAGAACTTTAAAGATAATGCTACCGATATGTCACGCGCTTTGATAACATTGTTTGAGCAATGTAACGCAACCGAGAGTCTTAAAACCTTGTCGCTTGAATATGGTGACAAAGAAACATTTTCTGCCGATGTTTTGCGTCAAAGTTACGATTCGTTTATGGATGTGCTTGATAGTATTGTCAAGTGTTTTAGTGCACAATCACTCACCACAAAAGAGTACTATGATGCACTTAATCTTGCGCTTTCGCTTAAAGAAATCGGCATTATTCCTCAAATGCTTGACCAAGTTATTTACGGACAAGCCGACCTTATTTTATTATCTGCTCCTAAAGTTGTGTTTGTTTTAGGTGCTAATCAAGGTGTTTTCCCAAGATACAGTAACAATTCAAGTGTTTTTGCAATTAAAGAGCGCAAAGCCCTTATAAATTTAGATATACAAATTGCGGATAATGAGATTTATTCGGCAATTGATGAAAACTATTTAATTTACTGTAAACTTTCTTCTGCCGTGGAAAAACTTTATATTTCGTATGCAAAGCAAACTTTAAAAGGCGAGGAATTAACCCCGTCAGCTTTTGTTACAGTTATTTCAGAGTCTTTAAAATGTAACAAAGTTTATGCGCCTTATGACCACTTGAATAGTCAAAATGCGCCCGAAACTTTGGCTTCGGCTTATTCCGAACTTTGCCGCAGATTTAATAACGAGCAAGATTCTGCTACACTAAAAACCGCTATTGAAACCGCAAGTAATAGCGATTTTATAAAAAGTGTTGAAAGTTTTGCCGTTTCTAACGAAAAAAGCATTACTAGACAAAATGCTAAAAAGTTATACGGTGATAATTTGTATTTATCGGCTTCGAAGTTTGATGTTTTTAATCACTGTAAATTCGCATATTTTTGCAAATACGGGCTTAAAATTCAAAAAATGCAACCTGCTGATTTTGATGCAATGCAACGCGGTACGATAGTCCATTATGTGCTTGAAAAAATCATTGATAAATACCGCCAAAACATTAAAGATTTATCCGGTGAGCAGTTGGATGAATTATGTGATTTTTATATAGATGAATATTTGGATTCGGTTACAGGTTACCGCTCAGTTGAAACGGCGCGTCACCGCTTTTTGGTGTCTAAAATATCCCGCACATTAAAAGAAGTCATCCGTCAGATTGCTAAAGAATTTGCGCAGTCGGACTTTGTACCAACCGATTTCGAACTCAAAATCGGCGGAAAAGACGGTCTGCCGTTAGAGTTTTTATACGACGAGGGTAAAATCATTATAAATGGCAGTATCGACCGTGTAGACCGATATGATGCGTATATTCGTATTGTTGATTATAAAACGGGTACAAAAACCTTTAAATTGCCCGATATTTTGTATGGTCTGAATTTACAAATGCTTATATATCTCTACGCATTGGTACGTGGTCAAAACAATGACGAATCGAATGCCGCAGGAATTTTGTATATGCCGTCTAAACGCGACCTTAACAACGACGGTCTTGCAATGAACGGCTTACTTAAAGGTGATAAAGATTTAATTCTTGCAATGGAAAAAGAAAATAAAGGTGAGTTTGTACCACAAATTTCCTTTAATAAAGACGGCTCGTTATCTAAAAAACGCGCTTCATTCATAACCGAGCAAGAATTTTCCAAGATTTTTGACCATATAGAGCAGATAATGAAAAAAACAGGCAACTCAATTGCAAATGGCGATATATGTGTTAATCCTATAGACGGCCGCGAAACAAATGCTTGTAAATATTGTGATTTTAAAGCGGTTTGCGGTATTGAAAATAAAGTTCCTTTTAGAGTTCCGGTTATGAGTAATACCGAAATATTTGAAGCAATCGACAGGGAGGGGGAGAATAATGGCATTTGAACCTACAAAAGCCCAAAAACGCGCAATTGAAGAAAACGGTAATATTTTAGTTGCCGCCGCGGCAGGTTCCGGAAAAACCGCGGTATTGGTTGAGCGTGTTATAAAAAAACTTTGTGATAATATTGCTCCCGTTCAGGCAGACGAATTATTGATTGTTACTTTTACAAATGCCGCGGCGGCAGAAATGCGTGCAAGAATCGAAAAAAGTCTTGACAGCGTTTGCCGTGATAACCCCAATAATCCCTCGTTGCTTAAACAAAAGATTTTACTTCAATCTGCAAAAATTTGCACAATAGACTCATTTTGTATTGATTTAGTGCGCGAAAATTTTGAAAAATTAGGTATTAGTCCCGATTTCAAAATAGGGGAGGATACTGTACTCAATAAAATCAACCAAGAGGTTTTATACGAGATTATTAACCGCTATATTGAAAGCGGTGATAAGCAGTTTAATGATTTATTGGATGTAGTCGGCTCTGAATTTGATGAGAAAAATTTTGCCGAACTTGTACTATCTCTTTACGAATTTTCAAGACAGATGCCGTTTCCGTCAAAGTGGTTTGATTCTTTGGCAGATAATTACAAAGACGGTTTTGATAGGCGAAATATCTGGTATCAATATTCCTTTGAAAAGGCAAAAATTGTCGTTGAGAGCATGAAAAATCAAATTGGTAGGGCTATTGATTTGATAACTACCGTAGAAATGGCTTCAGATGCCTATTTAACCGCTTTTTTGGACGCAGCCGAGAAAGTTGCTACATTAGAAGCAAAACTCGATTTAGGCGACTGGGACGAATTTTACTGCGCACTTCAAAACTTTTCCTTTTTACCATTACCGCGTAAAAACGGAATGAATGCCTTCTCATCTGTTGTAGCGGCGAAAGATATTTATTCTTATATTCCTACAAAATCAATTGAAAAACTAAAAAAATTCTTTTATGCCGAGCGCGAATTTATCGATTCGCAGTTCAAAAAACTTTACCCGCCTATTCAACTCTTAATTAATATTGTAAAAGAGTATGAAACCAATGTTTTTGAAGCATATAAGCAAGAAAACCTGTTCACTTTTCATAATACCGAACATCTCGCACTACAACTTTTGTGTAGTGAAAAAGACGGCATTGTGACCGTAAATCCATTGGCAAACGAAATAATTGCACAGTATAAAGAAATTATGGTTGACGAGTATCAGGATACTAACGATTTACAAAATCTTTTGTTTAATATTCTATCAAATAATGATGAAAAGTTGTTTGTTGTAGGAGATGTCAAGCAAAGTATTTATGCTTTCCGCGGTGCCAATCCCTTGAACTTTTTAAGCAAAAAGAATTCGCATATTGATGTAGAAAACGCGAATGAAACTGACCCTAAAAAAATAGTGCTTAAAAACAATTTCCGTTCTTGCAATGCTGTTTGTGATTATATTAACTATTTTTTCAAAATGTTTATGCACACCGAAACCGGCGGTATTGTTTATGACGGTGATGAAGAATTGGTTGCTACTGCCGATTTCCCCAAAACCGACGAATTAGCAGTTAGCGTTGATATTATCGACACTAAAAACGCCGAAGACAACCTTGTAATTGAGGCGCGGAGAATTGCCGATTTCATTAAGGAAACTATGCATTCTTCACCTAATATAAGGGTTGATAAGAATAATTTACGAAACGCAAAATACGGCGATTTTGCAATTTTACTTCGTAATGTTAAAAATAAAGCAGGTGTTATCGTTGAAGAACTTAGAAAACAGGGTATACCTGTTAATATCAGTATAAACGATTTTGCCGAAAGCACCGAAATTTCCACTGTTTTGGCATTATTAAGGGTTATCGACAATCCGCAATTAGATATAGATTTACTAACGGTTATGTTATCGCCGATTTTTGGATTTTCTACGGATGAATTAGCAGAAATCAGAGCCCCTAAACGCGATACATCACTTTTTGGTGCGGTTATCTTTTCGGCACAAAACGGTAATTCAAAATGCTGTAAACTGTTAGATACATTAAAGCGTTTACGCTTAGATAGTGTCACTTTACCGTTGCCGAAACTTATTACAAATATAATTTTAACTACCGAATATCTTAATATTGTTTCTGCTATGGCAGACGGAGAACAAAGGCGTAATAATTTACTCTTGCTTTGCGATTACGCCACAGGTTTTGTGAGTGATAAAATTTCTTCACCAACCGCTTTTGCCGAATATATTACACAACAGTCGGCAGGTGTTTCTGGCGGTGCCGCTGGTAACGATTCGGTTAAAATTATGAGCATACACGCTTCCAAAGGCTTACAGTTTCCGATTTGCATTATTGCAGATGCTTCTTCTACATTTAATAATTCCCAAACCCGTAATTCTACCGCATTTTCAAATGATTTTGGCTTTGGTATTAAATATTATGATGAAGACGACAAACAAAAATATTCGACCATTTCACGCGAGGTTATACTGGATAAAATCAGCAATGCCTCACTTGAAGAAGAGTTGCGCCTTTTGTATGTTGCAATGACACGCGCGCAGGATAAACTTATGTTTGTATGTAGTCTTAATAACTATGAAAAGGCATTGCAAAGCTATAAAAATCTTATAATACCGACCGACGGCTTTATAGATTACAGCGTTTTTTCACGCACTAATTGTTATACTGATTGGTTAATGATTAGTTTGCTTTTGCACCCTGACGGTGCTAAATTAAGGGAAAGTAACGATGGTGTTCTACCGCTTGATACTGAAAGCAGAGTTAAGGTTGCGGTATATAATGCGGATGATTTTTCGGTTATTTGTGAAAGTAATGACCAAACCACTTTCGAACCGGATGCAGATTTTATAGGTGTATTTAATAATAATGTAAAATATGTATATCCGTTTGATGGTCTTAAAAACATTCGTTCAAAAATGTCGGTATCAATTCTTGCAAATAAAGCCGAAAGCGATAAATTCGCCTTTACAGCACGTCCTTCATTTATGAGCAGTAGTGGTATAACGGCTACCGCCAAAGGTACTGCAATGCATAAAGTTATGCAGTTTTTCGATTTTTCCAAGTATAATGATATTGATACAGAGATTGAAAGACTGTATGAATGGCAGTTTATAACCGAAAATGAGCGTAATTCACTAAATAAAAAGGCATTGGAAAGATTTTTTGCAAGTGATATCTTTGCACGTATGATGCGTTCTTCCAATTTACAACGTGAAATGCGCTTTTTGACCGAAATCCCTGCAAATGAAATTGACCCTGATTGTAATATTGCAGATGAAAATGTTATTATTCAAGGTGCGGTGGATGTTTGCTTTGTTGAGGATGACGGCATAGTTGTGCTTGACTTTAAAACAGATAGGGTAGAGGATATAGGCGATTTAGCAGATAGTTACGGTGAACAGTTATCCCTATATGCTACCGCTTGTGAAAAGATTTTCGGTTTAAAGGTTAAGGAAAAGGTGATTTATTCTTTCGAAAAATCTCAAACCGTTACAGTAAAATAAAAAGGAGTGGCAAATGCCACTCCTTAAAGATTATTAGAAAGGTCTGCTAATTCTTGCATTGTTAATTGTTCTGTTCTTACAGTTTCACTAAGACCTATCTTTTTCAGTGCTTCGCGTAACTGTTCTTTTGAGTAATTGGTGGTGTTTGATATGGTATTAACCAAGGTTTTTCTTCTTTGTGCAAAGCCTGATTTTATAAGTGTAAAAAACTTTTTCTCGTCATTTAACTTGATTTCGGGGGTTTGACGGATATTGAGTTTTATAACCGCCGAGTCGACATTTGGCGCAGGCATAAAACTGTATCGGTCCACTTCGAATAATATTTCAGCTTTTGCGTAATAGTTTACAGCAACGGTTACAGCACCAGATTCACGACTGCCAACGGTAGCGCAAAGACGCTCTGCCGCTTCTTTTTGTACCATTACTGTAATGTTGTGAATTGGCAGTTTGCTTTCAAGCAACATCATAACAATTGGGGAAGTTATATAATAGGGGAGGTTAGCGCATACACAAACTCCTTCGCAATCGGCAAATTTTTCTTTGATAATTGCGTGTAGGTCGAGCTTCATAGCATCGCCGTATATAACCTCGACATTATCGCAATCGGCTAATGTTTCGGGTAATACGGTTTTAAGACGCTCATCAAGTTCGATAGCAACCACTTTTTTGGCAGTGTGAGATAATTCCTTCGTCAAAACACCGATACCGGGGCCAATCTCTAAAACACCCATATTTTTATCACATGCGGCTTCTGCCATTTGCGGACAAACATCGGGGTTTATAAGAAAGTTTTGACCGAGCGATTTTTTAAATGAAAAACCGTGCTTTTTAAGTACAGTTTCGATAGTCCTTTTATCAGATAAATTCATAAGTTTTTATGCTCCTATGCTTAATAAAGTAATTATACTTGAAAAATTTAACTTTTACAACAAATTTTTGATGACAAATCGAAATTTATGTTGTATAATAAAGATAAATATATTTTTTGGATGTGAATTTTAATTGGAAAATAAATATTTTGATAGTGTCTTAAAGGAAATGCAACCGTTTTTTGATGAAAACGGTATAAAAGCGAAAGACGGCATCTTTGTTAGTGAAACAAAGGCTATTGATGTAAAGTATGATGAAAACCGTCAGATGTATCTTTTGCTTGTTGCAGACATTGAAGAGGGGAATATAGGCGAGTTTACCGAAGTAAACGCTTGGTTGTTTGATGATTCTCAAAACGCTCGTGATGCCGAATCAGTTGGTATTGATTTTGTTAACTCCTTACGCAAAATTTTTGGTGTTAAGGTTAGACATAATGCTAACGGTATTGTTGAACTTCCAACCGCTTCCAAAAACGGCAATGTTGATATTGCGGCGTTCACCAAAAAGGTTTTGGATGTTTTTCCGGCTCTTAAGGATGAATATAAAAACCACGTTTCTGCATATGGCAATTTCTTATATCTCAATTTCTTTGGTGAGCATTTAACCCCACGTCTTATCCGTCTTTTTGAAGAAGGCACTAAAAAACAAATTAAGAAATTTTATGATATTCTTGAAAATGCCTATATGAAAGGGGATAAGGATACAGTTAACGCTACTGTTATCGTTTTAGCCGCCGCTTCTTATAATAATGAAAAAGTTGATGCAGCAATTAAGGAAATGCTGACTGACAACAAACATTTCTTGTCTTGCTATACAGCATTTGTTCCTGTATTTGCTTCAAATAAAAAATTAGTTGCTACAATGATTAAATGATTTTTACTTAAAATACAGAAGACCCACAAAATAATGTGGGTCTTTATTTATTATTGAATTATAGAAAGGGAAATACAATTTTGTTTGCTGTAAAAATTATTGCTCGAATTATACTAAATGAATATTTTGTATAATTAAGGGTAGTGGTTTTTCATATAATACATATAAAACCGCTCAAAATGGTGTTTTAAGCACAAAATAACGGTTACCCCTTGGTTTAACGGTTGTAGTTGGTTTATATAATAATTCATACTTATAATAGTTTATATGATGAATTTATATTTACTATTATACAATAAAAAATTTTTAAACTTACTATTCTATTTTAAAAAAATTTTATTAAATGAGTTCTACTTTATATGATTTTTTCAATTTAATGTAAAAATTGAAAAAACGGCATCTGATAACTTTTTCTTCGACTACCAAAGTATCGTTAGAAAAATTTCTATCGGCTGAGAAACAGAGTTAATTTTTGCCCTGTTTTAAGTTTTAGTATGTTTACCTATGTGTAATGCATTTTTAGAAAAAGCCTTATACAAAGCGTTTTCATGCTAATATAAGGCTTTGAAATCATATATAATTGTAGTTAGAAATTTCAAAATATCGATTGTAATTTAAATTAAATAAAATTTGTTTTTATAAACACGCAATAAATACAATTATTATCAAATATATGCTATTAAGCCATAGCCTATCTTTAAAAAACACCAAATTCCCTATTTGTTAAATTTTTAACAATATTCTCCTATCTCCCTAATTCAATATTACCATTAAGGAATTTTATGAGTATTAAAATAGTAACAATTATAATAATTGTAGCAACAACAAATGTTAAAATTGTTTTAATTTTATTAGGTTGATGGTTAGTGTCATTAGGTACAATACCTGCACGTTTTAATACTCCCCTAATAGGCTTATAAATTACAACAGTTGCTGCTGCATTTATAAGAGCTTTACAAAGGTTAAATGGCAATAACAATGTTGGGATATAGTTAATAACATCCTTTACTGTTACACCCATATAATAAGGTGTTATTAGTATATTTGCAAACATCATTACAATCGTTACACCAATAACCGAAAAACAAACCGAAGCAATCGCACCGGTATAAGAACGTTTATATTTATAAATTGTACCAGCAATAAGGACAAAGGTTGCTGATGAGACAAAATTCATTAATAAACCATATAAACCTGTGTCACTAATTGACAAAAATTCTAAAACAGCAACTATGGCGGCAGAAACAATACCATAAATTGGGCCATACATTAGTGCTATTATAGATAAAATAGCATCTTTAAAGTCAAATGATAAGAATGCAACATTAAACCTTAAAATAACAGTCATTATAAAAGCTAATGCACAAAAGACACTTGTTATACTGATTTTGGTTAATTTATCTTTTTTCATAAAAACACCCCAAAATAAACGCCCTTGCTATAAAATATAACAAGGGCGAAATATAATTATTATATCTTCTTTCATCCCGACTGTACGGTCGGCTTTGGAATTTCACCAAATCAGCCTTACGGCTCGCGGGCTATACCGCCGGTGAGGATTTGCACCTCGCCCTGAAGAATTATTATGTAATTATTATACTACTGTAATATATGTTTGTCAATTATTTAAAATACATAAATAATTGGCATTTAATCATACCGTTGTAAAGTTTTCGGCGTTTGTCTGCCTCTTTACCATAATGTTTTTCAAATTCGTCGTGAGGACTAATAACGTAATATTTCTGACTATCGCCAGAAACAAACTGCTCACCCATAATTTTGTAAAGCTTTTCTGCTTCTTTAACATCAAGCAAACGCTCACCATAAGGCGGATTTGTAACGGTTATACAACGCTCATTGGGGGCGGAAAAATGCCGTATATCCCCTATTGCCGCTTTTACATACTTTTCAACACCTGCTTTTTTAGCATTAGCGAGCGTTAATTCAACACAATTAGGGTCAATATCGTAGCCTTGCGCTCTAAAATCGATGTTTTTAAGTATCATATCCTGTGCTCGCATACGTTCTTCTTGCCATATTTTACTGTTTAAAAAGCCAAAACGTTCAGCAGCAAAAAATCTGCGCAAACCAGGTGCAGTTTTTGTAGCCATTAAAGCCGACTCTATAAGAATTGTACCGCTTCCGCAAAACGGGTCAAAGATTTTCGTATCAGGATAAATACGTGCTAAATCGCACATAGCCGCCGCTAAAGTTTCCTTTAAAGGCGCATCATTAGAATTACGGCGGTAACCTCTTTTGTGAAGACCGTCACCCGAAGTGTCAATCATCATAGTAACCCTGTTTTTGTGAATGGAAAAACGGATTTTATATTCGCTGCCTGTTTCGGGGAAAATTGAAATATTATATTTCAATTTTAATCTTTCTACAATTGCTTTTTTAATAATCGACTGACAGTCAGGTATACTAAAAAGTTGCGAATTTATACTCCAACCGTTTACGGGAAAAGCATCGTCGCGGCCGATAAAATTCTCCCACTCGAGTGCCTTTACCCCTTCAAATAGTTCAGTAAAGGTTGTGGCAGAAAACTCACCGACATTTATTAAAATGCGTTCCGCAAAACGTGAACAAATATTAGCACGGGCAAGCATGTTCTCGTCTGCGGACAGCAAAACACGACCATTTTCAGTGACAATATCTTCAAAGCCCATGCGTCTGAACTCGTCTGCCGCTATTTTTTCGACACCAAAAAGACAAGGCGCCACTAAATTTATATTATTCATAATTACTCCTAAAAAAAGGCGAAGCCGTGCGGTTTCGCCTTTAAAATATTATTTCATTGCGCGTTTTCTTGAACGGGTGTTATCTGGATTTTTACGTTTAAGGTCAGAAAATTTTTCGTCACTTGACTGCTTAAACTGATTCATCATTTCTTCAAAAGAAGCAGGCTCCTGCTTTTTGGGAGTCCAGGTATATGAATTATCGGGTTTTGGTTGGGAAAATACCTTTTTTTCGCGCTTTGGTTTTTTCTCGGTATCAAGTGCGCGTTTAATACTAAGGCTGATTTTACCGTCATCACCAATATTTAAAATTTTAGCGGTAACTTCGTCGCCTATTTTTAAAATGTCGTTAATGTTTTCAACATACGAATTGGCAACCTCTGAAATATGTACCAAACCTGATTTGTTTTCTCCTAAATCAACGAAAACGCCGAAATTTGTAATTCCCGTAACTTTGCCTTTGATAATTTCTCCTGCGGTAAACTGCATATCTTGTAAATGTCCCCCTAAAAGTGCCCAGGTTAGTTGCCTGAAATATCAACAAAAACTTGCTCGTCCGAATAAATATAACCAAGCCGTTCACGTGCAGCTTTTTCAATAATTAAAGTATTAGATTCATCTTTGAGCATATTTTTATTATCTTTGATTGATTGTTTTAACTGCTCGACTTTTAGTAACAGTGCGTCACGCTCGGCTTGTGATTGGTCGAGTTTAGACCATTGTCCCGAAAGCGAAGCCACAATATAAACACAAGCAGCAAGCATAAAAATTTTAAGTAAAATACTGCGTCTTTGTTTGGGTTTACGTCCCATATTAAAACCTCTTACATAAGATTTTATTTTCTATTAGTATACAACATGCACTTACACTTTTTCAAGACCTTTTTGAAACATTTTAGTACATTTTTTAAAAAAGTTGTGATTTTTAGGTCGCAAAAATCAAAAAATCTATAAAAAAGTTTAGAAATGCCAATTATTAATTTTAAAGTTCTCGAAAATAGTATTTTAAATAACAATATTACAAATTTTGATATTGTGAAAAAATAGGCTAAAAAGCCTATGAAAGCGCCAATTAAAATATAGAAGCGTATTTCGCCATTTGTCACACTTAAAAAGTAAATAAACGTGATATTTGCAATAATAAAAAAATACAAAATATCCTGAAAAAATACCGTAAAGTTTTTAAAGTTTGTTATAATGCGGACCGCGCGTAATACATCGTATAAAATACCAAAAATAACGCCCATAATCACAGAGTAAAAAAGTCCTGACAGTTGCGATAAATTATTAATTTCCCACATTGTTACCTGAAAATCTTTCCAAATATAGTTTTGTTGTTTTGCTCGACTGTGAAAATTGCGGCATTAACTTTTCCTTCGGCGGTTAGTTCGCCGCTTTTTGTATCAAAATTTTGTATATGCAGTCCTTCACCTTTTATAACAAGTTTTCCAAGAGAGGTTATTAAAGCAATTGTTTCTTCATCAAACCCCAAGCAATCTTTAACACCGTTAATTGAAATTTGTTTGCGATTTTCTATAATAATACTTTGATTAAAATTTTGTTCCAAAATAAAACACCCCTTAAAAATATATTTAAAGGGCGTAATTCTTATTCCACAACACGATAGCAAAGTGATGCGTCATCTTTTTTGACTGTCTCTAAAACATTTAAAACCTCAGCTTTAAATGTTCGTGTACCAAAAGAAATCTCAAGTATATCCCCTACTTTTACATCGTAAGAAGCACGGGCAACTTTACCGTTTACAATAACTCTGCCATTGTCACAAGCTTCGTTTGCGACAGTGCGGCGTTTAATAATGCGTGAAACTTTTAAAAATTTATCTAATCTCATAGTTACAAAATTTAAGCCGCCCTACCGGACGGCTTAACCTTTTAATAAATTATTTTACAGCGTTCTTTAAAGCTGCGCCTGCTTTGAAAACAGGATTCTTGGAAGCAGCAATTTTGATAGCTTCTTTGGTCTGGGGGTTGATACCGTCACGAGCTGCGCGTTCGCGAACTTCGAAAGTACCAAAGCCAACGAGCTGAACTTTGCCGCCAGCCTTTAATTCAGCAGCAACACTTTCAACAAAAGCAGCAACTGCTTTTTCTGCGTCCTTTTTAGAAATGTTTGCTTTTTCAGCAATAGATGCAACTAATTCTGTCTTGTTCATTTTAGAACCTCCAAAAAATTTTTTAACGAAAAAATCGTTATAGACTCTTTTGTACTCCAGTATAATGGTACAAGTTATTTATACCATATTTTTTTACAAAAAGCAAGTATTATTTACGAATTCATTATATACACAAAAATAAGTGAAAGATTTTTATGCATTTTGTCTATAAAATAGCCTATTTAAGCCTTTTTTGCTCAAAAAGTTTGCCAAAAAGCGGCAGTTGAGACAGTTCTGATTTACTAAAAGTTTTAAATAAAATCAAAGTCAGCAAATATATAACCACACCACACAAAATTGAAAGCAAGGTAAAAATTTTAGAATCAGAAAATTCTGTTATAAAATACGCAGCCGCACAGCATAAAATAGAACATATTAAAGGCTTTAAAATGGAATTTATAAAATCAATTGTTCCGATATGTTTTTTAAACAAAATTAAAAGCGAAATGGTTATATATAAATAACAAAGCACAGAACTTATAGGAGCGGCAAAAATATTTATAAAAGTAAACTTTACAAATAAAATACTGCTTAATATTTTAATACAAAAGCCTATCCCAATATGAATAAGGCACTTTTTTTGTAAATTTATTGATTGTAAAACAGTAGTAAGCGGAACTGCAATACCTGTAAACAGTGCAGCGACACCATAAATACAAAGCATGTAAGAATTCAGTTTGTCACCTGATGAGTAAACTAATTCCATAATTGATTGACTTAAAGTAAATAAACCAAAAGATGCCGGAATGGTAATGCAATTTATCAGTTTTAAAATATAAATAGAATTACTGTTTACGGCTTTTATGTCGTTTTGCGAATAACATTTAGCAATAACAGGCAAGGCACCGATACCAATCGACATTGTGATTGTGGGAATTAGATAATAAAGCGTAAAGGCTTTACTTCTAATACCATATAAAAATGTGGAAAGTTCATTTAAGGAAATAGTTTTTTCTATATCAAAAAATGATAAAAAATATAAGCAGCCATTACCCGAAATTTGTGTTTTGACTGTGAAAACATCAATAAAAGAAATTAAACTTGATGATAAAGATGCCATGGCAAACGGTAAAGCAAGCGCCAAAAGTGTTTTTAATGTTAATGTACTTTTGTGACTTTTAGAAAGTGGTGAAACCGTATTTTTCAGTAAGTTATTTTTAAATTTAATATGCAGATAAAAGGTAGAAATTAATGTGCCGATTGTAATAGCGGTCATTGCCGACGCTGAAGCAAAAGCAGGATTGTTTGTTTTTTGCATAACAATGTAAGCAAAAATTAGACCTAAGACTAATTTTGTTACCGCTTCAATAATTTTAGAAATGGCGGTTGGGTACATATTGCTCTTGCCTTCAAAATAACCCCTGTAAACCGATATTAAAAAACACAGGAAAATAGATGGAACAATTGCCAAAACGCTATAGAGCGTGTTTTTTGACAAGATATCAGTAAGAGTAAGCGGTATAGAGCATAATGTAACAATACCTGATATTACAGCACCAAAAATTAAAAACAATCGGCGTGATAATAATAGGTTTTGCTTTAATTCATTCTGCTTTTTGCAAGATATATAATCGGCGGTCATTTTTGCAATAGCGGCAGGAAGACCGCTGATTGCCAAAACATAAAACGGCATATATAAATCGTGCGCTACCGAATAGTAACCAAAGCCAATGTCACCCAAAAAAGTGTCAGTGGCTAACGGTATTTTAAAACAAGCGCCGATAATTTTTACAAGGGCGGTTGAAATAATCAAAATGAGAGAACTTTCGCCCATTATTTTTTTTGAAGATTTCATATAAGTTCCTTAATAATCTGTAAAATGTAATCGGAAAGTAATGTATCGTCCTGTTGATTCATTTCTCTGTAAGAATCGGTGGCATTATCCCCTGCATCGTCGGAAATGCGGCGCAACGCTAAAAACGGTGTGTTACTGTAACTTGCAACATAAGCGATTGCGGCGGTTTCCATATCACACGACATAGCAGAGAAATTTTTGTATAAACTGTCACGAGTTATACTGTCACAAATAAAGTGGTCACCCGAAACCGCAGTACCAATTTTCAAGTTAGGTACAACATTTTTAGTGGTTTCCAAAAGGTAATTATCCGCATCGTAAATATATTCTTGCAAAGGTTTTTCACATAATTTATAGCCAATGCCTGTTAAATCAAAATCGTGTTCTAAAAACTTATCAGGCGCGGTTAATTCTCCCCTTCTTATATTGCTTATACCGCCCGAAAGACCGTAGTTAAGCAAGTAATCGCACCCAATATCCACAAGGTGCATTGCGGCGGCGGTAGCATTTACTTTACCGATACCGCACAGGATAGAAATTACTTCTGCTTGTCCATTTGAGGTTTTGATACCAAATTTATGACCTTTTCTGCCTAAAAACGAGTAATTTTCATAATTATCTCTTTCAATTATTTCGGCAAAAGGCTTATACTCATCTAAGTCCGCAACAATTATACCAACTTTAATATTTTTCATATATCCTCCAATTAAAAAATGGCTGAAAACAGCCATTTTAAATTTTTATTATCCGTTCAATTCTTCTTGTAATTGGGCTATCTTTTCTTCGTTTTGCAAAATAATGTTCACCAAATTACGGGTTTCATCATCCTCAATTTCGGTATCTAGTAATTGCTCAAAATAAATACGGCCAAGGCTTTCGAAACATTTACTGTTTTTATTTTTAAGCGAAGCAATAGTATACTTTTGTTTACCTGTAGTTACTACTTCTTCCGTTTTTTGTGAAACTATTTCAAGCGCTTCTTTTGCGGTGTTGAGTGCATTTTCAAAAAAGTCCATAATAAAACCTCCGTTTATAATATATTAGCATACGTTCATTTAGAAATCAAGTTTTATATGTGTTGTAAAAACCGTCTATCTTTGACTTACGGTTTATGATTTCTTCAAAATTATTTATATATTCATAAGGATATTTATAGTTGAATATGCGTTCTATATAGTCACCGTAGGGCTCACGCAGTTTGGTTACTGCCGAAGCACCGCAGGAGAGAATAGTGTGGGTTTCATCCATTATAAATACATTGTAAAGACATTCAAAACCCTTTTTTGAGTAACCTACATTTTCAAGGTTGCCCACGGTTTTACTTTGGCGGTACATATAGTACGGATGTATACCGTTTTGATTAAGTACGATATTTGCGTAATCCACCATTTGAGAAGCAATTTTTCCGCATTCAACCTCAGGAAAAGCACCTTTTACCGTAAGTCGGGATGACCGTTTCATACTAAGCGAATGAACTGTTACACTTTCGGGATTAAGCGCCAAGACCTGCCCAATAGTAGATTTAAAACTTTCGAAAGTATCGGTTGGCAGACCTGCTATTAAATCAGTATTTATATTATCAAAACCACATTCACGCGCAAGAGAAAATGCATTTACAGTATCGTGTGCGGTGTGATTTCTTCCAATCTGCTTTAAAACATCATCGTTCATAGTCTGCGGATTTATGCTAA
Organism: Oscillospiraceae bacterium; assembly: GCA_015066095.1. Lineage (GTDB taxonomy): Bacteria > Bacillota > Clostridia > Oscillospirales > Acutalibacteraceae > UBA737. Next base: position 55,741 of record SVPC01000003.1, on the reverse strand, counting down.
TACGTGTAGCACCGTATTTCTTAATAACCATAAGTTTTTCGCGTGTTATTGTGTCGGGTCTACCCGCTTCTATAGTATATTCACGCAAATCAGATAAATCAAAGTTTTCGTTAACTGTTTTAAGTATAGTTTCCAATTGCTCGGCGTTAATAGTGGTAGGCGTACCGCCGCCAATATAGATAGTTTCGAGTTTTAAATTGTTTTGCTTTGCGATTTTTGCGGTCAAACATAATTCTTTACACAAACATTTTACATACTGTGGGATAAGTTTTTGTGCCTGTTCTACCGAATGGGATACAAATGAACAATACGAACATCTGCTTGGGCAAAAAGGAATAGAAATGTAAAGACTAAAAGAATCAGGTTTTGAAAGAGAAGTAATCTCCCCTTCTCCGTTTAATGTTTGACGGCACAAATCCATCTTTTTAGGGTTTACCTTTAAGATGTTTGAAAAATAGGTTTCTGCTTTATCTTTTCCCCACGTTTTTTTAAGGCGTGATAAGAGTTTTGCAGGGCGTATACCTGTAAGTATGCCCCAATCGGGAAAATAGCCTGTAGCGTCAGTAAAACACTCAAACACCGCAAGGGCGAGTGCTAACTCACAGTCTTTATCGCGGTCATTATTATAATTTTCTACTTTTATACGGCTTTGATAATTTTTATCGTCAATATAAAGCGAAGCAAAAGCATAATTATTTTCGAGTTTTGAAATTGTGCAATAATCGTTAATATCTTCTTTTTCAAAAACTTCTATTTTTTCAAACGGTAAAAATAAACGAATTAATTTTTCAAGTTCATATTTAAAATTGTGATTTACAAGGCAAAGTCGCATTTTTAACCTCTAATAAAAGGATTGTGTAATTTTTCTTTTAAAATGGTAGTTCTGTTACCGTGACCTGAAAGAACAATAGTGTCGTCGCTTAAATTATATAATTTTTTAATAGAAGACTTAATTGTTTCAAAGTCGCCGCCCGGAAAATCGGTCCTGCCAATACTTGCGTCGAACAAAGTGTCACCAGAGAATAGTATATTTTCGCATAAAAAGCATACCGAACCTTTTGTATGACCAGGTGTGTGAATTACTTTAAACGTTAAATCGCCAACTGTGATTACATCGCCGTCATTAAGCAAAATATCTGCCTTAAATGGTGATAAATGCGCGTGAAATCTATCTGAAAGATTTAATTCGGTATCTTCTAATAAAGCAGCATCAAGCGCACCGATAGCAATTTTTGTATCGGTTTCTTTTCGCAAAGACTCGGCACCGCCTATATGGTCAAAATGTCCATGTGTTAGTAAAATCATACGCTCTTTATAGCCGTTTTCTTTTAAAAACACAGAAACTGCATCACTTTTAAAGCCGCAATCAATAACAAGCGCGGCTTTTTCGGTGTAAATCATATAACAATTTGCACCAATGTGACCAAGCGGTAAAACGTTAATTTCCATTTTTTCTCCAAATTTCGGTATCGTAAAGAATAGTAACTGGCCCGTCATTTACAAGAGATACTTTCATATCTCCGCCAAAGACACCCTTTTCTACCCTTTTTACACCTAATTCTTTTAATTTTTCGCAAAAAATATCATAAAATTCTGAGGCTTCTGCGGGATTAAGTGCTTTTATGAATGAAGGGCGGTTGCCCTTTTTGACATCCGCAGCTAAAGTAAACTGTGAAATGGCAAGAATTTCGCCGTCAATATCTAATATAGAACGGTTCATTTTATCATATTCGTCACAAAAAATACGTAAATTAACCACTTTTTGTGCTAAAATTTCGACATCTTCGAGAGTATCACCCTCTACTGCGCCGAAAAGTATCATATAACCCTGGTTACAAGCACCGACAACTTCATTATCTACCTTAACCGATGCTTCGCTAACCCTTTGAATTACTGCTTTCACTATTGATTTATCCTTTCAACATTGAAAATTTTAGGAACTTTTTCTATTCTTGCAATAATACTGCGTAAATGCTCAACACTTTCGGCGCTGATTGTCATAATAATGATACAGTTGCCGTCTTTTGTTTGACGCGCACTTATACTGTGAATAGGCACTCGCATATTATTAAGCGCATTCATAACATCAATAAGAATACCGTCGCGGTCGATAGCAACAGCCTTAAGTGTTGAGGTAAAGGTTTCTGATTTAATGCTATTCCAATGTGCAGCAATCCAGCGGTCAGGCTCGTCATCATCTTGAATGTTTACAGGTACATTATTACAATCGCGTTTATGGATAGAAACACCGTGACCGCGTGTTATAAAGCCTATAATATCATCACCCGGAAGCGGATTACAGCATTTTGAAAGTTTTATTAAACAATTATCAATGCCTTCGACGATAACGCCTTCCGAAGATTTTGAACGAATAGTTTGCGACGCAACCGATACTGGTTTATTTTCGGCATTTTTCTTGTTGTAATCATCTTTGATACGGGGTAAAATTTTGGAAAGCAAAATCCCGCCGTAACCGATAGCAGCATAAAATTCTTCACTGTTAGCAAAACGATATTTTTTAGCGAGTTCAGCTGTATAGTCTTCTAATTCTTCTTCGTTAAAGTTTATATTATTACGGCGAAGTTCTTTTTCGTACTCACTTTTACCCGTAGCAATATTTTCAGGTCTCTTTTCCTTTTTAAACCAAGAACGAATTTTAGCCTTTGCAGATGAGGTTACGGCAATATTTAGCCAATCTCGGCTTGGTCCGTGACCTGCGGCATTGGTTGTTAATATTTCTATAACTTCACCTGTTTTAACCTCGTGGTTAATGGGTACGATTTTACCGTCAACCTTTGCGCCCGACATACGGGTGCCTACTGCCGAGTGAATAGCAAAAGCAAAGTCTACAATTGTAGCGCCAACAGGAAGATTTATAACATCACCTTTAGGTGTAACTGCAAAAACATCTTCTTCTGCAAGGTCAACCTTAATAGTGCGGATAATATCTGAAGCATCATTTGTAGCGTCTTGAGTATCGATAATCTGACGAATCCACTCAAGTCGTTCATTCATTCGGTTATCGTTTTTGGTTATACCCTCTTTATATTTCCAGTGCGCCGCAATACCGAATTCAGCCGTGTGATGCATTTCAAAAGTACGAATCTGAATTTCAAAAGGTATCCCTGCACGGCTTATAACTGTAGTATGCAAAGACTGATACATATTAGGTTTAGGTGTGGAAATATAATCTTTAAACCTATTAGGAATAGGACGGAACATATCGTGCATAAGACCTAAAATGTTATAGCAGTCTGCCACAGTATCGGTAATTATACGAATAGCATAAATATCGTAAATTTCATCAAAAGTACGGCCTTGAGCGTACATTTTACGGTAAATGCCGTGTATTGATTTAACTCTACCTTGAAAAGATAGGGTTGCATTAGGCATAGTTTCACGCAAACGTTCCTCGATGCGGTTTTTTATCTCATTAAGTATCTGTTCGCGGTGGTTTTTTCTGTGCTTTAAAAGTTCCTCTATTTCGCCATAAGCAATAGGGTCAAGATGTTTAATCGCTAAATCTTCAAGTTCTTCCTTAACAGGTCTGATACCTAGTCTATGCGCAATCGGAGCATAAATTTCAAGAGTTTCCACCGATATATCACGTTGTTTTTGCGGCCGCATTGCATCGATAGTGCGCATATTGTGTAGTCTGTCGGCAAGTTTGATGATAATTACACGAATATCCTTACCCATAGCGATAAGCATTTTTCGTAAACTTTCGGCTTGTTGTTGCTCTTTGGTAGAAAAATTAAGTTTACCGATTTTGGTAACACCGTCAACCAAAAGTGCAACCTCATCACCGAATTGTCTTCTGATATCATCAAGTGTCAGTTGTGTATCTTCTACCACATCATGCAATAGAGAAGCCACAACCGATTCACTGTCCATACCGAGAGTAATGACAATTTTCGCAACATTAAACGGGTGATAATAATAATCTTCACCCGAAATACGCTTTTGTCCCTCGTGCGCGGCAACACAAATTTCAAACGCTTTTTTAATCATATCAATATCATAATCTTCATCAAAATTTTGAAGCATAAGTTTCAAATCTTCAAAATTATTGCGCTCGATTTCGGTCATTATTTCTCACCCTCCTTTATAAGTTGTTTGTAAATTTCGGAATTAAGTAGGTCTGTTTTTTGTGTGTTAGGAGATTTGAAATATCTCCCGTCTTTTAATGTAATCAAACCTAAATCTTTTAAAATGTCAAGCGCTACACTTGTTTTTCCAAAATTCAGTGTAGTAATAAATTTGTATTTGATTTTTTCGGGTATTTCACCGTTTGTGCCGATATAACGGTATACCTCACCTATTTCCGCACGGGTAGGTGTAATAGATTCGGCATTAAAAGGTAAATTTTTTTGAAACAGTTTATAATTCTCAATATCCATAAAAAGTTTATCTTCATTAGTAGAAGAAACACGAATACCTTTTATTAGCACACTAACAGTAATATTGCCGTTATAGTAGTTAGTATCTACAGTGATTGCTAAATCTAAAACGTCCCCTACATCAAAACAGAAAGTATCGGTATTAACCGAAAACAATAAAGCCTGAAAACTTGTTTTGTCTTTTGTGAATAAAAGCTTCAAATGCTTATTGCCTGAAAGTGGTGTAATCCGTTGCAAAGTAACCCCAAAAACGCCGAACACAGGCATTTGATTCTGAAACCCAAAGGGTTGTAAGCGTTTTAAAGATTCCGACAGGTCAACCGTAAGTGCCGATGGATTAAGTTTGCAATCAAGCAAAAGCACAGGCGGAAGGTAAGCGGTTTTATAGGCATAATTATTGATATTTTCTCTAAATTCATCTATTTTTCCACAATCAATACTAAGACCGCACGCCAAAGCGTGACCGCCAAATTTCAAAAGCAAATCTTTGCAAGAGTTTACTGCATCAAAAAGTGAAAAGCCATCATAACTTCTGCCCGAACCATGTGCAGTATCACCGTCGCGAGATAATACAATGCAAGGTGTACCGTAGCGCTCACAAATACGGGATGCAACAATGCCCACAACACCGTGATGCCAATTTTCACCGCAAACCACAATTACACGGTCATTATCGTAACCGTGTTTTTCTATCAGTTCAACCGCTTCTTTATAAATCTGTCTTTCGGTTTGTTGGCGCGTTGCATTCATTTCGTCTATTTGATTTGCTATTTTCAAGGCGTTTAGCATATCTGTTTCGCAAAGCAAATCTACCGCAAGTTTTGCGCTGCCCATACGGCCTGCAGCATTTATACGCGGACAAATTGAAAAAGCAACTTTTTCAGATGTTACATCGTTAATTTTAACACCCGAAACATTTAAAAGTGCCGAAAAACCTGTTAAAGGTGCTGTTTTTAATTTGTTTAAACCGTATTTTATGATACTGCGGTTTTCGTATATTAGCGGCATTACATCGGCTATAACCGCTACAGATAAAATATCAGCAAAATAAGGCAATAATTCTTCGGGTTCTTTGCCCTCAATCACACAAATCAGCATAAAGGCAACCTGAGCACCGCATACAGTTTTAAATTCACTCGGACAATCTTTTCTATAAGGGTCAACAACTGCTGCTGCTTGTGGTAATACATCCGACGGTAAATGGTGGTCGGTTACAATTACAGTCATACCGAGTTCATTAGCCAGTGAGATTTCATCAATACAAGCAATACCGTTATCAACAGTGATTATAAGATTAGTACCGTTTTGGTGCAATTGTCTTACTGCGTTACAATTCATACCATACCCTTCCTCAAAACGGTCGGGAATGTAAAAATCAACATTTGCATTTCGGCTTTTGAGATATGTGTAAAGCATAGCAGTGGCGGTAACACCGTCACAATCATAATCACCGTAAACGGTAATCTTTTCATTTGCATCGATTGCCATATTTACAATGTCAGCGGCGTGCATAATATCGGCTAAAGAATATATATCAGAAAAACAAGGTTCATCAGACAGAAATTGCTCTAATTCAGCAGGGTCACAGTAACCGCGCGCAGTAGCTATTAAAGCCAAAATCGGCTCGACATCACATTCATTTGCCAACTGTTTTGCAAGGTCACGGTTTATGTCTTTTACAACCCATTTTTTAAAGCCCATATTATCACCGCCTTTTTTATATAATAATACACTTTATTTTACCATTAAATCGCCTTTTTTTCAATGCTTTTATTAAATTTTTTACTAAAAATAAAAAATCCCGCTTGAGCGGGATTTATGTATTATCAATCGGTTGTCTTTTTATACCAAAAATCATTCTTAAAATTCCGTTTAAAAACTTAGGACCTTTGAAAATTACCACTTTCAAAAACATTACCCCCGTTAACATTTGGTGCTTGAACAACCCAAAATTATTACCCAGATTGCAAGCACCGCAATCAAAAATTGAGGAGGACAGAAACAAGAAATCAGCATGCCACTCGCAAAAGCAATGGCAGTAAAACCTTTATTAAATTTAAAGCGTTTTCGCATTTCGTTTCCCCCTTACAGTACATTATATGGGGAAAACAAAAAAAGTTACCGATTTTGTTTTTTATGGGCAACCCACGCCTTCAAATCTTTCAATTCATTAAAAATTTGGGCATATGAATTATGGCGCGTTGGTTCAATTTCACCTTTATTTACCGCTTCAATTACCTTGCATCCCTTTTCTTTTGTATGGGTGCAGGAAGAAAATTTGCAATTGTAAATATTATCACCAAAATCGTAAAAACATTCTGCCAAATGCTCTTTAAAATCATAATCATCGACATCGTGTTCAATTGATGAAAAGCCGGGAGTATCAACAACATAGCCCCCAAATGGGAGTTTGTGCGCTTCGATATGGCGTGTAGTGTGTCGCCCTCTGCCTAATTTTTCGCTCACATCACCCGTGGCGATGTTTTTATTGCCAAACAAGTAGTTTAGTATACTAGACTTGCCAACACCTGAATTGCCTGTAAATGCACTGATACAATCTTTTAATTCGGCAATTACATTTTCCATACCCGAACCGCTTTGGGCGGATACAACAAAGGTTTTGAAACCTGCATTTGTGTATATACGCTCAAATTCGGAGAAATCGCCCATATCTGCTTTATTAAAAACAATTATTGGCTCAATATCGTTATATCTTGCAATTGCGGAAATTTTATCAATTATAAGTGTGTTAGGAGCAGGAGTCGAATAAGAAGAAACGATAAATAACTTATCGATATTAGCAACATTCGGGCGTTTTAAAAAGTTTTTACGCTCGCAAATACAGTTAATAACACCGTGAGTTCCGTCCAAACTCTCTATATCTACCCTATCTCCAACCAAAGGGGAAAAACCGCTTTTGCGGAAATTCCCCCTTGCCTTACATTCTAAAATGCCGCTTTCGGTTTCAACATAATAAAATGAAGATAAAGCCTTAACGATAATACCTTTCATCTTAAGTTCCATCGGCCCCACCAAAGGTTGAAACGCTTAATATTGAAACATTATTTTTTTGTTTTGTAAAATCTACGAAGATGGTCATATAATCTTGTGATGAGCTATTTTCTCCCTTAATCATTACAGTAAATGTTTCGGTTTTATTCTGTGATACAACATCGCTGAATGTGTATTTTTTCACCTGTTTTAGGTTAATGTTTTCACTTGTCTTTTTACAAGAGCCGTTAAGCCACAATGAAACTGTGCAAACATCTTCTGTAAAATCAGTTGGGAGTGCGATTTCAATATCGGTTTCATACATACCGCTACTTACATATAGTGTAATTGTTGTACCTTCTGAAACCTTTTTCGAACCGCCTTGCGGGTCTTGGCGCAAAACATAATCTTTTGGTTGATATTTATCAGCCGCGGTTAAATTGACATTTTCAACAGCAACCTTTAATCCTGCGTCTTCAATACGCTGTTTTGCCTGTGATATTGGCTCACCGATAACATTAGGAATATCAACGCTTATTTCTTCTTTACCCGAAGAAACATAAACAGTAATGGTAGTGCCTTCATATACTTCCGAGCCCTCTGCAGGGTCTGTTTTAATTACAATACCTGCATCAAATTCGTCGCTATATTCTTCTACAACCTTAACATCAAAGTTATAGGTTTTTAGTTCAGTAACGGCGGCGGCTTCGGTATATCCTGTAACACCGGGAACTTTTAAAGTAGAAGCACCCGTACTGTAAGAAAGGGTTATTTTAGCGCCTTTTTTAAGTTTTGTACCCTCGGCAATTGATTGTTCAAAAATAATATCCTTGCCATACTCGTTATTAGGTGCGGTTTTGAAAGTGATATCAAAATTTTCGGTGTATTCGGGGTTTTCTTGAATTTCAGTGATATTTTTACCAACGAAATTAGGACATTCGAACTCTATGCCCGTGCTAGAACAATTGTTTTTGAAGAAAATTATGGCACCAACAATGGCAGCAATTAAAACAGCAATAGCAACACCTGTTAAAATAGGTATTATACTGTTTTTATTTTTATGAGAGGTGCGTTCAGTCGCCTCGTCAACTTCGTCATTATTTAACGAATTTACATATTTTGTGGGAGCATTGTCTACAAAATATGAATAAGGAAATGTGATAGAAGGGTCGCGTTTGAAATTATTTAAATCACAAAGTATTTCGGAAGCGGACTGATAACGGCGCTCCTGACTTTTTTGCATAGCGTGCATTGTAATCTGTTCAAGTCCCTTAGGGATTGACGGGTTGATTGTTGTAGGAAGTTGTGGGTCGCGTTGCAACTGCATAATAGCAACCGAAACAGCACTTTCTGCTTGGAACGGCAATCTGCCTGTAATCATTTCATAAAGCATAACACCTACAGAATAAATGTCCGCTTTTTCGTCTGTCTTTTCCCCTCTCGCCTGTTCGGGGCTAACATAGTGTACAGAACCAATTGCTTTATCGGTAATGGTGCGTTGGTCACTACGCGCAAAACGCGCAATACCAAAGTCGGTAACCTTAATAGTGCCGTCAGATAAAACCATAATATTCTGCGGTTTAACATCACGGTGTACAATACCCTTATCGTGAGCATGTTGTAATCCCTTTAAAATCTGAACAGTAAAGTGAACAGCGTCATTCCAACGAAGACTACCCTCTCGTTCAATAAATTCTTTTAAGGTAATACCTTCAATATATTCCATAACAATATATTGAATAAGGTCGCCGAAACTAACATCGTAAACATTTACGATATTAGGATGTGAAAGCATAGCAATTGCCTTGCTTTCATTTTTAAAACGGCGCAAAAACTCTTGATTTGAAAGAAATTCTTCCTTTAATATTTTTATTGCCACAAAACGGTTTTCAACATTGTCAAAGGCTTTATAAACAACAGCCATACCGCCAACACCGATAATTTCGCGTATTTCATATCTGCCGTCAAGGCGTTTGCCTAAATACTTATCCATAAATAATCTTCCTTTCTTTACTCTGCAGTTAGGGTGACAACGGTGATATTATCGCCGCCGCCATTCTGATTTGCAAGGTTTACTAAAATTTCGCTGATATCGGAAATTTCATTATTTTTAAATATTTCAAGTATTGTTTGGTCAGAAACGAAATTTGAAAGACCGTCGGTACATAATAACAATGTATCATTTTTCTCAATTTGTAAAAAATCGGTATCTACAATTACCTCAGATTCAACACCTAAAGCACGAGTAATTACATTTTTACGAGGATGCATTTTAGCGTCTTCGGGACTGATTTTGCCCGATTCAACTAAAGTTTGCACTACCGAGTGGTCTTTGGTAAGTTGTGTAATATCATCATTTATAAGATAAATTCTACTGTCACCAACATGGGCAATCACTGCCATATTATCAATAATCACGGTGGCCACAATTGTGGTTCCCATACCCGTAAGCGCTTCGTTTTTCTTTGCGCGGTCATAAACTTGTAAATTAGCGCTTGAAATAGCGTTTTTAATAATTCTTTCAAATTCGTCAATGGTTATGTTTTCGCGGTATGAATTATAAAGATACTCACTAACGGCTTTAACGGCGATTTCACTAGCAATATTACCTGCATTCGCACCACCCATACCGTCACATACAACAGCAAAGGTAATATTTGGGGCTAATTGACCCGCTAAATAGGCATCTTGATTGCTGTGCCTAATAATACCTTTATCAATTTTACTGTGTATTATCATTGAGCATTACCTCCTTTGCTTTTCTTCGCAACTGACCGCAAGAAGCATCAATATCTGCTCCCAAAGTTCGGCGTACTGTTGCGTTGATACCGTTATATATTAAGCGTTCTTTAAACGCGTGTATTTTCGCAAGATTTGGTTTCTCGAAAGAATTTTCTTTTACAGGATTTGCAGGTATTAAATTCACGTGGCACATAATACCTTTTAGTATTTTTGCTAATTTATCGGCACATTCGTTACTGTCATTCACACCGCTTATAAGGGCATATTCAAACGAGATACGCCTTGTCGTTACTGCTTGATATTCGCGACAAGCATTAAGCAACTCTTCAATATTCCAACGCTTATTTACTTTCATCATATCGCTTCTTATATCATCAAACGGTGCGTGTAAAGAGATTGAAAGGGTTATTGGAAAATTATATTTTGCTAATTTTTTAATACCGCTTACCACACCCGAAGTTGAAAGTGAAATGTGGCGAAGGCCAATATTCAGTCCTTCATCATCTGATACAAGTTTTAAAAACTTTACAGAGTTATCAAAATTGTCAAGCGGTTCGCCCATTCCCATCATAACAACATTAGAAACGCGGATATTATTGTCGGTTTGGGCTTTCATTATTTGCGCCAACATTTCAGACGGAGTAAGATTACGGCAAAGACCCCAAAGACCCGAAGCACAAAACGAGCAACCCATACGGCAACCCACTTGAGTAGAAATACAAACCGTATAACCGTGTTCGTATTTCATAAGCACCGATTCAATATATTCACCGTCAAAAAGTTGGTAAACATATTTTACAGTAGCATCAATTTGTGAAACAAATTTTTTAACTATTTTGCAGTTTGCAAGATAGCATTTTTCTTTTAAAATATCTCGTAAAGACTTTGGGATATTGGTCATTTGGTCAAAATCTTCTATACCCGAATGAAGCCATTTGAATATTTGCTTTGTTCGAAATTTAGGTTGCGAAAGCGATGTTAAAAAACTTTCCAACTCGGCTAAATCGTAAGAACGGATATCGATTTTTTCCAATTTGACCCTCCCTTTCTATTTTTTAAGTAAAGCGCAGTAAAAACCGTCGGTATTATCGGTATGCGGCATAAATGTGTGCGAATATTCAAGCGAAAACTCGGGGTTTTCTTTCAAAAACTGCTCAACCACACATTCGTTTTCAGCTTTTCTTAAAGTACAGGTAGAATAAAGAATTCTGCCCTGCGGTTTTAAATAATTTTTTGCATTATTTAGAATTTTTAGCCCTATTTCGGGCAAATTGTCAAATTCTTTGAAATCTTTATACTTAATTTCGGGTTTGCGTCTTATAATCCCGAGTCCCGAACAAGGTACATCACACAAAACACAATCAAAATAACCTAAATCGGTATTAAAAACTGTAGCGTCACATACGGTTGGCTTTATTATATCCAAACCAAGTCGCTCTGCGGATTTTTTAATAAGGTTGCATTTGTGTTCATATAAATCACAAGAAACGATTTCGCCTTCATTTTCCATTAAAATAGCCGACGAAAAAGATTTACCACCGGGGGCTGCGCACATATCAAGCATACGCTCACCGCTTTTAGGGTTTAATATATTCACAACCCTTTGCGAAGCGGTATCTTGTACAAAAAACAAACCATCATTATACAAGGAATTATTGCCTATGGAAATTCCGTTCTTTAATTCGACCGCGCCATCAATATCTAACAATTTTGTTTCAACACCGACGTTATTTACAAAATTTTCTATATCGGTTTTGAGTGTATTAACCCTAACAGTAAGGGGCGCAGGTTTTAAACTTTCTTCTAATAAAAGTTTTGTATTTTCAAAACCGTAATCGTTTATATAACTTTCTATAATTTCACACGGGCAAGAGTAAATAACGCTTAAATTATCAATGCTTTCACCTTGTGGTAAAAGATATTCGGCGCGTAGAATATTACGCAAAACCGCATTGACAAAGCCTGAATTACGGCTTTCTTTAGATTTTTTTATACATTTGACAGCTTCATTTACGGCGGAGCTTTCGGGTATTTTATCCATAAACATAATTTGATAAAGTGCTATACGTAAAGTGTTAAGCGTAATAGGTGTAACCTTTTTTAATGGTGTTTTTATAAAAGTTTTAAGCACATAGTCAAGCGTAATTTTTCGTTCAATTACACCGTATACCAAATTAGTCACAAATGCTTTATCTAAGGGTGAAATTTCAGTTTCTTCGAAAAATGCATTAAGAGTCAAATTAGAATAAGCATTGTCTTTTTCGATTTTTATTAAAATTTTTACAGCAAGGCTACGCGGATTAACCATATTATTCACCTATATAAGTGCCGATTTCAATCGGTCTGCCGCATAACATTTGTTTAGCAGTCATCGGTTTTGAGCCTTCGGGTTGAAGTTCTAATATTTTAATAGATGTACCATTTCCGCAAGAAACTGTAAGCGAATCAGAATTACCTATTACATAGCCACTTTTCTTATCGCACGGCTCACCGATAGCGGTTTTAATTACCTTTATCCTTTTTCCGCCAAGGAAGAAAAATGCACAAGGCCAAGAATAGAACCCGCGTACCGCATTGTGTACTTCATTAGCAGGTTTTGAAAAGTCAATTTTAGCCATTTCTTTTTTAATAATGGTAGTATAAGTCGCTTCGCCTGTTTGTTTTTTAGGTGTAATTTCTCCGTTCTCTAATTTGTTTAAAGTAGAAGCCATAAGCGAAGCGCTTACATCTGCTAAACGTTCAAACAATTCTTCGGCGGTTTCGTCGGGTCCGATAGCAACCTTCTGAATTTCTAAAATATCACCTGTGTCAATACCCTCATCCATAAGCATTGTAGTGACACCTGTTTCGGTTTCACCATTTATAATACACCACTGTATAGGTGAAGAACCGCGGTATTTCGGTAAAAGTGAAGCATGACCATTAACACATCCGTATTTAGGTAATTCCAGTATTTCTTTTGGTAAAATTTTACCGTAAGCCACTACCACAATAACATCAGGGTTTAATTTTTTTAATATTTCTAATACTTCACCGTTTTTAAGTGTTGTGGGCTGAAATACAGGTATATTGTTTTCAAGCGCTACAACCTTAACGGGCGGTGGAGTTAAAACCTGTTTTCTTCCAACGGGTTTGTCAGGTTGAGCAAACACGGCAGAGATTTTATGCTCGGTATTTATCAATGCTTCAAGGGTTTTTGCCGCGTAATCGGGCGTTCCCATAAAAACTATATTCATACTATTTTCCTTTATTAGCCTTATCAATATAAAGTATACCGTCGAGATGGTCAATTTCGTGGCATAATGCTCTGGCTTTAAGTCCTTCACCTGTTACGGTAAAGTTTTTACCGAATCTATCTTGTGCGCGAACTGTAACTGTCATAGGGCGTGTCACTTCGCTGAATTTACCGGGTAGTGACAAGCAACCTTCGTTATCAGTTTGTGTACCTTTCGTTTCGACAATAACGGGGTTTATAAGTTCTATTAAACCGTCGCCAACATCTATAATACAATATCTACGCAAAATTCCAACTTGCGGTGCGGCAAGACCCACACCCTCAGCGTGATACATTGTATCTTTCATATCGTCAAGTACAGTCCACAAACGCTCGTCAAACTGCATTTGTGTGCGACATACTTTACGCAGACAATCATCACCTAATGTGACAACATTCCTAATAGCCATAAAAGCCTCCTATAAAACGGTTTCGGGATTTATATCCACGCTAACCGAAATATCATTTTTTAAATTTATATCAATAGCCGATTTTAGCATTTCTCTAAACCGTTTATTATTTTTGCATTTTATAATCATACGGTAGCGGTATCGGTTATTAATTTTTGCAATAGTGCTTGGCGCAGGGCCTAAAATTATCAGTTTTATATCACTGTACTCATTATTTATCATTTCCCGTATTTTACCAAAAATGCCGTTTATTGTATTTTGAGCCTGTTCTTTGAAAATAGACTGAACACAAATTACTGCCATATCACAGTACGGTGGATAAATGAAAAGTTTACGGGATAAAATTTCGTCATTATAAAAACTGTCATAATCCTGATTTTTTGCAAGTTCTATGACACTGCTTTCAGGATTGGTGGTTTGAATAATGGCTTTGCCGGAGTTTTCTCCCCTACCTGCACGACCTACAACCTGTGTTAATAGTGAAAAAGTCTTTTCATCACCGCGGAAATCTTCACCTTGAAGACCGCCGTCGGCACCCAAAACACCTACAAGTGTAACATTTGGAAAATCGAGCCCTTTAGCCACCATCTGTGTGCCCAAAAGTATGTCATATTCGCCGTTTGCAAAGGAGTTAAGATAATTAGCGTGAGAATCGCGTGACAGCGTACTGTCGGCATCTAAACGCAAAACACGCGCATCAGGAAATAGCGCATTTAATTCTTCTACCGCTTTTTGTGTGCCGAGCCCTAAAAATTTAAGGTGTTCTTTACCGCATTCAGGACATTTATTGGTTACGGCAACAGAATGACCGCAATAATGACACAGAAGTCGTTTATTCGCAGAATGATAAGTCATAGAAAGACTGCAATTTGGACAGGTAGCAACATATCCACAATCAGGACAGGAAATATATGTATTGTGACCGCGACGGTTTAAGAGAATTATTGCCTGTTTTTTATTTTTCAAGGTAAGTTCAAGTTCTTCAAAAAGTGCATTACTAAAGCACGAAGAATTGCCGTTTAAAATCTCTTTTTTCATATCAACGATATGAACGTCGGGCAAAACAGCATTACCGTAGCGGTTTTTTATGGTATATAGTGAATATTTACCCGCTTTGGCATTTGTAAAGGTTTCAATTGACGGCGTAGCAGATGCAAGACACAAAAGACCACCGCCCAATGCTGTGCGGAATTTTGCTAATGAACGGGTATGAAAACGCGGTGTTTTTTCAGATTTATAGGTGTGTTCTTGTTCTTCATCAATAATGATAAGCCCTAAATCTTTAAAAGGTGCAAAAATAGCACTCCTTGTACCAATCGCAATTAAGGCGTCACCGTTTTTAATGCGTTTCCACTCATCCATACGCTGACCTTGTGACATTGCGCTGTGAAATACAGCAATTTTATTGCCATAGCGTGAGGTGAAAATATTTATCATTTGGGGAGTAAGCGCAATTTCGGGCACCATTACAATAACACCCTTGCCGTCGCCCGCCACTTTATCGACAAGTTTTAAGAAAACTTGAGTTTTACCGGAGCCAGTGACACCGTATAAAAGCGCTACTTTACCATCTTTTGCATTATAGTCTTCCAAAAGACCGCAAAATGCATCGTTTTGTTCGTCTGTAAGTGTTATTTCACTCGTATTTACTGTATTATCTACTTTATAAGGTTTTCTGAAGACTTGTTTTTCAAAGGTAATTAAAACTTCCTTTTTAATAAGAGTTTCAATAACAGACAGAGAAACACCCGTGAAATAGCGTATTTCTTTTACACTTGCAGTTTCAATATCTTTAAGTAAATCAACAATTTCTTTTTGCCGCTGGGTGAGTTTTACCGCATCATAATTTTCGTGAAGCCTTACCCATTTTTGGGTAGCGTCACCCATTTTCTGATAAGAATCACTATTTTTTATAAGCGCTTCCGATTTTAACATTCGGTCAAGTAATTCTTCGGATACACCGAGTTTATCGATAATATCTTTTTGTGCGGTTTCGCCCTTTTTTTGCAGAAACTCATAAACTAATAGTTCTTCATCAGATAAAAGCGATGACGCAAACTGTTCGTTAGCAGAATAAAAATCAATCAATTTGTGGGTAATGCCTATAGGCAACATAGCGTTTACTGCATCATAATATGTGCAAAAAATATTTTCTTGCATATATTTGCACATTTCGACACATTCATTTGTTAGAACGGGCTCTTTATCTAAAACCTTAATTATAGGTTTTAGATTGTCGCAAGGTTCATCACAAATTTCAAAAACCATACCCTGTTTTTTGGTATTTCCTCTGCCAAAGGGTACTAAAACTCTGCAGCCTACATTAACATCAAATTCGGCAGGAATGGTATAACTATACAGTTTATCAAACGCAAATGTTGCACCTTGCAATGCGATTTTTGCAACCATTCCTTTCACAACCTTTCCCCCGAAAAAATATTTTAGTCTTCTGCTTTGTTTGCTAAAGTATCAATTGCAAGGCTTACCGGCTTACAAGTAGAAATTTCGCCGTTTTCTTCTTGTGCTTTGGAGATATCGCGAGCAGTATTTGCGATATCGAGCACTAAACGATATCTGTTGTCATAATTTTTAATAAGTTTACCAATGTTAGGATTAAGCATTATTAAGCACCTCATTAATCAAAAATTTTTGTCTATTTAATAACAAACGACTGTTTGATATTACTGAAATTAAGTCATCTACCGCAGTAGTAATGTCATCATTAACTACAATATAGTCATATTCGTCAGCACGGGCTATTTCAGATAATGCAATTTGCATACGCTCATCAATAACCTGTTGTGTTTCGGTACCGCGACTACTTAGTCTTTTTCTAAGTTCTGTATACGATGGCGGCATTATAAAAATACTAACCGCTTCGGGCAATTTTTCTCTGATTTGACGCGCCCCGTTAACATCCACTTCAATCATCATATCAAAACCTTGTTGTGATGCGTCAATTACAGGGAATTTTGGAGTGCCATAGTAATTTCCCGCGTATACATTATGTTCTAATAACATATCGTCTTTAAGCATTTGTTCAAACTTTTCGCGCGAAATAAAATTATATTTTTCACCCTCAACCTCACCCTCGCGCATTGGACGTGTAATTGAAGAAATAGAAAATTTTATATCAGGGCATTTTTTAAATAATTCTACAAGCAAAGTGTCTTTGCCCGAGCCCGAAGGGCCTGAAATAATGAAAATTCCGCCTTTATTCATCTTCTTCCTCCTCAAATATCACATCAAAATCGCTAACGCGCGAAGCCAGTTTTTCATAAGTTAAATAACAAAGGATAACATGGTGGCTATCTGTTATAATAACTGTTTTGGTTTTTCTGCCAATTGTGGCATCAATCAGTATACCTTGTTCCTTTGCATCCTGTATGATTCGCTTAATAGGTGCAGAATCAGGGGTCAAAATGCTTACAATTCTTTCGGCAGAGACCATATTTCCTGAGCCAATATTTACAAGTTTCATATATTACTCCATATTTTGAATTTGTTCACGGATTTTCTCAATCTCAGATTTTATATCAACAACAGTGTGTGCAATCTCAATGTCTTGTGCTTTAGAACCTATTGTATTTGCTTCACGATTCATTTCCTGAACAATAAAATCAAGTTTTCTGCCTATTGCATCATCCGAAGACATAAGTGTTTCAAACTGTTTTATATGACTGCGAAGACGAACAGTTTCTTCTGCAACTGCAACCTTGTCCGCAAAAATTGCAACCTCGGTTAAAACGCGCTGTTCATCGATGGTATTGTCGCCTAAAAGTTCTTTAATTTTTTGCTCAATACGATTGCGATATTCATTAACAGTTTTGGGTGAGCGTTCTTCAATAAATGCAACCTTTTCTAAAATATAATTTGCGCGGTCGGTAACATCTTTTAAAAGTCGCTCTCCCTCAATTGTGCGCATTTCTATAAACTTCGAAAGCGCTTCATCCAATACGGTTAACACCGCATTTGTTATAACTTCATCTTCAATTGTTTGACGCTTGATTTTAAAAATATCATTATTTCCCACAAGCGCTGATGTCTTAACATCATTCTTAATGCCGTACTCTTTTGAAAGAGTTTTAAGTGCATTAAGGTATGCGGTTGTATATTCGCGGTCAATTTCTACAACTGTTGCATTTTCGGTGTTATCATCAATTAAAACACCAACCTCAATTTTACCACGTGTTACAGCTCCGGAAAGATGTGACTTAATCTTTTCTTCCAAAAAAGAATAAGCGCGTGGCGTACGGCAAGAAAATTCAAAATATCTGTGGTTTACAGATTTGATTTCTACCGTAATATCAAGCCCGTCAATTTGCGCTTTGGCTCTGCCAAAGCCTGTCATACTTCTTACCATAATTTCACTCCTGAAATTCCATTTTTTAAAGTGAATTATTATTTAAGCCAAAAACGATACTTTCCCATAATAATTCATATTATTTTACCAAAAAAACACCCATTATGTCAACCTTTTCCCCACTTTGTAACCATTTTTTAACTATTTTAGTGTATATAATAATATATAGGCACAAGGTTTTGTGGTCAAAAAAGGCCTAAAAAAATAATTAAAAATATTTCATTTTTTGTATTGACAAAAGATTGGTTTGTTGATATAATAAATCTTGCTCGTTTGGACCAGTAGCTCAGTTGGTTAGAGCAACCGGCTCATAACCGGTTGGTCCGGGGTTCGAGTCCCTGCTGGTCCACCAAAATGAGCATTATTTTTTAGTTTTGGTTTTATTAATAATTTTTTATAGGGGTATGGTGTCAATGGTAGCACACCGGTCTCCAAAACCGTTTGTGAGGGTTCGAGTCCTTCTACCCCTGCCAAAAATACGACAAGTATCAACTTGTCGTATTTTTTTCGATTTTTCAATAAAATATTAAAAAAGACTTGATTTTGAAAACACTTTAATGTATAATAGCAAAGTCGAGTAAATTTTACTTGTTTCTACACTTGCCGGTGTGATGGAATTGGCAGCTTTTGCGCCAAACGCATCCGGCGGATGATGAAGTGAAGGCGCAAAAGGCGCAGCGGTCGAAATTTATCGGCGCTCCAAGCCAAAAATAAATTTCGGGTACCGCAAGAGTCACGAGCACAAAAGTTACTTGACATTATGATTTCACACTTGCCGGTGTGATGGAATTGGCAGACGTAGTGGACTCAAAATCCACCGCTGGCGACAGCGTGCCGGTTCGAGTCCGGCCACCGGCACCAATAAGAGCCTCAAAACGCATTTCGCGTTTTAGGGCTCTTATTTTTTGCTTGTGATAAATTTTAAAATCCTTCACCAAATTGGTGAAGGATTTTAAAATTAAATAAATATAATAAACAGACCTACAAGCATACCAATAATGGCTGAAAACGCGGGTAATTTACTATGGTACATAAGTATTGATTGGGGTAAAATTTCACCAAATACCACATAAAGCATTGCGCCACTTGCAAACCCTAAACTAATTGTCAATCCCAAAGGTCCGATTTCACCAAGCCAAAAGCCAAATAAAGCGCCCAAAACAGTAGGAATTCCAGTTGCGGCGGTAATCAAAACCGCTTTGGTTTTAGACATACCACCACTTATAAGTGGTACAGAAACCGCCATACCTTCAGGTATATTGTGAAGACCAATAAGTATCGCAAGTATAAGAGCTGCGCCGTTTAAAGTTGCACTGTTATCGGAATAAGATGCACCGATTGTCATACCTTCGGGAACATTATGTAACGCGATTGCACACGCCATTACAATACCCGCCACAAATAGTGAAAGTTTATTATCATTTTTACCAATATGATGTTCAAGATGGTCACTATGTATGAGTTCATCCAAATCATCCGCAGTTTTAGGGTGACTTTCATCAATGTGTGCAATTTCGGGAGCAGTTTTTTTGTCTATTATATAATTTAAAATAAAGGTAATAAGCACACCTAAACCGATAGCGCAAATCACAGTAATAATGCCCTGCCCTGTTTCGATAGCATCCACCACCAAATCAAAACAAACCACACTTAACATAACACCTGCCGCAAAACTTAAAAGCAAACTAACTGTGCGGTTAGAGTCTTTTTGAAGCAGAGCGCCTACAAAACCACCAATACCCGTGCCAACAACACCTGCAATGGCGGTTGTAATCAATAAAGTACCAATAACGCCCATCAATGTTCTCCTTATCCTTAAAATACTTTACAATAATAACATACAAAGGTACATATTACAACATTTAATGACAATTTTTTTAATAAAAAACCGCAATCCCTACGAATTGCGGTAAATTATTATTTATTATATCTTGCTTCGATATAAAATCGCTTGTCACAAGCATTACCCATAGAGAAAGTTTTGCGTGGCAAAGAACCATCTTGCTTTATCGCAGGGAAAAGGTCGCACTTTTCCATACCGTCAAAAATAAAGCCTACTGTTCCCTGCTGTTTTGAAAGCGAGTAAACAACATCTTCGCCGTGGATATAGTCAATTTTAACATCCATATTATTTGCCAAATATTCATCAAGCCAGGTTTGTAATGTAGCAACTGAGAGTTTTCCAGTGGGTTTAACCGAAATTTCTTTTACAGTCTCACCATAGCAACAGGTGAACTTTTGCGCATCTGCACCATGATACTCACCACCCAATGCTGTTACAAACTCATTTAAAAACTTTTCGGGTTCCACACCAAAAAGCACACGGTAAATGGGTTCAAACTCTAACGAATAGTCGTGTAAATTAACCACTTCTACCATAGCATATTCCGAATTACATTCCTTTGCGGTAGCAAGTGAATGGTTACCGTCACCAACTGCAAAAAGGAACTTATCATCGCTTTTTTCAACCAATTTTTCGAGTGAAGACTGTATATCTGCAACAGTGTCTTTATCAACAGCATAACCTTTGATATGACCGCTTTTTTGCATCAAATCAAAATCATATACCTTGTTGAATTTCTCGGTTTTATCACTTAAAGGCTCGATAACAGTATTATCAGGGTCATCAATTAAAAGCATAATGTGCGGTAATTCCAAAGAAGCATCCTTGCGAATTTCTACACGCGGTGGAATTCTTTCAAGAACCGTAGCTTCGGTAGCGCGAATAAGCGCTTTTGAGCCTTTTTCGTAAGAATAATCATCTAATTTTATAAGCCCTACAACGCCTTTACGAATTTTACCGCCCGTAACCTCACGCTCAACATAAATGAAGGTATCTTTTACGGTATCGAAAACATCATTTTCTATGTACTCTTTCATTTTCGCATTGATTTTTTCAATGCGTTCACTGTTATCCTTTTGCAAATAAACTTCGGGTAAAATGATATTAAGCGCCGAGGGAGCATCTCCTACAAAATCGGCTACTTCTTTCCAATATTCAGGCTCAGATGTATATTGGTCGCAAGCAACAACCGCCCACTTTTCAAAATCTGATTTTGGTAACAAAAAATCGCAGGGGTAAAAATTCTTCATTCTATAAAACTCCTTAAAAAACATAAATCAATTTTAATATTTAGGAAAGACTTTGTCAACAATAAATCAATCATCAATACAAAAAATTAAGAAATCTTTAATTTCTTTAAGCAATGCTTCGGTATCGGTCAAAAAACTCATACCATGATATGCTTCTTTTGATAAGAACATACGGCATTTTTCACCGCACACTTCGTAAGTGGCTTTAGTCATTTCACAAGGAACAAAGTTATCCTTTTCACCGTGCATAAAAAATATAGGCAAATCACTCTTTTTGACCGCTTCTAATGTGGATATATTCCTAATAGAAAAACCGCCTAAAATACGACACGCAATATCTAAAAACGGTATAAAAAATTCTGCATTGATTTTATAATTATCCTTGCCCACCTTTACAATAATATCGGCAGGAGATGTAAAACCGCAATCGGCAATAACGCCTTTTACATTTTCGGGTAATTTATGATAAAGCGATAATAAAACCGTGGTAGCACCCATTGAAATACCGCTTAAAATTATCTGTTTAGGCGCAAATGTTTTGTTTACATACTTTACCCATTCTAAAACATCTCGACTTTCCTTAACGCCGAAAGTTATAAGTTTTCCGCCGCTTTTACCGTGAGCGCGTTGGTCGGCTAAAAACACATTAAAGCCCATTTTCAAATACATTTCAACCGCACAGCAAAAATCGTGCGGAGCATTTGAACGGTAACCGTGAAAAAGGAAAATCGTACAGGTGCTATTGTTATCAAAATATCTACCCGCAAGTTTCACCTTGTCAAACGAATTTATATAATGCCACTCGTAATCTTGCGACTCAATAAACTCAATACCACTTGATATTACATCAGAATATTGTCTTAACGCTTGATTCAATGTATCGTCCATACTGTCCGGCTTTTCGTGACGACGTCTTACAAACGCCATTTTGAAAAAGTAAAGCACAATACATACAAACAACAATATAACAAACAAAATTGCTAACAAGTAATACAAAACATTCACCAAAACTTAATTTTCTAATTTAAATACCGTAACAGTTCGCGACGGCAAATAACACTTGAAACCGTTATTATCAGCAGTATAAATATAATTTTTATCCACACGCGAATAACCGCCAAAAAGCGGGTCATCACTTGTAAGTATTACCTTAAATTTACCGCTTTTTCCTGTGGGTATGAAATATCCGTCGTAAGAATTGCTATGGTGGAAGTTGAAAGCAAAAATCAGAGCACCTTTTTTATACATCAAAATCTTGTCATCTTCGTGTATATAACAATCGGTGGCATTAAGTGATAAAACATCTTCGCTTTTTAAAAACTGTATCATCGCCTTGTCAAAATCACCCAGTTCGCGATAACGCAAATCAGGATTATCGGCAAGACTCCATTGACGGCGGCAGTAATGATAACTCCAACCGTTACCTTCACGCGGAAAATCTATCCATTCGGGGTGGCCAAACTCATTGCCCATAAAATTAAGATACCCTTCGCCTGCCAATGAAGCGGTCAAAAGTCTTATCATTTTATGAAGCGCAATTCCGCGGTCAATAATAGGACTGCCGCCGAATTTTTGCATTGAAGTATACATTTCCGCATCGCAAAGACGGAACATAATAGTCTTATCACCCACAAGTGCTTGGTCGTGCGACTCGCAATAGCCGATGTTCTTCTCACTCGGTCTGCGAGATGTGAGTTCATACCAAAGTTTACCCATATTCCAATGCTCGTCTGCCTGTTCTTTAATAGTTTTTATCCATAAATCAGGCACACCCATAGAAAGGCGGTAATCAAAACCTATACCGCCGTCTTTTATGGCAATACACATACCCGGCATACCCGACATATCCTCAGCAATTGTTATAGCGTTTTTATTTACAGAATGAATTAGTTCGTTAGCAAGTTGCAAATAGGTCACAGCTTCGGTATCGGTGTTCATTGAAAAATACATGCTGTAATCGGTAAAGGCCGAGCCTAAACCGTGGTCGTGATAAAGCATTGAAGTAACGCCGTCAAAACGGAAACCGTCAAAATGGAAAATTTCCATCCAATATTTAAGGTTAGAAAGTAAAAAATGCAAAACTTCGTTTTTGCCATAGTTGAAAAGTTTTGTACCCCAAGCCGAGTGTTCGCCCTTTTCACCTTCATGGAAAAATTGATAAACTGTACCATCAAACTCGTTAAGACCTTCATTAGTGTTTCGCACAGCGTGGGAATGAACAACATCTAAAAGCACCGTAATACCCATTGAATGTGCGGTGTTTATAAGATTTTTAAGTTCAAAACTAGTACCATAACGGGATGAAGGCGCAAAGAAATTTGATACCTGATAACCAAAAGAGCCATAATATGGGTGCTCCATGATAGCCATAATTTGAATGGTATTATACCCTGCATCCTTAATTCTAGGCAAAACATTATGGGTAAAATCGTTATAATTATTTACCTTGCCTTCTTCGCTTGACATACCGATATGACATTCATATATAAAAGGTGTTTTGGCGGGTTTAAACTTTTTATCTGTCCATTCAAAATCACTAAAAGTATCTTCAAGTTCAGCACACCAAAGGTAAGTTACAGGGTCTTGCACAACGCGGGTAGCAAAAAGCGGTATACGGCGCAAAACATTGCCGTTATTTATTACTATTGCTTGAATTTTCTGACCGATTTGCGGTAAATTATCCCCCTCTAAAACAACTTCAAACACGCCGTTTTCGAGTTTTTTAAGTGGTGTTGCATAAATATCCCAACCATTAAAATCACCTGTAAGATACATTTCATCTGCCGCAGGTGCCCACTCACGATAAACCCAACCATTTTTTATCTTATGGAAACCAAAATACTCGTAACCATTTGCAAAATCTTTTAAAGAAGAGCCTTTGCCTAAAAGCGATTTTTTCTTACTTTTATAGAGTTTCATACGCAAATCTAAATCTTCCGAAAACGGTAAAAGATAAGGGTCGATTTCTAAAATTTTTAAATCTTTTGACCTTGGCATAAATAGACTCCTCTCATAATTCTAAAATTATTATAACTGATTTTCTAAATATTAGCAAAATATTATTTAATTTTTTTACTTTTTATAATACCAAACACAATAAGCGCTAAACTTAACAAAATTACCGAAACTGCTATAATTACCCCGCAGTTTAAGAAAAATTCTATCGGAAAAATACTGATAATTTCATATTTAAAATATAAAAACAACCAATTTCCTTTTCCATAAAAGAAGATTTTATGGAAAACATTAAATGCAGTATTGAAATCTAAAGACACAAGACCTATAATTACAGCAAACAATAAAAATGTTATTGCACCGCAACAAAAAGAAAAATGTAGCCCAAACGGTCGATTAAATTCATAAATTTTCTTTCGTTTTAAAATGATTAAAATAACTACTCCCAAAAGTGAAACAGAAAGTATTACAACATTTAAATCAAACAAGACTTTGCAATCTTCAAAATGACTTTTTTGCTCATCCGTATAAGTGAAATCACCTGCCGAAAATTCATTATTCGGTAAAGTTAAATAATCTAATACCTCATCATATGCTTCGATAATTTGCGTTTCACTCTTACCAGTACTCTCTTCTAAATTTAACGGCTCGATATGGGCATAATATATCGGACGGATATAAATCGGTAAACTTATAGAAAACGTTATTGTCAGCAATATTATAAATATACACATCAGTGCCGTAAAAATACGATTTTTAAGCATAACTTTCTCCAAAAGCATTTATTATTTATTATACCATTAAATCACATATATCGCAAGAAAAAATAAAAAAACAGCACCGAATTTAATCGGTACTGTTTTGGCGGAGTAGGAGAGACTCGAACTCTCGCACCGGGGTTTAGCCGGCCTACGCCCTTAGCAGGGGCGCCTCGTCACCAACTTGAGTACTACTCCGTAGATTACGTTTGTATTTATCTATTCAACTGTCTTTAAATCAGAGTAATGACTCGGCTGCGTGCCCTCTTGCGGTGCCCGAAAAAATTTTCGGCTTGGAGCACCGAATTTTTTTGACCGCTGCACCATTTCGCACTCGCTGTATCGTCCACAGGACGCGCTCGTGCTCAATGCCCGTCACCAACTTGAGTACTACTCCGTAGATTACGTTTGTATTTGTATATTAAATTAAAAATGGCGGAGAGGATGGGATTCGAACCCATGTGGCTTGCGCCAAACGGTTTTCAAGACCGCCTCGTTATGACCGCTTCGATACCTCTCCGTGTGACCATGCTATTTTAACACAAAGGAAATAAAAAGTCAACACCTAAATTCTTTAAAAATAAGTTTTTTATTTACAATTTCTACACAGACTGTTATAATAAATTCAAAATCAAAAATTTCACGGAGATTTAAATGACAGTAAAACTATTTTTTAACGCTTTTATTAAATTTTTGATAGGCATAATTTTAATTGGAGTATTGCTCTTCTTCCCAGCAGGGTCTTTAAATTATTTTAATGGCTGGTTGTTTATGGCAGTTCTATTTATACCGATGTTTTTTATAGGACTTATAATGATATTTAAGAATCCGAAACTATTACAAAAACGCCTTGATGCAAAAGAAAAACAAAAAGAACAAAAACTTGTTGTAAATTTAAGCGGTCTAATGTTTATATTTGGTTTTGTAATAGCAGGTTTAAATCATCGCTTTAACCTACATTCTATACCAAATACCGTTGTTATAATTGCTACCATAATTTTTTTGGTCGCTTATATTCTTTATTTTGAGGTTTTAAGAGAAAATACATATCTTAGCAGAACAATCAAGGTAGAGAATAACCAAAAAGTTATTGATAAAGGGTTATATCGCATTGTCCGTCACCCAATGTATTTTACCACATTATTTATGTTTTTAACCATACCCATTATATTAGGTTCTATATTTTCACTTATTGTTTTTCTTGCCTACCCTTTCATTATTGCAAAACGAATTATAAGCGAGGAAAAATTACTTGAAAAAGAACTTAATGGCTATGTTGACTATAAACAAAAAGTAAAATATCGTCTTATACCGTTTATATGGTAAATAAATTTTAAAGCCGTCGAAAGACGGCTTTAATTTATTTATTCAAGTTTTTAGGGCAGATATCGTTTAACAAGCAAACGTCACATTTGGGGGTTCTGGCAGTACAAACATCTCTGCCAAACAGCACAGTTCTATGACAAAAATTGTTAGATTTTTCGGGCGGTAAAAGTTTACGCATCTCATTTTCAACCTTTAAGGGATTATCGGTACTGACAAACCCTAAACGGTTGCAAATACGGATAAAATGCGTATCGGTAACAACTGCAGGTTTGCCGTAAATATCACCGCAAACAAGATTGGCAGTTTTTCTACCAACACCCGAAAGAGTAGTTAATTCTTCAATCGTGTCGGGTACTTTGCCACCGAATTCACTCTCAATTTTTTGGGCAATTTTTATTAAATCAAGAGCTTTCGTTTTATAAAGACCACAAGTTTTAATTAGTTGCTCTACCCTCTTTAAATCCGCTTTTGCCATTTCTTTTGATGTAGGAAACTCGGCAAACAAATCGGGAGTTACTATATTTACGCGTTTATCAGTACATTGTGCCGAAAGTCTTGTTGCAATAAGTAACTGAAATGCATCCTTATAATCGAGCGAACAAATCGCATCGGGATATAATTTTTCAAGGCGTAATACCGACTCGAGAACCCGTTGCTTTTTAGTCATTAGCCGATACCAATTTCAAATCGCCGGGTTTTATAAGTCTAAGTTTTCGCATACCTTCACTAATTGCAAGGCACACAACTGCAGGTAACAAGAACTGCATTACAATAATTTCAACCAAAGCAATAACAGGGCTTACACCATTTGCTACCATAGTTTCATAACTCATAAACTGACCTACAAGACCTGCAGAGCCCATACCTGAGCCAACCGGATTACTAACCATACCAAGAACAGCAGAAGATATTGGACCTAAAATCGCACTTGAAATGATTGATGGTAGCCAAATAAGCGGATTGCGAACGATGTTAGGCATTTGTATCATAGATGTACCAACACCCTGTGCTACAAGACCGCCCATTCTATTTTCACGATAACTGATAACAGCAAAGCCAACCATATTACAGCAACAACCGATTGTAGCCGCACCTGCCGCAAGACCCGAAAGTTGCATTGAAATACCAATAGCGGCCGAAGAAATAGGTAAAGTAAGCAAAATGCCCATTACAACCGATACTACAATACCGCCTAAAATGGGATATTGCTCAACACTTATAGAAACAAGTTGTCCTACCCATTTCATAGCGGTTGAAATGTAAGGTCCAACAAAATAGCCTACTAATGCGCCAGAAACGATACAGCAGACAGGAGTAACAATTATATCAACCTTTGTTTTACCCGCAACCAAACGACCTATTTCAATAGCAACATAAGCCGCAATAAAAGCACCTAATGGCTCACCAGGGGCACTAACCACAAAACCCTCGTTAGCAACATTCGGAAATGCACCAATCATACCGCAAACTGCAGCAGCAACGGTAGTAAGAGGAGCAGATTTTAATTTACATGCTACGCCTACGCCTATACCTGCACCCGTAAGGGTTTTTGCAACATTACCCATAGCTAAGAGATATTGTGCTACAACATTATCACCAATAAGCTTTGCAATCTGGCAAATTATTGTACCGATAATAAGGGTCGAAAACAAGCCATAAGCCATACCTGATAGTCCGTCAATGAACAAACGATTCAAATACTTCTTCATTTTTAAAACTCCTTTTTTTGAAATTAACTTGCCATAATTATATAACATTTTGCCAAAAAATACAAGGCATTATATAAAAAGTCGGAGTAAAAAATACTCCGACTTTTTTAAATTATTTTTTACAAAATGACGAACTGTTTTTAACAAGAACCGTTTGTGCGCCAATAAGTTCAATATCTTCCCAAGGTATAATTATATCCTGATATTTACCTAAAAGCCCAAAAGCGCGGCTTTTACCGTAGATTACCAAAGAACACAATTTCCCGTCTGAAATATCAAACTCTATATCACTGACATATCCCAAAACATCGCCTGTATGTACACAAACAACCTGTTTATTACGCAATTCATCAAGCCTTGAACACATATATTACACTCCTAAAAATCACTAATAATATATATGCTCTGTATGTCTCAATTAGTCATTGAAAATTACGCCGTCATCTTCTTCATCTTCTTCAGATTCAGAATCTTCATTTTGAGCAGGTGTTTTTTCTTCCTCTATTTCAAGACCTAAGCTTTTACGCTTTTCAATATCTTCACCGGGGTGCGCCTTGTAATAAGGGTCAATAATAAACTTCTTAATTGCGGGGAATGTGCAGAACTGAACGAGCAATGCGTTAAATGCAGGATAAACACACAACATTATAAGCATTTCGACAAGTAAAACATAAAAAGAATAACTGAACAAAAGGAATATAAGCGCTAATCCTAAACCGAACCACAATACATTTATAAATAAACAAAGAAAAGACAATTTGAAATTAAGAAATGTTAGTTTAAAGCTAATGTTATATGCTTGTTTTAATGTAAAATCAAAGGTAATGATGAGCGTCCAAAGGTAAAAATTCATCATTGCGAAGGTAACCAAAAGTGCCATTGAAAGACCGGTACCAATTACACACATCCAAAAATTATCCTGTCCGCTGAAAAACCATACATCAAAGGAAAGTATAGCAAAAACAAAGAAATTTATAATACCTGCCGGTAATGCCTGTTTCCAGTTTTTACCAATGGTTTCCCAAAAATCCGAAATACCAAAAGAGTGCTTTTCTCTTGCGGTATTACGCGCCACATTAGCAAGACCAACATTAGCCAAACCATTGGTTAAAATTGGAAGTGACACAAACCAATAAACACAGTTTAAAGAGATAAATTTCCAAAAGTTGCGGAAAAAAATTTCGAAAAAAACAATAAATGTTTTCTTTTTAGGTGCATCTTTGGGTACACCCGGACCCTCTTTATCGTAATTAAATAGACCAAAAAATCCTGCCATTTTTATTCTCCTATTTTTTCTTATAAATAAGTTTTTCACTTACAATTATAGACTTATAACCCAGCAAATAAGCCACCATTGCCACCAAAGGAATAAATAATAGTGCGCCAAAAATAGTTATAACTGCACCAACTGAAAGTTGAGAAATATATCCACCTTTATACCCTACAAATATATAAATCAAACGCTCGATATAAGGATTTAAGAAAGAAAATGTTGTTGTTGCAACCTTGGCGGCATATGTTGTTCTGCCGATAATAAGTATAGCAAAAAGTAAAATAGAAGGCGTAGTGGTTATGAGACCGATTTTAAGTCCCTTTAGCTTGTCCTCTGTTTTCTTGCCAATTCTTACAAGATTATTGTCTTTAAATCCTAATTTCCAAAGTTCATTGTAAACAAATATACCCATCATACAGAAAAGACAGAACTGTGCGAAAATATTCCACGCTGTTGTGGGTATCTTTATTGGTATTTCGGTTAAGGTATAACCTTTTTCTTCAAATTTTGCTTTTTCAAGGTCTTCACCATCGTCGTAATAATGCGAATAAAGAATCACAGCAGAATTTTCCTTGTCTTCAAATTCGCCCTGCATCGAATAGCCTATTTGCTTTCCAAGGAGATTTGCACCTATCATATTAAAAGTAGCGGTTAAAACAAGACATAAAATGCTTCCTACGATGCAAAGCCCGTATAATTTCAAGCTTTTCTTAATAATTTCCATATTCAACATCCTTATCGAATAATTAACTCCACTTATTATATTATATATCAGAAAGAAATGCAAGTATAATAATGAACACTTATTTTTTTATTTACAAATTGTTAACTTAATATAAAAAAAGAACGGCTATGAAAGCCGTTCATAATCAAATTAAAATTATTCCTGCCGCAAGTGCTATTACACACATACCAATAATTGTAGAAGCTATCGCAAATCTTTTTCTCTTGTGGGTTTTTCGCAAAGTTTTTCTTGGGGCGTGGTCTTCAAAATTAAATGAAAAATTGCTCGCCGCCCTTTTAAGTTGCTTTGCACTCAAATTTCCATATTGCGGTGTTACATAAAAAACAATTTTTTCAAAATACTTACTGCCGGTGTTGTTAACCTCAATAACCGTTTTGTTTACACCTTTTACCATAATTTGCACCTTCCAATCTTTGCTAATATTGTTGGCAAATTATGTTTATGTTATTCAGGTTTACATAAAAAATGTGGATAAGTTGGTGGAAAAGTGGCATAAATACCGCATTTTAAAGGAAAAGTTATCAACATTTTACCTTTTTCGACAGATTATGTAAATTATTCTCCCGAATAGTATCTACCATTTAAAAAAGCAATAGAACGCTCTACAACATCACGACTAGTTCCCCATTCTTGCTTTTCTTGTTTTGCACGATAATCATACATAGAACAATATTTTGTAAGGTCATCTTTAAGACTTTTTACATATTCGCCTGTGATTCTTGTGAGATTTTTCTCAAATTCAGAGTTGTATTTTTTAAGATTTTTCTTTTCGTGAGAAGACATTAAAAGTTCATAGTGATGAAGACAGATAATATCTTGTCCGTTAAACATATCGCGAAAATCACGGTCATTTTCGTATGATAAAAACAAGGTTTTTATCATATTTTCAAAACCCCAATCAACCTTTGAACAAACAAAGCAAGATTCTGTAAGTTTTTTAGACTTTGCCGCCTTTTTAGAAGCAGGATTAAAAAGGTTTTTATCAAAAATCTTTTTACCAATTTCATCAATGTGTGATTCCAAAATAAGCGCTAATTGCAAACGACCGCGAGTATTTAACATCATATCAAAATGTCTTTCACAAAAACCTAATTTGTTAGTTTCTATTCTCACATCGGGTTCCATCATAGCCGCACCCATTATATAATCAACAATGCGCTTTTCGACAGTTTCACGCATACGGCAAATGGGACAACCATCATTAACTTCAAAAATTTCACTAACCGGAATAGTACAAATATCCTGACGCATAAAAATTTTTCCTTTTTGATTTATTTATTGATATTTTAACATAAAAATAGTACAATGACAATATCGGAGTGATATTTTATGAAAAATTTTGAATTTAAGGATAACAATGTTTACATATATGGTCTTTCTGAATTTGACCTGCCACACACGCTTGACTGCGGTCAGGCTTTTCGTTGGAAAAACGACGGTGAAATATGGACAGGTGTTGCATTTGATAAGTTTTTAAAACTCGAAAAATTATCAGATGGAACAATTGTTTTATACGACACAACAGAAGAAGATTTTAAAAATTTATGGTATAACTACTTTGATTTAGACCGTGATTACAATAAAATCGTTAAAATTTTAAGCGAAAACGAAACACTAAAAAAAGCCTGTGAATATTCTTATGGTATACGCATTTTAAACCAAGAACCTTTTGAAACTTTATGCTCTTTTATAATTTCGCAAAACAACAATATAAAGCGCATAAAAGGCATAATAGAGCGCCTTTGTGAGAATTTTGGCGAGTACAAAAACGGTTATTACACCTTCCCTACTGCTGAAAAAATCGCCAAACTCACACTTGATGATTTACAGGTATTGCGTAGCGGTTTTAGAGCAAAATATTTACTCGATGCTGCTCAAAAGGTTTCAAACGGAGAAGTTGATTTATATAACCTTAAAAATTTACCGCTCGACGAAGCTCGAACTGAACTAATGAAAATAAAAGGTGTTGGTCCAAAGGTTGCCGATTGTTGCCTTTTGTTTTCACACCGCCACACCTCCGCTTTCCCTAAAGACGTGTGGATAAAACGCGCTATGGAGGTTTTATTCCAAGGCGAGCTGCCCATATGTGCCGAAAATTACGCAGGTATCGCTCAGCAATACATATTCTTTTATGCGAGAGATACCAAACTTTTGGGCGAATAATACTTGACAAGTGCCTAAAAAAGTATATAATTATTTTATCAAACAGAGTAGATAACCGAGCGTCAAGTGTCTTTCAGACGGGGAGTTGCTGAAAGAACGAAGGAGTTTTCCCGCGGTTCGGCTGTCGCATCCCGCTGTCAAATAATATGTAGATTAAAAATCTCCTATTATCGACAATACGGGTAATAGGAGGTTTTATTTATGAAAAAAAATTACATCAAAAAACTATGTATCTGCGCAATACTTGCTGCCCTCTACGTACCACTTGAATGGTTAGCATCCGCCTTTGGTAAAATCGCTTTTCTCGATAATTATCAAATACCGATTAGTTGTTTCCCGCTAATACTAGCTTCAATAATTTTCGGTGTTCGTTGGGGCGTTGCAACCGCAACAGTTGGTGCGTTTGTTTCACAAATAGCAATGGGCTACGGTATAAGTTGGTCTACATTTATTTGGATGATACCTACTGTTATTTACGCACTTATAGTTGCTTTACTTTATAAAGCTTTTAGAAAAAGCGATAAACGATACTTCCTTGCGATTGAGTTGTTTATAAGTTCGATTGCTTTATCGTTACTTAATATCGGTGCTTTATATATTGATAGTTTGGTATTTGGATATCCTTACGATTTCCTTGCAGGCATTTTCAAATTTGCAATATCTTTCAAAATTATTGGTGGTATTGGATTTGCTTGGATTTTTGCCGCAATCTCTCCCCCAATTATCAGAAAATTACGAAAAGTTATTAAATTATAGCAAAAAACCGAGTTCATTATGAACTCGGTTTTTTAATTTTTATTTTCTAAAACAAATTAGTACATTCCACCTGCGCCTGCGGCTGCTGCGGCAGCAGAAGCAGCTGCAGCGGCGTCTTCAGGGTTATCTGCTACAAGGCTTTCGGTAGTAAGAACCATAGCAGCAACAGAAGCGGCATTTTCCAAAGCAGAACGTGTAACCTTTGTTGGGTCTACTATACCTGCTTCGAGCATATCGGTATATTCTTCATTATAAGCATCAAAGCCGTAATTAACCTTACCGCTATTTATGATTTTTTCAATAATAACCGAGCCTTCAAGACCAGAGTTATAAGCGATTTGGCGGATAGGTGCTTCCAAAGATTTAAGCACGATTTGTACACCTGTTTTTGTGTCACCGCTAACGGTAGAAAGCAACTCATTAACCGCAGGAATAGCATTGATAAGAGCAACACCGCCACCTGCTACAATACCTTCTTCAACTGCGGCTTTAGTAGCTGAGAGAGCATCTTCAATGCGGAGTTTCTTTTCTTTCATTTCGATTTCAGTAGCGGCACCAACCTTGATTACTGCAACACCGCCCGCCAATTTTGCAAGGCGTTCTTGCAATTTTTCGCGGTCAAATTCAGATGTAGTAACCGAAAGTTCGTTCTTAATCTGGTTAATACGGTCTGCGATTGCATTACTGTCACCCGCACCGTCAACGATAATAGTATTTTCTTTGGAAACCTTAATCTGACGAGCAGAACCTAATTGGAACATTTGTGTTTCTTTAAGGTCAAGACCCAATTCCTCAGAAATAACTTCACCGCCTGTTAAAATAGCGATATCGCGAAGCATTTCTTTGCGTCTGTCACCAAAACCGGGTGCTTTAACCGCAACACAAGTAAATGTACCACGGAGTTTGTTTACAATAAGGGTAGAAAGTGCTTCACCCTCGATATCTTCTGCGATTATAAGAAGTTTTTTACCTGCATTTACAATTTGTTCGAGAATTGGTAAAATCTCTTGAATATTACTGATTTTCTTATCGGTAATAAGAATTAAAGCGTCATCTAAAACCGACTCCATTTTATCAGTATCGGTAACCATATACGGGGTTATATAACCGCGGTCGAACTGCATACCTTCAACCACTTCTGAATAGGTTTCGGCGGTCTTAGATTCTTCAACAGTGATAACACCGTCAGCGGTAACCTTGCTCATTGCTTCGGCAATCAAATTACCGATAACCTCGTCACCAGATGAAACGGTTGCAACACGAGCAATATCTTCACTGCCTGACACCTTTTTAGAATTGGCAATAACAGTTTTTGTAGCGGTATCAACTGCAAGTTTAATACCTTTTTTAACTACCATAGGGTTAGCACCTGCGGCAACATTTTTCATACCCTCATTAATAAGTGCCTGAGCCAAAACAGTAGCAGTGGTAGTACCGTCACCTGCGGCGTCATTAGTCTTAACCGAAACCTCTTTTACAAGTTGTGCGCCCATATTTTCAAAGGGGTCTTTAAGTTCAATTTCCTTTGCGATAGTAACACCATCATTTGTAATAAGGGGTGAGCCATATTTTTTATCCAATACAACATTTCTGCCTTTAGGGCCTAATGTTACTTTTACAGCATTAGCAAGTTTATCAACACCGTTTTGGAGTGCTTTTCTTGCTTCTTCACCAAAAATTATATCCTTAGCCATAAGATAACTCCTTTCTTACTCTACAATAGCTAAAATTTCGCTCTGGCGCAAAATAGTATACTCTACACCATCAAGTTTAATTTCAGTACCTGCATATTTAGCCGCAATAACCTTATCACCTGCTTTAACAGTCATTTTAATTTCTTTGCCATCAACCATTCCGCCCTCGCCTACGGCTACAACCTCTGCGATTTGAGGTTTTTCCTTTGCAGTGGAAGCCAAAACGATACCGCTTTTTGTGGTTTCTTCTGCCTCACAAGATTTGATAACAACATTATCTGCCAATGGCTTAAGTGTCATCATAAACAACTCCTTTTACAAATATATAACAATATTTTAATACACCAAATTTAAAAGTCAAGCACTTTTAGAAATTTTTACATAATTTTAACAAAAATTTTAATATATTTATATAATAATACATATTATTTTACATTGACAAAAAATTGCGTGTATGTTAGAATAATAATGTTCTTTGTGACTGACGGAAAAGTGGAGCACCACATGAAGCAAAGAATGCATTATGCCGACCGTCTGGGCGCTCTTTTTCCGCTACGGATTAAGTGCGCCCTTTTGTATTTTATGAGTAAAGGAGACCTTCTTATGAAAAAAATCGGTATCATTATGGGTAGCGACAGCGATATGCCTATCGTACAAAAAGCCATTGACACTCTAAAGGCTTTTGAAGTACCCTATGAAGTACACATTTTTTCAGCGCACAGAACTCCCGTAGAAGCACGTGAGTTTAGTGTGAACGCGCGTCAAAATGGTTTTGGCGCTATTATAGCAGCTGCCGGTATGGCGGCACACTTAGCAGGCGCTATTGCCGCTAATACAACACTCCCCGTTGTGGGAATCCCTGTAAAATCAGGTCACTTAAACGGTATTGACGCACTTTTATCAACTGTACAAATGCCCTCAGGCATCCCTGTTGCCACAGTTGCTATTGACGGTGCTGTTAATGCCGCTTTGTTATGTATACAGATGCTCGCTATTGAGGACAAAGATTTGGCAAACCGCCTTGATGCTAAGCGTAAAGCAGACGCAGATAAGGTTTTAGAAAAAAATAAAGCTGTAGAATTACAGTAAATTTTGGAGGAAATAAAAATGGAAAAAAAGTTAGTTTACACAGGTAAAACAAAAGACGTTTATTCACTTGAAAACGGCAACTGCCTTTTAAAATTCAAGGATGACTGCACAGGTAAAGACGGCGTTTTCGACCCCGGTGAAAATCAAGTTGGTATCACTATCGATGGTGTTGGCGACGTAAACCTTCGTATGTCTATCTATTTCTTTGAAAAAGTAAATGCTGCAGGTATCAAAACTCACTTTATCAATGCTAACCTTGAAGATACAACTATGGAAGTTCTTCCTGCAAAGGTTTTCGGTCACGGTCTTGAAGTTATCTGCCGTTACAAAGCAGTTGGTAGTTTTATCCGTCGTTACGGCGACTATATTGAAGAAGGCGCAGACCTCCCCGCTTATGTTGAAACTACATTTAAGAATGATGAAAAGGGCGACCCGCTTGTAAATAAAGATGCTCTCGTAGCACTTGGTGTTATGACCGACAAGCAATATGATGATATTAAAGTTATGACACAGCAGATTACCAAAATCGTTGCTGACGACCTTAAAGAAAAGGGTCTTGACCTTTACGATATTAAGTTTGAATTCGGCTATGACAAAGATGGTAGCGTAATGCTTATAGACGAAATTGCTTCGGGCAATATGCGTGTTTACAAAGACGGTCAGTATATTGACCCCATGACCTTGTCAAAACTTTTCTTTGCATAATCCACTAAGCATATTTTAAGGAGTAATTATGGGCGGTTTTTTTGGAGTAGTCAACAAAACTGATGCTATTGCTGATGTTTTCTTTGGAACTGACTATCATTCACATTTAGGCACACGCCGCGGCGGTCTTGCTGCTTACGATAAAGAAATTGGTTTGCAGCGCGATATTCACAACATTACAAACTCACCCTTTAGAACAAAGTTTGAAAATGTTTTTGACGAAATGAGTGGTACTGCGGCCATAGGTTGCATAAGCGACTTTGAGCCTCAACCTTTGCTTATTCGTTCAAAGCTCGGCGCTTACGCTATTTCTTTTATCGGCATTATTAACAATGCCGAAGAACTTATAGAAGAATGTGTTGCCAAAAACGGTAACCACTTTGACGCCATGACCGGCGGTAAGGTAAATTCGGTTGAATTAGTGGCTTCACTAATTAACCAAAAGGATTCCTTTGCCGAGGGTATTAAATACGCGCAAGAAGTTATCGACGGCACGGCTTCCATTTTAATTTTGACCGATTACGGCTCTTTAATAGCGGCACGTGACAAAGTGGGCAGATTGCCAATACTCGTAGGCAAAAATGATGAGGGTTATTGTGTTGCGTTTGAGTCTTTTTCTTACCAGAAACTCGGTTACAATGACGAGAAAGAATTAGGTCCGGGTGAAATTGTAGAACTCACTGAAGATTCACTTACAGTTTTATCACCTGCGCTAAAAACCAAAAAGATTTGTGCTTTTCTTTGGAGTTATTACGGCTACCCCACCTCAAGTTACGAGGGTGTGAATGTAGAAATAATGCGTTATCGCAACGGTGAAATTATGGCGCGTAACGATAAAGCAAACAAGATAGCACAAGATATAGACTATGTAGGCGGTGTGCCCGATTCAGGAACACCACACGCTATCGGTTATGCCAATGTTAGTGATGCGCGGTTTGCCCGTGCGTTTATTAAGTACACACCTACCTGGGCTCGTAGTTTTACCCCTAAAAGCCAAAAAGACCGTAACCGTATTGCTAAAATGAAGCAAATCCCCATTCACGAACTTATCATTGATAAGAAACTCCTTTTTGTGGATGACTCTATAGTACGCGGTACACAGCTTAAAGGAACGGTAGATTTCCTTTATCAGAACGGCGCAAAAGAAGTACACATGCGTTCGGCTTGTCCGCCAATTATGTACTCTTGTAAATATTTAAGTTTTTCGCGCAATCAAAGCGACCTTGACCTTATCGCCCGTCGTGTTATTTTAGAACTCGAAGGTGAAGAAGGGTTCAAACACATTGCGGAATACAGTGATTCTTCTACCACTCGCGGTAAGAATCTACGCAAATGTATTGCAGAAAAATTCAACTTTGCTTCGCTCGAGTTCCAAACACTCGATGGTATTATCGAAGCAATAGGACTACCAAAAGACCAATTATGTACTTACTGTTGGGACGGAAAGGAATAAGAAAATGAATAATTCACAATCTAAATCTTACGCCGATGCAGGCGTTGACATTACCGCAGGTTACAAAGCGGTAGAACTTATGAAGCAACACATTAAAAGAACTAAGAACGCAGGTTGCCTTGATGATGTAGGCGGCTTTGGCGGTTGCTTTGGTTTGCCTTTGGGTTATGAAGAACCTGTACTCGTTAGCGGTACTGACGGTTGTGGCACAAAGGTTAAACTTGCAATCCTTATGGACAAGCACGACACTATCGGCATCGATGCTGTTGCTATGTGTGTAAATGATATTATTTGTTGCGGTGCTAAACCCCTTTTCTTCCTTGACTATATCGCTTGTGGTAAGAATATTCCTGAAAAGATTGCAGAGATTGTTAGCGGTGTTGCAGAGGGTTGTGTTCAATCGGGTGCTGCTTTAATCGGCGGTGAAACCGCAGAACATCCCGGTATGATGCCCGTAGATGACTACGACCTTGCAGGTTTTGCAGTAGGTATTGTTGATAAAAAGAAAATACTTGATAACACCACTATGGAAGAAGACGATGTTATTATCGCGCTTCCCTCAAGCGGTGTACATTCAAACGGTTTTTCACTTGTTCGCAAGGTTTTCGATGTTGAAAACTGCGACCTTAATAAAACCTATCCCGAACTCGGCAGTAAAACATTAGGCGAAACCTTACTTACCCCCACCAAAATTTATGTTAAACCTGTTTTAGCACTTTTAGATAATGTAAAAGTTCGCGCTATTTCCCATATTACAGGCGGCGGATTCTATGAAAACATTCCGAGAAGTTTGCCCGAAGGCTTTGCCGCTAAAATCAAAAAAGATGATGTTAAAATCCTCCCCATTTTCGACCTTATTGCAAAGGTTGGCAACATTCCAGAGCGTGATATGTTCAACACATTTAATATGGGTGTTGGTATGAGTATTGTGGTAGCAAAAGAAGATGCCGAAAAGGCACTTGAAATTCTTAAAGACGCAGGCGAAGAGCCTTATGTAATCGGCACTGTAATCAAGAGTGACAGAGGTGTTATCATTGAATAATACTAAAAACGTGGTTGTTTTGGCATCGGGTGGCGGTACAAATTTACAAGCCCTTATTGATGCCCAGCATCGCGGAGAATTAGGCAGCGGCAAAATCACTTGCGTTGTGGCTTCTAAAGCCGATGCTTATGCACTTACCCGTGCAAAAGATAACGGCATTAAAACACGCACACTTATCCGCAAAGATTACGATAGCGTAGAAAAATACAGCGAGGATATGCGCGATATATTGCTCGAAGAAAAAGCAGATGTAATTGTGTATGCAGGTTTTATGACCATTCTCGGCGACGCGGTATGCGACACTTTTAAGGATAAAATGGTGAACGTTCACCCTGCTCTTATCCCCTCTTTTTGTGGTAAAGGTTATTACGGGCTCCATGTTCATGAAGAAGCGCTTAAAAAAGGCGTTAAGGTTTCGGGTGCTACGGTTCACTTCGTAACCGCTGAATGTGATGCAGGTCCTATAATCTTGCAAAAAGCAGTAGAGGTAAAAGACGATGACACTCCCGAAACTTTGCAACTAAGAATAATGCAAGAAGCTGAGTGGAAAATTTTACCACAAGCGGTAGCATTACTTTGCGATGAAAAAATAGAAATTAAAGACGGCAAGACCTTTATTAAATAGGAGGATTTACTATGGAAATCAAAAATATTGCAGACGAACTTAACACACTTGCCTACCACGGCAGAGGTATTATTATCGGTAAAAGTGCAGACGGCACAAAGGCAATTACCGCATATTTCATTATGGGCAGAAGCGAAAATAGCCGTAACCGCGTATTTATAGAAGACGGCGAAGGCATTCGCACACAGGCTTTTGACGAGTCTAAAATGACCGACCCCCATTTAATTATTTACGCACCCGTTCGCGTACTTGGTAACAAAACAATTGTTACCAACGGCGACCAGACCGATACTATCTACGAACTTATGGATAGACAAATGACATTTGAACAGGCACTTCGTACCCGTGAATTTGAAGACGATGCTCCCAACTACACACCCCGTATTTCGGGTATTATCCGTCTTGAAAACGGTGATATGAACTATGCTATGTCTATTCTAAAATCTGCTGATGGTGACGGTTCTTCTTGCCAAAGATATACTTTTGCTTACTCTAATCCCCTTAAAGGCAAAGCAAAATTCATCCACACCTATAAGTGTGACGGCAATCCCCTCCCCAGTTTTGAGGGTGAACCCAAATCCTTGGAACTTCCCGATTGTGATATCGACACACTTACCGATTTAATTTGGAAAAACTTAAACGAAGATAATAAAGTATCTTTGTTTGTAAGATATATAGACCTTTCTGACGGCTCTTATGAATCAAGAATCGTTAACAAAAACAAATAAGGAGTAGCAAAATGAAAGAATTTGAACTTAAATACGGTTGTAACCCCAACCAAAAACCCTCCAAAATATATATGGCAGACGGCAGTGAATTACCGATAGAAATTCTTTGCGGCAGACCGGGTTATATCAATTTCCTTGATGCATTCAACTCTTGGCAGTTGGTAAAAGAACTAAAAGAGGCATTAGGTCTTCCTGCGGTTACTTCCTTTAAGCACGTTAGCCCTACAAGTGCCGCAGTTGGTACTGTTCTCCCCGAAAAACTTAAAAAGGCTTGTTTTGTAGACGATATAGAAGGTCTTGACGATTCACTTTTGGCTTGTGCTTATGCACGTGCTCGCGGTACAGACCGTATGTGCTCTTTCGGTGACTGGGTTGCCCTTTCTGACAAGTGCGATGTTACCACGGCACTTTTAATCAAACGCGAGGTATCCGACGGTGTTATCGCACCTGATTATGACCCCGAAGCACTTGAAATTTTAAAATCAAAGCGTAACGGTAACTACAACATCGTTAAAATCGACCCCGATTATGTACCTGCTCCCCAAGAAACCAAGCAGGTTTACGGTATTACTTTCGAACAAGGCAGAAATAACTTTGAAATCAACCAAGAATTGCTTTCTAACCTTGTAACCGAGAATAAAAATCTTCCTGACAGTGCAAAACGCGATTTAATCATTTCTCTTATTACATTAAAATATACACAATCTAACTCGGTTTGCTTTGCAGTTGACGGTCAGGCTATCGGTGTAGGTGCCGGTCAGCAGTCACGTATCCACTGTACACGTCTTGCAGGTAGTAAGGCAGATACTTGGTTCCTTAGACAACATGACAAGGTGTTAAATCTTCCCTTTAAGGATGATATTGCCCGTCCCACACGCGACAATGTTATCGACGGTTACATCAACCGCAATGAAGAAGACGTATGTGCAGACGGTAACTGGCAGAAGTACTTTACCGAACAACCTTCGCCCCTTACCGACGATGAAATCAAGGCTTATCTTTCAACCATTAGTGGTGTTGCATTAGGTTCTGATGCTTTCTTCCCGTTTGATGATAATATTGAACGTGCTTACAGAAGCGGCGTTTCTTACATCGCAGAACCCGGCGGTTCAATCCGTGATGATGCAGTAATCGAATGTTGCAATAAATACGGTATTGCTATGGCGTTTACAGGTATGCGCTTGTTCCACCACTAATATTTAAGGAGAACTAGAATGAACTTTTTTGAAAATTTGAAAAACTTCGATAGTGAAGTTGCTGACGCTTGTGAAAAAGAACTTAATCGTCAGCGCGGTAATATCGAACTTATCGCAAGTGAAAATATCGTTTCCGAAGCAGTGCTTTTAGCCGCAGGCGGTATCCTT
Organism: Oscillospiraceae bacterium; assembly: GCA_015066095.1. Lineage (GTDB taxonomy): Bacteria > Bacillota > Clostridia > Oscillospirales > Acutalibacteraceae > UBA737. Next base: position 14,083 of record SVPC01000003.1, on the reverse strand, counting down.
ACCAATAAATATGCCGAAGGTTATCCTTCAAAGCGTTACTACGGCGGTTGCCAGTGTGTTGACATTGTTGAAGAAATCGCACGCGAGCGCGCTAAAAAAGTGTTTGGCTGTAACTTTGCCAATGTTCAGCCCCACAGCGGTGCTAACGCAAACCTTGCCGCTTTCTTTGCTCTTGTAAACCCCGGCGACACCGTTATGGGTATGAATTTACAACAAGGCGGTCATCTTTCTCACGGCTCACCTGTTAATATTTCGGGTAAATATTTTAATATCGTACCTTACGGTGTTAGTGATAAAACCGAAACTATCGACTATGACGAAATGAGAAAAATAGCACTCGAATGTCAACCCAAACTTATTGTTGTTGGTGCTTCTGCTTACTCACGTGTTATCGACTTCAAGCGTTGCCGCGAAATCGCAGACGAGGTTGGCGCATATTTAATGGTTGATATGGCTCACATCGCGGGTCTTATCGCCGCAGGTGTTCATCCTTCCCCCATCCCCTATGCTCACGTTGTTACCACCACCACACATAAGACTCTTCGCGGCCCCCGTGGCGGTATGATTCTTTGCAATGATGAAGAATTGGCTCTTAAAATAAATAAAGCAGTATTCCCAGGTACTCAAGGCGGCCCCTTAATGCACATTATCGCCGCTAAAGCAGTGGCTTTGGGCGAAGCGTTGACCGAAGAATATAAGGAATATCAAACTCAGGTTGTTAAAAATGCCGCCGCTTTGGCAGAAGCGCTCATAGAAGAAGGCTTCGAACTTGTATCAGGCGGTACAGATAACCACTTGATGCTTTTAAAACTCGTTAACGAAGGTATCACAGGTAAAGAACTTGAACACCGTCTTGACGAGGTGCACATTACCGCAAATAAAAACACCATCCCCAACGACCCACAAAGCCCGTTTGTTACAAGCGGTCTTCGTATCGGTACTCCTGCCGTTACCACACGCGGTTTCAAGGAAGAAGAAATGAAAAAAATTGCTCATTGGATTCGCTTGGTTGTAAGCGATTTTGAAGCTAGTAAAGAACAGATTTCCAAAGAAGTACAGGAATTGTGTGCTAAATTCCCCATCTATTAAGGAGTATTTAGATGAAAATAATGGTTGTAGGTGGCGGAGGAAGAGAACACGCCATCATTAAAAAATTAAAAGAAAACAAAAATATTACCGAAATTTTTGCTCTGCCAGGTAACGGCGGTATGCATAACGATGCAACCCTTGTAGATATCGGTGCAAAAGATATTGAAAAACAGGTGGAATTTGCAAAGGTAAATAATATTGACTATGCTATTGTAGCACCCGACGACCCGTTGGTGCTTGGTGCAGTTGATGCTTTGACAGATGCTGGTATCCCCTGCTTTGGTCCTAACAAAGCGGCGGCTATTATTGAAGGCAGTAAAGTTTTCTCTAAAAACCTTATGAAAAAATACAACATCCCGACTGCCGAATATGAAGTGTTTAACGATTTGGGAAAAGCACTAGAATATTTAGATACCTCACCCATTCCCACAGTTATAAAAGCTGACGGCTTGGCACTTGGTAAGGGCGTTATCATCGCCGAAACCAGAGAAGATGCAAAGAATGCTGTTCGCTCTATGATGGAAGACAAAATCTTCGGCGAAAGCGGTAATAATGTTGTAATTGAAGAATTTTTAACAGGTCCTGAGGTTTCGGTACTTTCCTTTACCGACGGTAAAACTGTTGTGCCGATGGTTTCTTCTATGGACCACAAACGTGCACTCGACGGCGATAAAGGTCTTAATACAGGAGGTATGGGTACTGTAGCACCCAACCCCTACTACACAGAAGACATCGCAAAGATATGTATGGAAAAAATCTTTATTCCTACAATAAACGCTATGAATGCCGAAAACCGAACTTTTAAAGGTTGTCTTTACTTTGGTCTTATGTTAACTCCCAAAGGTCCTAAGGTAATCGAATATAACTGCCGTTTTGGCGACCCCGAAACTCAGGTTGTACTCCCCCTTTTGGAAAGCGACCTTTTAACAATTATGCAAGCCACCACAAACGGTACTTTAGCTGAAACTCCCGTAAAGTTTTCAAGCGGTTCCGCCGCTTGTGTTGTAATGGCTTCCCTCGGTTATCCCCAAAAATATGAAAGCGGTTTCACCCTTAATATCGGTGACGATGTTGCCGATAAAGTATATGTTGCAGGTGCAAAACTTGTAGACGGTGAACTTAAAACCGCAGGCGGCCGTGTGCTCGGTGTTACTGATACAGCCGAAGACCTTAAAACCGCTTTAGAAAAGGCATATAAAAATGTAGCAAGTGTTACATTCGATAACGCTTTCTACCGCAAAGACATAGGCAAAAAGGCAATGGAGGTACTTAAATAATGGTTTATCGTGTATATGTTGAAAAGAAAAAAGAACTCGCCAACGAAGCCAAAGGCGTATTGGCGAATATAAACGGTTTGTTGCAGATTTCTTCTGTTAAAGATGTAAGAGTAATCAACCGTTACGATGTTGAAAATATCGAAAAAGATTTGTTCGACTATGCAGTAAATACCGTATTTTCAGAGCCTCAACTCGATATTGCTACAAGTGAAATTGATACAAACGGTGCTACCGTTTTTGCTACCGAGTATCTTCCCGGTCAGTACGACCAACGTGCCGACTCTGCCGCGCAATGTATCCAAATCATTTCTCAGAAAGAGCGCCCCACAGTTAAAACCGCTAAGGTTTACTGTCTTTACGGCGATATTTCCGCCGAAGAACTTGCGGCTATTAAAAAGTATCTCATTAACCCTGTAGAGTCACGCGAAGCAACTCTTGAACTTTATGAAACATTAAAGGTTAATTATGATATTCCCACCACAGTTGAAACTTTGGACGGTTTTGTAGAACTCGACCGCACAGGTCTTGAAGGCTTTATTAAGCAGTACGGTCTTGCTATGGACATTGATGATATCACATTCTGTCAGGAATATTTCAAAACCGAAAAGCGCAACCCTACCATTACTGAAATTCGTATGATTGATACATACTGGTCTGACCACTGCCGTCACACCACATTCCTTACGAATATTGATAAGGTTACTTTCGAAGACGAATTATTACAAAACACATATAACGAATATATCGAAACCCGTAAAAGTTTAGGCCGAACAAAGCCTATTTGCCTTATGGACTTGGCAACAATTGCGGTACGCAAACTCAAGAAAGACGGTAAACTCCAAAAACTTGACGAATCTGAAGAAATCAATGCTTGTACCGTTAAAATCGATGTTGAGGTTGAGGGTGTAACAGAAAAATGGTTGCTTCTTTTCAAGAACGAAACCCACAACCACCCGACTGAAATTGAACCCTTTGGCGGTGCGGCTACTTGTATCGGCGGTGCTATACGCGACCCGCTTTCAGGTCGTAGTTATGTTTACGGTGCTATGCGTCTAACAGGCGCTGCAAACCCCTTAAAGAGTGTTAAAGAAACTATGGCAGGTAAATTGCCACAAAGAAAGATTGTTACCACCGCGGCAGACGGTTATTCTTCTTACGGTAACCAGATAGGCCTTGCAACAGGTATTGTAGACGAAATCTACCACGACGGCTATGCTGCAAAGCGTATGGAAATCGGCGCTGTTATTGCGGCGGCACCCCAAGAAAATGTACGCCGCGAATGCCCCGAAGATGGTGATGTAGTAGTGCTTCTTGGCGGTAGTACAGGCCGTGACGGTTGCGGCGGTGCAACCGGCTCTTCTAAATCTCACACTTTAGAATCACTTGAATCTTGCGGTGCAGAAGTTCAAAAAGGTAACGCACCCGAAGAACGTAAATTGCAAAGACTTTTCCGCAATCCCGTTGCTACCAAAATGATTAAGCGTTGTAACGACTTTGGCGCAGGCGGTGTTTCGGTTGCAATTGGTGAATTGGCAGACGGTCTTGAAATCGACCTTAATGCAGTTCCTAAAAAATATGAGGGTCTTGACGGTACTGAACTTGCTATAAGTGAATCGCAAGAAAGAATGGCAGTTGTCATTGAAAAAGAAAACATTGATAACTTCCTAAACCTTGCAAAACAAGAAAACTTACAGGCTGTTGTTGTGGCGCGTGTTAAAGCCGAGCCTCGCCTTACAATGCATTGGAACGGCAACACAATTGTTGATTTAAGCCGTGAGTTCTTAAACTCTAACGGTGCAGAAAAGCACATTGAAATTGAGGCAGCGGCTCCATCGGTTATTTCTAATAATATCGACGGTACATTTACCGAAAACTACAAAGCATTAGCAGACGACCTTAATATCTGTTCAAAGCGCGGTCTTTCCGAACAGTTTGACTCTACAATCGGCGCAGGTACTGTACTTATGCCTTTTGGCGGTAAAAACCAAATCACCCCCATTCAGGCTATGGTACAAAAAATCAGCGTTGAAAAGAAACACACCAATGACTGCTCACTTATGTCTTGGGGTTACAATCCCTTTATTACAACTGCTTCCCCCTACCACGGCGCGTATTTAGCCGTTGTTGAATCGGTTTGTAAGTTAGTAGCAACAGGTGCTAAATTCGAGGATGTATACCTTACATTCCAAGAATATTTTGAAAAACTTGGTAAAGACAGTAAGCGTTGGGGCAAACCCTTGTCTGCACTTCTCGGTGCTTTCAAGGCGCAGATGGAACTCGGTATCGGCTCTATCGGCGGTAAGGACTCTATGAGCGGCTCATTTGAAGATTTAGATGTTCCCCCCACTCTCGTTTCCTTTGCTGTTACTACCGATAAGGTTGACAATATTATTTCCCCCGAATTCAAGAAAGCAGGTAACAAGGTAGTTCTTCTTACACCCGTTTATGATGAAAACGGTCTTCCCAAAACCGAATCATTGCTCAAGATTTTCGACACCGTAACCGCACTTATGCGTAAAGGTGTTGCAGTTTCTGCTTATACTCCCACTATGGGCGGTGTTGCAGAAGCAGTTATGAAGATGTGCTTTGGTAACGGCTTTGGCTTTAAGTATAACGATGCTTTGAGCGTTAATGCTATTTTCGGTTACAACTACGGCTCATTCTTGCTTGAAGTAAATGAAGATATAGACGAAGGTATTGTTATTGGTGAAATCACTAACGACAATAAGATTTCGCTTGGTAATGAAGCAATCGACCTTTGCAAATTGTCCGAAATATATGAAAACAAACTTGAAAGCGTTTTCCGTTGCAACATTAAAGATAACAAAACGCCAATGGAAAACTTTGAATTCAAGGCTGCCGAGCGCGTTGCTCCTGCTATTAAGGTTGCAAAACCAAAGGTGCTTATCCCTGTTTTCCCTGGCACTAACTGCGAATTTGACTCTGCTAAAGTTATGCGTGATGCAGGTGCAGAACCTGAAATCTTTGTAATCAATAACCAATCAAGCGACGGTATCGCACGTAGCGTTGAAACCTTTGCTTCAAAACTTAAGGAAAGTCAGATTGTATTTATTCCGGGCGGTTTCTCAGGCGGTGACGAGCCCGACGGTAGCGGTAAGTTTATTACTGCATTCTTCCGTAATGGTGCTATTAAAGAGCAGGTTACCGTTTTACTCGAAAAACGCGACGGTCTTATGTGCGGTATTTGTAACGGCTTCCAAGCCCTTATAAAACTCGGTCTTGTTCCCTACGGCAAGATTATTGATACCGACGAAAACTGTCCCACTCTTACATTCAACACAATCGCGCGTCACCAATCAAAGATTGTTAGAACTCGTATTGCTTCTAATAAATCACCTTGGCTTTCTGCTACAAATGTTGGCGACATCTACAATGTACCGATTTCTCACGGCGAAGGTCGTTTCTTAGCTTCGGAAGAACTTATTAAGCAACTTGCAAAGAACGGACAAATCGCTACACAGTATGTTGATTTAGACGGCAATGCTACAAGCAAAGTACAATACAACCCTAACGATTCGATGTATGCTATTGAGGGTATAACCTCCCCAGACGGTAGAGTGTTCGGTAAAATGGGTCACGCAGAGCGTAAGGGCTACGGTCTTTATAAGAATGTTCCGGGTGACTATGATATCAAGATGTTCGAATCTGCTGTAAAATATTTTAAGTAAGGTGATATAAATGGCTTTTTTAACTGATATTGAAATTGCACAACAATGTAAAATGCAACCTATTACCGATATTGCAAAACGCGCGGGTATCCCCGAAGATTATCTCGAACAATACGGTAAATATAAGGCAAAAATAGACCTTTCCCTTATGAACAAAGCCGAGAAAAACGGCAAACTCATTTTGGTAACCGCCATCACCCCAACCCCTGCGGGTGAAGGCAAAACCACCACCACTATCGGTCTTGCTGACGGTATGTCCAAAATCGGTGAAAAGGTTTGTGTGTCTTTGCGTGAGCCTTCTTTAGGACCTGTTTTCGGTATCAAAGGCGGTGCCGCAGGCGGCGGTTATGCACAAGTAGTACCTATGGAAGACATAAATCTCCACTTTACGGGCGACTTCCACGCTATCGGCGCGGCTAATAACCTTTTGGCTGCTATGCTTGATAACCACATCCACCAAGGCAATGCATTGGGTATTGATGTTCGTAAAATTACTTGGAAGCGCTGTGTTGATATGAACGACCGTCAACTCCGCTTTGTGACCGACGGTCTTGGCGGTAAGGTAAACGGCGTTCCGCGTGAAGACGGCTTTGACATCACAGTTGCAAGTGAAATTATGGCTGTTCTTTGCCTTTCAAAAGATATTGATGACCTTAAGGAAAGACTTTCAAAAATTATCGTAGGTTACACCTATGACGATAAACCTGTTACTTGCGGTCAGTTAAAGGCACAGGGCGCTATGACAGCACTTCTTAAAGATGCTATTAAACCCAACCTTGTACAAACTCTCGAAGGTACACCCGCACTTGTACACGGCGGACCTTTTGCCAATATTGCTCACGGTTGTAACAGTGTTACTGCTACCAAAATGGCATTAAGCCTTGCTGATTATGCTATCACCGAAGCAGGTTTCGGTGCCGATTTGGGCGCAGAAAAGTTCCTTGATATCAAGTGCCGTATGGCAGGTCTTACCCCGTCGGCTGTTGTTATGGTTGCTACTGTTCGTGCTCTTAAAATGCACGGCGGTCTTGCAAAAACAGAACTCGGTAACGAGAACCTTGAAGCATTGGAAAAAGGTATACCCAACCTTCTCCGTCACGTTTCTAATATCAAGAATGTTTACAAACTCCCTTGCGTTGTTGCTGTAAACCGCTTCCCCACCGATACCGACAAGGAAATCGAGTTTATTATTGCTAAATGCAAAGAACTTGGCGTAAATGTAGTACTCTCTGACGTTTGGGCAAAAGGCGGCGAAGGTGGTGTAGAATTAGCAAAAGAGGTTGTACGCCTTTGTAATGAAGAACAGGGCGATTTCACATTCTCTTATGAAAGCGACGCTACTATAGAAGAAAAAATTGACGCTATTGTTCGCAAGGTTTACGGCGGTGACGGTGTAATCTTTACACCAAACGCTAAAAAACAAATCGCAACCCTTACCGAATTAGGCTTCGGCGGGTGCCCTGTTTGTATGGCAAAAACACAGTACAGTTTTTCAGATGACCAGACAAAACTCGGCGCTCCCGTAGGCTTTAAGGTAACTGTTCGCAATATCAAAATCTCAGCAGGTGCAGGTTTCATAGTAGCCCTTACAGGCGATATTATGACAATGCCCGGACTACCACGCGTTCCCGCCGCCGAAAGAATTGATGTTGATAATAACGGCGTTATCTCAGGTTTATTCTAATTATTATACAAAAACAAGGTACTGCTTTTGCAGTACCTTGTTTTATGTTTTATTTATAAGCCATTTTTTAGGATTATTATCAATATATTCCCATATTTCGTTGTAATCCTCTTGATTACGTATCACATGGTCGTAATAAGAACGCTGGAAAATCGAAAAACCTATTTGTTTCGTAATATAACCCTTTGTTTGCTTGACTATCCTTTCAATCGTAGGGGCGAACATTGTTCGCCTGTCTGAATGAATTTGTAACAGTAAATGAATATGGTCGGGCATAATTACATATTTATCAATAGTTACCGTTTGATAATGATTTGTTATTAAATTTATAGCATCATCCACAATTTTACCATACCTTGTCAATTTCGGGCGAACAATGTTCGCCCCTACAATCTCACATAAAATTTTCTTGCGTTCCTTTGTGCATATCGTAATAAAATATGCGCCGTTTTGACTGTAATCATAATTTTCTAATCTATTCTGTTTTCTTTCTGGTAAATCCATTTAAATCACCGATAACATTTTAACATAAATTCTTTTAAATTTCAATTTGCAATTACAAATCAAATCTTAAATTAACACTGTTATCAATATTTTCTCTAAGCTTATCTAATTCTGATTTCTCAATTTCATCTAAATATGAATGTTCTGAAAAAGCCCAAATATCCCAAAGAAGTTGCCTTAAATCGTCTGAAATTCTTTCTTTTAAAAATTCAACTCTTTCTTTTCCTTCTAGTGACCAATACTTATTTCTTTGAATACAAGTTTCAATATCAGCCATTTTGGTGGCGATATATAACGCTTCTTTTTTTCTATCAGTGTCACAGTAATGTCGAAAAAGTACCCTATTAGCTTCATTTCTACAATAGTTATCAACAGAATATTTTTCTATCCATTCTGCAATTGATATAATTTCCTCGTCATATTCGCAACATAGCGCTTCATCTTCACTTGCGACATATAACGCATATAACAATGTACAAAGTAACCGGTCATTTTTCGGGTATTTCTCAAGTGCTTTTCTTAGATTTTTTATCGGCTCTACGGTAATGTTTTTGTTGATAAGTTTTTCGGCTTCATTAATAATATTGGTTATTTCCTCTGCTTTCTGTTTTTCATTGACACCCAACAATTCGTCAACTGTTGTATTAAATACTTCTGCTAACCTCGGTAGTAGTAAAATATCTGGATATGTAGTACCACACTCCCAACGGCTCACTGCTTGCGGTGAAACACCAACAATTTCAGCTAATTGTTCTTGAGTAATATCCTTTGATTTTCTTAGATTCTTAATCTGTCGATTTATACAATTCATAATTAACCTCCAATTTATATTTTGTAAGCTTACATTTTCATTATATCATTGAATTTAAAAAACAACAGTAACCAAAACGGTTAAAATAATCAATTAAATTGATAGTTTAATATTAAAAAACACTCATCTCTAAAAAATAAGAGTTGAGCGTTTTTATATATACCTTTTAAGTTTTGCGATAGGAAGACCGACAATATTAAAATAATCGCCCTTTATCCATTCAATAAAGGCTCCCGCTTTTCCCTGTACGGCATAACTGCCTGCTTTGTCATAAGGCTCGTCGGTGTCGAGATATGCTTCAATTTCGGCTTCTTTAAGTTTTTGAAACTTTACCTTACTTACTACCGAAAAGCCCGTAAATTCCCCGTTTTTAACCACTGTACAGCCCGTTATCACCTTGTGAACTCTGCCCGAGAGTTTTAAAAGCATTTGCTTTGCATCCTCACGGTCTTTTGGTTTACCCAAAACCTCGTTACCAAGTATTACCGCTGTATCAGCGCCTATAACAATATCATCGGGATATTTTGCTGCTATATCACACGCTTTAAGCTTTGACAAATAAAGCGGTTGTTTTTTAAGTGGCATACCGTCAGGCACAATTTCCTCCACGCCCGACACAACAACCGAAAAGTAAGAAACAATATATCCTAATAATTCCTGTCTTCTGGGTGACGCAGATGCTAAAATTATTCCCATAACCTATCTACCCATTTCGCCGTCGTTAAATATAGAATTTATACTACGGCAATCGAAATATTCTTCTTTTCTAAGGTTTAAATCAATATCGTTTATTATAACGACATAATCATTTTTCCATACAATTTTAACATCTTGAACATCAGACTGCCAAAATATATTGCGAGTACCATTTGCGTTAGTTTCCGATACGCGAACTGACTTTTTACCCGCGGTAGTATCCAAAGTATAAACCTTTAATATAGTAGATTTTTTAGGTGAATACTCACTATACTGAAACTCACCGTCGGGCACACTTTCAATATCGAGGAAAAAGTTATCGTTAATAACAAAAAACGCATTTGCAATTACAATAACCACTGCTAAAAAATAATAAAAATAAAAGAAAACACCTTTTTTCATACTACGCACCTGCTACAAAAGTTGGTATATCATCATAATTTATTTTAGAAATATCGTTATTAAAATCTTCTACCGCATAAGAACAATGCTTTAAATATGCCAAAAACATATATGGCAAGGTGTAAATAAGGGGTAATACCAATATAGATAATACCGCCCAACCCAAAATACTAAAACACAAAAATATAAAATCAAGCATTGTCTTTTTTGAAATAACTTTTGACATATGAATTGCTTCTGCGGTGTCAATTTTTTCATCTGCCACAAAAATTATTGGTGCTAAATAATACTTAAGACACGAAAAAACAGTAGCCACAGTTGCCACATAATGAAGCACTGTTATAATGTTTGAAAAACTTAATGTCCAAAGCGGAACGGTAATATCCAAAGTTTCATAAATCCAAGTACCTGTAATAACCTGCAAAACAAAGTAAGGTAACAAGAAGATTAAGTAACACAAACCTATTCTTAAAGATAAAGTAATTATCAAACTCAAACATTTAAAATAAAGTTTTGGATAAGAAAAATAATAAAATATCGCTATTGGATTATCGGTAACACCCGAAGACATTCGCCACAAATAGCGCAAATATCCCAACAAAAGCGGTGCAAAAAGAACAACACACAATACAACTAACAATATATCTGCCAAAACTGCGGTTGTAAAAATCTCTAAAATACTGCATAAATAATTGAAAATATACCATACCGCCAAAACAGTAACAGTGGTAACAAAAGCGGTAGAATAATTGTTTTTAAGTATATTCCGCGCCTCTATTTTAATAGCAGAACCTGAAACCGTCATAAGCGACCCCCTTTAAATATATTTTCTAGATACATTATACCACAGAAATCCTAAAAATCAAATTAAATAATTGTTAACTTTGCAAAACCTGCCATCAGTTTTTTAGTACCTACCTTATCAAAGGCAATCTCAAGTAAGAAATCATTGCCCATAGCCGTAACTGAAAGTATCATACCTTGGCCGAATGTTTTGTGCGAAACGGTCTGACCGATACTGTAAGCCGCAGCAACAACAGGCTCTGGTTTTACAGTGTCAAAAGAACTTTTCACAGCGTGTGTACTTCTATAAGGTGTGGCGGAATAGTCTTTAACCTCATACCGTTTTACCGCAAAGCCTGTGTTTTCGCACAAACTTTCGGGAATCTCACGCAAAAAGCGCGACGGTAAATTACGGTTTGTACATCCAAACAACATACGCATACTCGTATGGGTAATTACAAGTTTTTTCTTGGCTCTGGTTATTGCAACATAAGCCAAACGGCGTTCTTCCTCAATTTCACTTTCACCGCCGTATATTGATTGATTTCCCGGGAAAATTCCCTCCTCCATACCAACCAGAAATACATTATTAAATTCCAAACCTTTTGCAGAGTGGATGGTCATCATAACCACCTTGTCGCTCTCTGTATCAAAAGAGTCAATGTCACTTATTAGCGAGATTTGTTCCAAAAACTCTGAAAGTGTGGGCTCATCGGTTTCAAACTCGTACTGCGCAATGTTAGAAGCCAATTCTTTTACGTTTTCAAGGCGTTCTATTCCCTCTTCGCCTTCATTTTCAAGCATAGTCTTATATCCTGTAACATCCAACATCTGCTCAAACAAATCACTGATAGAATTTTCATTTGCAAAATCTATTAGTGATTTTATCATATTGCAAAAAGGCACCGCTTTTGAAGAAGCGCGTGAAAGAGCCGAAAACTCGTCAGCACGGGCTAAAACCTCAAACATACTGCAACCAAGTTCCGTTGCAATTTGCGAAGCGTGATTAAGCGAAGTATCACCTATTCCGCGTTTAGGCTCGTTAATAACACGGCGCAGACGAACATCGTCTTTGGGGTTATTTATAAGGTGCAGATAAGACACAACATCTTTAATTTCTTTACGGTCGTAAAAGCGCATACCGCCCACAATTTTATAAGGTATACCTGAACGCAAAAAAACATTTTCTAAAGTGTTTGACTGCGCATTCATACGGTAAAGAATTGCATTATCACTAAATTGCTGACCTTTGTCAATATTATCAAGAATAATATCGGCAACATAACGCGCTTCCATTCGTTCATCCTCTGCGGTGTGAACAATAATTTTTTCGCCGTCACCGTTATCGGTCCAAAGTGTTTTGCCCTTGCGGCCGCGGTTATTTTCAATAACCTTATTAGCCGCGTTAAGTATGTTTGAAGTTGAGCGGTAATTCTGCTCAAGGCGTATCACCTTTGCACCGCGGTAATCATCTTCAAAATTCAAAATATTCTCAATAGTAGCACCTCGGAAACGGTAAATACTCTGGTCATCATCACCCACAACACAAAGGTTGTTTTTACCACTTGCCAACAGACTTACAAGCACATATTGTGCGTGGTTTGTATCCTGATACTCGTCAACACAAACATAACGGAATTTATTAGAATAATAATCTAAAATATCCCTGTTTTCCTCTAACAAATGCACAGTGTTGACTATCATATCGTCAAAATCCATAGCATCCGCTTTTTTAAGGCGGTCTTGATAGAGTTTATAAAGCCTTGCAACCGTTTTTAGGCGGAAATCATTAGCGTTTGTTGCTTCAAATTCTTCGGGTGTAATCAGACTGTCTTTCGCATGGGAAATTGCCGATAAAACATACTTATGGGGCACAAATTTTTCATCAATATCATTTTGCTTCATTATTTCTTTCATTAAACGGCGTTGGTCATCAGTATCATACACCGTGAAATGTGATGTGTAACCCAAAAACTCGGCATTACGGCGCAAGATCTTACCACAAACCGAATGGAATGTACCTGCCCAAATATCTAGTGCATCTTCCCCCAATTTATCGGCAATTCTGTCTTTGAGTTCACCTGCCGCTTTGTTGGTAAAGGTAATAGCCAAAATCTGCCACGGCTTTACCTCTCTGTCACCAAAGACACCGTTAGGAACAATGTCGCTGACTCCGTTTATGTAATCAATACCTTTTTGTATGTCTTCATCCGAAATGTTTGGAACATAGGAACTATTGTAACCGTTGCCAAACTTAACAAGATTTAAAATGCGATTAACAAGCACTGTGGTTTTTCCGCTACCCGCACCCGCAAGTACTAAAACAGGGCCGTTTACAGCGGTAACCGCTTCAAACTGCCTGTCGTTCATTCGTCCAAAATATTTTTTTATAACCTTTTTTCTGAGTTCAATAAAATCCATAAACATTCCTCAATAAAAACAGGCGTCGTATGACGCCCGATATTTATTTTTATTTTTTATAAATAAACTTGTCAATTTGCTTTGAAAAATCAAAACCGCATTTGCAGTCAGCTTCCATTTCAATCGGTTTTGTTAAATCAAGCCCGAAAACCGACATTATCGACTTGCCATCAACCGCCACATTACCCGATTTTAAGGTTATCTGACATTCTTTAGTATTGGCTATATCTACAAATTCACGCACTTTATCAATAGTGTCAAGAAGCAAAATTTCACTTATCATATTATTCCTCCGAATAATAAATATCTTTAAAAATATAATACACTTTTTCTTGCTAAAAGTCAATATGAATAAATATAATTTAATAGTTGACTTTGTGTTCAAAATATTGTATAATATTACTCGTTCAAAACTAAACTTTTTTCGAGGTGTGGCGCAGCCCAAAGCGCACTAGTTTTGGGTGAGGTTGCGAGCGCGTCCTGTGGACGATACAGCGAGCAAAACGAAGCGCAGTGGTCGAAATTAATCGGCGCTCCAAGCCGAAATTAATTTCGGGTACCACAAGAGGGTTACCAAAACATTAACCCCAAAAACAATTTCAATTTTAAAAACAACTTAATATCGAGGTGTGGCGCAGTTGGTAGCGCACTAGTTTTGGGAACTAGATGCCGCAGGTTCGAGCCCTGTCACCTCGACCAAACACGAATAATCCGAACCTCCGTCTAA
>SVPC01000020.1 GCA_015066095.1 Oscillospiraceae bacterium | reverse complement strand
TTGACTCCTCATCCGTCACGGCTTACGCCGTGCCACCTTCTCCCGCAGGAGAAGGCATTGGTTTGTACGTTTCTTTTAGCCCCTACAAACTATAATTTACTTGTTGAAATTTTATTTTTCTTGCAATCTTTATCAAATAATGTTATACTAAAAACGAATAAATGTTCGATAAGGAGAAATTCTGATGTCAAAAAGACCGCTTACCGAAAAACAACAAAGCGTTTATAACTTTATAATAAAGCAGATGTCGGAGGGGTTTCCGCCGACTGTTCGCGAAATTTGTAATGAAACTGGCATTAAATCTACCTCTACAGTTCATGCCATTTTGGGCGTTTTGGAAGAAGAGGGATATATTGTGCGCGATGCCAAGAACTCACGCGCAATTAAAATAGATTCGGGCTTTGATGCTTCTATGGTGCCGCTTGTGGGCAGAATTACTGCAGGTAAGCCGATTTTGGCGGTCGAAGAAATTGAAGATTATATCCCTTATCCTACAAAGGATGCCGACGGACTTTTTGCCTTAAAGGTTGTGGGCTACAGTATGAAAAATGTCGGCATTATGGATGGCGATATTATAGTAGCCGATAAAAACTGTGCTTGTCGTAATGGTGATATAGTCGTAGGTATGGATGGGGAAGAGGCAACTGTAAAGCGTCTGGTTATAAAGGATAAACAAGTTATATTTATGCCCGAAAATGAAGATTTTGATCCAATTTATCCCGAAAACCCGACCGTACTTGGCAAGGTTATAGGCAGTTATAGAAAGTATTAAGGTGAATTATGAAATATATTGAACTTTTTACCGACGGCGCTTGTTCGGGCAACCCCGGTCCCGGCGGTTGGGGTGTGGTGCTTCGCTATAACGGCCACGAAAAAGAACTTTCTGGCGGTGAAAAAGACACCACCAACAATCGTATGGAATTGACTGCCGCTATTATGGGACTGACTGCTCTTAAGGAGCCTTGTAAGGTAAGGCTTGTGACCGACTCTAAATATGTTGCTGATGGTATTACCAGAGGTTGGGCAGAGTCTTGGCGCAAAAATAATTGGCGCAAGGCAGATAAAAAACCTGCGCTTAATCCCGATTTGTGGGAAAAACTTTTAGACCTAATTAAAGAACACGATGTTACGATAGATTGGGTTAAGGGCCACGCAGGTCATCCCGAAAACGAGCGTTGCGACCAATTAGCAGTAAACTTTTACAAAAAATTACAGGAGAATTTATGAACATAGCCTTTTATACCTTGGGTTGCAAGGTTAATCAGTACGAAACACAGGTTATACGCGAAGCCTTTGAAAGCAAAGGATATAAAACGGTGCCAACTTCGGCACCGTTTGATGTGCTTGTTATAAATTCTTGTACAGTAACGGCTGAAAGTGACCGCAAAACCCGTCAGGCTTTGCACCGCTTTCGTAAAAACAACCCCAATGCGGTGATTGTGCTAACAGGTTGTATGGTACAAGCCTTTTCCGAAAGGACAAAAGCACTTGACGGCGCGGATATTATTTTGGGTAATACCGATGTATTGAAAACCGTTTCGAGTGTGGAAAAATTTTTAAACGACGGTGAGCCGATTTTTGAGGTATGTGAGCATAAGCGTACTGAAAGGTTTAATACACCCTCTATTACCGAGTTTGCCGAGCGTACCCGCGCTTATATGAAAATAGAGGACGGTTGTGACCGTTTTTGCACCTATTGTATAATTCCCACCGCCCGTGGTTGGGTTCGTTCAAAGCCTATTGCAGAGATTAAGGCAGAGGCGGAAGAACTTGCCAAAAACGGATTTGTTGAGGTTGTGCTTGTGGGTATAAATCTGACCTCTTACGGCAAAGGTGAAGATATGGACATTTGCGACGCGGTTGACGCCGTCTGCGCGGCCCAAGGCATTAAGCGTGTGCGTTTGGGGTCATTAGAGCCCGACCATATTACCGACCAAATGTTGGCAAGATTTAAACGCCAAGAAAAGTTTTGCCCACAGTTCCATTTATCCTTGCAGTCGGGCTGTGACAAAACACTCGCGCGAATGAATAGACATTACGATACTGCCTTTTATCGCGATTTGGTAGAGCGTATCAGAAAAATTTTCCCCGATGCGGCAATCACAACCGATATTATGGTGGGCTTTGCAGGGGAGAGTGAGCAAGAATTTGAGGAAAGTCTTGATTTTGCACGTGAAATCGGCTTTGCCAAGTCTCATATTTTCGCTTATTCCCGCCGAGAGGGTACGGTGGCTTACGGGCTTCCAAATCAGGTTAGTAACGCCCAAAAGAGTGAGCGTTCGAGACGAATGATAGATGCCACAAAATCTACTGAAGAAGCGTTTTTGGATGCTCGTATAGGCTCGGTAGTAGATGTTCTTTTTGAAACCGAAACCGAAGGCTATACCAAAAATTACTGCCGTGTGAAGCTACAAAACGGCAAAGCGTCGACAGGGGAGATAGTTTCAGTTAAAATTATTTCTCGTGAAAATGATATACTTTTTGCACAATTATAATAAAATTCACGCCTGTAAAGAAAAAAACTTGACAGGCGGTATTTTTTGTGGTATACTCGTTTAGGTTGATAGGAAAGTGGGGTTTTTATGACTAAAAATTTATATATTTCATCCCTGCTTGATGTATACGGTGATTTTTTGGGGGAAAAGGCACGAAAACTCACCGAATGTTATTATAACGAAGATTTATCGCTTTCTGAGATTGCTGAAAACGAGGGGATAACCCGTCAGGGTGTGCGTGACCAGATAAAACGCGCCGAAGCCCAACTTTTAGAACTTGAAGAAAAGTGCGGCTATTGTAAAAAGTTTTCTCACTTAAAGGAACTTTCTGAAAAATATTCTTCGGGCGATAAGAATGCTATTAGTGATATTTTAGATATTATAAACGATTTGTAAGGAGTGTGAATTTTTTGGCGTTTGACAGTTTATCAGACAAATTAGCAGGCGTTTTTAAAAAATTGCGCTCTCGCGGTAAGTTATCCGAGTCGGACGTAAAGGCGGCTATGCGTGAAGTGCGTTTGGCGCTTTTAGAAGCCGACGTTAACTATAAAGTGGCTAAAGATTTTACTAATGTTGTTACAGAAAAGTGTATTGGCGAAAATGTTATGGAAAGTCTTACCGCCGCGCAAATGGTTATTAAAATCGTTCGTGACGAGTTGACTGCTCTTATGGGTAGCGAACAAGCGCGACTTAAAATTTCCAATAAAATACCGACCGTTATTATGATGTGCGGTTTGCAAGGTTCGGGTAAAACTACCCATTCGGCAAAATTGGCAAAACACTTAAAGGCAAAAGGTCACAGACCTATGCTTGTGGCTTGTGATATTTACCGCCCTGCCGCTATTGAGCAGTTAAAGGTTGTAGGTAAAGCAGTTGATACCCCTGTTTTTGAAATGGGTACCGAAAAGCCTGAGAAAATAGCCAAAAAAGCGATTGCTCACGCAAGGGATTATGGCCACGATTTTGTGATTTTGGATACCGCAGGTCGTTTGCATATTGATACCGAGCTTATGGATGAGCTTAAACGCATTACCGAGACGGTTGATGTTGATAACATCCTTTTGGTAATTGACTCTATGGTGGGTCAGGATGCGGTTAATATTGCAAAATCGTTTAACGATATTCTTGAAATTGACGGTGTTATTCTTACAAAGCTTGATGGTGATACCCGTGGCGGTGCGGCACTTTCGGTTAAGGCAGTTACTGGCAAACCGATTATGTTTGCTGGTGTGGGTGAAAAACTTGACCAATTGGATGAGTTCCATCCCGACCGCATGGCTTCGCGTATACTCGGTATGGGTGATGTGCTCTCCTTTATTGAAAAGGTTGAAACCGAGATAGACGAGAAAAAAGCAGAAGAAACTGCTAAAAAATTAGCTGAAAATAAATTCGATATGAACGATTTGCTAGACCAGTTCCGTCAGATTAAGAAAATGGGCTCACTTAAGAGTTTAATTTCTATGATACCCGGTATGGATAGGCAAATGAAAAATGTTGACATTGATGACCGCGCACTTTTAAGGATAGAAGCGATTATTACTTCTATGACCAAAAAAGAACGCGCCAAGCCCGATATTTTAAACGGCTCACGCCGTAAGCGTATAGCCGCAGGTGCGGGTGTTACTGTGGAAGAAGTAAACAAACTTATGAAACAGTACGAACAGATGAAAAAGATGTTCAAACAAATGAACTCAAAAGGTGGCAAACGCAATTTAATGCGTAATATGGGCAATATGCCCGGAGGTATGCCGCCCGGTGGATTTGGTTTCTAGGCTTAAGCCTTAGATATAAAAATAACACATATCATATTTGGAGGTGTAATAAATGGCAGTTAAAATCAGACTTCGTCGTATGGGTGCTAAGCGCGCTCCTTTCTATCGTGTAGTTGTTGCTGATTCGAGATTCCCCCGTGATGGTCGCTTTATCGAAGAAATCGGTACTTATGACCCCACTAAGGACCCCGCAGCAGTAAACATTGACAGCGAAAAGGCTAAGAAATGGATTGCTAACGGTGCTCAACCTACCGATACAGTTAAGGCTTTACTTAAAAAGAACGGCGTTCTTTAATTTAAAGTAAACTTGTGAGGTAAAAGAATGAAAGAATTATTGGTTTCTATCGCTTCGGGTCTTGTAGAAAATCCAAGCGAAGTAAAAGTAGTTGAAGAAGAGCCAAACGAAGAAGGCGTTATTGTTTTCCATTTACAAGTGGCTGAAAATGACGTTGGTCGCGTTATTGGTAAGCAGGGCAGAATTGCCAAAGCTATCCGTACAGTAATGCGTGCTGCCGCTAATAAAGCGGGCATTCAGGTTGCGGTTGAAATTGACTAAACTAATGTAAGCATACCCCCACAGCGTTGGGGGTATTTACATAGGAGTAATTATGAAGAACAGATATCTTGAAGTAGGAAAAATTGTGGGCACCCATGGTGTAAAAGGAATGACCAGAGTGCAGGTATGGGCAGACAGCCCCGATTTTCTTAAACAGTTTAAATATTTATATACAAGTGAGAGCGGCGAGAATAAACTGACCGTTTTAAGGGTGCAGCCACACGGTAATATATCGCTTGTAGCCTTTAAAGGTGTTGAAACCATTGAACACGCTGAAAGTTTTCGCAACACCGTGCTTTATATCGACCGTAAGGATGTAAAATTGCCCGAAGGCAGATACTTTATAACCGATTTAATCGGCATTACGGTTTTTGATGCCGATAGCGGTATTGTTTTGGGTGAAATCAGCGATGTATCTCAAACAGGAGCTAATGATGTGTGGCATATAAAAAAGGACGGCAAGGAATATCTTATCCCTGCTATTAGTGATGTTTTGGTGAATGTGGATATAGAAGCCGAAAAAGCGGTTATAAGACCTTTGAAAGGAATTTTCGATGATGAGGATTGATATACTTACCCTTTTCCCCAAGATGTGCGAGACCGTAATGAACGAAAGTATTATAGGCCGAGCACAAAAGGCCGGTAAGGTGGAGATTGTTTGTACTAACATCCGCGATTATTCGGGTAATAAGCACAATAAAGTTGACGACACACCTTACGGCGGTGGTATGGGTATGGTTATGGCGGCAGAGCCGATTTATAATGCCTATAAGAGCCTTTATAACGAGGGCGAGGCTAAACCGCATTTGGTTTATTTGTCACCTAAAGGTAAGACTTTTAATCAAAAAAGAGCGGTTGAACTTTCAAAACTTGACCGTTTGGTTTTACTTTGCGGTCATTATGAAGGTATTGACGAGCGCGTGATTGAAGAGATTGTTGATGAAGAAATTTCAATCGGTGATTTTGTGCTTACCGGTGGCGAATTACCGGCACTGGCAGTTGCTGATGCGGTATGCAGAATGTTGCCTGGTGTACTCTCGGACGAGCTGTGTTTTAGCGAAGAAAGTCACTTTGACGGATTGCTCGAATATCCGCAGTATACCCGTCCGCCCGAATGGTTAGGTAAGTGTGTGCCACAGGTTTTGTTGTCGGGAAATCATAAAAAAATTGACGATTGGCGTAGGTGCAAATCGCTTAAAATCACAATGGAAAAACGTCCTGATATGCTTAAAGAGTCTGATTTGGGCGAAAAAGATAAAAAACTTTTGAAAAAGTGCGAAGATTGGCTTTGATGTTGTGATAAAATTGCACAAATTAAGGCTTAATTAACCTGTAATTGTTGGATAAAAATTAGAACTTTTTCACAAATAATTGACTATCGCATTAAATGTGGTATAATAGCATTGTAAGAAAAAACACCTGTTGTAAGGAGAATTTATAATGTGCGTTAAAGATGTTGTTATTAATAATCAAGTAGGTTTACATGCCCGTCCTGCCACTTTCTTTATCCAAAAGGCTAACGAATTTAAGTCTTCTATCTGGGTAGAAAAGGATGAAAGAAAGGTTAATGCAAAAAGCCTATTGGGTGTTTTGTCGTTAGGTATCGTAGGCGGTACAACTATTAAGATTATCGTTGACGGTTCTGACGAAAAAGAAGCGCTTGATGGCCTTGTTGCTTTGGTTGAATCGGGTTTTGTTGACTAATTTTTAAAAAATAAAGGGTTGCCTTAATTTTTTTAAAAAAGGCAACCTTTTTCTATTGACAAATTAAAATTTAATGGTATAATAATACTTGCGCGTAAGTTTGTATTTACATATTTCCGGGTGTGGCGCAGCTGGTAGCGCGCTTGACTGGGGGTCAAGAGGCCGCAGGTTCAAGTCCTGTCACTCGGACCAAAAATACCGAAGAGGCTTTAGCTTCTTCGGTATTTTTAATTTGGATAATAGAATTTAAACCTGCGGACTTTTGACCCCCAAGGGGGTCAGGCTTTGAGCACGAGCGCATCCTGTGGATGATACAGCGAGTGTGAAATGGCGCCGCGGTCGAAAGTTGTCTGCGCTCCAAGCAGATAACAACTTTCGGGCACCGCAAGAGGTAGCCGCAGGTTCAAGGTCTCGGCTGTCGCCTCGGTTGGTGCTTCTGTGCATTGCACAGAGGTGTCCACCGGACACCCGCACCCTGTCACTCGGACCAAAAATCCAAATTCGACAAGAGGTCGGGTTTGGATTTTCTTTTGTATATATGTGTCAGGACTTGAACCTTAAGAAGGCACGCGCCGTGAAGAAAAAACAGTTCGGGGAACTGTTTTTTAGGCGTGTGGTGTGAAGACGGGTACCGAATGCGAAGCATTGGGTCGTTGAGCACGAAAGATTTGCGAAGCAAAGCTTTGTCCTGTCACTCGGACCAAAAATATCGAAGGAGCTTTAGCTTCTTCGGTATTTTTAATTTGAATAATAAAATTCAAACCTCTTCGACAGATTTTGATATTTTTTGATATTTCTTGCAAAATGTGATTTGTAGATATATAATGATTATATAGTAACTTTAAAAAGGTGATTGTTGTGCGAGTTTTCGAAAATGCAAAATTTAAAACTATTTGTTCGCTTGTGTTACTGCCGCTGGCAATTATTTATTTTGAGTGTGTTTTCCGTTTGTCGACACAAGGAACACTTTTTACTTTTGCCACAATTCCGATGCTGTTTTTTTCGGTGTCGTGGGGATGTGTATTATATTTCTTTGCAAATCTTTTTAAAAAGGCAAAGACTAAACGCATAATAACCACTTTACTTTTGGCATTGTGTGCAATCCCGTATTTAGTTGAATATTTTGTTTATCGTTTTTTCAATGTGTTTTATGACCTTAACACCGTGTTTGCGGGTGCGGGTGATATGATTGGCGAATTTTTTGATGTCACACTTGAGTTGATTTTTTCTTTAGACGGCATATTTAAGATTTTACTTTTCTTTTTGCCGATGATATTATTTATTATTTTTGGCCGTCGTGTTTGTGTTGCAGATTACAGTGTAAAAAAAAGTCGCATTGTTTCACTGATTTCGGTGTTTCTTTGTTTTGCTTTAGGATTATTGTTGGTTTATGTAAATCCTAATTGTCGTGCTACTTATAAAACTGAATATAATTTTCAGGTTGCGGTAGAGAAATATGGCTTATTTACTGGCACAAGATTAGACCTTCAAAATATTGTATTTGGAGAAACACAGGATTTTGAGGAGTATGTTGACACATCTGCACCGATTGAAGAGCCTGAAACAGAGCAACCGATAGTTTACGAGTATAATAAAATGGAACTTGATTTAAGCGAAACCAAAGGAAAAATAGGTGAGCTTAATAAATATGTGAGTAGTTTAGAGCCTTCACTTAAAAATGTGTATACCGGTATTTTTAAGGGTAAAAATTTGATTATGATTTCAGCAGAGGCTTTTACTGCTGAGGTGATTGATTATAAGCGCACACCAACTCTTTACCGCCTTGCTACCAAGGGTATACAATTTACGGATTTTTATCAACCCAGTAGTGCGGGTACTACGGGTGGTGAGTATCAAAATATTTTTGGTATGTTGCCAACCTCGGGTGGTAAATCTTTTAAAAACACACAGGATAACCTTAATTATATGACGATTGGCAGTCAGCTTGACAGATTGGGTTATTATGGACAAGCGTTTCACAATAATACCTATACCTATTATTCCCGTAATGCTACGCATAAAAATTTAGGGTTTTCCCAAGGTTTTATGGGATATGGTAACGGAATGGAGAAGTATGTCAAAAAACAATGGCCCCAAAGTGATTTGGAGATGATAGCAGGTACATTACCGCTTTATATCGACCGCCAACCATTTAATGTTTATTATATGACAGTAAGTGGTCATAGCGGCTACAGCCGTTCGGGTAATGCGATGACCAAGAAAAATTGGGATGTTGTGAAAGGCTTGCCTTATTCCGATGATGTGAAAGGTTATCTTGCGGCTAATCAAGAACTTGAAAATGCAGTAGCGCATTTGGTAAAAACTTTGGAAGAAAAGGGAATTGCGGATGATACAGTAATTTGTATCGCTTCCGACCATTTTCCGTACGGTTTGGATAAAGGCGCTAAGTTAGGGAATATGCCCAATCTTTCGGAACTTTATGGGTTTGAGGTTAATGACAATTTTGAACGCGACCATTCCAGATTGATTTTGTGGTGCGGTTCTCTGGAAAATGAAGAGCCTATTATAGTTGATTCTCCTACTTCCAGTCTTGATATTTTGCCAACACTCTCGAATTTATTTGGAACAGAGTATGATTCGCGCTTAATGCCCGGACGTGATGTTTTTTCAAATACTGAGCCGATTGTGTTTAATATGAATTACGATTGGAAGACCGAATATGGCACTTATATTTCTAGCAAGGGCAAATTTATTCCAAAGGATAAATCGGTTGAATTGCCTAAAGATTATGTTAAAAATATGAAGACTATAGTAAGAAATAAAGTTCGTTATTGCCAAATGGCGCTAGATACAGATTATTATCGTCATTTATTTTCATAAATTTTGTTTTTATTGATTTATAAAAATTGATATTTTAAAAACCTACCAAACAAATTTGCTTGGTAGGTTTTTGTTATACAAATCAAATACGGATATTTATTATTCTACTGTAAACTCGAAAGAGCCCGAAAAAAAGGTTGTTGCATCTTTGCCGACAGTAAGTAATCCGCCGTCGCAGGTGGCGTTTTTAATTGTGCCGTCGTCGAGTTCAATTATGCAAGGAGCAGAAACGACCGTGGTTACAAAGGGGATATGACCTGCCATAACAGCTAGTTCACCCTCTACACCGCGTACATCAAATTTTACAACATCACCCTCGAATTTATTGCCGTCGGGGGTGGAAATAGTGAGTTTAAAGGTGTTCATTACTGCACCTTCTTTGCCTTTTCAATGGCTTCATCAATGGTACCTACAAACAAGAACGCCGATTCGGGCAAATCGTCGTGTTTACCCTCGATAATTTCTTTAAAACCGCGAACAGTTTCAGCAATAGGAACGTATTTACCCTTAAAGCCTGTGAATTTTTCGGATACATCAAATGGTTGTGACAAGAAACGCTGAATTTTACGGGCGCGGGATACTATAAGTTTATCTTCGTCTGAAAGTTCGTCCATACCCATTATAGCTATAATATCCATAAGTTCGTTATAGCGCTGCAAAATACGCTGAACTTCTTTTGCTACAAAGTAATGTTCTTCGCCGACAACTTCGGGGGAAAGGATACGGCTTGTAGATTCAAGCGGGTCAACTGCAGGATAGATACCCATAGAAGCGATATTACGCGCTAATACGGTGGTAGCATCCAAGTGAGCAAAAGCGGTTGCGGGAGCGGGGTCGGTAAGGTCATCCGCAGGTACATAAACCGCCTGAATAGATGTGATAGAGCCCTTTTTGGTGGAAGTAATACGCTCTTGCAAAGCACCCATTTCGTTGGCGAGTGTCGGCTGATAACCAACAGCAGACGGCATACGGCCGAGAAGCGCTGAAACCTCACTACCTGCTTGCGTGAAACGGAAAATATTATCTATAAACAAAAGTACATCTTGGTTCTTTTCGTCACGGAAATATTCCGCCATAGTAAGCGCCGACAAAGCAACGCGCATACGCGCTCCGGGCGGTTCGTTCATCTGACCATAAACAAGAGCGGTGTTATTTATAACACCCGACTGTTTCATTTCATTGTAAAGGTCATTACCTTCACGGGTACGTTCACCTACGCCACCAAATACCGAAATGCCGCCGTGTTCTTTAGCGATATTATTGATAAGTTCCATAATAAGAACGGTTTTACCAACACCGGCACCGCCAAAAAGACCGATTTTACCGCCTTTTGCATAGGGACAGATAAGGTCGATAACTTTAATACCTGTTTCGAAAATTTCTGAACTGGTTGCCAAGTCTTCATATTTAGGGGCGGCTCTATGGATATTCCATTTTTCTTCGGTTTCGGGGGTGGGAATGTTGTCTACCGCTTCACCCAAAACATTGAATATACGGCCTAAGGTTTCGTTGCCTACGGGCACACTTATGGGTGCACCTGTATCTGTAACCTCGGCACCGCGTGTTAAACCGTCGGTAGAAGCCATTGCAATACAACGAGCGGTATTGTTACCTATGTGTTGTGCTACTTCTACGGTTAAAATTCTATCAGCTATCGGTACGGTTAAAGCATTAAGGATAGGCGGAAGTTCATTTTCGCCGAACTTAACGTCTACTACAGGACCCATAACCTGAATTATTTCACCTTTGTTCAATTTATTCACCTCAATTATACGAGTTCATCGGGATTGCCGCTACCTGCGACAATCTCGGTAATTTCTTGTGTGATAGCGCCCTGACGCGCTCTGTTATATTGAAGACCTAAGTCATCAATCATTTGTTTTGCGTTCTTTCCTGCGCTGTCCATTGCCATACGTCGAGCTGCAACCTCACTTGCGAAACTTTCGCGTATACAGGCTGAAATCATACCCGTTACATACTCGCGCACGGTGTGGTTGAGTATGGTAAGAGCGTCGGGCTCGTAAATTGCGTTAGAGGAGGATTTACCTTCGATTTTTTCGAGCGGTAAAACCCAACGCAAAGTGGCCTCTTGGGTCATTGCAGAAATGTATTTTGTATAGATTATACCTAGTTTATCAAATTCACCCTCAGCAAAATCGGCACAAAGTTGGTTTGCGATTTTTGCCGCATCGCCAAAACTAAAATGTTCGGACGAAATAAATGGTTTGCCGTAACGGTCACAAGCACGTTTGCCTATGGGAATAAACTCGGCATTCTCCATAGTGGACGCCAATCGAAAAACATTTGCGTTATATCCACCTGCAAGTCCGCGGTCGCCTGCGATTACCACAATTCGGGTTTTACCGGTATTGTGTATCGCCATAAACGGACTTTTTTCACATTCACTGTCGCTTGTGAGCTCTGCCAAAGCCTTATCAAAGGCGGTGGAGTATTCGCGCGCTTTTTTAAGAGCAATATTTGAACGGTATATTTTAGAAGCTGCGACAAGACCCATTGCTTTTGTAAGTTGTAGGGTAGAGGTGGTACTTTTTATGCGCAGTCTGAGAGCTTTGGTGTTTCCCGACATTTACTATTTCTCCAAACTTTTAAGAATATTTTTAAGCTCTTCTTGGTCGCTTTCTTCAAAGAAACCGTTTTCAATACGCTTAAGCCAGTCACCGTAGGAGTTTTCAAGCTTAGCAAAGAGATTGGCTTCATATTCTTTAACCTTGTTTACAGGTGTAGAATCAAGGTATCCGTTAATAACAGCATAAACAATAGCAACTTGACAACCTACACGAATAGGTGTGTTGCGGTTTTGCTTTAATACTTCAACAATACGCTCACCCAAAGCCAAACGAGCCTTTGTATCGGCATCTAAATCGCTACCAAACTGTGCGAATGACTGCAATTCGCGGTATTGGGAATATAAAAGTTTTAATTCTCCTGCAACCTTTTTCATACCTTTAAGCTGTGCGGAACCACCAACACGGCTCACCGAAATACCTGGGTTTATAGCAGGCATAATACCCGAATGGAAAAGTTCTGTTTCGAGGAATATCTGACCGTCGGTAATAGAGATTACGTTGGTAGGGATATATGCCGAAACGTCACCTGCCTGTGTTTCAATAATGGGGAGAGCGGTGATTGTACCGCCGCCGTATGCTTCGTCAACACAAGCGGCACGTTCTAGTAAACGTGAATGTAAATAGAAAACGTCACCGGGGTATGCTTCACGGCCGGGAGGACGACGAACAAGCAAGGAAAGTGCGCGGTAAGCCACTGCATGTTTACTCAAATCATCATAAATTATAAGAACATCTTTGCCTTGTTCGCGGAAATATTCAGCCATAGCACAACCGCTGTAAGGCGCAATATATTGAAGCGGTGCGCTTTCTGCTGCGGTGGCAGATACTATAATGGTATAATCCATAGCACCGTTTTGCAAAAGTTCATTAGCAAGTTTTGCGACCGATGTAGATTTTTGACCTATGGCTACATATATACAAATAACGTTTGTATTTTTTTGGTTAATAATGGTATCAATAGCAATTTCGGTTTTACCTGTCTGACGGTCGCCGATAATAAGTTCACGCTGACCGCGGCCAATAGGTATCATACTGTCAATAGCCTTGATACCTGTTTGAAGCGGAACACTAACGCTCTTACGTTCGATAATTCCGGGTGCTTCGTTTTCAATGGGGCGTGTGTCAGAATATTCAATCGGGCCTTTGCCGTCAATCGGCTCACCCAAAGCGTTTACAACACGTCCCAAAAGGTTTTCGCCTACGGGTACAGATACAACCTTTCCGGTACGGGAAACGGTAACACCTTCGCGGATATCGTTTTTATCGGATAAGATAGCAACCGAAACGGTTTCTTCTTCAAGGTTTTGTGCTATACCAAAACTGCCGCCTTGGAACTCTAAAAGTTCGTTAGCCATACAGTTTTTAAGGCCGTAAACACGCGCAATACCGTCACCGACGAGAATAACTTTACCGGTTTCCTTCATATCAACACGAGTGTTGTAGTTTTCAATTTGTGTTTTAATTATTTTACTGATTTCAAAGGGACTGTTCATCCGTTCATCGCTCCTTTGATTAAACTAAGTTTCTTAAAGACACTGCCGTCAAGTGTTTTGCCATCAATCTCGATTTTCATACCGCCTAAAAGCGAAGGCTCAATATTATATATAGAAACAATATTCTTGTTGTATGTCGTACGCAATTTTTCTTCAAGGCGTTGCTTTTGGTCGTCACTTAACTCAATAGCCGAAGTGACAAATGCGGTAATACTGTTTTCGTGAATTTTTTTAAGTTCGAAGAAATCTTCTATAAGTGAAGGTAATTCTCTTATTCTGCCATTTTCACATAAAAGTTTTAAAAAGCAAAGTATGTGTGTAGGGACAGAACTGAACGCTTCATCAATAGCATTAAGTCTATTGGAGAGCGGTTCGGCAGGGGAAAACAGATATTCAAGATATTCAGGCTGCTGAGAGATTGCATTATTTATTTGTTCAAGGCAGTCGGCATATTCATCTATTTTATCTTGCTCGGTGCAAATGGAGAATAACGCCTTTGCATATTCACTGCTAACGTTATTCATCATATTCACCTATATTATCAATAAACGAATCAATTAAATTTTTATGGTCATCAGCAGATATTTCGCGTTCCAATACCTTTTCGGTAAGAACGGTGCTGACATCAATAATTTCTTTCTTAATACTGTCTTCGGCTTTTAAAACTGCAAGTTTAGCGTCGTTTTCAGCCTTCAAAATAATGCCATCTGCTTTTTGTTTGGCATCAGTTATAATTTCTTTTTCACGCGCTTTTGCAGTATCTACGGCAGACAGAATAATTCCGTCGGCTTCTAAAGAAGCGGCAGAAAGCTTTTCTTCGTATTGTGTTTTTGCATTCATTGCGTCCGATTTTGCTTGTTCGGCATCGTCATACTGTTTTTGGATAGTATTTTGACGCTCAGAAAGCATACGCTTAACGGGCTTATAAAGAAATTTCTTTATAATTAGAAACAAAATCACAAGGTTAAGAAGAGAAATTATAATTTGCCAGATATTTATTGAAATAACATCTAAAGATTGCATTTTAAATTATCCTTATAAAGCGCTTATTGTATTAACAAGAATATCTACCAAAAGATTCGGTGCTACGAAAATGAGAAGGATAGCAATAACCAATGCATAAAGGCCTGTGGTTTCAGCGATAGCACAACCCATAAGCATAGTGGTAGTAACATTACCCTTGCATTCGGGTTGACGACCTATGGCTTCACAAGCAGATGCTACAGCGTTACCTTCACCGATACCAGGGCCTATACCTGCTATCATAGCAACACCTGCACCTAAAGCACAGCAACCTAAAATAATACCAATTGCAATTTCCATTTTTTATTCCTCCAAATAAAAACTATTTATTTTTTAAAGCTTTTTGAGCTTTTTTTAACTTTCTTTTTTCATATTCATCTATATCAAGACCGCCTGAAACATTGAGCATTGTAAGCATCGCAAAAATGAATGCTTGTAATACAGCGCTAAACACATCGAAATAAATTGAAAGCACGGCGGGGATGCCTATCTGTAAGAACGGGAATTCACCTAAGAAACCAGGTAGTGAATTAAATAACATGGATGTAAGACCTGCAAGTGCTGAACTTAAAAGCACAGAGATTACAGTGCCTGAAAGTATATTGCCATAGTGACGGAATGCCATAGATATGGGTGTGGCAAATTCACTTATAAAGTTAATAGGCGCCAAAAGCGATATTGGTTTAGTGAAGCCTTTTAAATAATTAAGCGGTCCGCATTTCATTTTATAATAGGTGATAAGGAAGAAGACTAATATTGCCCAACCACCAACAATATTTATATCGGATGTAGGTGGAAAAAGGCCGAACAAACTTAAAAGACTTGAAAAGCCAGAAAGTGCCATAATTGCGATAATAAATGGGGAATAGCCACTAAAATATTCACCCATATTTTCGCCAACAAGACCATCTACCTTTTCGACAATAAGCTCGGCAAAGTGCTGTCTTTTGAGTTCGATTTTTTCTTTAAGGCCATGTGTCATATAAAGGCAGAAAAAGAAAATTGTTATGAGTACCATTGCAGAGTTTATTTGGGATTCAGATATTATAAGGTTTTGTAGCGGCATCGGGATTTCAAAGAAAATTTTAGCACCAGAGATAGAAATGCCATCGCTTACGGGAGTAGTTAAAACCTTTAGCGTGATAGAAAAAGCTACGGGCAAAATCATCATTAAAATGTATATAATGTCAATAACTTTAAACTTAAAATTAGTTTTCAAGGATATTACCTCTTTAGAAATTAGTCTTTTTTAAATAACGGGCGGAGTGCAATAGCAATGCGGGGGAAAAGGTAGGGAATAATAGCGGTGAGGAAAGAGTAAATGTTTGAACGGAAAATCAAGTAAGCGATGGCTGCAAGTACAAACAACATAAGAAGTCTGAGTGACTGTGAAAGTTTGATTTGCTTTTTTGCATCATCGGGATTTTTTTGTAATGCTGATTGAACAGAGATTCCCATCAAAAAAAAGTTACTAACAGCAGCTACCAAACCATAAATATTACCTAAAATCAGTGTGTAGTCCCATTTTTGTATGATGAGAAAAATCGATTGCAATAAAATGCTAAATATAGCACTAATATAAAAAACGTAAAAAGTTTCTCTCTTTATAACTTTGTCTATTTTTTTCATTTTTTCTTCTCCAAAGTTAAAATTCACATTATATTATAGTATAGCATAGCGAAAACAATAAAACAAGCCTTTTACACAAGTTTTTAAACGGAGTAAATCTGTGTTTGCGATAATTTTTAGTTAAAATGCATATTATTTTTTGATTGTTTTACAAAACTTTGAAATTGTCATTTTATACAAATTTTTGTTGCAATATATAATAATGTATGTTAACATTGTTTTGTATAATGTTTCTGAAGGAGAAATGTAAAATGGGAAAAATTGAATGCTTGGAAGCTATCAAACAAAATATAAAAAAAGTGGTTGTAGGTAAAGATGATGTCATTGATATGTTACTTGTTTCACTTATTTGTTCCGGCCATATTATGATTGAAGATTTACCAGGCCTTGGTAAGACTACACTGGCCAGTGCTTTGGCATCTTCTTTGGGTTGCGATTTTCAGCGTATACAGTTTACACCTGATGTATTACCTTCTGATATCACAGGATTTAATATTTACGATATAAATACAGGTAAAAAGTCATTCCAAAAGGGTAGTGTACATTCACAAATTGTTCTTGCCGATGAAATCAACCGTGCAAGTCCTAAAACTCAATCTGCACTTTTGGAAGCCATGCAGGAAAGACAGGTTACTGTAGATGGCAAAACTTATGAATTGCCGAAACCTTTTATGATTTTAGCTACCGAAAACCCTGTAGATACCGCTGGTACATATCCGCTTCCTGAAGCGCAGCTTGACCGTTTCCTTATGAGAATAAATATGGGTTATCCTGATTTTGAGTCAGAAATCAATATTTTGCGTCAAAATCGTTCAGTTATAAATGAAGTAAAACTCGATCCCGTTGCTACTGCACAAGATATTTTAAGAATTCAAGAAGCAGTTGAATTGGTATTTATTTCAGATGAAATTTTGAAATATATTGTGGAAATCACAACTGCAACCCGTGAATATGAGGGTGTTTCTATGGGTGTAAGCCCTCGTGGTTCAATCGCTCTTACTCAAGCGGCTTGTGGTTTGGCATTACTTAACGGACGCAACTTTGTTGTTCCTGATGATGTTAAACGCTTGGCACCTTATGTTTTGGCGCACAGAATGATTATCAAAAATCGTTCGGGCGTCAAGGGAACTACCGCGACAGATATAATAAACAACATTTTAAATACTGTTCGTGTTCCCAAGGTATAGCCTGAAAGGATATATTTATTTATGACTTTAAGAGGTTTTTTTGTCACCTTACTTGAGTTGTTTTTGTTGATTTTGGCTTTAGGTACAGAAATACGCGAATTTTTTGTTGTTGCAGTTTGCATAGGTGCGGTGGTTTTATATTCGCTGGTGTCCTTGCTTTTGGCAATGCTTACATTGCGCGTGGATTCTTCTATTGACAAAACATCGGCTTTAAGAGGGGATACAGTTAAATATACGCTCTTCTTAAAAGGTGTTGCAATATTGCCTGTTACAGGTTTTTTGGCAGTTAAAAGCGCCGAATTTGAAAAGCGTAATTTAAGGCGTAAAAGACATACCTTTGTAATGGTACCGTCTTTTATGATAACGCATAAGTTTGATTTTATTATTCCGTGTTCTCACGTGGGTTTGTGGGAGGTTGGAATAAAAACCTTGCATTTTGAAGATATTTTCGGTTTATTTGACTTACCGATAGTGCGCTCTAAAAGTAGCACTTATACGATGGAGTTGGCGGTAATGCCGCACATACACGAACTGGAGTATGATGTAGAGAGTGAATCTTCAGGGGACTATGGCAGCGATAGTAATCTTGACTCAGAAGAGGGAGAACTTTTAGGCGATTCTCGTATTTATCGTGAGGGTGACACCCTAAAACGCATTAACTGGAAACTTAGTGTGCGTACCAGAACACTTTATGCTCGTAAGTATGAAATGCCCCAAAAACCAAGAATTTCGGTTGTTACCGACTGCGCTTTTTGGGATGAAGGCGTGGGTGATTCGGTTGATATGGCTTGTGAATCGGCAATATCACTTGTGAAGTTTTTTATAGAGCATAATAATGTTGTGGATGTTGTTACTATACGTAATAAAGAAGATAATAGTAACTACAATTATACTTTGAAAACGGTTAATGATGTCGATAAAATGCAGTATAATTTTGCGTGTGTGCCTTTTTATAAAGATTCGGAAAGTTTAGCTTTAGATTTTGTTAAAGATGCGGCATTTTTAAATGCTGATAAGGTTTATATTATTACCTCCAATCCGTCAGACGGTGTTTTGAATGAACTTACAACATTGGTTAAAAACGGAAAGGTTGCTAAGTGTATTGTGCCCAAAACACAAGTGAATATAGATGGTGTTAATCAAATGAATTATTATAGTGAGGATGTTTTGGTAGTGGTAGACTCTATCGAAAATATTCCGCAAAAGGTAGGTGCGGCGCTATGATAACTAATTTGAAAAACCGAATATTTAAAAAGAAAGAAAAGCAAAAAGAAAGTGTGCTCGACTTTATTTGTACGATTGTTAGTTGTTGGGCTATGACTGTTGCTGCGGCGCTTATACAAGATTCGCAGTTTACCAATCAAATAGGCTTAATCCCTATTCTTTGGCAAACCCTTGTTGCGGTTGTCGCAGTTGCTTTACTTACCAGACGTTGGTGGATATCTATAATATATTTTGGTATACTGGTTCCTCTCTTTTTCTTGGCGGTTTCATTTTCGGGCGACATAATATCATTTTTTGAAAGCTTTGGCAGTTTCATAAAATGGTGGGTTTGCGGTATGAAAATAGGCTCTAAATGGTACTCTGTTGAGGGCTTTTATCTTGTTCATACCATTATAAATATTGGACTTAGTTTGCTGTTTTTTACCGTAGCGCGTGTGACCAAAAGAGCGTGGACTACTGTT
Organism: Oscillospiraceae bacterium; assembly: GCA_015066095.1. Taxonomy (GTDB): domain Bacteria; phylum Bacillota; class Clostridia; order Oscillospirales; family Acutalibacteraceae; genus UBA737. The sequence continues at coordinate 2,599 of SVPC01000020.1, read as the reverse complement.
TTGACAGCGGTTATTCTCATTTTTATTAACTATGCATACGGATATACGGGTTATAATATTTTAGCAGTACCTTTTTACATAATCGGTATTTTCCCGCTTGTAGCAGGGGATAAGTTCCAAAACATTAAGTTACCTAATGTGAAAAACTTTTTTGGTGTATTGGGTAAAAAATGGATGGTTATGGTGGTTGCTACCATTGTAGCGGTAGTAATTTCGCTTTTGTCATTAGTGGTTATAGATTCTACCAAGGATAGTGTGAGAAATCGCTTTTGCTCTGATATAGTGGCAGATTTTCAGACTTCGGCAAATATTTATCCAAAAGAGCAATCCAGTTTAAATATCACCTTGTTCGATTTAGGGCTTGTTATGAATAGCACCTATATTGGTGGTGATTTATATGATATCAAGCCTAAAACTATTGCAAAAACCAATCTTGTTCAGCAATCGCTTATAAAAATGACTTCTTATGAAACATTTAACGGTATGAATTGGGTTACCAATTTTGACAAAGATTATCGTTTTAATGGTCCTTGGGAAGATGAACAAGACGCATTTATCTCTACAAGACTCAAAGATAATGAGAGTTTCATGCTCCAACTTGAAAATATCGGTTTCAGGGTTAATGTAGAATTTTCTATGGCTAAAAAGACTAATTTCTTGCCTACTATAGGCAAGGTTATGGATATAGAAGAAAAGACATCTACCATAAACCCAATTCTTTTTGATAGGCAGGGCAGATTACTTTCACAGTACACAATGCCCAAAAATTACACTTATTCTATTGATACTATTATTTTCAATACAACGGATGAAGTATCTCTTATTCAAATGGGTAGAATTTTAAATGATTATGCCTTTGAAACCGACCCACTATATAATAAAAGCACTGATTTTTATAAAGTTTATACCCAAAGTCTTGGCGAGTCTAAATATGTTACAAATGCGCTTAAAAGACTTAATTTTACAAAAGAGAATGAGTATGAAAAGGCATATGCCATTTGTCAGTATTTTTCTGAGAAAAACGGCTTTGCTTATACTGATAAACCGCCAACATTTAAAAAAGGCGACAACAGTATCACAAAACTTTTTGAGACCAAAAAAGGCCATTGTATGTACTACGCTACCGCAATGATTGCAATGACGCGTGAAGCAGGTATACCATCGCGTTTAGCGGCAGGTTATCTTACAATTGAGTCGAGTGATAATGTAACGCAAGATGTAGATGCTTCTTCACCTTACGCTTGGGTTGAATGTTATTTACCAAATGTTGGTTGGGTTTCGTTTAATCCTACACCTGAACAGACTTCACGTCCATTGAATTCTGGCGGTGGCGGTGATTCAGATGGCGGCGATTCACCTAATATCACGGTTGATGACCAGCATGAAAAAGAAGAGCAAACCGTAGCCGGTACCCACTTAAAATGGGATGAGATAGCAAATATTCCGCTACTTGTGTCTTTAGGTTTGTTAGTTCTTTTTGTTCTTGTTATAATTTATAATACTTTATATTCTCAAAAATATTATGAACTCAAAAGTGTGCGTAAGCACTATAAAACCACCGATAAACAACTGGAGTTTTATTATTTCGATATTCTGCGACAGTACAGGTGGTTAGGTTTACGTTGTAAAAAATACGAAACCTTAAAAGAGGTTACATTAAGAGCTACTGACAAACTTACTGAAGAAAATAAACAAAAAGTGTTTGTTGCTTTGGAAATTATCGAAGCGCAATTTTACGGTAAACAGACACCAACAGATGCAAACGTTGAAAGTATATACGAAGCCCGTAAGGTATTGGAAAACAAATTAAAAGACCGTAATAACAAGGTTATGTATGTGGTAAAACGGCGTTTGCTTTTGCCAATATTTAATGTAGCACCAAAGGTTTATAGAAAACTTAATAAAATTAAAAAGTAGCATAAAACCGCCCAATCGTACGATTGGGCGGTTTTTGTTTTCTTCCGAAAGCCTGGCGGCTTTCTCCCTCCTTGTTCGAATCCCCCTTTTTTATATAAAAACAAAAGAGTCCATCCTTAAGGGTTGTACTCTAAAGGACAGTACAACAAGATATGAAAACACCGTTAGTTTTAAAAAACTAATGGTGTTTTTAATATTTTCTTTCCTTGTTCGTCACGTTGTGCTATAATACAACTAACAGATAAATAAGAATTTGACGCCACCATATCAAAATACAGGGTGGCTTGACAGTCCATTGACGGCAAACCTTGCTCGCTATATAATGATGGACGGAGGTGTAACGACATGACTGATAAAAAAACATTCGGTTCGTTCATAAAAACCAAACGAACCGAGAAAAATTACTCACAAAAAGATTTAGCAGAAATGCTGTTTGTAACCGAGGGTGCGGTGAGCAAATGGGAGCGAGGTGTGTCATATCCCGATATTACGTTGATTTCCGATATTTGCTGTGTCCTTGACATAAGCGAACACGAATTGATTACCGCATCAACGGACACAGATACACGAAAGATGAAGCACGAAGCACGGAAATTCCGTGTGATTCGTGGCACATGGTTTTGGGTTCCCACTATCTCCTATGCTGTTGCGTTGCTGACCTGCTTTATTTGCAATCTTGCAG
>SVPC01000019.1 GCA_015066095.1 Oscillospiraceae bacterium | reverse complement strand
TGTGCGAATGGGCGGGTCCTGTGCGACGGAATGCTACGAACCATGTCAGGCGGGGAACCGAGCAGCATTAAGTAGATTATTCTGTGCGCCGCAGTAAATCGGCTCATTCGTGCATTCGGGTACGCAACTTTTTTAATTTTTTTAAAAGGGGTATTGATATGGCTTATCAGGCTTTATACCGCAAATACCGTCCCAAAACTTTTTCGGACGTTTACGGTCAAGAGCATATAACCGAAACCTTAAAAAACGAAATACTTACAGGTACTACTGTACACGCTTACCTTTTCACAGGCACACGCGGAACAGGTAAAACCACTTGCGCCAAAATTTTAGCAAATGCGGTTAATTGTACCGATTTATTGGACGGCAACCCTTGTCTTAAATGTGAGAGTTGCAAATCATCTTTAAACGGCGAAAATACCGATATTGTTGAAATAGACGCCGCTTCAAACAACAGTGTTGAAGATATACGCCTGTTGCGTGAACGCATAAATTTTGCACCCGCTTCTTCAAAATACCGCGTGTACATTATAGACGAGGTACATATGTTATCCCTGAGTGCATTTAACGCGCTTCTTAAAACATTGGAAGAACCACCCTCGCACGTCATTTTCATTTTGGCAACCACAGAAGTACACAAACTTCCTGCTACGATTTTGTCACGTTGCCAACGCTTTGATTTTCGCCGTATAGACCCCGAAAAAATTTGCGAAAGATTGCAGTTTATCGCAAAAGAAGAGGGCTTAACCCTTACTGATTCTGCTGCAACACTAATAGCAAGTGCCGCCGACGGCGGTATGCGTGACGCACTTTCTATTCTTGACCTTTGTGCTTCAAGCAATAAAAACATTGACGAAGCAGTTGTTGAAAGTGTTTGCGCTATGGCAGGCAATGATTACCTTTGCGAACTTGCAGATTTTATAAAGCAAAAAGACACCGAAAATGCACTTTTAATGCTTGACCGTCTTCACAATTCGTCGGTAGATATGTTAAGACTTTTATCTGAACTTATTTCGCACTACCGCGATTTAATGATTATAAAAACCGTAAAACAGGGCAACCGTCCTATTGTTTGCTCTTCATCGCGCCTTAAAACGCTTGAAGCACAAGCGGGTGATTACGATATAAAAGACATTATGTTTACATTAAGCGTTTTACAATCTTCAACCGCGCTTATGCAAAACGGCAACCGCAGATGTGAATTGGAAATGGCACTTATAAAATTGTGCAACCCCCAAATTGCGGTGGATATTGAATCTTTGGAAAGACGAGTTTCGGCTTTGGAAAACGGTGCTGTGAAACCTGTAAAAAATATTGTTTCCACACCCGTTATACCAAAAGAAGAAAATTCAAAAGAAGATTTACCCCAACCACAGGATGACGAAATACCACTGCCCGAACCACCAACAGATGATGCCGAATTACCCCAACCCAAACCACAAAAGGTTGAAACCGACAGTGATATTTCCGCAGTGGATAATTGGGATCAGGTTTTAACAATTTTAAAATCTTCCTGTCCGCTTATCGCGGGTGTTTTAGGCGATTCAAAAGCCTATATTAAAGGCGACTATCTTTTGATAGATTCCAAAAACTCTCAATTCCGTACCCTTATAAAAACAGCCAACGGAATGTATAAAGACCACATCCGCAAAGCGGCAGAGCAGGTTTTGGGCGCCACATACAAATTAGGCCCATACAATGCCCAAAAACAAGCAAAAGCGCAAGACCCTCTTTTATCTTTAGCAGATAAACTTAAAAATCTTGATATTAACTAATAAGGAGAAACATTATGAAAGTAAGACTTCCCAATAACGGCGGCGGTAATATGAACCAAATGCTCAAACAAGCACAAAAAATGCAAGAAGATATGCAAAATCTTCAAGCAGACCTTGAACAAAGAGAATATACTGCCACATCAGGCGGCGGTTTGGTAGAAGTTACCGTTGACGGCAAACACCTTATTAAGAATATAAAAATCAGTCCCGATGCTGTTGACCCTGATGACAGCGAAATGCTTGAAGACCTTGTTACTGTTGCTGTAAATGAAGCAATTTCTAACGCTATTAAAGCAAGTGAAGAAGAAATGTCGGCTATCACAGGCGGACTCAATCTTCCCGGTATGTTTTAATTATGGCTAATTATAATATAGTTCCTTTAAACGAACTCATAGCTCAATTTGAGCGGTTACCCGGTATCGGCAAAAAGACCGCTCAACGCTTGGCTTACAATATTTTAGAGCAACCGCCCGAAAGGGCAGAAAAATTTGCCGAAGCGCTCCTGAACGCTCGTAAAAAAATTCATTTTTGTAACGAGTGTCAAGGCTTTACCGATATGGAAACCTGTGCCATTTGCGGGGACACTTCCCGTGACCGCACGGTGATTTGCGTAGTGGCAGAGCCTAAAGATGTTATGGCATTTGAGCGTACACGTGAATTTTCGGGTCTTTACCACGTTTTACACGGCGTAATTTCCCCTATGGACGGCATAGGTCCTGATAATTTGAAAATCAAAGAGCTTATGGCAAGACTTTCAAATAACGATATTAAAGAAATCATTATGGCGACCAATCCAACTGTTGAGGGTGAAGCCACCGCAAGTTATATTTCTCGCCTTGTAAAACCTATGGGCGTTAAGGTTACACGTTTAGCTTACGGCATACCCGTAGGCGGTGACCTTGAATATGCTGACGAATTTACTCTGGCTCGTGCATTGGAAGGTAGAAACGAAATCTAAGAAAGACACTTTTCAGAACAGGAATTTTGATATGACACAAGAAAAAATCGACCGTATAAATGCCCTTGCACGCAAACAAAAGGCAGAAGGTCTTACCGAAGAAGAAAAAAAGGAACAATACATACTCCGCCGCGAGTATATTGACTCTTTTAAGCGAAGCCTTATCGGTCAACTTGAAAACACCTATATCGTAGAGCCTGACGGCACAAAACGAAAGGTAACGGCAAAAAATGAAAATACTGATAACTGATAGCGCAACCGTAAAATCAAATAACGATTTATCTTTAGATGTTTTAGAAAAATTTGGCGATGTTTTTGAGTTCCAGACCATAACAAACGACGAACTTTTAAAACAAATTGCCGATACCGATATTTTACTGTGCAATAAAACCCTTATTACTAAAGATATAATGGACAAAAGCCCGACACTCAAATACATCGGGCTTTTTGCTACGGGTTATAACAATATTGATATAGATTATGCAAAAGAAAAAGGTATTGTTGTATGTAACGCGGGCAGTTACTCCACCAATGCAGTAGCACAGCAGGTTATAGGTTATATTTTAAACCATTATTGCCGTTTGGCAGAATATGACCGCTTTGTAAAAGACGGCGAATGGAAGTGTTCCCCCGTTTTTTCACCACTTGTGTTTTCTACCGACGAAGTTTACGGCAAAACCTTAGGTATTATAGGTTATGGGAATATTGCAAAAGCGGTGGAAAAAACGGCATTGGCACTTGGTATGAATGTATTAGTCCATACCCGTACCGTGCGTGAAAACAACCCCAAATTTGTTTCTTTTGACACCCTTTTAGAAAAGAGCGATATTGTTTCGGTGCATTGCCCCTTAAACGAGCAAAGCCGTGAAATGTTTAATAAAGATACATTTAAAAAATTTAAAGACGGCGCGTATTTTATTAATACCGCACGCGGGGGTGTAGTAAATGAACAAGCCCTTTTTGACGCTCTAGAGTGCGGCAAACTTTCTGGCGCAGCAGTAGATGTACTGACTGCCGAGCCAATGGAAGAAAATTGTGTGTTATTTAGCGCTAAAAATATTACCATAACACCCCACACCGCATGGGCACCCCTTACCACACGCAAACGTCTTTTGAATATTGTTTGTGATAATATAAATGCCTTTTTAGACGGCAAACCCCAAAATAATGTAGCAAAGTAGGTGACAAAATTGTTTTCAAGAACCCAAAGTGTAGGCGTTTTCGGTTTTCAGACCTATATGATACAAATAGAAGCCGATATTTCCAACGGACTTCCCGCTTTTGATATAGTAGGTCTTCCCGATGCTGCGGTCAAAGAATCGCGCGACCGTGTTCGTGCCGCAATAAAGAACTGTGGTTTTAAATTTCCAATTTCGCGAATCACGGTAAATTTAGCCCCTGCCGACCGCAAAAAAGAGGGCTCTTTTTACGATTTACCTGTTTTACTCGCAATATTAAAGGCATCCGACCAACTAAAAGCCGACCTATCAAACAGCGTTACCGTTGGTGAAGTAGCACTCGACGGTATTTTGCGTGGTGTTAATGGCATTTTGGCTATGACTATTACCGCCAAAGAAAACGGTATAGAGAATATTTTTGTACCCAAGGATAATGCCATAGAAGCAGCGGTTGTTGATGGCATAAATGTTTACCCCGTTGAAAATATAAAGCAGATTATCGACCACCTTACAGGTGAAAAGAAAATAGAAAAGCAACCTAACACCCCCACAACACACGAAAGTTCTGTAAAAGTTCCCGACTTTAGCGATGTAAAGGGTCAACTAGCAGCAAAAAAGGCGCTTGAAATCGCGGCTGCAGGCAACCATAATATTGTTTTGGTGGGTCCTCCAGGCTCAGGTAAAAGCATGTTGGCAAAACGATTGCCCGGTATTTTGCCCGATATGACATTCGAAGAGTCGATTGAAACCACCAAAATTCACTCTATCGCAGGTATACTCGACAACAAAAATCCTTTTGTGTCGGTTCGTCCTTTCCGCTCTCCACACCATACTGTGTCTGTTGCGGGTATTTCGGGCGGCGGTACCGTGCCAAAACCTGGCGAAATTTCTTTGGCGCATAACGGCGTACTGTTTTTGGACGAGTTCCCCGAATTCCGCCGTGATGTTATGGAGGCACTTCGCCAACCTATTGAAGACGGCAAAGTGACCATTTCACGCGTGGCGGGTACGCTTACCTACCCCAGTAATATAATGCTTGTGGCGGCAATGAACCCCTGCCCTTGCGGTTTTTACGGCCATCCCACAAAACATTGTACCTGTTCCCCGCAGGCCGTACATAAATATCTCTCAAAGGTTTCGGGTCCTATGCTTGACCGTATAGATTTGCATGTGGAAGTTCCACCCGTGGATTACACAGCGCTCAGTTCTACCGCAAAAGAGGAATCCTCGGCAGATATAAAGAAACGCGTAAACAAGGCAAGACAAATTCAACTTAAGCGTTATGAGGGCACCGGCATTACCTGTAATTCGGCGCTCACACCTGCGCTTATGAAAAAGTTTTGCAAACTTACCGATGACGCTTCAAAGTATTTGGAATTATCTTTCGAGCGACTTGGTATGTCGGCTCGCGCTTATGACCGTATTTTAAAGGTGGCACGTACCATCGCCGACCTTGACGGCAGTGAAATCATCGAAAAGCCACATATATTCGCGGCAATTTCTTTCCGCAGCCTCGACAGAAAATATTGGAATACATAAATAAACAAAAACTCCCGTTGCTTAGGCAACGGGAGTTTTGCTTTAATACTATTCCTCACTCTCATTTAACAACTCAACTGCTTGCGCTATATGACTTTCAGTAAGTCCCGTCGAAATATTGGTTTGTACCAATCGGTCAGCATTTGGCTCAAATTCTTCTCTTTTCATATCATCCAATATTACAAACGATTCTATCTTTTCACCATTCCAATTTTTTAACCACTCATCAATTTCCTCACCACGATGCCAAAAATGTCCTGTGTAACTCATAAGTTTTATACCATACTCTTTTAATTTTAACTCCAACGCATTAAAAAGCCTCACATCCTCATTGGCACAAGCAGGGTTATTGTCTTTAAACCGCCAACCTTTACGCCAACTCGAACTTAAAACAATCTTAGCGCCTGTTTTATCTATAAGTTTTCTTAACAATAATATTTTATCATCGGATACAAATATGTAATCCTCAAAGGTTTCTCTTGTATGTGCATTATTCAGCACTCCGTCTACATCTAAAAAAATCACTTTCATAATTAAATCCTCACTTTCAATTTTGGTGCGATAAATGCGTATATTTTTATCGCAAAAAACTCATTTCCCTCCCTATTATTAAACAGACTTTTTTCGGATAATTTTTTATCCACTATTGTTTTATCGAAAAAATGATGTTATAATATGAAAGAAAACACCGATACGGAGGATTCAGTATGACTTCCAAAGAAGAAAGATTGATACGGCTACTACAATACTTAAAAAAATATACCGATAAAGATAATCCCACTTCAACCGCTTTAATAGATTATTATTTTGACCAAAAAGGTCTGCCTGATTTTTTTGGTCCTAAATCTTCAAGACGAAAAAGCCGAAGAACGCTAATTAAAGAATTGGTGCGTGTAATAAATTCCGATATTTACGGCAACCCTCTGCCAAAAAAAGAATGGCGGTTAATGTATGACGGCTATGGTGAAAGTGAACCCGAAAATAATGGTTATATCAGAAACTTATATTACGTTCAACCATTCAGCCGTAAAGATATAGAAGATATCAGAAAAAGTATTGATTCCAACACTTCACTCGATAATGAACAAAAAGAAACGCTAAAAGCAAAGGTGACCAAGCATTTATCAAACGAAAATTACGAATCGCACGACCCGTTTATCCGCCGCGGTTCGGACCCTGTCAAAAAGAAAAAGCGCCTTACGGACTTGAAAGCTTTTGACGCCCGCATGCGCTTTTTGATACAACAAAAAATATATGATGATTGATAATTTTAGGAGGTAAAAATTTATGGACACTTTATCAAGTGATATCGTAAAAAATACGTATGTTTTAAACACTATACAAAAAATCAAATTTGAAGATTCAATTGAAAATAAGATTTTAATGGCAAAAACACTGCTCACAAACACTGATATTATAAAATCAGAAAATGCATTATGTCAATTTGAAAATGAGACCTGGTATCACGAAGAAAATTCCTTAAATAAGTTTTTAGAATATAAGAAAAAATCATCCTCATTTTATCGCGGGGTAGATTGTGACGCAAGTATTCTTTGTATCGTTATGTATGTATTATTAAGTGATGAATTAGAATTAAACAACATTGTATATCAAGACAATAACAAACAAAAATACGAACTACAAAGTTCTATCGGCAAATTCAGAGGAGATACCCTTACTTCCGCATTACATTCGCTAAAACTGTATTTAGGAAGTCTTTGGAAAAGAATCGATAATAACCCCCTACTCCAAAAACAAGATAGATACCGACAATTTTATAATCTTTTCAACGAAATTGCAACAACTGGCATTCCTAAAGTTCCTCAAGAAAATACCGATTGGATTTCTTATTGCCACCAAAATTGCGATATCATCTGGAACGCCATGGACATTAAAGCCAAGAATTTTCTAAAAAATTATAATATGTTCGGAAATTATATGTGTATTCCTGGCAACACATATCAAATAAGCCAAAACAGATCGACATCATTCAACACTGCACGAAGCAACTATGGTGAATGGGATACCGTTGATACCTTGTTAATAAAAATATATGCATATTACCAATATTCAAATGATACATATTTAAAATCTATTTTTACTAATAAAAAAGATGAATTAACAAAAGAAACATTAAATTGGTTGGAAAATTTTAAAGATTGGTCTGATTTTATCAATAAAAATGCATTGCAACCTTTTGTTGATAAAACAACACTAACTCCCATTTGCCTGAAAACAGGAAATCCTATAAAAGCCAATGAAATTGAAAATTATGATGCTATTCCAAAAAACTATGATGAATTTCTTCTATTTTTTAAAGAAGTTTCCGAAAGAATTAAAGCACGTAATGAATGTATCTTCGATAAAATTTTTTCAAATCCAAAATAAATAATATCACTCAAAGAAAAAGTAAATTTAACGGACAGTCGGGGACGCCTGTCCCTACAAATAATCTATTTAGACACATCGTAGGGGAGCCGTTTCAGCTCACTTTTTGTATGAACAAACCTAAATGGGTGGGGAACCCCCTCCCCTACAAATATATAAAGCAAAAGCGGTTACGAAAAATCCCATTCGTAACCGCTTCTATACATATTCAGTTTTGTCGTTCACTTAAAACCTTTCCTTTTTATGCACACTGTCAGAACAGCGCTTGATTTTTTCTCGGGGCGTTCCCCTGTTAACTTTTGCATCTCAAAAGGCTCTATTTCAAGTTTTAAAATTAAAATTGTACATTGGACTCACCTTAACAGTTTATTTGATAAAACGTCTTAATCCTTTCATTTTATCACCTACTGTGGTTGTATATATAAATTTTAACTTATTATTTTATTTTACAAAATCATTATCCTAAAAGAGTCTTAATTTTTTTGGAAGTTTGTTTGTGTTTAAAGCTTTACTACTTCATTGGAATCACGCCTTTCGTTTATTTAGGGTACCTTTCAGGTGGAGTTAACTCTTTCATTTTCTTAGCTCCTCCTTTCTCTGTGTCTTTATTATAAGGCATTATTCACAATTTGTCAAGCAAAAGTTGATAACTTTTGTATATTTTGTAAAAATGTATATTTGTTCACACATTTATTTGTGCAATATGTTAAAATAATCATACAAGGAAGTGATACTATGAGACCTATGAATCCACCACCCCCCGGTATGCGTGGACCTATGCATTTGGGTGGACCCCGCGGGTTTTTAACTGAAAAAGAAAAACAAAACAAACCAAAAATGGACAAAAAACTGTTAATTAGGATTCTTTCCTACTTAAAGCCATATAAATGGCAGTTTTTGTTGGTGTTCGGTGCGTTGATTATTTCGGCAGTTTTAGGTCTCTTTCCATCTATAATAACGGGTAAAATTGTGGATGCAATCGCCGCTCCCAATAGCGAGATGGTAACCCTTATAAACCTTTTGATACTTGCGTTTGTTGTGTTGTCGCTCTCGCAGATAATCAGCGTTTTGGAGCAATACATAAACTCCTGGATATCGCAAAAAATTATTTACGATATGCGAAACGAAATGTATGACCACCTACAACATATGCCCCACGCGTTTTTCACCAATGAAAAACAGGGCGATATCATAACCCGTATGAATAGCGATATTAATGGTGTTAGTGCCGTAATATCGGTGATGTTAACCTCGGTAGTAAGTAATGTGCTGACAGTTGGTACTTGTGTTTTTTATCTGTTTTACACCGACTGGCGACTGGCAATCGTAGGTCTTATTGTAATACCGCTTTTAATCTTCCCCACTCGCGCAGTTGGTAAAAAGCGTTGGATGTTGGCAAGTGAAGTGCAGGAAAAAAGCGACGAGCTCAACACCCATATAAATGAAACCTTATCTGTTAGCGGCTCGATGCTTGTAAAACTTTTTACCAAAGAAAAAAGCGAGTATAAAAAATTTAAAACCATAAATAATGAAGTAACAAAAACCACCATAAAAGAGCGCAGAGCAGGTAGTTGGTTTCACGTCTTTTTGGGAATGTTTATACAAATAGCCCCTCTTTGCATTTATTTTGCAGGCGGATTTTTAATTATGAGTTATAAAGACAGCGGTCTTACAATTGGTGACATTACGGTTGTTGTTTCCCTTGTAAACCGTCTTTACCAACCTGTACGCTCACTGCTTAATTTACAGGTTGACTTTATCCGTTCTTTGGCGCTGTTTACCCGTATTTTCGAGTATCTTGACCGTCCGCACGAAATTGAAAACCCCGAAAATCCCCAAAAACCCGACCTTGAAAATTCACAAGTAGAGTTTTGCGATGTGCATTTTTCTTATGAAGAAAGCAACCCTGTGCTAAAAGGTGTAAGTTTTACCGTGCCAAAGGGTAAAATGTATGCTATAGTTGGTACTTCGGGTGCAGGTAAATCTACCATTATAGGTATGATACCCCGTCTTTTTGACGCAAAACAAGGCGAAATTAAAGTTGCAGGTGTAAATGTTAAAGATTTTGACCTTGCATACCTTCGCACAAATATAGGCATTGTAACCCAAGACACCTATTTATTTAACGGCACAATTTTGGAAAACTTATTATACGCAAAACCCGATGCTACAAAGGAAGAAATTGAAAACGCCTGTCGCGTTGCAAATATTTACAACTTTATTATGTCACTTCCAGGAAAGTTTGACACTATCGTAGGCAACCGCGGTCTTAAACTTTCAGGCGGTGAAAAACAGCGTATGTCGATAGCGCGCGTAGTCTTGAAAGACCCCAAAATTTTGATTTTGGATGAAGCGACCTCCTCGCTCGACTCTATTTCGGAAAACCTTATAAGCGACGCTTTGGATAATGTGATGAAAGACCGCACGAGCATTGTTATCGCGCACCGTCTTTCCACCGTTATTGCAGCTGACAAAATAATGGTTATTGAAAAGGGTATAATAACTGCGGAGGGCGCTCATCAAGAATTGCTTACTAAAAGTGAAAAGTACAAAGAACTTTATGAAACCCAATTCAGAAAAGTTTTGGACTTTGAAAAAAATGATATTGACAGACTATAACAATAATATTAAAATAGGTTTAAGGAGTGATAATTATGGCAGAAAAAAATAATGAATATAATCCAGATATAATAACTCTTGCTGACGATAACGGGAAAGAATATAGTTTTGAAATCTTAGACGCTATTGAAACCGATGAAGCAAGATATTTAGCACTTCTCCCCACCTTCCAAGACCCGCAAAAAATGCTCGACGATAGTGGCGAGTTGGTAATAGTAAAGGTTGGCGAAGAAAACGGCGAAGAATATTTCTACGAAATTGAAGATGATGACGAGTATGAAACCATAGCCGATGCTTTTGTAGACCGTTTACAAGATTATTTTGAAATTGATAATAAGTAAAATTTAAGGGAGCAGCCGCTTGGTTGTTCCCTTTTTTATAGTTCTATTTTCTTTTGATTAAGCACCGCATTTATAAGCGTATCGCCTACATACTCAAGTTTAAGCGAAAAGAACGGAGCGTTTTCTTCTATTAGTCGGAAGAAAATTTTATCCCCTTCCCAAATGGGGAGATTATATATCTCCTTTTTATCCACCCAACAAAGTTCTCCTTCATCGCAAGGCTTTATTTCCCCCGAAAAATCGAGCGAATGAAAAATGTGCATATACTCGGTTTCCCATTTATCAGATATAAAGGTCACTATACCGCAGTAACGCGTTTCACCCAAAGTAAGCCCTGTTTCTTCCAAGGTCTCGCGGCGGTTGCATTCTTCGGGCGTTTCCCTGTCTTCAAACTTGCCGCCAATCGCCACCCATTTATCGCGATTCATATCATTTTCCTTTTTTACGCGGTGAAGCATTAAATACTTGCCGTCTTTTTCAATATGACAAAGTGTAGTGTTTCGCATATCTCACTCATCCTTTAACAGAATTATTACCTATATATTATAACATGTCTTACATATAATAACAACTTTTTAAAATCAAAAAACACTTTACAACATTGCAAATATAAAATATAATAAATATGTATTTAAAAAACCGAGGTGTGACAATGAAAAAGATTTTAGCGATTATTCTTTCTCTTTTAATGTTGGCTTTCGTGTGCGGTTGCGACCGCGGTACCGATAGCGAAGAGGTTAAGGATGCAGGGAAATTAATAGTAGGTATAACTGACTGTGAACCTATGAACTATAAGGTAGACGGTGAGTGGACAGGCTTTGATACCGAATTTGCCAAACTCTTTGCAAAGGAACTTGGTGTTGAAGTGGAGTTTGTCGAAATAGAATGGGCAAAGCGTTATGATTTGCTTAATGAATATGAAATTGATTGCATTTGGAACGGTATGACCATAGAAGAAGACGAACAAACCGAAATCAGTGTTTCTGATGGGTATGTATTAAATTCCCAAATTCTTGTGATGAAAGCCGACAAGGTTTCCTATTTTAAATACGGATACGATGTAAAGAATTTGCTTTTTGCCGCCGAAAATGGCTCGGCAGGACATTTATGCATCCTACGCGAAGGTTTTGATGTTAATGCATACGATACCCAGCATCAAGCACTTAAATCGGTTGCAAACGGTATGACTGATGCGGCTGTAGTCGATTACACATTTGCCGAAAAGGTGGTAGGAGAAGGTAAGACTTACTCCACATTAGCCACCGGCTTCCCCTTTTCTGATGAGGCTTACGGCGTAGGCTTCCGTAAAGATTCCGACCTTACCGAAATGCTCAACGAATTTATAAAAGAACATAAGGATAAGGAATTGTTAGAACTCGCAAATAAATATGGTTTAACTTTACATGGATAACAATTGTGCAGGTTGTATAATCTGCACTTTATTTTATTGTGTAATGTGCCGAAAAACAAATTTTTTCAAAAAAACACTTTACAAATTCAGTTTGGTGAAGTATAATAGCAACATCGACACAGCACTGGAGGAAAAATAAAATGAAAGTCCACCGAAACTAAACTGAATATTTTTTATTTTTTTAACGGCACACTTTAATTAGATGAATTCCTAAAGTGCTAAAACAAAACAACACAAAACAAATTTTAAAAAAGAGGTAATTAAAAATGAAAAAATTATTAGCAATCTTAATGGCAATTGTAATGCTCTTCTGCTTTGCAGCTTGCGGCAGCGAACCCGAAACCGAAAGCGGTGCAAAAGAAACAATCGTTGTAGGTTATACAATCTATGACCCAATGAACTATCTTGATGAAAACGGCGAACTTATAGGTTACGATACAGAACTCGCTAAAGCAGTTTTTGAAAATCTTGGTTACGATGTTATCTTTAAAGAAATCGTTTGGGATAACAAGTACACCGATTTAAACTCTAATACAATCGACTGTGTTTGGAACGGTTTCACTTGCAACACCAAAGACGACGACGGCGTTGCTCGTGCAGACAAAGTAGATTTTTCTTACAACTATATGGAAAATCGTCAAGTAATTGTTGTTTCCGCCGATTCTAATATCACAGCCGCAGAAAATTTAAATGGTAAAATCGGTATGGCTGAAAGTGGTTCTGCCGGCGAATCTTACGCAAAAGCATTTGAAGGCATCACCTTTAAGGGTGTAACAAAACAAACTGACGCTTTATTGGAAATCAATTCTAAAACCGCAGACTTTGCTGTGGTTGACGCTCAACTTGCAAAGGCTTATGTTGGTAAGGGCGACTATGCAAACCTTAAAATAGTTGATACTCTTTCAAGTGATGTTGAATATTATGCTATCGGCTTCAAAAAAGGCAGCGAACTTACCGCTAAGGTTAATGCCGAACTTGAAAAACTCGGTAAAGACGGTACTATCGAAAAACTTGCTAAGAAGTATAAGGTGGAAAATACCGCTATTAAAGATTTCTCTGACCAGAAATAATATTTTAAAAAAATAAATATAAACCACTATATGCTGACGGGATTTTTATCCCGTCAGCCAAATTTGTGTAAAGGATAATAATATGTCTTTTCTTGAAATCACAGTCTTTTTGGCTAACGGTTTTATAATATCACTTATAATATTCGCCGTAACTTTACTTATAGGTGTACCCTTGGGTCTTCCAATTGCATTTTGCTCTATGAGCAAATTCGCACCTATCAGAGCTATAAGCAAAACCTTTGTTTGGATTATCAGGGGCATACCGTTAATGCTTCAAATATTTATAATTTATTATGTGCCGGGACTATTATTCGGCAATCCGATTTTCAGCCAGATAGACCGTTACATAATAAGTAATTTCACAATACCTAACCAAGGCTTGTCGCATTTAATATTCACAAATGCCGGCAGTCTTTGTGCTGTGCTTATCGCATTTTCTCTCAACTATGCGTGTTATTTTTCAGAAATTTACCGCGGCGGTATCGAAAGTATATCGCAAGGTCAATATGAAGCGGGTTATGTTTTAGGTCTTACAAAATCACAGGTATTTAAAAAGATTGTACTAAAACAGGTTGTAAAGCGTATTGTTCCGCCAATGAGTAACGAAATTATCACCTTGATTAAAGATACCGCTCTCGCAAATTGTATTATGCTGCCCGAAATTATAAAACAAGCCAAAGAACTTGCCGCAACTCAGGCCCTTATCTGGCCGCTATTCTATACGGGTGTGTTCTACTTGATTTTTGTCGGCGTACTCACAATACTGTTTGGCAGAATTGAGAAAAAACTCAATTATTTTAAAAGTTAGGAGGGGTTACATGTCTTTTTTAGAAGTAAAAGATTTATATAAAAGCTTTGGTAAAACCGAAGTTTTAAAAGGTGTTGATTTCACATTAGAAAAAGGCGAGGTCCTCTCTATATTAGGTTCATCGGGCGGTGGCAAAACCACTCTGCTTCGTTGCCTTAACTTTTTGGAATTTGCAGAAAAGGGAACCATTTCGATTAACGGCAAGGTTATTTTCGACGGTAGTGAAAAACGCACCCTTAAAGACGAAGAAATCCGACAAAACCGTTTGCATTTTGGTTTGGTTTTTCAGTCGTTTAACCTTTTCCCGCAGTATAATGTTTTGCAAAACATAACATTAGCGCCCACACTTTTAAAGCGTGGCAGTGTTGAACAAATCGAAGAAAACGCCCGTAAACTGATTGAAAAGGTAGGCCTTTTAGACAAAATCGACAATTATCCTTGCCAACTTTCGGGCGGTCAACAACAGCGTGTGGCTATTGCCCGCGCACTGGCTCTCAATCCCGATATTCTCTGCTTTGACGAGCCTACAAGCGCACTCGACCCCGAACTTACGGGAGAAGTTTTAAAGGTTATAAAAAGCCTTAAAAGTAACGATACCACAATGATTATTGTTACCCACGAAATGGAGTTTGCCAAAAATGTATCCGACAAGGTTATTTTTATGGCAGACGGCGTAATTGAAGAAATGGGTACACCTGCCCAAGTGTTTGATAACCCACAATCGCTCAAAACACGGCAGTTCTTAAACAAATCGTTAGAAGAAATTTAGGTGATATTATGAGTTTTGAAAAAATAACCGACCAAATGATATCAGAGGTTTATAATTTGTTGGCACAAATTGATAACCCCGATGATATTAAAATTTTTCTTGATGACCTTTGCACCAATAAAGAAGTCGAACAAATGGCTCAGCGTATTGCCGCCGCAAAATTATTAACTCAGGGCAACACATATAATCAAGTAATTGAAAAGACCGATATTTCTTCTGCTACTTTAAGCCGCGTTTCACGATGTGTAAAATACGGAAAAGGATATAAAAAGTTTATAAAATGATAAAAACCACGGAAAATTCCGTGGTTTTATTTTTGTTCTTTTTCTTGGGCAATTTCTATTTTATTGTCTGTCATATCAAAGGTAATATCGCCCATTTTATCGGTGCGGTAAATCTCGGCACCAATTGTTTTAAGAGAACGCAGGGTCACATCATGCGGATGAGAGTACATATTGCTTTCACCCACAGATATTACGGCATATTCGGGAGTTGCCGCTTCTAAAAACGCTTCACTTGACGAACTGTCGCTTCCGTGGTGTCCCACTTTTAAGATATCACAGTCAATATCTGCTCCGCTGTTTAAAAGCTGCTTTTCCACCTTGGTCTCGGCATCACCTGTAAACAAAAAGTTTGTATCGTCAATTTCTGCCATAACAAATAGCGACCGATTGTTTTCATTAGCCTCATCATTAGAGCCACTTAACAAAGTTATCTTAAACTCACCCAGCTCGAAATTCATACCGCTTTCGGCATCATAAACCTGTGTACCGCTTTTAATAGCGGTATCTTTGCCGTTTTTAGCCGCGGTTATACTGTTGGATTTTAAAGGTGGCATAATAAGATTTTCTATTTTATAATCATTTGCTATTTTGGGAAGACCGCCCACATGGTCAGAGTGAAGATGGGATATTATAGCCACATCTATACTTTCTACATTATACTCGTCAAGGCAGTTTTCTATATCTCCGACTCTGCTGGCAAGACCCACGTCAATTACCGCACAATAACCGTTACTGTAAATAATAGCACAATCGGCTTGACCCACATCTACAAACTTTATGAAATCTTGCGATGTGTCAAAACTGCTGTCCGATATAATTTCTTTTACAACATCGGGATTTTGAATTGAGTATAGTGTTACGGCAAAGATAATAATTGTTATAATTGCCGTAACAAATATTATGCGGCCCCTGTTTTTAGGACTGTAATTACTCATCTGATGAAACTTCCATTTCCATCAACTGGTCGGGGGTTATGAGCACCTTACGCGGTTTAGCGCCTTCGTAAGGACCAACTATACCGCGTTGCTCCATTTCATCAACAATACGCGCCGCTCTGGCATAACCGAGTTTCAACTTTCTTTGTAAAAGCGAGGTAGATGCCAAACCGTTTTCTACCACAACGCGAATAGCCTCTTTTATCATTGGGTCTTCGTCAGGTCCGTCTTCAGGTAGCCCTGTGCGTTGTTTCTTTTCCATTGCCGCCTGACGCTCTATTTCGAACATTGCTTCTTGGTCATATTCGGCTTCGCGGTCGCCCTTTATAAAGTCAACAACCGCCTTAATCTCCTCGTTACTTACAAAACAACCCTGCACACGTTTTGGTTTGCTTGTGCCAACGGGGTTAAAGAGCATATCACCACGGCCCAAAAGTTTTTCTGCGCCTGCCTGGTCGATAATGGTACGGCTGTCTATCTGCGAAGAAGTTGTAAGCGCTATTCTGGTTGGAATATTTGCCTTAATTACACCTGTGATAACATCCACAGACGGACGCTGTGTTGCCAAAAGCAGATGTATACCTGCTGCTCTCGCCTTTGCGGCAATTCGAGCAATATAATCTTCAACCTCTTTTGAAGCAGTTTGCATAAGGTCAGCAAACTCGTCAATTATGATAACGAGATAGGGCATTTTTTCAACATCTTGGCGCTCTTCATCGCTCAAGGTTTCAACAAATGCATTATATTCTTCTATATTACGCACCTTGCGGTCGGAAAGCATTTTATAACGCTTTTCCATTTCTTCAACTGCCCAACCCAAAGCACCTGCCGCCTTTTTGGGGTCGGTAACTACCGGCACTTTAAGGTGCGGTATGCCGTTATACGGCTCAAACTCAACCGTTTTGGGGTCGATAAGCAAAAGTTTTAATTCGTCGGGTGAGTTTTTGTATAAAAGACTTAAAATAATCGAGTTAGTGCATACCGATTTACCCGAACCGGTAGCCCCTGCAATAAGACCGTGCGGCATTTTAGAAATATCAGCAGTTATGATATTACCGCTTATATCCTTACCCAAGGCAACAGTAAGTTTGCTTTTTGCCGAAACAAACTCAGGCGCTTCAAGAATTTCGCGTATATTAACCGCGTTTTTATCCTTATTAGGCACTTCAATACCAACCGCCGCCTTATTAGGTATAGGCGCTTCTATACGCACATTACCTGCTGCAAGGTTAAGGGCGATATCATCTGCCAATGCGGTAATGCGACTGATTTTTACACCTGCACAGGGCTGTAATTCGTATCTTGTTACAGTGGGTCCGCGGCTAATATCCACTATTCTGGTTTCTACGCCAAAACTTTTAAGCGTTTCTACCAAATGCTCTGCCGTAGCAGATGTATCCTGTCCCAAGAGAGAACCTGTTTGTGTAGGCTCTTTAAGTAGTGATAACGGCGGATATACATAGCCTTTATCGTTAGACTCATCAAGTTTTTCAACCTCGCGTGTAAACGCTTCGGTTTCTGCCTTGGCATCAATAATCTGGGCATCTGCCTCTTGCTTAGCATTTTTAAGAGCATCATCTAGTTCTTGTCTATCTTCGCTCACATCAGTATATGTATCTTCTGAAATAGGAGTTTCTTCCGCCTCAAACTCTTTTCCGTGATAGGCATCTACCAATCGTCTTTGTTTGGGGCTCATACTCATACGCGCCTTTTTGCGACCTTCGGGACCATCATCTACGGGAATATCTACGGAGAACTGCTTGTTTGCTCTTTCCTCTTCGCGACGGGCATACGCGTCTTCGGCGTGATTTTTAACCGAAACCATAGGCTTTGAAATTGCTTTAAATAGCGAAATTAAAGTAGTGCGGGTGAGAATCATCAAAAGCACACAAACAATAAGTATAAGTACAATGGAAGCGCCCGTATCACCAAATGCAGCGCGTATAGGCTTACCGATAAGTCCGCCCAAAAAGCCGCCGCTTGTAAGTTCGATACCACTGTTGTATGCCAATTTTATATGCTCTAAAAATTTAAATGTGGGGTCAATTGAAAAAATATCAATTATAGCGCTTACTAAAACCACAACACTACTAATACCTGCTATTTTACCTTTGTTATCGCTGATTTTATTTAAAGCACACAAAACCGCCGCAAAACCTATTAAAAACGGGTATACATAAGCGGTAACACCAAAAACACCGAACACAAACTCATGCATATAGGTCCATAGGTTTTCGCCTTTAATAAACACCACACAAAGCAGAAAAACTGCAACCGCAAACCAAATAATCGAGCGCAGTTGACGAGAACCTTCACTCCTGTTTGTCGGTTTAGCGCTTTGTTTTTTACTGCTTTTCTTTTTTGTTGCCATAACAACTCTCCTTGTCAGTTTCTTCTATCAATTTGTAAAGTCCTTCCAACACATCTGAAAGTGTACCAATACTGTCAATAAGTCCGGTTTCTACCGCGCGCTCGCCCGATAAAACTGAGCCTACATCGGTAACCATTTCCCCTGTGTTCATCATAAGAGAAGTAAAACTTTCTTTAGAAATTTTAGAATTTCGAGCCACGAAATTGGTTATTCGCTCTTGCATTTTTGCAAAATGATTAAACATCTGCGGCACCCCTATCACAAGCCCGTTTGTTCTAACGGGGTGCACGGTCATAGTAGCAGACGGTGCAATAAATGATTTTTTGGCAGATACCGCAAGCGGTACACCGATTGAGTGACCGCCGCCCAAAACAAATGATACTGTGGGCTTTTTCATTCCCGAAATCAGTTCGGCAATTGCAAGGCCTGCCTCAACATCGCCACCAACAGTATTTAATATAACCAATAAACCCTCTATCTCCTGCGATTCTTCCACCGCTACAAGTTGAGGTATAATATGCTCATACTTGGTAGTTTTGCTCTGTTCGGGCAACACATTGTGACCTTCTATTTCACCAATAATGGTAAGACAATAAATTTTATGTTTGCCCGAAAAAGAGGTGACAGCACCAAATTCTTTTATAGACTCTGATTTTTCGTTATGATTATTTTCATTATTACTCATTAAAATTCACCCATAGTTAGTATGGAAAGAATTTCGTGAATAATGCACCAAGCAAAAATTAAATAATCAAATCTGCCGTAACATATAACTATACTTATATATTATATCATATATTTATTTAGATAACAAGTTTTTAAGATGGTGATATTAAAAAAACATTGTAAAATGTTTAAAAATATGGTATCATTATAGTACAAATTTCGACAAAGGGGAAAACTATGCGAGCAGACGGTAAAAAACTTAAAAAAGTAGACCCAATGTACAAGGTTGCGGCACATATCATGGACAAAAGGGTCGACTCGATGAATATGATAACCATCGACATTCCGCACAGTCCTATGCAAGATTACATCAACAAAAAGCGCAAGGAAAATATTTCAATAAGTCATATGGCATTAGTACTTTCGGCTTATGTGCGCACTTTGGCAAAATATCCCGAACTTAACCGCTTTATTGTAAACAAAAAGGCTTATGCCCGTAATGAAATTGCGGTTGGTATGGTGGTTTTGCGCTCTATCGAATCGCACGACGGCACAATGTCTAAAATGTATTTTGAAAAATCGGATACTATTTTTGATGTGAACAACAAAATAAATGCCTATGTAAACGAAAACCGTGAATCTCCCGAAAATAACGGTACAGAAAAGATTATGAAATTCCTTTTAAGCTTCCCCGGTCTTTTAACTTTCGGCGTAAAACTTTTCAAATTCTTAGACCGCCACGGTCTTTTGCCTAAGTTTATAATCGATATGTCACCTTTCCATATGAGCCTTGGCATTACTAATTTGGCATCCATTCGTACAAACCATATTTATCACCATTGTTACGAATTTGGCACAACAAGTATATTTATGGCTATGGGTAACATGCGCGAAGTGCCAAAACGCAAGGGCGACGAAATCATTTTTGAACGCAGTATGCCTATCGGTGTTACTATGGATGAACGCATTTGTTCAGGCAGTTATTTTTCTACCGCTTTCAGATATATGAGAAGTCTTTTATCCAAGCCCGAACTTTTAGAGCAACCCCCCGAAGAAATTATTGAAGATACGGGTAAATAAAGGTTGATTTTGTTACTATTTTAGTATAAAATATTGTTAATAAATATTTGGAGGAATTATAAATGTTAGTATCCGCAAAAGAAATGCTTCAAAAAGCAAAAAAAGGTAAGTATGCAGTAGGTCAGTTCAATATCAACAACCTTGAATGGACCAAGGCCATCTTGCAAACCGCACAAGAACTTAATTCACCTGTTATACTCGGTGTTTCCGAAGGTGCTGGTAAATATATGTGTGGCTATACCACTATTGTTGGTATGGTAAACGGTATGATTAATGAACTCGGCATTACCGTTCCTGTGGCTTTGCACCTTGACCACGGTTCTTATGAACACGCTAAAAAGTGCATTGAAGCAGGTTTCTCATCTGTTATGTTTGACGGCTCACATTATCCTATTGAAGAAAATATCGAAAAAACCAAGGAATTGGTTGCACTTTGCGATAAATTGGGTCTTTCTATTGAAGCCGAAGTTGGTTCTATCGGCGGTGAAGAAGACGGCGTTATTGGCGCAGGCGAAGTGGCTGACCCCAAAGAATGTAAAATGATTGCAGACTTAGGCGTTACAATGCTCGCCGCTGGTATCGGTAACATTCACGGTAAATACCCCGAAAATTGGGCAGGTCTTAGCTTCGACACCCTTGATGCTATACAGCAGCTCACAGGCGATATGCCTCTCGTTCTCCACGGCGGTACAGGCATCCCTGCCGATATGATTAAGAAGGCTATCTCTTTAGGTGTTTCTAAGATAAATGTAAATACCGAATGTCAGTTAGCATTTGCAGATGCTACCCGTAAATATATTGAAGCCGGCAAAGACTTGCAGGGCAAGGGCTTCGACCCCAGAAAACTTTTAGCAGACGGCGTTCAGGCTATTAAAGATACCGTTAAAGAAAAGATGGAACTTTTTGGTTCTGTAAACAAAGCGTAATCGGGTAAAGTATTAAGACCGCCGTTTGGCGGTCTTTTTTATTGACTCTTTGTATAAGTTATTAACCAATCCCCCAACAAATTATAATTTAATCTCATAATAATTCCGCATTCCGAATTACAAATTACGAATTAAAAAACTCCCGTGTTTCCACGGGAGTTTTTCTGTTAGGTTATTATTTTACTATACCCTTTACAACTTTATAAGTTTTACCATTAACTTTTACGGTACCGGTTTTACCAAGGAAGTAACCCTTACGGATGTAGAGTTTCTTGCCGTCGATTGTTACGATACCGGTTTTACCAAGGAAGTAACCCTTACGGATGTAGAGTTTCTTGCCATCTATTTTTACAATACCGGTTTTACCAAGGAAGTAACCCTTACGGATGTAGAGTTTCTTGCCATCTATTTTTACAATACCGGTTTCACCAAGGAAGTAACCCTTACGGATGTAGAGTTTCTTGCCATCTATTTTTACAATACCGGTTTCACCAAGGAAGTAACCCTTACGGATGTAGAGTTTCTTGCCATCTATTTTTACAATACCGGTTTCACCAAGGAAGTAACCCTTACGGATGTAGAGTTTCTTGCCATCTATTTTTACAATACCGGTTTCA